>DXTB01000009.1 GCA_019410105.1 Clostridiales bacterium | reverse complement strand
TCCACCACGTTGCCGTGGATCATGAAGGGGGGGATGCAGTAGGTGAAGCCCTTGTCGATCATGAAGTCCCGGCCGTAGGCCAGCACCGCCTCATGGAGCCGGGCAATGTCGCCCAGCAGGTAGTAAAAGCCGCTGCCGGAGACCCGCCCGGCGGCATCCAGGTCGATGCCGTTGAAGGACTCCATGATATCCACGTGGTAGGGAATGGGGAAGTCGGGGACTTCACATGCTCCGAACCGCTGGACCTCTACATTTTCGCTGTCATCCTTGCCGATGGGCACGGAGGAATCGATCATCTGGGGGATCAGCAGCATATTGTGATGGAGCTTTTCCTCCAGCTCCGTCTCCTGTTTCTCCAGCTCTGCCAAGCGGTCCGCCTGTTCCTTCACCTGCTGCTTGACAGCCTCGGCCTCCGCCAGCTTGGCGGGGTCCTTTTTGGCCTGGCCCATCAGCATGCCGATCTGCTTGCTGAGTGTGTTTCGGTTGGAGCGGAGCTGATCCGCCTCCGCAATGGCGGCCCGGCGCTTGGAGTCCAGGTCCAGGACTTCGTCTACCAGGGGAAGCTTGGCATCCTGAAACTTCTTTTTGATATTTTCACGGACGGCATCCGGATTCTCCCGGATAAATTTGATATCCAGCATGATGATTCTCTCCTCAATTTATTGATGTTGCATGTTTCACGTGAAACAATGGCCAGCCGTTGACTGCTCAACGGGCCTCTGCTGCTTCCTTCAGCTGCGCATACCGCTGGGAGGGAGGGGTGACACCCTCCTCAGCAGTCTCAGGCAGTGCGTCCCGGTATTCAGACGCCTCGAAGGCGTCGATGCTGGCTTGACAGCCCGCCAGATCTCCCGCAGAATACTGCTGCTGAATGGTGTACAGAGCCAGCAGTGCCTGGTTCTCCCGCTGGGTCTCCGCCAAGGCGGCGTCAGTTTCCTCTGCGGAGGACTCCAGCGCGTCGATGGTGGTCTGGGCTTCATCCAGCTGGTTTTGCAGGTCCAGCAGGGCGTCCTGCGTGGCCTGTACCTCCTGCATGGCAGTGACGGAGTCCTGAAGCTCCCCAAGCACCTCGGAGTTGCTCCGCTGGTGCATTAGAAAGGACAGCGCCATCAGCAGAAAGGCCACGATGAACAGGATCATGATATAGATGACAACGGGCTTTTTCCCGGTGGAGGGCGTTTCCTCCGGAGCAGAGGAGGGTGTCTCCGCTTCGTCTCCGCTGCGCTTTTCAAATTTCATGGCAGATCATCCTTTCCCAATCAGGGGGTTTTCGTTTGCTTTGCCCGGAGCATCGCCAGGGCCTCCAGCAGGTCGTTGAGGTCGTCAATGCCGTAGTATTCCAGCTCAATCCGGCCCTTTTTGCGGCCGGTGACGATCCGCACCCCCCGGCCCAGCTTGGAGCTCAACTCCTTCTGCGCCTCCGCGGCATAGTCGATTCCCTTCGGTGCGGGGGCTTTTTCCGGCTTTTCCAGACTCAGCCGCTTGGCCAGGGCCTCCGTCTGGCGGACAGAGAGGCCGCCGGAGATCACGGCGCCAGCGGCGTTTTCCTGCAGGGCGGGGGAGAGGGGCAGCAGCGCCCGAGCGTGACCGGCGGAGAGCTTTCCCTCCTCCACCAGCTTGGCCACCGGCGGCGTCAGGGACAGCAGCCGCAGCGCGTTGGCCACGGCGCTGCGGGATTTGCCCACTCGGGACGCGGCCTCCTCCTGGGTCATGTGATACGTTTCCATCAGGGACTGGAAGCCAGCGGCTTCCTCTATGGGGTTCAGATCCTCCCGCTGGAGGTTTTCGATCATGGCCAGCTCGGCGGCCTTGCGGTCATCGGCCTCCATGACAATGACGGGCACTTCCTGAAGGCCCGCCAGCCGCGCAGCCCGCCAGCGCCGCTCTCCGGCGATGATCTGATAGTAGCCGGAGGCCAGCTTCCGGACGGTAAGAGGCTGGATGATACCGTGCTCTCGGATGGAGTCGGCCAGCTCTGCCAGGGATGCCTCGTCAAAGTGCTTGCGGGGCTGGGAGGAACAGCTTTCCACCTGGGAAATGGGCAGGTACAGGCTGCCGGTGCTCTCCGCCTTCAATACGTCGTCGCCCAGCAGGGCGCCGAGACCCCGGCCGAGGCCGGAGGGTTTCTTGGATGCCATGGGAACGCTCCTTTCCAGAGAATCAGGCGCTTTGCTTTTTCAGAAACTCCGCCGCAAAGGCGGTGTAGGCCTCCGCGCCCCGGGAGGTCCGATCATAGGCGGTGATGGGCTTGCCGTGGCTGGGCGCCTCGCTGAGGCGCACGTTCCGGGGGATCACAGTGGCATAGACCTTGCCGGGGAAGTAGTGCTTCACTTCCTCCGCCACCTGCAAGGCCAAATTGGTCCGCCCGTCAAACATGGTCAGCAGCACGCCGTCCAGCTCCAGCCGGGGATTCAGGGACCTGCGGACGATCCGCACCGTGTTCATCAGATCGCTGAGGCCCTCCAGAGCGTAGTATTCGCCCTGCACCGGCACCAGGATGGCGTCCGCGGCGCAGAGGGCGTTCAGCGTCAGTAGTTCCAGAGAGGGGGGGCAGTCGATGAACAGGAAGTCGTAGCGATCTTTTACCTTGTCCAGCGCGTCCCGCAGAAGGAATTCCCGGCGCTCCATGCCGATCAGTTCGATCCCGGCGCCGGCCAGCGCCTTGTTGGAGGGGAGAACATCGCCGTATTTGGTGTGCACCAGGGCGTCCTCCACCGGCACTTCGCCGATCAGGGCATCGTAGATTCCCTTGGAGACCGTCTTGTCCACGCCCATTCCAGAAGTGGAATTGGCCTGAGGATCAAAATCACACAGGAGGATGCGCTGCCCGGCCTCCGTCAAGGCCGCGGCGAGATTCACACAGGTGGTTGTTTTCCCCACGCCGCCTTTTTGATTCACAATCGCAATGGTTTTTGCCACGTGGGCACCTACTTTCTGAAAATACCCAATAAGGTAGAAATGCTTATGCTCATTTATTATAGCAAGCGTGGACGGCCGTTGCAAGGAGAAAAGCGGAAAAGCAGAGAAAAGGAAGAGAAAATGTTTCACGTGAAACAAACGGCAGAAAAAGAGCCGCGGATGTTTCACGTGAAACATCCGCAGCCGGTCACAGCAAAAGACGGCAGCCCCAGGGCGGCAGCTGCAAGTGCAGAACACCGCCGGAACAGGGGAGAGTATCTCCGGTGAGGAGATCAGTGGGGCCAGCGCCTTCCCACAGCAGTGTGACAGTGTGGGAGTCCGGTGAGGCGTTGACGGCTGTGGTCAGCCGCTGGTCACCGTCCTGCCGGGCAAAAATCAACAAAGGACCTGCGGTGTAGAGCCAGGAGATGGTGCCGGACTGCAGGGCTGGATACGCATTCCGCAGGGCACCCAGCCGGGTGAACCACGCCAGCAGGTCCCGGTCTTCCCGGCCCCAGGGGTAGGTTCCCCGATTCAGAGGGTCCTCAAAGCCCTCCATCCCGGCCTCATCCCCGTAATAGATCATGGGAGAGCCGGGGAAGGTGAACAGCACCAGCGCCGCCAGCCGCAGCTTGGCGATGCCCGCTGCCCGCTCCCGGGGCAAAAGCCGGTAGGAGGCCCGCTCCGCCTTGGTGTCCGGCGTTCGGTCCGCACCCAGCAGCGTCAGGATGCGGGGGGTATCGTGGGTGCCCAAAAAGTTCATGGCGGAGTAAAAGGCCGCCGGAGGATAGTTCTCCCGCAGGGTCTCCATGGCCTCCCGAAAGTCATCGGCATCCCCGCCGGAGACATAGGCCAGCAGCGCCGTGCGGAAGGGGTAGTTCATCAGCCCGTGGGTCTCACTGCCCAGCAGATACCGCCGCCGCTGGGAGTAGGCGATCTTATTGGAGCCGTCCTCCCACACCTCGCCGATCAGGATGCTGTCAGGGGCCGTCTCCTCCATGGCGGCGCGGATCTTCTCCAGAAACCAGTCCGGCAGCTCATCCGCCACATCCAGTCGCCAGCCGGAAGCTCCGGCACGCAGCCACCGGCGGATAATGGAGTCCTTGCCGTCAATGATGAAATCCACATAAGAGGGAGAGGACTCCTCCACCGCTGGCAGAGTGCGGATGCCCCACCAGGAGTCGTAGGAATCCGGCCAGTGGTGGAACCGGTACCAGCTGTACCAGGGAGAGTCCTGGCTCTGGGCTGCGCCCAGGGTGGGGTAATAGCCGTCGGCATTGAAGTACATGCTCTGGGATCCGGTGTGGTTGAACACGCCGTCCAAAATCACCCGCATCCCCCGCTGTCGGGCCTGGGCGCAGAGAGCGCGGAAATCGGCCTCCGTGCCCAGCATGGGGTCGATGCGGGTATAGTCCGCTGTGTTATAACGGTGGTTGGAGGCGGACTCGAAAATGGGGCAGAGGTACAGTGTGGTGACACCAAGGGCTTTCAAATCGTCCAGTTTCGACGTGATCCCCGCCAGAGTGCCACCAAAGAAGTCCCGGTTGCGGATCTCCCCATCCGGATCCGGCCGCCACTCCGGCGTGTCATCCCAGTCCTCGTGGACCCAGCGCCGTCCAACCAGACCCGCAGAGTCCACGAGTGCCAGACGGCAGAAACGATCTGGAAAAATTTGGTATGCCACACCTGCCCCAAACCAGCCGGGCGTACGGCTTTCCTGGTAGACCGTCAGCTGCCAGGACACGGCCTGTCCGTCACTGCGGTAGCCGGTCTTGTCCAGCAGACAGCCGGTGCCGTCCTCCCGCCAGAAGCGGAAGTGATACCAGAGAAGATCGGGCAGCTCCGGCGCGGTCAGTGTGCCGGAAAAGCAAAGCCGCTCGCCTGCGGGGCCCTCCAGGGGTAGTTCCTGCTCCCGCTGCGTGCCGGAAAACTCACAGGAGAGGACCAGTGCGCAGTGGGAAAAGCCCTCCGTGGCCAGGGGGCGGCAGTGAAAGGTGACCGCCGTTCCGCAGGGGACGGCGCCGAAGGGCTCCTTGCACAGGTCGCAGCGGGGATCAAAGACAAAGGGTTCGCTCATGGGGATGCGTCTCCTTACGGAAGCAGTTGGTTTTCGCCGGTGACGGCACTGCCGGTCTCGTCGGCGGTAAAGTAAGCGTTGAGAATATCCACGCCCGTGGTGGCCAGATTGGAGCCCCAGGTGGCGTGCTCAATGACGATGGCCACGGCGATCTCCGGATCGTCATAAGGGGCGAAGCAAACGAAGACGCCGTTTTCGGTCTGGTTGCCGCCCAGCTCGGAGGTGCCGGTCTTGGCGCCGGCAGTGACCACGCAGTTCCGGAAGGCATTGTAAACAGAGCCGCCGGGCTGGGTGTAGCCCAGCATGCCCTTTTTCACCGCCTCCAGCGTGGAATCCTGCATGGAGACCACGTTGGTGGGCGCCGTGTCGCCCACAGCCAGGACCTCCGTATTGTCATAGGACTTCACGGCCTTCAGCAGGTGGGCCTTGCAGTGCTGTCCGCCGGAGGCCAGTGTGGCGATGTAGTTGGCAAGCTGGAGGGGCGAGTAGAGCTGGTTGGCCTGGCCGAAGGTGGCCCAGGGGGTCTGGTCGTGGCCCGCCTCATTGCTGGGCAAGGTACCGGCGTAATCACCAATCTCAATGCCGGTGTGCTCTCCCAGGCCGAAGGCCTGCAGATACTCCCGGAAGGTGTCCATGCCCATTCGGTATCCCATCTCCGCGAAGAAGTAGTTGCAGGACTTGGTGATGGCCTCCGTCACATTGATGAGACCGTGGTTGCCGCCGGCGCAGTTGGCGCCGCTGTGGGTGGGGTCGTTGGGATAGACCCACCGGCTGGGAGAGTAGATCTCCTGGGTGGGAGTAATGATCCCCTTCTCCAGCGCGGCCACGGCCGTCAGGGGCTTGATGGTGGAGCCGGGGACGTACGTCCCGTTGGTGGCGCGGTTTGTGAAGGGGCGGGCAGGGTCATTGTAGAGAGCCGCGTAGATGCTGCTCTGTCGGAATGTGGAGAGATCATAGGTGGGATAAGAGGCCAGGGCCAGAACTTCCCCCGTGCCCACCTGTACCACCGCCACGGCGCCGCCCCGGGTCTCATCCCCATCCTCCCCGGTCATCCGGGTGATGGTGGCGGCCAGGGCGTCCTCCGCCGCCTGCTGGAGGTCCAGGTCGATGGTCAGCTCCACAGTGTTGCCGGGCACCGGCTCCTTGGAGTAATACTCGCCGGTGATCTTGCCGTCCTCGTTCAGGGAGACCACCCGGGTGCCGTCGGTGCCCTTGAGATGGGATTCAAAGGCCGCCTCCACGCCGTCCTTGCCCACATAGTCGTTCCAGTTATATCCCTCGCCCAGGGCCTCCTTTTCCGCACTGTCGTTGATTTTTCCGAGATACCCCAGGATATGCGCCCCGTAGGTCGTCTCGTACTCCCGCACGGAGGAGGGGGTGATCTTGGCTCCGGCGTAGTCGCCGTCGTTCAGCAGGGAGATCAGCTCCGCGTCGATATCCTCCGCCAGCACATAGGCGTCCGTTCTGGCGAGATTTCGGCTGCGGATCTCGTACTGGACGCCCAGCACCAGCCGGGCCTCCTCCACGGAAAAAGAGGCGGAGAGGCCGAAATCCTTCCGCATCAGGGCGATCAGCCGCGTGGCGGAGAGACCGGACCCTTCCAGCATGGCGCCGGTCAGCTGACTGGAGGTCAGCTCCTCCAGCAGGGCCTGGGCCTTGCCGGCCTGATCCAGCTCCTCATCCGCCAGGATGTCGTCGGCGGGGTTTTCCCTGTTGCCCTCCTCGTCCGTGGTCTCCAGCAGGGCAGGATGCTCCAGCAGATAGGCGGCCAGGGCGTTCGCGGCCTCGTCCAGATCCTTCAGATAGGTGAGAAAGCGGCTCCTGGCCGCGCTGTCCAGGGAGTCGATGGTGTAGGCGAAGGGGGCGGAGCGGGAGATGGGCAGAGAATCCACCCAGTTGATCCCCCGGCTCTGACACAGCTGCAGCAGCCGCAGGAGGGACTCGTTGGCATCTTCGTCCTTCTCCAGCAGGGAGGCGTCAAAGGTCAGGTTGTAGGAGGAGCGGCTGGACACCAGCACCTTGCCGTTTCGGTCGGTAATGTTGCCCCGGGCGGCCTCCACGGTCTCCGACCGGGCGATGCTGCGGACGGAGCTGGCGTAGTAATAGTCGTAATTGTTCACCTGCGTGTCGTACAGGACCCCGATGTAGACCGCAGCCACAATGAAAAACAGGGCTGCCAGAACATACAGGCGCAGATGATGGGCTTCCTTATGGTCCATAGACAGCCTCCTTCTCAGTCATCCAGGTGGGTGCGGCGGAACACGGCAGAGAACAGCAACACCACCGGGACCACCAGCAGGATGGAGACGCAGACCTCCCGCAGGAAGACCTGGGCCCCCGCAGCCCAGGCGGCTTTCCCCCCGGCCCACAGCACGACACAGTGAAAGGCGTCTGTGAGGAGGAAGGAGAGCACGGAGGTGACCACCCCACAGAGAAAGCCCGCCGGCA
Organism: Clostridiales bacterium; assembly: GCA_019410105.1. The sequence continues at coordinate 30,336 of DXTB01000009.1, read as the reverse complement.
GCAGGCTCTGGGAGATCAGCGCCGCGCATAGCCCCGCCGCGGGAAAGATCAGGGTGTAAAAGCAGGGGATGGACGCCGGCAGCAGCAGGTCGCACAGCACTCCCACCGTCAGGGCGTAGACGGAGGCGGGGAGGGGACCCTCATACATACCCAGGACCGCCACCAGGATGGGGAACACAAAGGGAATGACGCCCCAGAGGGTGATCCGCTGGAGCACCGCCCCCTGGAGCAGGAAGAACACTGCCGTGGCCCCGGCATACAGGGCCCATTTGAAAATGGTCTCATTCCGCGCCAGCAATGCCGGAGCCTCCTTTCCGAACAGGTGGGGACATCCGTCCCATCAGGTCTGGATGTCAAAGGATTTGATGACGAAGACCTCCACCAGACTGTCAAAGTCGGCGGCGGGTTCCAGCACCGCGTAGGAGGCGGCGCCGGAGTCGCTGAGCTGCACCTCCTCCACTGTGCCGACAGAGAGGCCGGAGGGATAATACCCGCCCAGGCCGGAGGTGACCACCAGATCGCCGCCCAGCAGCTGACAGTCCGCGGGCAGATAGTCCAGCCGCAGGCGGTTCTCCCGCATCAGGGAGAAGTCGCCCACCGCCAGCCCCAGGTCCTTGGTGCGGAACACCTGGGCGCCCAGGGAGGTGTCCGTGTCCACGATGGTGAGGACCGTGCACCAGTTGAGTCCCACTTCGCTGACCACACCCACCAGGGCATACGTCTCGTCGATGACGCAGTCGTTCACTTCGACACCGTGATCCGTGCCGATGTTCAGTGTCAGGGAGGAGGTCCAGTTGGTGACCGTGCGCTCCGTGACGGAGGCCGTCTCCAGCTCCAGGTCATAGTTCTGGGGCCGCAGGTTCAGCAGATCCCGCAGGCGGGCGTTTTCCTCATTGTTGGTCTGAGCCAGGCGGTTCTGGGCCTTGAGGATGGCGTTTTCCCGCCGCAGGGCGGCGTTCTCCTCCTCCAGGGCGGTGACGTCCTGATAGTAGTTCTGCTTGTCTGTGATCCAGCCTGTCACAGCGGTGTAGGCCGACCGGAAGGGGGAGGCGATGATCCCCGCCAGATTGGACAGGGGAGAGGAGGTGTTGGAGAAAAAGGACATGAGGGACAGGCTCACGGCGATCACCGCCGTGGCGAACAGGACCCAGATGCCGTGTTCCCGAAAAAATTTCTTCAAAGGAAACCCTCCTGATCGTTGGTCAGCAGAAGAAATGGACGCCGAACCGCTCCAGCATCCGGCTCAAGCGCAGGACCGGCAGACCCATCACGTTGAAAAAGTCACCGTCCAGCCGCTCCACCAGAAGGGCACCCAGCCCCTGGACGCCGTAGGCCCCGGCCTTGTCCATGGGCTCGCCGGTGCGGATGTAGCCCCGGAGCTCCGCCTCCGCGGCAGGGCGGAAATACACGTCGGTGGACGCGCTCTCCGTCAGGATCTCGCCGCCCCGGCGGACGGTGATGCCGGTGCATACCGTGTGGCGGCGGCCCTGAAGGGCCGTCAGCATCCGCAGGGCGTCCGCCTCGTCCACAGGCTTGCCGAGACGCTGGTCGTTCAGAAACACCATGGTGTCGGCAGTGATGATGATTTCCTCCGGTGTGCAGAGAGCGGCGGCCGCGTCGGACTTCTCCCGGGAGATGTACTCCACCGTCTCCCGGGGGGAGAGGCCGGCGGGATAGGTTTCCTCCGTCCGGGGGACCCGGATGTCGAAGTCCGTGATGCCGATGCGCTGGAGCAGCTCCTGCCGCCGGGGAGAGCCGGAGGCCAGTACGATCTTTGCCATGGCCGCGCCCTCACTTTCCGGTGGAGCCGAAGCCGCCCCGGTCGGGACCGTCCAGATGCTCCACTTTGGTGAAGGTCAGCCGGGGCTGGTTTTTCATGATGCGGAACTGGCAGATCCGGGCGTTTTTCTCAATGGTCACATCCCGGGTGGCGTAGGCGGGCATCCGCCACTGGTCACCGTCGCCCCGGTAGGTGTAGTCTACCACGCCCATGGAGTTGGTCTGCAGAATGCCGTAATTCTTAAAGGTGGAGCTGCGGGGGACGATGTGGGCTTCATACCCCTCCGGCAGGGCGATGGCCACCCCCAAGGGGATCAGCCGGAACTCCCCGGCCTTCATAGTCACGGTTTCCGCCGCATGTAGGTCGATCCAGTCGGACTTGCCCTCCACGTAGCACAGCTCGTCGATGTCATCTGTGAAATATTTTACCTTGATCTCTTCCATGTCAAACTCCAAAATAAATACGGTTTGTATAATATAGAATAAAATTTATGAATTGTATAGGAAATATGATGCTTTCAGGCGGTTAAACCCATTGGATGCAGGAGACAAGTCCCGCTGATGGGCGGACAGATGCATCCCTGCTTTTATCAGTGTAAGATTCCGTGCAGAGGGCTGTACAGCTCAGGGGCAGAAACCAGGTGGACGATTGCATCCAGCAACAAGGGAACATACATGGCCGCCAGGCAGAGCTGTTCCCAAAGACCCTCACGGGCCACAGCCGTGCCCTGGAAGCGGTCTTTGTCCGAGAGGACAAACAGCGTGAAGAATACCAGCGCCAGCCCCAGGGCGGCAAAGCAGGCCCACGCCATAACCGGGGAGTCTGTCTCCAGCGCCAGCAGCGCCCGCCAGAGGGGGAGGAACAGCAGGGCGAAAAAGCCCAGGGCAGAGGCAATGCCGTGGATCAGGGCAGAGGGATCCGACAGATCTTTGGTGAGCCCGGTGGGAAACAGGGCAGCCAGGATACCGGCGCCCAGGGCGAAGCCGCCCAGGAACACGGCCAATCCCGCCGCCAGCCACCGGGAGGCCGGCGCCGCGCCGACGGCGTAGACGGCGGCAGTGGTCAAAAGCCATATCCCCAGCCACGCCAGCCACAGGCGGTAGACCCGGGCCACGGGACCGCCCCTTCTGCCCAGAACGCTGACCGCCATGGTTCCAGGCCGATAGGCTGGATCCTTCCGGGCCAGCAGGCAGGGAAGCAGAAACTCTCCGCAGAGGGTAAGGATCAAAAGGGTCCAAAACCAGCGGGTATCTATCCAGGCTGCCATTTGATTATTCAACTCCCCGTTCGTAAAGCCCCCGGGTGAAATCCCCCGCGGCGGGCGCGGCATCCAGATAGTTTTGCACAACGGACACGCATTCCTCCGCTGTCTCCGTGGTGAAGCGGAGACGGGCATAGGCCAGTCCCAGCCTGCGGTGCTCCGGTCGGACCGCCAGATACAGCGGCTTGCTGTTCTGGATTTCCGTCCGGTGGCCGTAGGCGGGCAGCAGGGGAAAAGCGGCGCCGGTGCGGTCGACCAGAACATTGGGCTGGCCGCAGCGGCAGGGGCCGTCCTCCGGGACACAAGGGCCCTGCCGGTCCAGGCGGCAGCCGGTCTCGTTCTGCACCAGGCAGTTCTCCGTAATCATCAGGGGCAGGCGGCCGTAGACAATGGCCTCCGCCCGCAGCACCTTTTTCAGATCCCGGATCTGGGCGAACCGCAGCTCAAAGGACACGCAGGCGCTCTCCAGCTCCTTGTCCTTCAGATAGGCCAGGGACCGGGAATTGAACACATTCAGGCCGTAATCGCCGTAGAGATGGAAGTTCAGGCCCCGCACCAGGGGCAGATGGCCCAGATTTCCGATCAGAACACCGGTAAAGCCCAGAGCCCGGGCCCGCTCCAGCAAGGTGCGGAGCGCAGGCTCGTCCCGGTCCCGCCAGACCCGGGGCAGAACGGCGCACCACTCCGGGCCTTCTCCCGGGAGAGATTCCAGCCGGGAGACCTCTTCCAGCGGGATATAGACCCGGGCCGGGCAGCCCAGCTCCAGCAGGGCGGGGGAGAGCTGCTCCAGCCGGGTCACGGAAATGGTGAGCCGGGGCGCCTCCGCTGTGCAGTCGGCCTCCGGCAGGGGCGGCACCGGCAGCTCCCGGCGCTTGGGCGGCGCAGTGCGGGCGGCGGTGAGAGCCGCCAGCGCATCCCGCCGCAGGGCATTGACGGCACTGGCGGAGAGGGACAGCCCCTCATCTACCAGGGTGACCACGGTGTCGCAGCGGTAGGCGGTGCCGCCGGTCTTGCGGAGGCGGGCTTCCAGCTCCAGTCCATCCAGGGCCCGGGTCCGGGCGGCCTCCGGCACCGGGCCGGTGACCGTGACGATGTGGCCGTCCCGGTCCGACACGGTCAGGGTGCAGGGCACCCCCGCGGAAACGGAGCAGGAGAGATCCACCGGCACCGTCCGCAGGATGTCCCGTTCATAGGCCCGGCGGGCCTCCTCAAAGAGGTCCTTGGGGTCCGGAGCGTTCTCCGGACGGGTGCCGAACATGGCAGCGCCGTGTTTGCCCTGCCAGTACCAGTCGGTGAAGCCGGACCGGGAGAAGGCCTGCTCCAGCTCCGCCCGCTCGTCGGCGGTGGGACCACGGCCCTCCTCCAGCAGGCGGGCGTAGATGCGGGTGATGACGGCCACATACTCCGGCCGCTTCATGCGGCCCTCCAGCTTCACGCAGGATACGCCCATGGCCCCTATCTCCTCCAGCCGTCCGGCCAGACAGCTGTCCTTCAGGCTCAGGGGATATGCCTTTTTGGCGGGGGCGTTAACCCCGTAGGGCAGGCGGCAGGGCTGGGCGCAGCGGCCCCGGTTTCCGGAGCGGCCCCCGATCAGGGCGCTCATCCCGCACTGGCCGGAGTAGCACATGCACAGCGCCCCGTGGGCAAAGACCTCCACTTCCACAGGGCAGTTTTCACAGATCGTACGGGTGTCCTCCGCCGAACACTCCCGGGCAATGACCACCCGCTCACAGCCGTCGGCGGCGATCTCCCGGGCGCCGCCGGAGGTGAACAGGCTCATCTGGGTGCTGGCGTGGAGGGGCAGATCCGGCAGCGTCCGGCGCAGCAGGCCGAACAGCCCCCAGTCCTGCACCAGCACCGCGTCCACCCCCAGGCGGCCGGCCTGAACGGCTGTCTCCAGCGCCTGGGGCAGCTCCCGGTCCGTCACCAGGGTGTTCAGCGTCAGAAAGACCCGGACCCCCCGCTCGTGGCAGTAGGCCAGGGCGGCGGCGAACTCCTCATCAGAAAAATTTTTCGCGCCCCTGCGGGCGTTGAAGGCGCCCCAGCCCAGGTACACCGCGTCCGCGCCGTTCTGGACCGCCGCCCGCAGAGCCTCCGGCGAACCGGCGGGGGCCAGCAGCTCCGGCCTCATCCCCGGTCCTTCCGGGCCTGGGCGTCCAGCTTCTGCTGGAGGCGGAAGACCTCCCGCTTCAGCTCGCTGGCCTCGCTCTGGGCCCTGCCGGCCTCGTCCAGATACCCCTTGATCTGGCCCCGGAGCTGCTCCGCCGCGGCCTGGGCCTTGAAGAGCTCGTCGGCAATGTTGACGGCGGTGAGGACGGCGGCATCCGTGCGGCCCACTTTGGAGCTGTCCAGGACCTCCGCCATTTTATCATTGACGTAGGCGCCCACCCGCTGCATGTAAGAAGAGGACTCCTCCGCAATGAAGGTGAGCTCCTCCCCGCAGATGTTGATGACCACGCGATTTGCCATAAACAACTTCCCCCTCGTCGGTAGATTGATCAGCGGCAGGGCAGATGCCGCCCATTATCATAAATTATAGTATATCATAGGAAAAAAGACAGCGCCACACAAAAACGGGAGGTTTTGAAAAAATTCACATTTCCGCCAGAAGCTGGGGCAGGTGCGGACTTTTTCCGCCGGGGCTTGTCCTGCCGGGGAAAATCGTGTAGAATAGGGGGAGTTCAAAACGAGGGGAGGGGCGGAGGATGCCCAGTTGTCTGGTACATACCGGGGATGAGAGCGTCACCCTGTCCGCGGCCACGGTGAAGCGGCTGCTGGACCGGGGCGACGGGGATGCGGCGCTGCTGTATCTGGCGCTGCTGCGGCGGCAGGGCACGGTGCCGCCCCGGTCCCTGGCCGGGGAGCTGCGGTGGGACCGCGGCCGCATCGAGGCGGCGGAGACCGCCCTGCGGGAGCTGGGCCTGGTGGCCCCCGCGGAGACGCCGCCCGCCCCGGCGGAGGAGCGGCCCGTCTATCAGCGCGCCGACGTGGCGGAGCGGCTAGAGCACAGCAAGGCGTTTCAGGCCCTCACCCGGCAGGTGGAGGTGAAGCTGGGCAAAAAGCTGACCACCCCGGACGTGGGGATCCTGCTGGGACTGACGGACTATCTGGGCCTGCCGGAGGGCGTGGTCTATCTGCTGGTGTGCCACTGTGTAGAGCGGGTGCAGCGCCGATTCGGCGAGGGCCGCCGCCCCGGCATGAAGCAGATCGAAAAGGAGGGCTACGCCTGGGCCCGCATGGGGATCGACACCCAGGCGGCGGCGGATGCCTATCTCCGGACCTATGCCCAGCGCCAGGGGGTCCTGCCCCAGTATATGAAGGCGCTGCAGCTGGGGGACCGGCCCCCCGCGCCTTCGGAGGAGAAGTATATCCTCGCCTGGCAGGAGATGGGCTTTGGCCCGGAGGCCGTGGCCCTGGCCTATGACAAAACGGTGCTGAAGTGCCATGAGCTGAAGTGGGCCTATTGCAACGGCATTTTGAAGAAGTGGAACGAGGCGGGCCTCCACACGGTGGAGGAGATTCAGGCGGGGGACCGTCCGGCGGCCCGCAGGGGGGACCAGCAGTCCCCCAGGGACACGGAGACGGAGATGCGCAGATATATGCAGGAGCTGCATCGGAACAGGAGGTGATGAGCGGTGGCGTATGACGGAAAGGTGATGCGCTTGGCCCTCCAGCGGTTCGAGGAGGACCGCCAGAGGCGGCAGGCCCAGTATCAGGAGCGGCGGGAACGGATTTTTGCCCGCCAGCCCCGCCTGCGGGAGATCGACGGGGAGCTTCGCTCCACCATGAGCCGCATCATCACCAGTGCGCTCCGCCACGGCACGGACCCCCGGTCCGCGGTGGCAGTGCTGCGGGATGAAAATCTGAGCCTTCAGGCAGAGAAGCGGGAGCTTCTGCAGAAGATGGGCCTGCCGGAGGATGCTCTGGAGGAGACGCCCGCCTGCGCCCTCTGCGGGGACACGGGCTACCGCAACGGCCGGGTGTGCCGCTGCCTGCGGGGCTATTACGCCCGGGAGCAGCAGAAGGAGCTGTCCCGGATGCTGGACCTGGGGCACCAGAGCTTTGACACCTTCTCCACAGACTGGTACCCGGACCGCTATGACCCGAACATCGGCGTCACCGTCCGGCAGCACATGGAGATGATCTACGACATCTGCGCGGATTTTGCCCACCAGTTCGGCAAGCGCCCGGCGAACCTCCTGCTCTTCGGCGCACCCGGACTGGGAAAGACCCACCTCTCCGCCGCCATTGCCCGGGAGGTCAGCGAGAAGGGGCATTCGGTGGTCTATGACACCGCGGGCCACATCTTCGCACAATTCGAGCAGCAGAAGTTCACCCGGGAAGAGGAGGCCGACGACCACGTGGAGCGGGTGCTGAACTGCGATCTGCTGATTCTGGACGATCTGGGATCCGAGATGACCACATCCTTCGTTCAGAGCGCCCTGTACCAGATTGTCAACACCCGCCAGATGGAGCGCCGCTCCACCATCATCAGCACAAACCTGACGCCGGGAGAGCTGGCCCGGCGGTACACGCCCCAGATCGCCTCCCGGATTGAAGGGGAATATACCCTGCTGCCCTTTGCGGGAGAGGATATCCGGAAGCTGAAAAAGGAACGTGCCCGGGGGAATTGAATCGACATGGAAAAAGGTCCCGGCCAATGGCCGGGACCTTTTTGACTGCTGTTTTCGGATGGTCAGAATTGGGGGAGTTTCCGCACCACGGCGGCGCAGCGGGCGCAGAGGGTGGGGTGATCCGCGTCGGCGCCCACAGTGGGGCTGTGCATCCAGCACCGCTCGCACTTGTCGCCTCTGGCCTCGCTGACTTCCACGGTGAGGCCGGGGAAGTTGGCACCCTGGCCCACAGTGGAGGCGGCATCGGGCTCCGCACTGGAGACCTGGCAGTCGGAGACGATGAAGAGCTCTGCCAGGTTCAGGCCCATCACCTGCACCAGGGCGGCAGACGCCGCGTCGTCCCCAGCGTGGAGGGCCACGTGGGCCTCCAGGGCCTTGCCGATTTTCTTCTCGGCCCGGGCGGCCTCCAGCACGGCGTTCACGTCGTCGCGCAGCTTTTCCACGGCGGACCACTTCTCCATGGCGGTCTCATCCAGGGCGTAGTCGGTGAAGGGCTTGTTCATGTCGTTGAACACCACGTTCCGACCATCGTCGCCGCTGCGGTGGGGCATAGAGAGCCAGATCTCATCGCAGGTGAAGCACAGGATGGGGGCCATCAGCTTGGTCATGGTGTCCAGAATCAGGAACAGGGCGGTCTGGGCGCTGCGGCGCTTGGCGCCGTCCTTTTCCTCGCAGTACAGACGGTCCTTGATGATGTCCAGATAGAAGTTGGACATGTCCACCACGCAGAAGTCGTTCACCGCGTGGGTGACCACCAGGAACTCATAGTCGTTGTACGCCTTGGCGCACTTCTCCATCAGGGCGTTCAGGCGGGTGACGGCCCAGCGGTCCAGTTCCTCCATCTCCGCGGGCGCCGTCAGCTGGTCGGCGTCAAAGCCGTCCAGATTGCCCAGGCAGTACCGGGCGGTGTTGCGGAACTTGAGGTAGTTCTGGCTGAGCTGCTTGAAGATCTCGTGAGAGCAGCGGACGTCGGCGTGGTAGTCGGCGCTGGCGGCCCACAGGCGCAGCAGGTCCGCGCCATACTGGTTGATGATCTCTGCCGGGTCCATGCCATTGCCCAGGGACTTGTGCATGGCTCTGCCCTCGCCGTCCACGGTCCAGCCGTGGGTGACGCACTCCTTGAAGGGCGCGCCCTGGCCGAAGGCGCCCACGGCGGTCAGCAGCGCCGACTGGAACCAGCCGCGGTACTGGTCCAGGCCCTCCAGATACATGGTGGCGGGCCAGAAGCCCTGGTCCTTCTTCATGGCGGCGAAGTGGGAGGAACCGGAGTCGAACCAGCCGTCCAGGGTATCGGTCTCCTTGGTGAAGCCGGCTTTGGCACCGCAGTGGGGGCAGGCGAAGCCCTCCGGCAGGATCTCCTCCGCCTCCTTGGCGAACCAGGCGTTGGAGCCTTCGGCGGCGAAGAGCTTGGAGATGGCGTCGATGGTCTCATCGGTGCAGATGGGCTTGCCGCAGTCCTTGCAGTAGAACACGGGAATGGGCAGGCCCCACTTGCGCTGGCGGGAGATGCACCAATCGTTGCGCTCTCGGATCATGGACTTCATCCGGTCAATGCCCCAGCCGGGCACCCAGCGCACATCGTCGCACGCGGCGACGGCCTGTTCCTTGAAGGACTCCACGGAGCAGAACCACTGGGGCGTGGCCCGGAAGATGATGGGGCCCTTGCAGCGCCAGCAGTGGGGATAGCTGTGGATGATGTCCTCGCTGGCGAAGAGCATGCCGCTCTCCTTCATGTCCGCCAGGATGACGGGGTTGGACTCATCGGTCTTCATACCGGCGTACTTGCCGGCGTACTCCGTGTGGCGGCCCTGGTCGTCCACGGGAACCACCATCTCCACGCCGTAGCGCTTGCAGGTCTCGTAGTCATCCGCGCCGAAGCCGGGGGCCGTGTGGACGCAGCCGGTGCCGGAGTCCATGGTGACGTAATCCGCCAGCAGCAGGCGGGAGGTCTTGGGCAGGAAGGGGTGGTCCGCCAGCATGTTCTCAAAGAAGGCGCCGGGATGGGTCTCCGCCACCTCCCAGGTGTCGAAGCCGCCCAAGTGCATGACCTTCTCCACCAAAGCCTCGGCCATGATATAGGCCTCGCCGTTGGGGGCCTTCACCACAGCGTAGGACTCGTCGGGATGCAGGGCGATGGCCAGGTTGCCCGGCAGGGTCCAGATGGTGGTGGTCCAGATCACGAAGAACAGCTTGTCATAACCGGAAAGCTTTCCGCAATCGTCGTGCATGGGGAACTTCACATACACAGTGGTGCAAGGGTCGTCCTGATACTCGATCTCCGCCTCCGCCAGGGCGGTCTCGTCGTGGGGGCACCAGTAGACGGGCTTGAAATCCTTGTAGATATAGCCCTTCTTGTACATGGCACCGAACACCCTCACCTCCTCAGCCTCAAAGCCGGGGTTCATGGTGAGGTAGGGGTGCTCCCAGTCGCCGATGACGCCCATGCGCTTGAAGGCGTCCATCTGCACGCCCACATAATGCTGGGCAAAGTCATGGCAGGCGGAGCGGAAGTCCGGAATGCTCATAGCCTTGTGGTTCAGCTTGTTCTGCTTGATGATGGCGGACTCGATGGGCATACCGTGGTTGTCCCAGCCGGGGATATAGGGGGTGTAGTAGCCCCGCATGGCGTAGGATCGGGTGATGATATCCTTGAGGGCCTTGTTCATGGCGGTGCCCATGTGGATGCCGCCGTTGGAAAAGGGCGGGCCGTCGTGGAGATTGAAGAGGGGCTTGCCCTCGTTCTTCTTCAGCAGCTCGTTGTACACGTCCTGCTCCTGCCAGCGCTTGAGCATCTCCGGCTCCCGCTTGGGCAGGCCCGCCCGCATGGGGAAGTCGGTCTTGGGCAGATTGATGGTCTTGTTGTAGTCCATATCTTTCCTCCTATTTCCATTCTGTTTGCTGAATTTTTATTGATATTGGGTAATGACGGTTTTACAGCTCCGGCAGAGGTAAGCCCGGGGGCGGACAACCAGCCCCAGCTTTCCACCCAGAAGCAAATCTCCCTTCCTGGCGGGAAGGGGAAGGCCTGACACCTCCTCTGACCAGAAAACGGGGGAGCGGCTGCTGAGAAAGCCCTCCTGCATTTGCTGCTGACAATACGGACACTTCATAAAGCTCCTCCTGTTCCAGCTCCTATTTGCTATCTTTTTTGGAGGTTTCAATCAAGCTGCACGGGAAGGTGACAAGGCCGCATTCCCGGCAGAGCATGGCATGGGAAAATTCCGGGAACGGATCCCGTGTAAACACGCTGGTGGTGTCATCGCCAATGGGGCCCAGCTCCACGGTGTCTGTGGGGGCCCGAAAGAATCGGAGCTCCTGCTGCGTCCAGAAAGGGTAATTCCGGGTGTGCAGAGTTCCCTCTTCCATGTCCTTTCCGCAGTTTGGGCATTTCACCAGAATACACATCCCTTCAGAAAACAAAAACGCCTTGCCTCTTTTTCAAGAGACAAAGCGTTTGCAAACACTCTGCGGTACCACTCTCGCTGCTGCGCCCTTGCGGGAAACAGCCCCTCACAGCCCGCTGCCACGGGCCGATGCTGTAACGGGCATCAATCGTCCACGCTTACTCGCGTCGTCTTTCAGCAGGAGGCTCCAAGGTGATTTTCGCCGCAGCTCCCGTCCGCCTTGCACCAAACGGCGGCTCTCTTTGCAGGAGGGATGCCGGTTACTCGTCCTTTTCCACGCCGGAATGTTCCATTTACCGGACTATCGTATCACATTTTCGCCGTTTGTCAAGGCGGTTTTTGCAAAAGATACCCGTTTTAGCCCGGGGCGACCGTATCCGGGACCAAATCCCATCCCAGCCATCGGCCCTGCGCGTCATAGTTCCGGGCGGTGCGGCTGGCCCGGCAGTAGATCTCCAGCACATCGTGACAGTATGCGGGCAGGGAGCCGACACCGGTGGACACCATCCGGCAGTTGCCCTCTATGCCGTCCAGGCGGCAGATGCCCTCGGCGTCCAGGGACCAGGAAAAGGAGTTCCCGGTCTGCGGATCGGAGAAGGTGACGGTATAGGTGGTCTCCGCATCCAGCGGCGCATCGGTGGGGACGATCACCGCCCCCTTCGAGGAGGGATATGGGCTGTTCCAGAGAAGGGACCAGAGATCCAGATAGGCCGCCTCCCCGGCACCGTCCATGGTCCACCCGTCGGGGCCGGTAATGGACACATGGGGCAGGGCGGCCCCGCCTGCTGTGGGATCTGAAAGGGGGACTGTGTCTTCCAGCGAGGCCGGGACATAGACAAGGTCCATCTCAATCTCCAGGGCGCCGTCCCGAAACGTCACGGCGCAGAACTGTTCCTGATCCCCGTCCGTGCCGTGATAGCGGTAGATCAGCCGGACCGGGCCGGGCCCCTCCTGCTCCACCGCAGCCAGGAACAGGCCCGATGCGTCGATGTATTCGGACGGCGTCACACAACAGATGGCGCCGTCTGTCCGCCGGAAGTAAAAGGAAAACGCGCCCTGCCACTCGGCGATCTCCCAGGCCAGTTCCGCCGTTCCGTCCCCGTCCAGGTCCAGGGCCACCGGGTCCATCCTGGCGGTGAGGACCTGCAAGTCCCCGGCAGTGTCGAACCAGTAGTAATCATAGGAGTAAACGCCGGAGCAGTGCCCGTCGGTCCGCAGCAGAAAGCCATCGTGCCCCAGAATACCGGAGCAGGCGGTAAGGGCGGCGGTTTCCGCGTAATTGGGGCCCTGGTCCGCGCCGCGGTACAGGCGGGCAAATCGGATCCACCCGGCGCCAGGGCGCAAAAAAGCGCCATCGATCAGGCCCTCCGCTGTAACGTAGAGCCTGACGATGGTGTTGTCTTTTAATGTACATTCCGCCAGAACGGATGCCATCTCCGCCTGGTCCACAGGGTCCAGGGTACCGCCCCCCACCCGGACGGGATTGGCAGACGCCCGGGTATCCACCGGCTCCAGGTCCAACAGGGAGATAATCTGGACCGGCGTCTCTTCATAGAGCAGGGATTCCTCCTCCAGCGTCCGCGGAGGAGGGACTTCGCCGGGCGGAGCGGCGGGGGAGCGGGCGGCGGCAAAGACCGTCAGTGCGGTGGCCAGCAGGAGACACAGCAGTGCTGGCCCGCGTTTTTGCCACATGGATCAAAAAGCCTCCTTAGGCGGCTGAAGCCGCCGGGATATGGACGAAAAGGCCCCGCAGGGTCATTGATAACGGTATTGCTTGCAGGCGTATTGGTCCACGCAGCTCAAAAACATCTCGTGGCTGCGGAACTCCAGCAGCTGGCAGTCCTTCTCCTCGTGGAAGGAGACAATGCGCCGCTTGGTATCCACCCACATGCGCCAGAGCGTGGCGGCAGCCGGATTTTGCTCCATGGAAAAAGGCCCCCTTTGATGTAAAATCTCCCTCTGCTTTATAAGACGATCAAGAATGCCGTTTTGTTTCACGGAGGACCAAAAAATTTTTGAAGCTCCGTGTCAGGAGACTTCGGTCTGGCGCTCCATCTCTGCTGCAACGTCTGCCCGGAAGGCATCCCAGGCCTCCGGATGCTCCACATAATAGAGGGGACACAGCTTCTCCGTCACGTCGTAGTGGCGGATCACATCAGTGTCCGGATCCAGATCGAAGGTCCGGCACAGCCAGGCCGTCAGCTCCACCACCTGCTGGTAGGCGGCCGGGGAGAATGCCCCGGTCTCGTCCGGGTGGCAGACCTCGATGGCCACAGTGTCCTCGTTGCGGATATTGGAGGCGTAGGCGATCTCCGTCAGGGGAATGCACTGGATGACCTCACCCTCCAGCCCCACGATGAAGTGGCTGGAGGCGTATGTCTCCGTCTCCCCAGAGGACAGGGATTCAAAGTAGTTCCGGTTGGCCTTCGCCGTGGTGCCGGGGTTGCCCACGTAGTGGATCACAATCCCATCGATCTTCTCCAGGGGCGTGCCGGGCCGGGACCAGGGGTTCACGGTGAGGAGGTCCGCCTGCACATAGTCCGGCACCTCCACGCCCTCTCCCGGAAGGCCCCGGCCGGCCCACAGCCAGACGGCGGCGCCCACAGCGGCAAAGATCAGCAGCAGGCATAAAGCGGCAAAACGGGGATTCCGGCGCCGCCGCGTTCTTGCCCCCCTCATGCCGGGGAGACCATGGCGGAAGTGGTGTCCTCCGTGTAGACCACCGCATTCTCACCCGTGTGCGGAACCTCCTGCCAGATGGAGGAGCCGTCCGCCCCATAGTCCTCCGGATACAGCTGCCGGTAGGTGACGAGATCTGCCCTCGTCACCAGGCCGAGGCGCTCCAGGCAGTCCACCGTCTCCGTCATGGCAGGGGTCACATGGACAGAGATCCAGTCGTAACGCTCCTTGTCTGCACTTTCAAAGTCCAGCCCCAGGTCCATGGCATAGCTGCTGCCGCTGTCGCCGGAGAACCAGTCGTAATCCCCCCAGTTCCCGGCGGTCAGATCCCGGCCCACTGCCTTGAGAATGGCGTCACCCTCCCGGCTGCCCAGTTCGTAGCCCTCGCCACGAGTGTCAATGTACAGGCTGCCGCCGCTCACCGTCCAGAAATCGTCATCCAGATGGAGGCGCCGGGCTTTTACAGTATCGCTGTTCACGAACTGGTCCAGCAGATAATCATAGGTCTCTGGCTGGGCCAGTCGGTCCCGGGTAATGAGCAGGGAGTACCAGCGGTCTATCCGGGTGCCGCTTTTCAGAGTATAGGTGAGATTCAGGCCGGTGTATGCCGTGTTGGGGGTCTCATCCTCAGACCAGGTGGAAGATCTGCGGGCCTCCATCTCCCGAACATAGGATTCGTCGGCAACCACCGTTTGATGGAGGGCCCTGACCTGCTCCAGCAGGTCCGCGTCCTTCTCCGGCGTGAGCGTGTAGGTGTTGTCGGCAATCCGGATCTCCAGGGTCTGGATCTGGGAGGCCTCCGGCACCCGGTCCGCCACACCCAGCAGGTCGAAATGCAGCACACAGCAGACCAGGGCACAGCCCGCCAGCACAATGCCCAGGCCCTTCCAGCTGCCCCGGAACACCTTGAAGGCCTTGGCCAGCAGCATGGAGGCGCCGTAATACCCGATGGCCCCTGCCGCCAGCAGGCAGACCACCATGGGCAGCGTGTCGTAGTATTCCCCCTGCTGGAAGCCATACCAGAACAGGGAGTAGAGGAACTGGCCGCCCAGCAGGGCACAGAGCCCTGCCACACCGTACCGGAACACCGGCCGCAGCCAGCCCACGGCCACCACGTCGCCGGCGGTCTCACTGCGGCGCCTGCGGTAGAGGATGAGGGCCAGGGCAGCCAGCGCCAGTCCTACCAGGGCGTAGACGCCGATCAGCCAGAAGCTCTCCAGGTCTGCGGAGGTCAAAAGGCGGGAGGTGTAAGGCGTTCCATCGGGGAACGTCTGCTGGACCTCCACATACTGCCGGGCGCACCGGACGTTGTTGACCAGATACACGGTGGGAGAGAGCCACTCCACCACCCCGGTGTAATAAGTGGAAAAGCCGAAGATGAACCCTTGGGCGAAGGAGGAGATCAGCCAGTCCAGCAGCACCGCCAGGAAGTGGAGCAGGGCGTACAGCGGCGGCATGGCGAAGGCGTTGCCGGTGATGAAGGCCACGAAGGTGGCGCTGGAGAAGTAGAAGAAGCTCTCACCCAGCACTGCCAGGACGGTGACGGCCAGCCCCTTGGCGTCAAAGGCCCCGCCGCACAGGGAGACCACGACGCACAGGACCCCGGTGACCGCGTAGGGAATCAGGGTCATGGAGAGGCCGGAGAGGAAGTTGGTGAGGAACAGCCCTTCCCGCCGGATAGGCAGGGTGTGCATCAGCCCCACGCTGCGGGCGTTGTATAGATAGCTCCACACCGCCATGGCACAGAGGGCGGCGTAGACCAGATTGATGACGGGCACGGCGCTCACCGCATCATAGTACATACCGGTGAAGTCCGGTGCGGAGAGGACGTTCCAGCCCCGGTGCACCATATCCAGCAGCACCGCCAGAGGGAACAGAGCGCCGACAAAGGACGCCAGGCCCCACAGCGGCCAGAACCGGGTCAGGTTCTTGCGGAACAGCATGGCGTTAAAGTACGATGTCTTTGACTGCATAGTCCGCACCTCCCAGCTCATAAATAAAGATCTCCTCCAGGGTCAGGGGCACTGCGTCCACCAGCAGGGGACTGTACGCCGCCAGACGGTCCTCTGCCTCCTGGGCGCTCATCCGCATGATGAAGGTATGGATGCGGCCGATTTGGCTGGCGTGGAGCACCGGCAGGTCCGACGGCACCTCCGTCATCCCGTCGGGGAACACCACCTGCAGCTTTACCATGTTGTCCTGCAGCTGGGCCAGGGACCGCTCCAGCAGCACGCGGCCGTGGTCCATGATGCCCACGTGGTCGCAGACGTCCTCCAGCTCCCGCAGGTTGTGGGAAGAAACCAGCACCGTGGTGCCTCGCTGGGCCACATCCGCCAGCACCAGAGACCACACCTGCCGGCGCATCACCGGGTCCAGACCGTCCACCGGCTCATCCAGGATCAGGTAGTCCGGCATGCAGCACAGGGCCAGCCAGAAGGCCGCCTGCTTCTGCATACCCTTGCTGAGGCGGCGGATAGGCCGTTTTTCATCCAGCTGAAAGACCTCCTTCAGCTTTTCATACCGCTCCATGGAAAAAGCGGGATAAAATCCGCGGTAAAAGCGCATCATATCCCGAATGGAGGACTGAAGGAAGTAGTACCAGTCGTCAGGGATGGCGGCGATCCGCGCCTTCAGGGCGGCGTTCTCCCACACATCCTCGCCGCCGATGCGCACCGTGCCCGCGTCCTGGCGGAAGATGCCCGTCAGGTGGCGGATCAGGGTGGACTTACCGGCGCCGTTGGGACCCACCAGGCCGTAGACGCTGCCCGCCGGCACCGACAGCGCGGCGCCGTCCAGGGCTGCGAAGCCGTCGAACCGCTTCACCAGGCCATTCACTTCGATCATGACGGACTCGCCTCCTTCACCAGATTCAGCAGCTCCTGCTGGCTTACCCCTAGATACCGCAGCTCGGAGAGGAGCTCCCGCACCTGGGTCAGCAGCTCCGCCCGCCGGGCGGAGTCCGCCGCCGCGTTCGCGGCGGCGAAGCTTCCCTTGCCGGGGACCGAGTAGATGTATCCCTCGCCCTCCAGCTCGTTATAAGCTCGCTGGATGGTATTGGGATTGATGGCCAGCTGGGCGGCCAGCGCCCGCACTGAGGGCAGCTTTTCGTCCGCGCTCAGCGCACCGGTGACGATCAGCTTCCGCAGTCCGTCCCGGATCTGCTCGTAAATGGGCCGGGAGTCCCGATAATTCAGGCTGATCATCCGCTCACCTTCCCTTCCGCGGGGCCGCGGTGCAGCCCCTGCAACTGTATTAACCGTATTAGTACGGTTAGATTATCATGAGAAGAAGCGGTTTGTCAAGCCCATTCGGGGGACAAAAACGGGGAATTTTCCGCCGATCCGGGGAAAACTCCACATTTTTATCTTTACAACTGGGAATTTCTGTGGTATCATGCAACAGCACGTGTATGTGCGGCCCCAGCCCTTCGCTCCGTGGACTTTCACCGATCCCGGGGCGCAGCTCTGCGGGTATATATGAAGAAAGGTGGAAATTTTCATGCTGCGCAAAGAACAGAAGACCGCGATCATCGACGCCAACCGCACCCACGAGGGGGACACCGGCTCTCCCGAGGTCCAGGTGGCCATCCTCACCGAGCGGATCAACGTGCTGACCGAGCACATGCGGAACAACCCCCAGGACAAGCATTCCAACCGCGGCCTGCTGCAGATGGTCGGCAAGCGCCGCCGTCTGCTGGACTACCTCCAGAAGAAGGACATCGAGCGCTATCGTGCCCTCATCGCCAAGCTGGGCATCCGGAAGTGAGTCAATGTGGAGGGTGGTGCGCCTTTGCCGCACCACCCTCTTCCCGCATTCTTTCAACGCCCGCGGGCAGGCCGATCTTTTAGCAGTTGAAGGAGGGACCGGGGATCCGGCCGTTGCTTCAAGTGCTAAATGGTTTGGCTCCCGCGGAGATCATACGAAAAAGGAGACCAGACATGTCAACCATTATCACCAAGAGACAATTCCCCAACTACCACAAGTACGAGATGGAGCTGGCGGGCCGCCCCCTGACCATGGAGGTGGGCAAGCTGGCGGAGCTGGCCAACGCCGCCGTCATGGTGGGCTACGGCGACACCCGGGTGCTCTGCTGCGTCACTGCGGCGCCCCGCCCCCGGGACGGCATCGACTTCTTCCCCCTGAGCGTAGATTTTGAGGAGAAGCTGTACTCCGTGGGCCGCATCCCCGGTTCCTTCAACCGGCGGGAGGGCCGCCCCGGCGAGAAGGGCATCCTAACCAGCCGTGTCATCGACCGGCCCATCCGGCCCCTGTTCCCCTCCGACTTCCGCAATGACGTGTCCGTCATGTGCACGGTCATGAGCGTGGACCACGACTGCACGCCGGAGATCGCCGCCCTGATCGGCACCTCCGCCGCCCTGGCCATCTCCGACATCCCCTGGAACGGCCCCGTGGGCGCCCTGAAGGTGGGCCTTGTGGACGGCAAGCTGGTGTTCAACCCCGACAGCGAGCAGCGCAAGGTCAGCGACCTGGACGTCACCGTGGTCTCCACCCGCAAAAAGGTGGTCATGATCGAGGCCGGCGCCAACGAGGTCCCCAACGACAAGATGTTCGAGGCCATCAAGATGGCCCATGAGGAGAATCAGAAGATCATCGCCCTGATCGATCAGATGGTCTCCGAGGTGGGCAAGCCCAAGTTTGAGTATCCTCACGCGGATTTCAACCAGGAGCTGTTCGACAAGATCGTGGCGGACTTCATGGACGAGGCCAAGGCCGCCATGGACACCGACGACAAGAACATCCGGGAGGCCCGCTGGAACGCCATGATCGAGAAGTGGCACGAGAAGTATCTGGAGGAATATCCGGATATGGACCAGTACCTGGAGGAGTTCACCTACAAGTTCCAGAAGAAGATCGTCAAGCAGTGGCTTCTGGAGGGCCACCGCGTGGACGGCCGCCAGAAGAACGAGATCCGGCCCCTGGCCGCCGAGGTGGGCGTGCTGCCCCGGACCCACGGCTCCGGCCTCTTCACCCGCGGCCAGACCCAGGTGCTTTCCGTCTGCACCCTGGACACCCTCTCCGCCAACCAGAAGCTGGACACCATCTGGGAGGAGACGGAGAAGCGGTATATGCACCACTACAACTTCCCCGGCTACTCCGTGGGCGAGGCCAAGCCCGCCCGTTCCCCCGGCCGCCGGGAGATCGGCCACGGCGCCCTGGCGGAGCGGGCTCTGGTGCCCGTGCTCCCCTCTGTGGAGGAGTTCCCCTACGCCATCCGCGTGGTGTCTGAGGTGTTGAGCTCCAACGGCTCCACCTCCCAGGGCTCCATCTGCGGCTCCACCCTGGCCCTGATGGACGCCGGCGTGCCCATCAAGGCCCCTGTGGCCGGCATCTCCTGCGGCCTGATCCAGGACGACGACGGCTCCTTCACCACCTTCATCGACATCCAGGGCGTGGAGGATTTCCACGGCGAGATGGACTTCAAGGTGGGCGGTACCAAGAAGGGCATCACCGCCATCCAGATGGACCTGAAGAACGACGGCCTCACCATGGAGATCATCAAGGAGGCCCTGGACATCACCTATGACGCCCGGTGCGAGATCCTGGATCAGATCATGCTGCCCGCCATCTCCGAGCCCCGCAAGGAGGTCAGCAAGTACGCGCCCAAGATGCTGACCATGCACATCGACCCCTCCAAGATCCGGGAGGTCATCGGCTCCGGCGGCAAGGTCATCCAGAAGATCGTGGCCGACACCGGCGCCAAGATCGACATCAACGACGACGGCTCCATCTTCATCGCCGGCGTGGACGCCGCCAGCTGCGACGCCGCCAAGAAGTGCATTGACGACATTGTGTTCGTCCCGGAGGTGGGCGCGCTGTACTACGGCCGCGTGGTGCGGCTGATGACCTTCGGCGCCTTCGTGGAGCTGGCCCCCGGCAAGGACGGACTGGTCCACATCTCCAAGCTGGCGGACCACCGGATCGAGAAGGTGGAGGACGCCTGCAAGGTGGGCGACATGATGTGGGTGAAGGTCACCGACATTGACGAGAAGGGCCGTGTCAACCTCTCTCACAAGGATGCTGTGAAGGAGATCAAGGCCAAGGAAGCCGCCGGCGAGCGGATCAAATAACGAGGTCTCCATCCTGTTCCATTCCCTGTCAACTGGAAGCGTCCGGGCGCATCGTATACCCGGACGCTTTTGACGAAAGACGGCGGCTGCCTCTGGCAGCCGCCGCCTTTTTTTCGTTGCCTGCAGTTCATCGTTCCCTACTTCGCGGAAGTCTCTGCCTGAGCGGCCCGATACAGGAATGTGGCGATCTGACCCCGGGTACAGGGAGTGTCCGGGGAGAATGTGGTCTCCGTGGTGCCGCTGGCGACGCCGTTCTCCACCGCCCACAACACCGCCTGGTCAGCATACCGGTAGAGGGGCTGTCCGTGTCCGTCTCCGTCCCCGAAGGGGACGTCGGCAAAGGGAAATTCTCCCTCCATATCCGGGCTGCCGGCGGCGCGCCACAGGAAGAATACCGCGTCCAGCCGGGTACACACCGCATGGGGCGCAAAAGTCCCGAATCCCCACATATCCTTCTCTGCAGCCCACTGGACGGCTCCGTAGTAGTAGGCGCTGGGATCCGTCACATCCATGAACTGCTGTTCTGCCAGCGCGGGTTTCGGCTCGCCGGCCGCCCGCCATAGGAACACGGCCAGCTGGGCCCGGGTACAGGGCGCATCGGGGGAGAAGGTGGACGCTGAGGTGCCGTTGGTGACGCCGGTTTCTGCGGCCCACAGAATGGCATCATAGTAGGGGGAGGTCTCCTGCACATCAGTGAAGGGGCTGGCAAAGGCCAACGCGGGCAGGGGCAACCCCAGGCACAGGGACAGCGACAGACAGAGCGCAAAAACGTGCGCTTTCATGCTGTATTCCTCCTTTTCTGTATCTTTGCGGCTCGTTCGGCGCGGCTGTCAGTCGTGAAAGCAGAACCGGCGGGCGGCATCATGATTTCCAACGGCATTTGGTTTTGATGGCTGCATTATATCACCGCGTACCCGAAAACACAAGGAGGCCCCAGCGCCCGTCCTCGTTCTCGTCAGGACAACTGCGGGGCGGTCACAGCGCCGCGCCCAGTTGCCGGGCGGCCTCCAGCTGCTCCGGATGGGCCTGGATATCCCCGGCGGCCATGTTTCCGCCGGCGTATACAATGCCCGCATCCTTCCAGCCCAGGCAGTCCAGCAGCGCCTTGTAATAGGCCCGCACCGGGGCGAAATTCTCCTCCGTGTCGCCTTCCGCCGCCATCAGAAGCACCGCGTCCTTGACCGGATTTGCCAGATCGGGGCCCAGCTCCGCCACCGCGAACAGCCGGTCAAAGGCGCATTTCAGTTGTCCGGAGATGCTCCAGTAATACATGGGCGAGGCCAGCACCACCACATCCGCGGCCATGTAGGCCGGATACACGGCGTCCATGCCGTCCCGCTGGACACAGGGGTGCCGGGGATCCCTTCCGCCGCCTAGGCAGCCCCGGCAGCCGCGGATGTCCAGAGCGGCCAGATCGAACCGGGTGATGGTGTGGCCCGCCGCCTCCGCTCCGGCAGTAAACGCGTCGATCAGCGCCGCAGTGTTTCCGTGGATGCGGGGGCTGCCGTTGAGAATCAGAATCTGCTTTGACATCAGAATCGCTCCTTTTTTCTTGATGTCCCCAGTATCCTATGATATTCTCTGTTTGTAAAGTACGCACATCGGTGTAAGATACTAACCAAAAGGAGAGCATAAAATGGAGCCATGCATCACAGCGGGCACCGGGATTGAAGAGACGGGCTTCGGCTACACCATGTCCCTGGTGAGCGGTAAGTACAAGATGATTATTCTCTACTGGCTGGCGGAGTACAGCGTTCTGCGGTACAACGAGCTGAAGCGGCGCCTGGGGACCATCTCCCACAAGACGCTGAGCCTCTCCCTGAAGGAGCTGGAGGCGGACGGCCTGGTGCAGCGGGAGGAGTATCCCCAGATTCCCCCCAAGGTGGAGTACAGCCTTTCGGAGCGGGGGCGGTCCCTCATCCCCATTTTGGACGCTATGTGCATCTGGGGCGAGGAGAACCGTCCCCGCGGGAAGGGAGCGTGAGGCAGATGGATGTGATCGCGGCAATCGCCACTGGAAGCGCCGCCACCGCCATCGGAATCGTCCGGGTGTCGGGAGACGGGTGCTTCGCCCTGTGCGGGCGGGTGTTCCGGGCGGCTGGCGGCCGTCCCTTTGCCGCCCAGGAGCCCCGGAAAATGGTGTTCGGAGAGATGCTGGACCGGGCGGGCCGGGTCATTGACCGGGGCCTTGCGGTGCGGTTCCCGGGGCCGGGCAGCTACACCGGGGAGGACTGCGCAGAGTTCCACTGCCACGGCTCCCCCGTGGTGCTGCGGGAGCTGCTGTCTGCCCTCTTCGCTGCCGGGGCCCGGCAGGCCCAGGCGGGGGAGTTCACCAAGCGGGCGTTTTTGAACGGCCGGATGGACCTGACCCAGGCGGAGGCGGTGGTGGACCTGATCGACGCGGAGACCGCCGCCGCGGCCAGAAACGCCGCCGCCCAGCTGGACGGCGGCCTGCGCCGGGTGCTGGAGCCGGTCCAGGAGGAGCTGCTGGAAGTCACCTCCCGGTTTTACGCGGTGGTGGACTACCCGGACGAGGACATTCAGGATGTGCGGCCGGAGGAGATCGCCGCTGCCCTCCGGTCCGCCGCTGGGCGGCTGGAGCGGCTGCTGGACACCTGCCGCCGGGGACAGGTACTGAAATCCGGCGTCCGCACGGCTATTGTGGGCCGGCCCAACGCGGGCAAGTCTTCGCTGCTCAACGCCCTGGCGGGGTATGAGCGGGCCATCGTCACCGACATCCCCGGCACCACCCGGGACACGGTGGAGGAGTCCGTACTCTGCGGCGGGGTCCTGCTGCGGCTCATCGATACCGCCGGCATCCGGGCCACGGAGGACCCGGTGGAACAGCTGGGGGTGGAGCGGAGCCGGAGAGCCATCGCCTCCGCGGAGCTGGTGCTGGCGGTGGTGGATGGTGCGGTGCCGGAGGACCCGGAAGAGGGATCTCTGCTGGCGGATGTGGCCCGGTGCGGAGTTCCTTGGCTCCTGGTGTTCACTAAGCGGGATATGGCAGGGGGGCTGCGGACGGCTGGGGCGGTTTTTCCCGCCGGAGAGGGCCCTCTGGCCCCGCCTGCCGCCGTGGTGTCCCTGTCCTCCGTCACTGGCGAGGGACTGGAGGACCTGGGAAACGCCGTAGCAGCCCTGTTTCCCGCCGGGGACCCGGGGGAGGCGGGCAGCCTGCTGACCGACCGGCGGCAGGAGGACGCCGCCCGCCGGGCCCTGGACGCAGTCCGCCGGGCTTTAGAGGCCCTGGAGACCGGAATGACCCCGGATGCGGTGCTCACAGACGCGGAGGAGGCCCTGGACGCGCTGGGAGAGCTGACAGGACGCACGGCGAAGGAGGAGATTGTCTCCCGCATTTTTTCCCGATTCTGTGTGGGAAAATAACTGCTAACAGAAAATGCAATACCGGACCCTGGAAAACGTGATTTACAAAATCAGATTTGCGTGGTATACTACCTCTGAATAAAAGCCGTGCCGCACGGCGGAAGGAGTGTATCCGCATGTATGATCTGACGGCCCTGCGGGAGAGGCTGCGGACCCAGCGCCCGGTGCCCTGGGACCAGCTGCCGGACTTCTCCCTATATATGGACCAGGTGCTCAGCTATATGGACCGGCAGGTGATCCGGTTCGACGAGGATGACGGCCTCACCGCCGCCATGGTGAACAACTACACGAAGAGCGGCCTGGTGCCCCGGGCGGAGGGGAAGAAATACAACCGGGACCACCTGGCCTATCTCACCGCTATCTGTGTGTTGAAGCGGGTGATGTCCACCCGGGATATGGATCTGCTGATCCGGGAGGAGCTGCAGGGGGACCGGCCCATCTCCGACGGGTACGCCGCCTTCTGCGGGAGCCTCAACAAGGCGCTGAACGCCGTGGCCGATGAGATGGAGGACCGCACCGGGGAGGAGGAGCTGGCGGATGCGGCCATCCACTTTGCTCTGATGAGCTACGCCGCCGGCGTGGCCAGCAGCCGGTATGTGACGCTGCTGCGCCAGCGGCAGGAGGCCCGGGAGGAGGCAGCAAGCGCCGCCCACGCCAAAAGCAAAGAACGGGCCAAAAAGGAAAAGGAGAAGGACTGAGCATGGATGATTTTGTGATCCTGACAGACAGCTGCTGCGACATGACCGCCCGGATGGCGGCGGATCTGGAGCTGGAGGTGCTGCCCCTGAGCCTGAATATGGAGGACCGGGTGTACCACAACTACCTGGACGGCCGGGAGATCGGCTTCCAGGACTTCTATGCCCGGCTCCGCGCCGGCGCCCTGGCGACCACCTCCGCCATCAGCGTGGGCGTGTTTGATGAGGCTATGCGGAAGATTCTGGATAGCGGCAGGGACGTGCTGTACCTGGCCTTTTCCTCCGCGCTCTCCACCACCTACCAGTCGGCGGTGATCGCCGCCGATGACCTGCGGGAGGCATACCCCGGACGGAAGATCTTTGTGGTGGACACGCTCAGCGCCTCTTTGGGCCAGGGGCTGCTGGTATACCTCTGCGTCCAGGAGAAGCGGAAGGGGAAGACCATCGACCAGGTCCACGTCTTTGCGGAGGAGACCAAGGCGAAGGTGTGCCACTGGTTCACCGTGGACGACCTGAACCATCTGAAGCGTGGCGGCCGGGTCAGCGCTGCGGCGGCCCTGTTCGGCACCATGCTGTCCATCAAGCCGGTGCTGCATGTGGATGACACGGGCCATCTGGTGCCCGTCAGCAAGACCCGGGGGCGGAAGGCGTCCCTGCTGGCCCTGGTGGACCGCATGGCGGAGAGCGCCGTCGACCCGGCGGGGCAGACCATCTTCATCAGCCACGGGGACTGCGAGGCAGACGCTGAGTTTGTGGCAGACGAGGTGCGCCGCCGCTTCGGCGTACAGGACATCTATATCAACTACGTGGGGCCGGTCATCGGCAACCACTCCGGCCCTGGCACGCTGGCCCTGTTCTTCCTGGGCAGCCGCCGGTGAGGCCGGACGGAAAAGCGTCCCTTCAGAGGGGCGCTTTTCCCTGGAGATCAAATATAATTCCGCTCCGGCGGAGAGATGAGGTGACGGCTGTGAAATGGCTGGAGGTACATATCGACACAAACCACACCGGACTGGAGCCGGTGGAGACGATGCTCTCCGCCCTGGGCATCGACGGTGTGGTGATCGATGACGAGACGGAGTTCGAGGACTTCCTGGAGAACAACCGGCAGTACTGGGACTATGTGGACGAGGATTTGCGGCAGGAGATGCAGGGCCGGTCCCGGATCACCTTCTATCTGGAGGCGGGGGACGAGGGCTTCGCCAAGCTGGGGGAGGTCCGCATCGCCCTGGAGGAGCTGAAAAAGACCCGGGACGACTGCGGCACCCTGCTGATGACCCTGGATGACCTGGAGGACGCCGACTGGGAGAACAACTGGAAGCAGTATTACAAGCCCATGGAGATTGGGGACCGGCTGCTGGTGGTGCCGGAGTGGCTGCGGGAGGACCCCAAGGTCCGGGCGGGCCTTGCCGCCGGGCGGGTGGCCCTGGTGTTGGATCCGGGCCTCACCTTCGGCACCGGCAGTCATGCCACCACCCGCCTGTGCCTGACGGCGCTGGAGAAGACCATCCGCGGCGGCGAGCGGGTACTGGACCTGGGCTGCGGCAGCGGCATCCTCTCCATCGCGGCGCTGAAACTGGGGGCGGCCTCCGCCGCGGCGGTGGATATCGACGACAAGTGCCGGGACGTAGCCTATGAGAACGCCGCCCTCAACGGCATCGGGCAGGACACCTACACCGTCCGGATCGGAGATGTACTGGGGGACGCGGTCCTGCGGGCGGATCTGGGCGGCGGCTGGCAGATGGTGGTGGCTAATATCGTGGCGGACGTCATCATCGGCCTTTCTCCGCTGGTGCGGCCCATGCTGGCTCCGGGCGGACTGTTCCTCTGCTCCGGCATCATCGACGACCGGGCGCAGGAGGTGGCGGACCGCCTGCGGGAAAACGGCTGGGAGATCCTGGAGACACGGAGCGCTGAGGGCTGGTTTTCCTATCTCTGCCGCTGAACAGGAACTGGAAAAGAGGGGATCGGATTTGAGAACGCTCGGCCGCCTGGATGGCTTCCTGGGCGGACACATGGCGCCGGTGGTGATCTGCTGTGTGGCGCTGGGCATTGCCTTTCCGGAGGTGCTCTCCCACCTGAACGGGGTGACGGTAGGGCTGTTCGCCTTCATGACTTTTTCCAACAGCCTGGGCGGCGGCTTCCGGGAGCTGGCGCAGGTGGTCCGCCACCCTCTGCCGGTGGCGGTGATTTTCGGCCTGCTCCACGTGGTGATGCCCCTCATTACCCTGGGCCTGGGGACGCTGTGCTTTCCGGACGCGCCGCTGTTTACCATCGGGCTGGTGCTGGAGTATGCAGTGCCCACCGGTGTGGCGTCCCTTATGTGGGTGGGCATGAGTCGGGGCAATACCGCCCTGTGCCTCTCGGTGGTGCTGCTGGATACACTCCTCTCCCCGGTGGTGATCCCCCTGACCATGAAGCTGCTGGTGGGCTCGGTGGTGGAGCTGGACACCTGGGGCATGATGCGGGACCTGCTGCTGATGGTGGCGCTTCCGGCCCTGGTAGCCATGGTGCTGTACCAGCTGACAAAGGGTGCCGTGGCGGTCACGCTGAAGCCGAAGCTGTCCCTGCCCGCCAAGGCGGCCCTGCTGCTCATCATCACGGCCAATGCCACCGGCTGCGCGCCCTTCCTCCGGAACCTGACACCGACCCTGGTGCGGGTGATGATTGTGGTGTTCTTCCTGTGCCTGCTGGGCTTTTTCCTGGGGTATTGGGCGGGGCGGCTGTTGAAGCTGGACTTCCCCACAGTGCAGACTGTCGCCCTCAACGCCGGGATGCGGAACATCAGCGCTGGGGCGGTGCTGGCCGAGGCCTATTTCCCCGGAGACGTGCTGTTTCCGGTGGCCTTTTCTCCGGTGTTCCTCCAGGCCACCACGGCCCTGATCGTGAAGGCCCTGCGGGCCACCAGGCCCGGCCGGGCGGATCAGGCGGCCTACGAAGCGCGCCTGGCGGAGGAACCGTCCCGGTAATGGAATATGCAGTGTTCGCATGGCGGCCGCCCAATGGGCGGCCGCTTTTCCTGCGGCGTGGGGGACGCCTCGACAGATTCCCCCTGCCTTTTTGGGACAGGACCTGTAAAATAAAGGAAATGAAACGGAGGTGGTCCCATGGACAGGCCGGAACGGAAGGTGCTGTGGCTCCCGGCGGCGGAAATCCGCCCCAATCCCATGCAGCCCCGGCGGACCTTTGAGGAGACGGGGCTCCGGGAGTTGGCGGAATCCATCCGCCGCCACGGTATCCTCCAGCCCCTGACGGTGCGGCGGACCGCGGCGGGCTGGGAGCTGGTGGCGGGGGAGCGGCGGCTGCGGGCAGCCGTGCTGGCGGGTCTGGAGACCGTCCCCTGCCTGGAGGCGGAGGTGGACGGACGGGCCTCCGCCCTGCTGGCCCTTGTGGAGAATTTGCAGCGCAGGGATCTGCATTACCTGGAGGAGGCGGAGGCCATCGCCGCCTTTCTCCACCAGACGGGCATGACCCAGGAGGCGGTGGCGGCCCAGCTGGGCATGTCCCCCTCGGCTCTGGCCAACAAGCTGCGGCTGCTGCGGCTGTCCCCGGCCTGCCGGGCGCTGCTGGTGGAACACGGATTGACGGAGCGTCACGCCCGCTGCCTGCTGCGGCTGGAGGACGAGGGCGAGCGGCTGACCGCCCTGCGCCAGGCGGCGGCAAAGCACTGGAATGTGGCCCAGACGGAGCAGTATGTAGAGCGGCGGCTGGCAGCCCTCCAGACCGCGCCGCCCGCAGGACGGCGGACGTACATCATCAAGGACGTGCGATTGTTTTTGAACAGTGTGGACCGGGGGCTGCGGCTGATTCGGGACGCAGGTGTGGACGCCCGGACGGAGCGGGAGGAGACAGAGGACGAAATCGTTCTGACGCTCCGCATTCCGAAACAGCGTCGGAAAGAGGCCTGAAACTTCTGATTGTTACGGGATTGTAATCCATTTTCCAGAAAAAACGTGCTAAAATAAAATCCTGAATGCATAAGCTAGGACAGCACGGCTTGTCTGGGCGATCCGACAGAACAACAGGAGGGGCTTCATGGAACCGAATACGAACGAAGCCACCGCGCCGAAGCGGCTGAAAACCGGCGGCAAAAAGCCGATAATTATCATAGGAGTTATTGTGGCGGTATTGCTTGCCGCCTATGTGGGCCTGTGCGCCTATGCCAATTCCCTGGATATATTTTACCCTAACACCACCATCAATGGTGTGGACGTGGCAGGCCTCACAGCGGAGCAGGCCGCGGAGCGGCTACGGCAGGAGATTCCGGAGGAAACCGTAGAGTTTTATTTACCGCTGGCCGATGAGACCGGGGATGGGGAATCCGCGCCGGAGGGAGATATGCTGTACGGCGCAGACCCCGACGCCGTATGCACCTATCGGGAGCTGGGCATCACAGAGGAACTGGACTATGAGGTCAGTGCCCAATCCGCATTTGATGCCGTGCAGGGCCGGAGCAGCTTTTTTGTCAAGGGCTGGGAGTATCTTGCCTGCCTGGTCGGAGCAGATGGACAACTGGGCGTCGTGCTGGAGCCGGAGGAGGATATCTTCCAGGTAAAAATGGAACAGCTCAGTGAGCAGTTCTCCCGGGAGGCCCAGGACGCCTCCTACGAGGTGACGGAGGATGCCGTCGAAATCACAAAAGCCCTGAACGGACTGTCCGTGTCCGCCGCAGATCTTGCGCGGACTGCACAGGAAAGATGGACTGGCAGCGGCAATGGCGCGGCGGCCAGCGTGTTTGTGAACAACGCTCGGATCCTTCCCGCCAAGACCCTCACCGCCCAGGAGATCTACGACGATTGCTCCGGCGTGGTGAAGAACGCCTCCTATGACAAGGAGACGGGCGCCATCGTACCGGAGGAGGCCGGAGCGGACTTCGATGTGGACGAGGCCCAGCGGCTGCTGGACGCGGCCGCGCCCGGCGAGACCGTCACCGTCCCCGCCCAGGTGGAGCTGCCCGCCGTCACGGCGGAGGAGCTGGAGCAGGTGCTGTTCCGGGACGTGCTGGGCGAGGCTCGCACCCATGTGGGCGGCACCTCCGCCCGCCGGTCCAATGTGAAGCTGTCCGCCGCATCCATCAACGAGTATGTGATGAACAGCGGCGACGTGTTCTCCTACAATGACGTGGTGGGCCAGCGGACCGCCGCCCGGGGCTATCAGGCGGCTCCCGCCTATGTCCAGGGGGAGACGGTGGACGAGATCGGCGGCGGCATCTGCCAGACTTCCTCCACGCTGTACCTGGCCTGCCTGCGGTCCAACCTGGAGATCACGGAGCGGTACGCCCACCGCTACGTCCCTGCCTATATCACCGCGGGCATGGACGCCACGGTGTCCTGGGGCGGGCCGGACTACAAGTTCACCAACAACTCCCTGTACCCCATCAAGATCGTCACCATCTATGAAAACAATTACCTGACGGTCCGGATCCTGGGCACCAATGTGGACGGCACCAGCGTGAAGATGACCAACGAGCACCTCTCCACCACGCCCTATGAGACGGTGTATGAGGACGACCCCACCCTGGCGCCGGGCACGGAGAAGGTCAAGACCACGCCCTACACCGGGTACAAGTACCGGACATACCGCAATGTCTACGACGCCAACGGCAAGCTGATCTCCTCCACTTACGAGGCCACCAGCGACTACAAGTCCCGCAATAAGGTGATCCTCCGGGGCCCGGCGGTAGAGCCCGCCGACGGCGGCGCCCAGATCCCAACGGACACCACCGAGCCCACCACGCCGGTGGAGCCCACGGAGCCCCAGGACCCTGATGTCCCCGCAGAGCCTACAGAACCCACGACGCCGGATAATGGCTGGACCATCCAGACGCCGGAGCAGGACGGCCAGCAGACAGCGGAAGGGCAGACCGGCACCGGGACCACTGGGGAGTCCGAACTTTCCACGGACGTCCTGCCCCAGGACGAACCCTTTGTATGACCGCCAGGGGAATTCTGTCACTATTTGCAGAAAGAGGCAGCCGGATTTCCGGCTGCCTCTTCGTCTTTTTCCGCCCGCCGCATATACTAGCCCTATCTGACGCGGGCGGGAGGACGGCTATGGAAAAACATGCCTTTCATGTCTGGCGGTACGGGGCGCCGCTGCTGGTGCTGGCAGCGGGCGCCGCCGCCCTCTGGCCGTTCCGCCATCAGTTGACGGCGGAGGCCATCGCCGCCTTTTCCCCCCGGCAGACGGTTCTGGCGTCGTCGTTCCTGGTGGGGCTGTACGCCCTCAAGAGCCTCTCCGTCTGCTTTCCCATGTCCGCCCTCACGGCGGCGGGGGGACTGCTGTTTCCCTTCCCCCTGGCGCTGGCGGTGAACCTCTGCGGCACCGGGGTGGCCCAGACCATCCCCTTTTTCCTGGGGCGGCGGGAGCAGGGGGGACTGGAGGCCCTGGCGGAGCGGATTCCCCGGGTGGCG
>DXTB01000008.1 GCA_019410105.1 Clostridiales bacterium | reverse complement strand
ATCATCGACCTGATCAACAAGGGCGGCGTGGCGGCCATGAACTACTCCATCTCCGACACCGCTGAGTTCGGTGAGTACGTCTCCGGCCCCCGTGTCATCCCCCACGAGGAGACCAAGGCCCGCATGCGCGCCGTGCTCTCCGACATTCAGGACGGCACCTTCGCCGGCAAGTGGATCGCCGAGAACAAGAACGGCCGCACCTTCTTCAACTCCAAGCGCGCCCAGCTCAAGAAGCACCAGATGGAGCTGGTGGGCGATGAGCTGCGCCGCAACATGATCTGGGGCGGTGATAAAGATCTGGACACTGCCTCCAACTGACCCAGAACCGGGCGCGAGCCCCGCGCAGCGGGTCGCGTCCGGAGAGGAGGCGCAAGGGAGCGCAGCGAGGGATGCCCGCAAGGGTGTCCCGAGCAGAGTGGACTTTGCGCCGACGAGGGGCGGCGACAAGGATCTCGACACCGCCTTCAACTGAACCGGGGCTCCCGCGCAACCCCAGCGTCAGCGGTTTGCGTGGGGAAGCGGAACCTTCCCTTCTCCCCAAAAAGTCCGGCCCGTGCAAATGCACGGGCCGGACTTTTTGTTTCTGATTCAGCGAATGTCTCCGGGAAGCCCCGCCGCGTCCCGCGCGGCATCGTAGTCCCTCTTGTTCACATAGATGATGTACTCGTACTGTGCCCCCGACGACATGCCCATGGTACCGAAGTCGGCCCGGGTACCCGGATTGAGGGCGGAAGGCGAGCTGCGGTCGATCGCCTTCACCGTGTAGTCCAACCCCGCATCCCGCAGGGCGGACAAGATATCGCTCTGTTCCTGCATGGTCAGAACGGTGACCAGCTCGCGGCGGTTCCAAATGGCAAGCATACGTTCCCCTCCTTCTGCTCTTTCCCGGTCAGCCCGAGCGCCCTGTCCTGTAAGTCAGGGTGCTTTTGAATTCAATGCAGAATCCCGTGGAGAAAGATCTTTGTCAGCGTATCTACAATCTCATCGTCTTCGTACTGGGGCTCCACTCCCACCACAATTTTATACTGAATCGCAAATCCAAACAGGGAACCCACATAGGTCTTAGAGGCCAGATAGGTGTCCACCCCCTCTTGGAGATTGCCGGTATACCTCTTCAGCACCGTCTCTACACAGCGGGCCACATAGCCGATGCCGTTCTTATGATAGATGCTGCTGACCTCCGGGTGCCGCTTGGAGTCCCGGATGATGGCCCGGGTAAAGGCGATACGCTCCGGCGTGTCAAAAACCGCCAGATAGGCCAGCCCTATCTTTTTGATAGCAGCCTCCAGATCATAGCCGTCTATCTCCGGCTGAATGCTCAAGAAATTGAAGTAAAACGGGGTCTCCTGCATGACGGCGGAGTAGAGCTCCTCTTTGTCCTTGAAATACTGGTAGAGTGTGGCCTTGGAATAGCCCGACTCCCTGGCCAGCATATCCATAGATACCCCGTCATAGCCGTGTTCCCCAAAAAGGATCAGCGCCGTCTGAAGAATTGAGGTGCGGTTGGCGTTATATGCATCCTGCAACGCCTCTTCTTCCGAAATGTCCAGATTTTCAAACAGATCCTTTTTCCCATTGAAGTGCAGGTAGATGGTGGACGGGGAGATCCCAGCCGCCCGGGCGATACTGTTAATGGTTGTCCCTTTGTAGCCCTCTTTCAGGAAAATACATCTGGCTGTCTCCAAAATCTTTTCCCTGACATCGCTCTCCATGCTTCTCCCCCTCCTTTCAAATTTAACTGTTGATTCTAGTTTATCCTGTTATAAATATCCTGTCAAGCATCACTGTGCCTCCAATTCTGTATTCCGCACAAGTTTCCCGCCAACTTTTTGTCCAAAACATCTATTTTGTTTTTTCTCTGCAACAATAATATAATAACACTTGACAGTATATTATTATTATGATACTCTTGCATTGTGTAATAATTATTACCGACTATTTCAATTATATTATTCCCCGAAGGGAGGTCTTTCTTTGATCCGCATTGATCTGGAAAATCACTTTTACGCTCCATGTCTCATTGACGCGCTGGCGCAGCGCAGTCAGCCGCCGTTTTATGACCGCGCCACTGACCAGATTCACTGGACCGAGGATGTCTGTATGCCCCAGGGGGAGCTGCTTCAGCGGCTTCTGGAAGTAGGCGAGCATCGCCTGTCCCTACTGGAGCAGCAGGGGATTACCCATGCGGTGCTGAGCTGTTCCCCCGGCGCCGAGCAGCTTGAGCCCGCCAAGAGCATAGCCGTTTGCCAGGCCACCAATGCCGCGCTGTATGAGCTGACGCGGGCCCATCCCGGCCGTCTGTTCGGCAGCGCCATTCTCCCCGTAAAGGACGTGGCTGCTGCGGAGCGGGAGCTGGAGCGCTGTGTGAAGGAATATGGCTTCGTGTCATGGCACACCCACTCTAATTACGGAAACACCGCACCGGACGATCCCCGCTATCTCCCCCTCTTCCGCAAGGCCGCCGAACTTGGCGTCTACGTCTATCTCCACCCTCAGCTCCCCGAGGGCAGCCGCTACGCAGGCTACGGCTTTACCTTTGCCGGTCCCGGTCTTGGCTTTACGGTGGATACGGTCACCACGCTGCTGCGCATGGTGGTATCCGGCCTGTTTGACGAGATTCCCTCTCTCCGGCTGGTACTGGGACACCTGGGCGAGGGGCTTCCCTTTTTGCTGGACCGTATTGAAAACCGGATCAAATTTCTGCCCAATCCGGCCATTCGCTGCCGCCGCCCGCTGCGCTACTACTTTCAGCACAACATCTGGGTTACTACCAGCGGCAATATGTCGCCGGAGGCTTTCCGCTGTACCCAGGATGTGCTGGGTATGGACCACATTCTCTTTGCAAGCGACTACCCCTATGAGTCCGTGGAGGACATGATGGCCTTTTTGCGCGGGATTCCGCTGGATGAGGCGGACTACGCCAGGCTCTACTATCAAAACGCAGAAGCATTACTGGGAATTTCCCTTTCTTAATTGATTTGGAGGTGTCATCCATGAGGAACAGGAAACATGACGGCAACAAGTCCTCGGTCGTAAACTTCGGTGTGCAGGGCTGGGTCACCATCCTGTACTGTCTGCTGATGTTCTGGCTTTATGCCGGCATGGTGAACAGCGGTTCCAATGTAACCGCCCCGGCTATCGCAGAGAAGTTCGGCATCCTTCCCGGTACCGTACTGAATATGAACACCGTGGCCGGCGTGGTGGGCGTCATCTTCTTTATTGTCGTAGGCCAGATCAACCGGGTGATCGGCGCCCGCATCACCTCCGGCGTGTGCCTAATTGTCGCCGGCCTGGCCTATCTCGGCGTAGGCAATGCCGTCAATCTTGCCATGTATACCGTCTGCATGTGTATTGTGGTGGGCGGCGTCATGTCTGCGGGCTACATCTCCGGCGGGGGTCTGGTCACCCAGTGGTTCCCCAAGAAAAAAGGCATCGTCATGGGCTACACCACCATGGGCCACAATCTGGCCTCCGTCGCCTTTGTCCCCCTTATCACACTTCTGGTAGGTCGGCTGGGCATTGGCAACGGTGTAATTCCCATCTCCGTTTGCGCCATCGTGCTTGGCATTCTTGGTCTGCTTCTCGTCCGCAATACTCCGCAGGAGCGCGGCCTCAACCCGGACAATGTGTCCGATGAGGTCTACCGAACCGAGTACTTCCACGGCCATGAGGATCCCACTGGCGGCTGGACCACCGGCAGACTGCTGCGGTGCAAGGAAACCTGGCTGGTGGCCGTCACCACCGGCATGTTCCAAATCTGCTCCCTGGGCGTGGTATCTCAAATGGTGCTGCGCAACATGGAGCTGGGCTTCTCCCGTGAGCAGGCAACCTTTATCCTCAGCCTGGTAGCTCTCATCGGCCTGGTCGGCTCCTTTTTCGTGGGCTATATGGATGAGCGCCTTGGCACCAAAAAGTCCATGCTGTTCTTCGGCATCTGGTACGCCCTCTCCCTGCTGGCCAACGCCACCGAGAACACCGTTCTGGTCTATGTCTCCATCTTTATGATCGGCATGTCCATTGGTGGCTCCGCCAACTTCACCACCTCCCTTACCACCTCCGTGTTTGGCCGTCAGGGATTCAGCAAGGTAAATTCCGTCGTTTTCCCCATCCAAGGCGCGGTGTCCGCCCTCTCCTTCGTGGTCAACGGCGTAGTCTCCAACATCACCGGCGGCAACCTGCGCTACACCTATCTCATTTTTGCCGGCGTATCCGTAGTCTCCGCGCTCATTGTACTGCTAGTGGATGAACACCGCTTCAACAAGGACTGGCAGCAGGGACAGAACGCCCGCTCCGCCTCTTGATGAGTCCAATAAAAAAGATCGCCTGCCCCGGCCGGGGCAGGCGATCACAGTTTTTGGGGTCATTCCACGCTTTTCAGCAGCTCCTCCGCCGAAACTCCGAAGAGCTTGGCCAGGGCCAGCAGGTTGGAGGTGCTGGGATCGGCGGTGCCGCTCTCCCACTTGCTCACCGCCTGACGGCTCACGCCCAGGGACTCCGCCACGAACTCCTGGGTCATCTTGCAGCGGGTGCGGTGATACCTGATGGCCTCCCCCAGGCTCCTGGCCATCTCCGCCTTCTCCTGCCGGACGGGACCGGATTTCAGGTACTTCCGCAGAGCCTTAATGAGCAGAACCGCCAGATAAATCACCAGGGCCAGGATGCCCGCCCAGATCACCAGCCCCAGTAAAAGTGGGATTGTCGTCGCGAAACTCATATCAAACACTCCTTTCCAGATGGCCCCATTTTAGCCTGTTTGGGCGGTTGCCTCCACCAATTATGGCGCAACTTTTGGTTGCTCTTCCCGCTCCTCCCGTTCCCGCGCGGCCCGCTGGGCCAGGATTTTGGGGAAGAAGTGGAGGAACAGGCAGGTGGTCACTGTGGCGGCCACCGCGTCGGCGATAGGCTCGGAGAGGAAGGTGGCCTCCGGGGAGACCAGGGCGGGCAGCAGGAGCAGACCCGCCAGGAACACGCACTTGCGGAAGATGGAGCAGAACAGGGCCAGCCGCACGTGGCCCAGGGCAGTGGTCTCGTCCACCAGGGGATACTGGATGGCCAGGGGGATGATCATGGCGGTGAATACCTTAATGTAGCGTACCGACCGCGCCGCCACCTCCGGGTTCTGGGTAAACAGGCCCACAAACACCGGGGACAGGGTGTGGGTCACCACCGTCATGAGCACACAGAAGGTCACGCACAGGGCCACGATGGACTGGATGGCCCTCTTGATGCGCTCCAGGTTGGCCGCGCCGTAGTTGAAGCTGACCACCGGCTGGCTGCCCAGGGTAAGGCCGCCCATGGGCATGGTGATGAGGAGCAGATAGCTCTGCACGATGGTGGCGCAGGTCACCAGGGTATCCCCCAGCTCCGGCCCGCCGTAGCGCTGGAGCACAGTGTTCAGCACGATCAGCAGGATGCTGTCCGTGGCGATGATGAGGAAGGGGGACAGGCCGAAGGCCAGCACCCGCCGCATGATGCGCCAGGAGAAGCCGACCCACCGCAGGCGTACCGGCATCCGTTTCCGCCGCAGGGAGAGGAGCACAAAGGCGCAGGAGGCCATCTGGGAGAGCACGGTGGCCAGGGCGGCCCCGGCCACGTCCAGATGGAGCACAAAGATAAAGATGGGGTCCAGGACGATATTGAGCACCGCCCCCAGCATCACCGTGGCCATGCCCAGGCCGGAAAAGCCCTGGGCGATCAAAAAGCTGTTCATACCGGTGGCCATGAGGGCAAAGAAGGTGCCCGCGGTGTAGATGGTCAGGTAGGTGTTGGCGTAGCCGAAGGTGGCGTCGCTGGCGCCGAACCACATGAGCAGATGCTCCTTCAGCAGGAGGAACAGAGTGGTCAGCACGCCGGACAGTATCAGCAGCATCAGGAAGCTGTTGGACAGCACCCGCCCGGCCTCCCTGTCCCTCCCCTCCCCCATGCGCATGGCCATGATGGGGGAGCCGCCCAGGCCCACCAGGGAGGCGAAGGAGGACAGCAGGGTGACGATGGGGCCGCACACCCCCACCCCCGCCAGGGCCAGATCGCCGATGCCCTGGATGTTGCCGATGTAGATGCGGTCTACAATGCTGTATAGGACGCTGACCAGCTGAGCCAGCATCGTGGGGATGGCCAGCCGGCACACCAGCCGGAAGACCGGATCACGCCCCAGATCGTTGGTCTTTCTCACGGTTTTTCCTCCCTTTTTGAAACACACTGGGGCATTATACCTCTTTTTCCGTCCCCCGTAAAGTCCCTTTAGTTTTTTAGCACTCTCGAACGAAGAGTGCTAACATTTACAATTTAGACATATTTACATGTATATTTGTTCATAAACTCGGCCTATACTTTGTCTCAGAAAACGAGTTAAGGGGCCGGAAAGGCCCCCGGAAAGAGGATGATTTGGATGGAACTAAGGAAGTTTTAGCATATCAATGTTCCTACTGCTAAATCACATTTCCGAGAAAAGGAGCGATTTTTATGTTTGGCATGCTTCCCTTTGAGCGCAGCGACGACAACCTGTTTGATACCTTTGATAACTTTACCCGCAACTTCTTCCGCGGCAGCAACGCCAGCCTGCCCGCCTTCCGCACCGACATTCGGGACGCCGGAGACAAGTTTGTCTTAGAAGCCGAGCTGCCCGGGTTCGACAAGGGCGACATCAAGCTGGATGTGAAGGACGGTATCCTCACTATTACCGCCGAGCACAGCGAGAACCAGGAGCAGAAGGACGCCAAGGGTGCCTACATCCGCCGGGAGCGCCGGTACGGCTCCTTCAGCCGTTCCTTTGATATCACCGGCATCGATGAAGGCTCCATTACCGCCGCTTACAACAACGGCATTCTGGAGCTGAACCTGCCCAAGGCCGTCCCCGTGGTTCCTGAGAGCCGCCGGATTGCCATTGATTGACCTGGATATCCGGGAGCCGGTCAGCCTTGGCTGACCGGCTCCTTCCCGTTTTCTGTTCCCTCCCAGCGCTCGCAGCCGAAGTCCGGCTCCGGGTGCCGCCGCCAGGGGTGGATGCAATGGCCGTACCACAAGGGAATGTAATATCCCTCCCGGCTGCGGACATAGTGCTGGCGGTAATGAACGCAGGTCCCGCAGACCCGCTTTTCCACCATGTACTTCCGGGGCAATGACATAAAATCACCTCATATTGTTATATTACTATCATTCGATAGTATAGTCAATACTATTATCCGGTAGTAAGATACAATAGCGCCGAGGTGAATAACATGTATCTTCCCCGGCTGCGCGATTTGCGCGAGGATCACGATATGACCCAGGCGCAGATCGCTGCGATTCTTGGAATCGACCAAAGAGTTTACAGTATTTATGAAACCGGGAAACGGGATATACCCCTGCCCCATCTGGTAACATTAGCTGACTATTATAAAGTCTCCACAGATTACCTGTTGGGTCGGGAGAAATCCTGATTCTCCTTATAAAAGGAGCGTGACGCAATATGAACGCGCAGAAATATACCCAGAAATCCCTGGAGGCGGTGCAGAACGCCCAGTCCATCGCCACCGAGTACGGCAACCAGCAGATTGAGCAGCCCCACCTGCTGCTGGCCCTGCTGCTGGACGAGGGTGGGCTGATTCCCCAGCTGCTGGGGAACATGGGCCTCACCGTCCCCTCCTTCACCGCCGCCGCCAAGGCGGAGGTGGAGAAGCTGCCCCGTGTGTCCGGCTCC
This sequence comes from Clostridiales bacterium, assembly GCA_019410105.1. The sequence continues at coordinate 33,241 of DXTB01000008.1, read as the reverse complement.
GGCCGGGAGCAGGGCAAGATCTATGTGGCCCAGGACGTGGACAAGTGCCTCAACACCGCCGAGAGCATCGCCGCGTCCATGAAGGACGAGTATGTGTCGGTGGAGCACCTGCTGCTGGCCCTGCTGGACACGGCCAACCGGGAGCTGAAGGAGCTGTTCCGCACCTACAACGTACAGAAGGAGGGCGTGCTCCAGGCCCTGACCAACGTGCGGGGCAACCAGCGTGTGACCTCCGACAACCCGGAGGAGACCTACAACGCCCTGAAGAAGTACGGCTCCGACCTGGTGGAGCGGGCCAGGGCCAACAAGCTGGATCCGGTCATCGGCCGGGACGACGAAATCCGCAACGTCATCCGTATCCTGAGCCGCAAGAGCAAGAACAACCCGGTGCTCATCGGCGAGCCCGGCGTGGGCAAGACCGCCATCGCCGAGGGGCTGGCCCAGCGGATCGTCAAGGGGGACGTACCCGCCTCCCTGAAGGACAAGACCATCTTCGCCCTGGACATGGGTTCCCTGATCGCCGGGGCCAAGTACCGCGGCGAGTTTGAGGAGCGGCTGAAGGCCGTCCTCAACGAGGTCAAAAAGTCCGAGGGCCGCATCATCCTCTTTATCGACGAGCTGCACACCATCGTGGGCGCGGGCAAGACCGAGGGCGCCATGGACGCGGGCAACCTGCTCAAGCCCCTGCTGGCCCGGGGCGAGCTGCACTGCATCGGCGCCACCACCCTCAACGAGTACCGCCAGTATATCGAGAAGGACGCCGCCCTGGAGCGGCGCTTCCAGCCCGTCATGGTCTCCGAGCCCACGGTGGAGGACACCATCGCCATCCTCCGCGGCCTGAAGGAGCGGTACGAGGTGTACCACGGCGTCAAGATCCAGGACGGCGCCATCATCGCCGCCGCCACCCTGTCCAACCGCTATATCACCGACCGCTTCCTCCCCGACAAGGCCATCGACCTCATCGACGAGGCCTGCGCCATGATCCGCACCGAGATCGACTCCATGCCCACCGAGCTGGACGTCATCCAGCGGAAGATCATCCAGCACGAGATTGAGGAGGCCGCCCTCAAGAAGGAGGACGACGCCCTGTCCAGGGAGCATCTGGCCGAGATCCAGAAGGAGCTGGCCGAGATGCGGGACGAGTTCAACGCCAAGAAGGCCCAGTGGGAAAACGAGAAGAACGCCATCGGCAAGGTGCAGAAGCTCCGGGAGGAGCTGGAGAGCGCCAACGCCGAGCTGGAGGCCGCCCAGCGGCAGTACGATCTGAACCGCGCCGCCGAGCTCCAGTACGGCCGCATCCCCGAGCTGCGGAAACAGCTGGAGGCCGAGGAGGCCATCGCCAACGAGGGTAAGGCCCGTTCCCTGCTGCGGGACAAGGTCACCGAGGAGGAGATCGCCCGCATCATCGAGCGCTGGACGGGCATCCCCGTGGCCAAGCTGATGGAGGGGGAGCGGGAAAAGCTGCTCCACCTGGAGGACATCCTCCACCAGCGGGTGGTGGGCCAGGACGAGGCTGTGCGCCTGGTGAGCGAGGCCATTCTCCGCTCCCGGGCGGGCATCGCCGATCCCGACCGTCCCATCGGCTCCTTCCTGTTCCTGGGCCCCACCGGCGTGGGCAAGACCGAGCTGGCCAAGGCCCTGGCCGAGGCCCTGTTCGACAGCGAGAAGAATCTGGTGCGCATCGATATGAGCGAGTATATGGAGAAGTTCTCCGTCTCCCGCCTCATCGGCGCGCCTCCCGGATACGTGGGCTATGAGGAGGGCGGCCAGCTCACCGAGGCCGTCCGCCGCCACCCCTACTCCGTGGTGCTCTTCGACGAGGTGGAGAAGGCCCACCCCGACGTGTTCAACATATTACTCCAGGTATTGGACGACGGCCGGATTACCGACAGTCAAGGCCGAACCGTGGACTTCAAGAACACCATTATCATCCTCACCTCCAACCTGGGGTCCCAGTATCTGCTGGACGGCATCGACGAGAAGGGCGACATCACCGCCGAGGCGAAAAATGCCGTCAACGATCTGCTGCACCACTCCTTCCGGCCCGAGTTCCTCAACCGGCTGGACGAGATTGTGTTCTACAAGCCCCTCACCAAGGACAACATCACCCACATCATCGATCTGCTGGTGGCTGAGCTCAACCGCCGCCTGGAGGATAAACAGCTCAAGGTGGTTCTCACCCCGGCGGCCAAGCAGCACATCATCGACAGCGCCTACGACCCGGCCTTCGGCGCCCGTCCCCTGCGCCGCTTCGTGCAGCACAGTGTGGAGACCCTCATCAGCCGGAAGATCATCGCCGACGAGGTACAGGGCGGCGACACCCTCACCGTGGACTGCCGGGATGGCGAGCTGACGGTGGAAAGCAAGAGCGTCCTCACCGGCGAGGTGGTCAATCCGTAAACAGACAGCCCCGGCCGCATTGCGGCCGGGGCTGTTTCGTTCCCTTTCGCCGGCTAGACCGCCCGCCCGGCGGCCAGCATCTCCTTACAGGCCCGAATGTCCGCCTCGCCCAGTGGGGTGAAGCGGCCCAGGGCGGAGGCGTAGTAGGCCACCTGGGCCGCCTCCTCCACATAGGCGGCGGCGGTCATGGCCGCGGGCAGGTCCCGGCCGCAGCAGAGGCTGCCGTGATTGCGCAGCAGCACGGCCAGCCCGTCCGTCCCCAAGGCGGCGGCCACTGAGGCGGCCAGCGCCCGGGAGCCGGGCACCGCGAAGGGCACCACCCGGATGGGGGCGAACTCCGCCTGGGGCGGCGTGGAGGGGGGCAGCTCATCCACCGCCATGGCCATCACGGTGCAGAACAGGGCGTGGTTATGCACCACCGCCCCCACGTCGGGGCGGGCGCGGTAGACCGCCGTGTGCATGGGGGTCTCAGAGGAGGGCGCGTAGGGCCCATCCACCCACTCCCCGTCCAGGGTGACAATGGCGATGTCTCCCGGCTCCATAGTGTCATAGGGCCGCCCGCTGGGGGTGATGGCGGCCACCCCCGCCTCCCGGTCCCGCACGGAGATATTGCCTGATGTCCCGTGGATCAGCCCCTGAGCGCTGGCCTGCCGGATGGCGGTGAGCACCTGCCGCCGGATGTCCTCATACTTCATGAAAGCGTCCCCTTCTCTCTGTGGTATCTGCCCTATTATAGCACAAAAAACGGTCTGAGTCATCTGACTCAGACCGTTTGCGCCTGCATATGGGAAAGGCGGACCGCCCGGCGGGCCTGGAGCTCCCGGACCGCCGGCTCCTCCAGCATCAGCCGTTTCCCATTTTCCAGGGCCACCACCCGGCCCTCCACCCGGGAGACCTTGTCGGTGTTCAAAATCAGGCCGCCCGGGCAGATCAGAAACTGGGGCTCGCCGTCCAGCAGCAGGGCCATGGCCTGAAAGCCCAGCCGGGCACGGACGCGGTCGTAGGCGGTGTAGAGCAGCAGGGTCTGCTTCTGCGCCTGAATGTAGTGGATATCATCGGTACGGAGCGGGTGCTTAATGGGCAGAATGGCATCCCGCGCGTGGCGGGGAGCCAGCGCGAAATAGTCCGTCATGACGGTGTTCATGCCGCTCACCCGCCGCCACTCCACGGCGCCGAAGGTGTCGGCCGCGGTCAGCACCTTGGCCCGCAGGGCCTGTCCCTCCTCCAGATAGGCCCAGAGGGTCTCCCCCTCTCCGCGGATGCGCCGCAGCTCCTCCGCCGCCCTCCACTGGCGCTCGCCGCCACGGAGGCAGACTAATTGATATCCACCGCTCTGCGCCGCCATGGCGAACTCCTCCAGGCAGTCGAAGCAGTCGGTCACCACGGCGACCTTCCAGCGCACCGCATAGGAAAACATCTGCTCCCGGAGCTGCTGCCGGTCCTTCTCCTGTGGTGCGATCAAGGCAATTCTGATGATGTTCACCCTCTCTCTGCGCCGCAGAAAGCCCCCCTGAACCAATCCGGGTCAAGGTTCAGGGGGGCTTTTGAGCGATTAGTCTACGCCGCCGATCAGGCCGAGGGCCTCGGCGATATCCAGGTTGACGCCCAGAACGTTCACCGTCTCCTCACCGAAGATGCCCAGCACCTTGCCGGTGGTGTTGTCCGCCACGAACTGCTCCAGCTGCTCCTCGGTCAGGCCCGTGTTCTCCGCCAACTGCGGAATCTGCACAGCCGCAGAGGCAGGGCTGATGTGGGGATCCAGGCCGGAACCGGAGGCCGTCACCAGGTCGGTGGGGATGTCCTCCACCGTCAGGTCGGGATGCTCCGCCAGGAATTCGTCGATGTCGCCCTGCACGCGCTCCGCCAGAGCGGGGTTGGACGCGCCGTAGTTGTTGGAGCCGGAGGCCACGCCGGCGTACTCGCTGCCGTCGTTGTAGAACTTGTTGCCCTCCTCATCCACCGTATAGGTGTTGTACTGGTAGGCGGAGGGGCGGCAGCGCATGAAGCGGGGGTCAGTGAAATCCTGGCCCACGTTCTTGGCGCCCACGGCCTGGCCGTCCACATAGATGATGCTGCCGTTGGCCTGGCTGGGGAAGAGCGCCTGGCTCATAAGCGTCATGACAACCGGGTAGATCAGGCCGCAGATCAGCAGCAGTACCAGGGTCACCAGAACCGGCGCTCTGAGAGATTTGATCACTTTCATGTTCGGTTTCCTCCTGTTACATTGCCATGCCGAGGCCGAGCATCGTCAGCAGGGGCGCGATGATCAGGTCGATCACTTTGATGCCGATGAAGGGGACGATGACGCCGCCCAGGCCGTAGATGAGCATGTTGCGGGTCAGCATCTTGCTGGCGCTCATGGGCTTGTACTTGACGCCGCGCATGGCCAGCGGGATCAGGCAGGGGATGATGATGGCGTTGAAGATCAGAGCGGACAGAATGGCGCTGGTGGGAGAGGCCAGCTTCATGATGTTCAGCACCTGCATCTGGGGAATCACCATCATAAACATGGCGGGGATGATGGCGAAGTACTTGGCGATGTCGTTGGCGATGGAGAAGGTGGTCAGGGAGCCGCGGGTGATGAGCAGCTGCTTGCCGATCTCCACGACCTCGAGGATCTTGGTGGGGTCGGAGTCCAGATCCACCATGTTGGCCGCCTCCTTGGCGGCGGTGGTGCCGGAGTTCATGGCCAGGCCCACGTCGGCCTGGGCCAGAGCGGGGGCGTCGTTGGTGCCGTCGCCGGTCATGGCGACGATCTTGCCCTGGGCCTGCTCCTCCTTGATGACCTTGATCTTATCCTCGGGGCGGCACTCGGCGATGAAGCCGTCCACGCCGGCCTCCTGGGCGATGGTCGCCGCGGTCAGCGGGTTGTCGCCGGTGCACATGATGGTCTTGATACCGATGGCGCGCAGGCGGGCGAAGCGCTCCACCAGGCCGTCCTTCACGATATCCTTCAGGTAGATGACACCCAGCACACGCTTGCCCACGCAGACGGTGAGGGGGGTGCCGCCCTGCTTGGACACCTGGTCGGTGTGGCCCTGCAGATCGGCGGGCACGGCGCCGCCCAGGCCCTTGACGTACTCCACAATGGCGTCGCTGGCGCCCTTGCGGATGGAGGTGCCGTCAGGCAGATCCACGCCGCTCATGCGGGTCTTGGCGGTGAACTCGATGAACTCGGCACCCTTCAGGCTGCTCTCGTCCACCACGACGCCCCGCTCCTTGGCCAGGGCAACCACGCTCTTGCCCTCGGGGGTGGCGTCGCTCAGGGAGGAGAGGGCCGCATACTTGGTGAGCTCCTCCACGCTGACGCCGCTGACGGGGATGAAGTCGGCGGCCATGCGGTTGCCGTAAGTAATGGTGCCGGTCTTGTCGAGGATCATGGTGTCCACGTCGCCGCAGGCCTCGACGGCCTTACCGCTCATGGCGATGACGTTGAAGCGGGTGACGCGGTCCATGCCGGCGATGCCGATGGCGGAGAGCAGAGCTCCGATGGTGGTGGGGATCAGGCACACCGCCAGGGCGATCAGGGTGGACACGGGCAGGGTGACGCCGCTGTAGCGGCCGATGGGGTACAGGGTGACGATGACGATCATGAAGATGATGGTCAGGGCCACCAGCAGGATCTGCAGGGCGATCTCGTTGGGGGTCTTCTTGCGGGAGGCGCCCTCCACCAGGGCGATCATCTTGTCCAGGAAGGACTCGCCGGGGTTAGAGGTGATGCGGATCTTCAGCCAGTCGGACACCACAGTGGTGCCGCCGGTGACGGAGGCGAAGTCGCCGCCGGACTCGCGGAGCACGGGGGCGGACTCGCCGGTGATGGCGGACTCATCCACGCTGGCGGTGCCCTCGATGACCTCGCCGTCGTTGGGGATGATCTCACCGGCGCTGACCATGACCACGTCGCCCTTCTTCAGCTCGCTGGAGGAGACGACGGTCTCGGTGCCGTCGGCCTTGAGCAGACGGGCCTTGGTGTCCTTCTGGGTCTTCTTCAGGCTCTCGGCCTGGGCCTTGCCGCGGCCCTCGGCCACCGCCTCGGCGAAGTTGGCGAAGAGGACGGTGACAAAGAGGATGACGCAGACAAAGATGTTGTACAGGCGGACATTATTGATGCCGTCGGTGGGCCCGAAGAGCTCGGGGAAGATGGAGAGCAGCAGAGCGATGACAAAGCCGATCTCAACCACAAACATGACCGGATTGTGCATCATATATTTGGGGTTCAGCTTGGTGAACGCCCCGATAACAGAGGACTTGAAGATGTCCTTTGTTACGAATTTGGTCCGATGCTTATCTTTCATAGGGAATCCGTAATCCTCCTTTAAACCGGCAGCCAGATGGACAGATGCTCAGCGATGGGGCCGAGAGCCAGGGCCGGGAAGAACGTCAGCGCCGCAAAGATGTAGACCACGAAGGCCACGATGACGCCGAAGCCGATGTTGTTGGTCTTCAGGGTGCCGATGGACTCGTTCATGCGCTTCTTGCACAGCAGAGACCAGGCGATGGCCAGCTGGAGCACGATGGCCAGGTAGCGGCCGAAGAACATGGCCAGGCCGGCGGTGATGTTCCAGAAGTAGGTGTTGTCGGCCAGGCCCTCAAAGCCAGAGCCGTTGTTGGCGGCGGAAGAAGAGTACTCGTACAGTACCTGGCTCAGGCCGTGGAAGCCGGGGTTGGTGATACCGGCGCGGCCGGCCTCGGTACCGACGGCCAGGGCGGAGAAGCCCAGGATCAGCAGGGGGTGGATGATGAGGACCAGCACGGCCATCTTCATCTCGCGGCCCTCCACCTTCTTGCCCAGGTACTCGGGGGTACGGCCGATCATCAGGCCGCACAGGAACACGCCCAGCATGACGTACATGATCATGTTCATCAGGCCCACGCCCTTGCCGCCGAACACGCAGTTGAGCATCATGTGCAGCAGGGGCACCATGCCGCCCAGGGGTGTCAGGGTGTCGTGCATGTTGTTGACGGTGCCGGTGGTGAAGGATGTAGTGACGGTGGTGAACAGGGCGGACTGGGCGATGCCGAAGCGGACCTCCTTGCCCTCCATGCTGCCCATGGACTGGCTCAGGCCAATCTCCGCCAGCTTGGGGTTGCCCGCCAGCTCAGAGAAGTAGCACAGGCACAGGCCCACCACGAAAATGATGCCCATGGCCACGAACACGGTGCGGCCCTCGCCGCCGAAGATGGGCTGGCGGTCGGTCAGGCGGCGGCCCACGACGGGGTGCGCCTCATCGGTCAGCTTCTTGCGGTTGTGGTACATCAGGCCGAACATGATCACGCAGGCGCCGGGCAGGATCATCATGCTCAGCAGCTCGGTGATGTCGGAGATGATGGTGGGGTTCTCCAGCGGGGTGGTGGAGTTGGCGCCCAGGAAACCGCCGCCGTTGGTACCCAGGTGCTTGATGGAGACCAAGGAGGCGATGGGGCCCATGGCGATGTCCTGCTTGGTGCCCTCGATGGTGGTCACCGTCTGGTTGGCCATGAAATTCTGGGGAGCGCCCTGCCACACCAGGATCAGTGTCACGATAATGGAGAAGGGGATCAGGATGCGGGTGGTGATGCGCACCAGATCCACATAGAAGTTGCCCAGGTTGTTCTTGCTGGTGCCCGTCAGGCCGCGGCAGAAAGCCACGCAGGCGGCGTAGCCGGTGGAGGCGGAGACGAACATCATGAAGATGATGACCAGCATCTGGGAGAGGTAGCTCAGCCCACTCTCACCGGAGTAGTGCTGCAGGTTGGTGTTGGTCATGAAGGAGATAATGGTGTTGAAGGAGAGGGTGGGCTCCATGGCGCCGATGCCGTTGGGGTTGAAGACCGGCAGGAACTGGATGCGCAGGATCAGGTAGCCGATAAACACCATGACGGCGTTGGTAAGTACCAGAGCCAGGGCGTATTTCTTCCAGCCCATGCCCTCATTCTGATTGATACCGCAGATGCGGTAGATTCCATTGTCGATGCGGTTGAACACGGGGTCGCAAAACGTATGTTGACCAGTGGCGATGTGGAACATATAGCGGCCGATCGGGATGATCAGCAGCACGAAAATCACCAGGGTCAGAATGATTTGCAGCATTGCAAAATTCCTCCTCTGTGCCTCAGAACTTTTCCGGGTTGGCCAGGGCGTACACCAGATAGCACGCCAGCGCGATAATGACGATACCCAAAGCAATCATAACTAGCAATTCCTCTTTTCTAGCAAAACAGTCTTATTTGTCCATCTGGCGGTCGCACCAGTCGGCCAACAGTTTCACCAGGACAAAGCTCACGACCAGAGTGGCTATCATAGCGAGATCCATTACTTCCATCTTGTTTCCCTCCTTGTGTCCGTCTCCGCGTGCTCTCCACCGCCGGAGCGGTGCCGGTCGTCTCCCGCGGTCCGGACCTGACGCGCTGATTCCCAACCGCCGGGCCGCAGAACCCCGCCTCTGCCTCCAGCGATTGCACGTATGAGTTTTACCACGTTCCGGAAAGAAATCAAGAGCTTTTTCACAATCTTAATTTAGCCTTAATGCGTCCGCATGTTCCCTTATCCTTTCTTTTTGTTATGGTAATATTTGTATTTTTAGCTTTGCGGAATTCTTATGGATTCTTAACGCCTTCCACTCTCCTCTTGCACCGTCCTAATCCCTTTCGCGCTATACTGATTCTGTAAAGAGAGTATTCAGCGCACTGTGACACACCGCTGCAGAGAGGAGTCCTTCTGATGTATGCCTATCCAGTCCACTCGTCTGTCCCCGCCCCCCGCACCGCAGCCCGAGCCAGTTGGAAATCGGCCGTCAGCGGCTGCCTCGCCCGGGGGCTGAAGGCCCACCCCATTGTGACCGGCACGGCGGTACTTGCCCTGAGCGGCGCTGTTCTTGTGGGCGGCGTAACTCTGGCGGTTCTCGCCGTCAATCTGCCGCTCTATCTGGCCGCCCTCCTGCTGTGAGGCTTACGGCCAGAGCTCAAAAAAGGGGCCATCACCGGAGTGATGGCCCCTTTTTTGGTTCCATGTCTGCGTCTATACGGAGGTTGGCAGCTCCGGCCGGTTTTCCCCTGCCCCACGCTGCCACAGGCTTGCCTGTCCGTCTGCCTCCATACAAAGTTTGGGAGCGGCCCCTGCCTCGGAGCCGCTCCTGCGGGGTGAGCCCTATCCATATATCAAGTCAGAACGACTTTTTTCCACTGCATAGCATCTGCATGGAGAAAAGCGCCTATCATTCGGCGTGCCGGTGCGGCATGGGCTGTGCTGGCAGACACAGCCCATGCCTGCGCCAAATCACAAAGAGAGGTGGTCTCTGGATCCACAAAACAAAAAAACTGTACCTCCACGGGTACAGCAAACAAACCTTATGATACCTGTCTCAATCATAAGCAACTGCACCCTCCCTGGACCGGGGAGGCTTCCTGTGCGTCATATACAGGCAGGTATTCTGACTCAGGCATCCAGCGCGGTTCTCGCCTTCCCAGGGCATAGCCCCAGTGACCTATAAGAACCGCTCCACCAATACAGCAACGGCATTGTGCGGGATTCACACCCGCTTCCCTTTTCAGCGTCTCCGGGAGGAGGCGCACCTGTATACCATTCAGTATTCCATTGTATAGGTAGATTATAGTCCCTCTTTCTTCCCATGTCAAGCCATTTCCCTCCTTTGCCCGCTGGTGCGGGCAAAGGAGGGACGGCCTGACACCGCCATGCCCTTACTGCCAGTCGGCAGGATAGACAAAGTAGGCGTAGCGGGTCCGGTTGGGGGTCTGGAAGTGAATGTGGCTTCCCTTGGGGATGTAGATGATATCGCCGGGGCCTCCGGACACCACACGGCCGTCGATCTCAATCTCCAGCGTGCCGTCCAGAACCAGGTCGTACTCATCATAGGTCAGGGTCCACTCGAAGCTGGTGTGATCCAGCTCCATGATGCCGCACCCCATACGGGGGGCTTCCTCCAGCGTGACCACGTCCTTGAGCTTGACGCCGTCCTGCTGGAAGGGCTCGCACTTGACGGTGCTGGTCTTGATGCCGATGATCCCGCTGGGATCGATGTGCTTTTCAAACTCGGGCTTGCCGCCCTTGCCCGCGGACTCCTCCAAAACCTTGGTGACAATCTCGCGGATGAGCGCTTCGCTTACATTCATGATAGATTCCTTGCCTTTCCGGTATTGGCCTTACTCGATTACTTGGAAATGGTCTGGATCTTGGAGAGCAGCTTGGGGGCCAGGAGGTTGGCCACAATCAGGGCGGTGACACCGGCCACCAGCTTACCAGCGATCATGGGGAAGATCATCTGGGCATCGTTGCCGGCGGCAAAGCCCAGGTGGTCGCCGAACACGAAGGCGGCGGACACGGCGAAGGCCACGTTCAGGATCTTGCCCTTGGGGTTCATCTCGCCCATGATGTTGAACATGGCGATGTTGTTGGCCAGGGTAGCCACCAGACCGGCGGAGCCCTTGTCATTCATGCCCAGGGCGCCGCCCAGCTTGGACAGGGCGCCGCCGAAGGTACGGGTGATCCACTCCACCATGGGGAAGGCGCCGATCAGAACAATGCCGATCTGGCCGCAGACCAGCAGGCCGTTGTTCAGCGGAGTCATGCCCAGGTCGGGATCCACCGTGGACATCACATCGAACACGGGGAACATGATGCCGGTGATCTGCTGGAACACGGCGATGGCAGTCAGGACGGTGATGACCACGGTGACGCCGGTGCCGAACTTGTTGAAGCCGTTGATCATGGGACCGGGGGCGAACCACAGGCCGATGACGATCAGGGCGGCGATGACGATGACGGGCACCAGATTAATCAGGATGCGGCCGATGTCCATCTTATAGGGGGTCATGTTCATGACCAGGCCGCCCACGATGCAGCCGATGGGGATGGTGATCATACCGGCCAGGACGCCGGCGCCCAGGTAGGGGCGGTCTTCCTTCTTGATGATGCCCAGGGCCACAGGGATGGTAAACACGATGGTGGGGCCCATCATGGTGCCCAGGATCAGGCCGGCGAAGTTACCGATGGAGGGGTCGCTGGCCAGCTCCATGGCCAGAGGGTAGCCACCCATGTCGCAGGCCAGAATGGTGGTGGCGAACATAGAGGCATCGGCGCCGATGGCGGTGTAGATGGGGGAGATGATGGGGCCCAGCACCATGGACAGCACGGGGGCCGCCGCATACACGCCGGCCATGGCGATGGCCAGGCCGCCGATGGCGTTGAAGCCGTCCTCAAACTTCTCGCCGTAGCCCAGCTTATTGCCGCGGATACGGTCAATGGCGCCCACAATCATGAAGATCATCATGATCAGCATGATGACGGAGTTGATGTTCAGTCCGGAAACCCAGGCTTTGATACTCTCAGTAAAAATACTGGGATCAGCAGCTGCGATCAGTTCGCTAAAATCCATTACTTACACTCCTTCTCTAACTCTCAAAACAGTTTGGGGGTTGAAGGTCTCTCTTCTCTTTGCGCTTACAGCAGGGACTGGAATACCTGCTGCGCGGGGCGCGGGATGACGGAGGTGCCCACCAGCAGCTCCGCGTCACGGGACGCGGCGGCCACGGCTTCACGCACCGCCCCCACATCCCCGGTCAGGGTGACAAAGCCCTTGCCGCCGATGGCGTATCCAATGCGCACCTCGATCAGGGTCACGTTGGCTGCCTTGGCGGCCACATCGGCGGCCGTAATGGCCGAGGCGATGGAATAGAACTCCAGCACGCCCACCGCGCCGCCTGCGGGGGGCTGGGTGGTCATGCTGATGGCCGGAATCAGTTGGGGATGGGCGTTGGGGAGCAGCAGCGTGTTGACCACGCTCTCGCCGCCCTGGCGGATGCCCTCGGCCATGGAGGCCTTGACATCGCCGGTATCGCCCGCAATGATGATGATATACTTGCCGGGACACACGGTAGAGGAACGGATGAGCTCCACCTGGGCTGCCTTTACCATAAAATCACTGGTCTCAATGCCCCGGGCAATACTGGTCAGCTCGACCATGCCGATGGCGTTTGCCATACCGTTCATACCTCCTTCCGGCAGAGCCTGGCGCCCGCCGGAGTGATTTCTGTCACCACGCCGTCGATGCTGGCGTGGATGTTGGCGCTCAGGCCGTCCGGGGCGGCCTGAGCCAGAAGCTCTCCCTTTGCCACCGGGTCGCCCACGGCCTTGACAGGCACGGCGGGCTTGCCGATGTGCTGCTGGAACGGGATGAATACCGTCTCCGGCTCCAGGGGGATGCAGGTGTGGGCGTGCAGGCCGTAGTAGGCCGACAGGCCCAGCCGGGCCACCAGCCGGTCGGTGGGCGTCTTGCGCTCGTCCACAAACTCCCGGGCGTGGGGCTCCATGTTCCGGGGCACCTGAATGCCGCGCTTGCGCAGCTCGCCCTTGATGTAGCCGTTCACCTTGCGGGGAGACAGGCCCATGGGGCAGGCGAACATCTCGCACACGCCGCAGTCGCAGCAGTTGGCCGCGTCGCCGAAGGAGCGCAGATACTCCTCGTTGTCCTCGATGCTCCCCTCCCGCCACAGGTTGCGCATGACCAGGTTGGGGCGGATCTGGTGCCCGATGAGATAGCGGGGGCAGAGATCGGTACACATGCGGCACTGGATGCAGGCGCTCTTGGTCTGATGGCGGATGGTCTCCATCGGGAGCTGGGCCCGCCGGAACAGGTAGTGCTCCTTGGGCAGGACGATCAGGTTTCCGGTGGTCTTGGTGACCACGGCCGCCTCAATGGCGGCCCGGTCGGTGAGGGGCTTGCCCATCATGGGTCCGCCCACGATGAGGGCGTAGTCCGCTAAGTTGGGCCGGGCCTCCGCCACGCAGGCCGTGAGGGCCGTGCCCACCGGGACCTTTAGGAGAATGGGCTCCTTGACCTCGCCCACCACGGAGAGGTATTTCTCCGTTACCGGAGTTCCCTCCAGGGCATCCTGGATGTTGAGCAGGGTGCCTACGTTGTCCACGACGCAGCCCACGTCCAGGGGCAGCCCCCGCTCCGGGACGGAGCGGCCGGTCACCTGCTGCACCATGGTCTGCTCGTCGCCGGCCGGATAGAAGGTCTTCATCCGGAACAGCTCCACCTGGGCGCCGCTCCGGCTGATAGCCCCCTCCAGGGCCGTGATCTCCGCGTGGTACTTGCCCTTCAGGGCGATCACCGTGCGCTTCGCGCCCAGGTGCCCGGCCACCGCCACCGCGGCGGCCACCACCCGGTCGGGGAAGGTACGGCAGAGATATTTGTCGGTTTCGATCAGCGGTTCACACTCGGCCGCGTTGACCAGAAAGCACTCCGCCTTGGCTGAGAGCTTTACATGGGTGGGGAACCCGGCGCCTCCGGCGCCGACTACACCCGCAGCCTTGACCGCTTCGGTCAGATTCATGACGTATGACCATTCCTTTCGCGGAAGTTTCCGCCGGGCCGCCGCGGCGCCTCCCCGTCAGGGGAGCACGCTGCGGTCGATCTCCTGGTCGTCCACAATGCCGACCACGGTGGCGTCCACCGGGATGCTCATATCGCCGGCGGCGCTGCGGGCCGAGCTGCCTCCGACCACGAGCACGGTCTCCCCCACGCCGGCGCCGATGATATCGGCGGCCACGATGGGGGGCCGTTCCGCTTTTCCCGTCAGCACATCCAGCGGCTGAACCAGCAGCAGCTTCAGGCCAGCCAGTTTTTCTTCCTTACGGGTGGCCCAGATGTTGCCGATCACCTTTGCTACCTTCATAGCCTTGATCCATCCTTTTTCGGGTAATGGGGCTCAGGGCCCGGGGTCACTCCTGAACCAGCCGGATCCCGTGCTCCTTGGCGCAGTCCTTGGCCAGAGCCGTCAGGATGCACTTGGCGGGGACATGGATGCAGGTGACCTTTTCCGCCGCGGCGTCCCGGATGTCCCGCTCCGTGAGCACCCGCTTGGTCACATGGACCAGCTTCTCCTCACGAGCCGCGGGCATGGGGGCAGGGGCGGAGGGTTCCGCGGCCGCGGGCGCCTCCGCCGGAGCCGCCTCACAGGCCGCGCCGCCCAGCAGGAGTCCCTCCAGGTTGTGTTTGGAGCAGACCACCACGCCGGAGGTCAGGAGCAGATCCAGGCGCTCCTTCATCATGGCGTAGTAGGCCGCCGGGGCGGTGGAGGCGTAGCGGTAGAGCTCCACCTCCTCGGTGGGTACGTAGACCCGCTTGCCCGTCAGGATGGCCTGGGCGGCCAGACGGGTATAGGGGGTGTCGCACAGGCCCAGGGCCAGCTTGGCAAGGGCCTCGTTGGTGAGCCCGGTGAGCACAACCACGCCATAGGAATCCAACTCGGCCGGCTCACTCTGGAGGGAAGCGCAGTCCACACGGAACCGCGCCTTCAGCTTCTCGCACTTCAGCATGGCCCGGCAGGTGTCGTTCATCTCCTGGCTGAGCAGCAGCAGGCCCTCCCGGTCATCCCGGTCTGCGGCGGCCGGGGCGGCCTCGCCCCCCTCCGCCTCCGCCAGCTTGGCGGCCACGCGGGCTACAATTTCATTGAGCAGCGTTTGTTCCATGGCTTCCCCTCCTTTCTGTTCATGAATTTAAGGGGTTTATTCCAGGGTACAGTTCATGGCAATGCCTGTGGGGGTCACGAGGAAGGGGTTGGCCGGCTTAATGGTCCGGATTCCCGTCACCTTCTGGAAGATGTCCTCGATGCCCGTCAGACAGCAGGTGCCGCCGCAGAGGTAAATGGTGTCCGTGTGGGCCTTATCCACATAGCGGCTCACGATCGTGGCCATCTTTTCCACCACGGGGCGCACCACGGGGAGGATCTCCCGGTGGCGCTTGTAGTCCTGCTTGATGGCCTCCGCCTCCTCGAAGGAGACGTGATAGTTGCCCGACAGAACCAGGGTCAGATGGGTGCCGCCGGTGGGCTCGTCCTCGATCTGCACCACCTTGCCCTCCTTTAATATAGCAAGGCCGGTGGTGCCGCCGCCGATGTCCACCACCACGCCGTCCTCAATCTGATAGATGGCGTTGGCGGCGCTGGGCTCGTCCAGGATGTTGGTCACCTCCAGGCCGGCGCCCTCCGCCACATACTGGTGGGTCTTGACACTGGATTCGGTGCCCGCGGGCATGGCGATGGCGCAGTTGACCAGCTCCGTGCCCAGGCGGGCCTCCAGCTTTTCCTTGAGCGACCGTACAATGCGCAGCGCGCCGGTGTAGTCCACCACCACGCCGTCCCGCAGAACCTGGGCCGCCTGCTTCTCGCAGGCCACGGGGTTGTTTTCCTCGTCCAGCACCACCAGCACAATGTAGGCGGTGCCCAGATCCACCCCCACCTTCAGCCGGCTTCCCACCGGCTTGAAGGTGGTTTTTTCGGATTCCTCCACACGGGCGAGGTAGTTGTTTACGCGGTCCAAGTCCATCATGTCGCTGGCGCTCCTTCTGTTGATTATCGGATGATCTTGCCGAGGGTAAAGCCGCTCACCAGAGCCGCGTTGGCCTCGTCCACGTCAATGTGCATCTTACAGCTGAACTCCGTGCTCACCCGGATGATGACATCCTGGAAAATCACGGGCCGCTCGCTCATCACGGCCACGGACACCCGCTGCTTGTCTTTCAGATCCAGCAGCTTGGAGTCCGGCGCGGTGACGTGGATGTGGTTGTGGGCGATGATCACGCCCTCCTTCAGCTCCAACGTGCCGCAGGGGCCCTCAATGGTGATGGCCCCGGAGCCGGCCACGTCGCCGGACTCCCGGACGGGGGCCTTGACCCCCAGCTCCATGCAGTCGCTCTTGGACAGCTCCACCTGGGTGGCCTTGCGGGCCGGGCCAAGGACCGCCACGCGCTCCTTCCGGCCCTTGGGGCCCACCAGTGTGACCCGCTGCTCAGACAGGAACTGGCCCGGCTGAGAGAGCGGCCGCTTGGGCTCCAGCCTGGCGCCGGGCCCAAACAGCACCTCCACATCGGCCTGTGACAGATGCACATGCCGCGCGGAGACCTCCACCTCGACCAGTCCCGCCCGGTGGACCGCATCCATCACTGCGGATACGATTTGTTCCATATGCCTGTTCCTCCTCAGCGGTACTGGCCCGCCAGGTACATGCACATCATGATATGAATGGCGCTGGACAGGCGGTTGAGTTCCTCGATGATATCTTTCCGGGTGTATTTGTTGCCCACCCGGAAGGCCTCGGTCGCCGCTACCTCCGTCTCACGGACGGCGGCGCGGAGCTGGTTGAGCAGCGCATAATCCCTGCCCATGGTGTAATCGGGCAGCTGCATGTACTGCACGCCGAAGAACTTCTGCGGATTGTGGGAACGCTCCCGCAGCTCGGCGTGGGTGAGACCAATGATGGTCTCGTTCTTGAACGCCTCGTCCAGCACGTCGCAGCGCATCATCTCCCGGAGAACGCCCAGGATGTTCCCCAGGTCGTCCACCAGCTTCTGGCAGCCGCCCTCGGCGATCTGAACCTGATCCAGCACCACCAGGGCCTGGAGGCTGTCCAGCTTGCCGCGGAAATGGATGCGGGGGTGATCCTTGGCCACCAGCACGTTGCCGAACAGCTGGGTCATATGCTCCGGCTTTTCCATGTAGTAGGCGCCGGTCTCATAGTCCACGTACTTGGGCTTGGGCGGCTCCGGGGCGCACATCACGGTCGGGACGACCGGCTGGGCGGCCGGGGCGGCCGCGGGGGCCGGCTCCGCCGGCTGCCCCCCTGCGGCCACTTTGATTTTGCGCTGCTGAAGATATTCCCGCGCCGCGGGCGTCAGTATTTTCCCCTCCGGGATGTAGTAGACCTCGGGCTGGGTGTTCCGCAGCTCCACCCGGAGGAAATCTTCTGTAATTGCCTTCACGCGCTCCACCCCTTCCTATGGTTGATGGGACACGGGCTACGCCCGTATCTTACTTCTCCAGGGAGGGCAGGATGGACTCCACCTCGTTGTGGGGGCGGGGAATGACGTGCACGGAGATCAGCTCGCCCACGCGCTCGGCCGCCGCCGCGCCCGCGTCGGTGGCCGCCTTGACCGCGCCCACGTCGCCGCGGACCATTACGGTCACCAGGCCGCCGCCCACGTGCTCCTTGCCGATCAGGGTGACGTTGGCCGCCTTGACCATGGCATCGGCCGCCTCGATGGAGGCCACGAGACCCTTGGTCTCGATCATACCCAGAGCTTGCATCATATTCATAACAGGGACACTCCTTTACTTGTTTGCGTCAGGCTGCCTCAGCCCAGGTGGGGCAGGATGGACTCCACTTCCTCGTGGGGACGGGGAATGACGTGCACGGAGATCAGCTCGCCCACGCGCTCGGCCGCCGCCGCGCCCGCGTCGGTGGCCGCCTTGACCGCGCCCACGTCGCCGCGGACCATTACGGTCACCAGGCCGCCGCCCACGTGCTCCTTGCCGATCAGGGTGACGTTGGCCGCCTTGACCATGGCATCGGCCGCCTCGATGGAGGCCACGAGACCCTTGGTCTCGATCATACCCAGAGCTTGCATCATATTCATAACAGGGACACTCCTTTACTTGTTTGCGTCAGGCTGCCTCAGCCCAGGTGGGGCAGGATGGACTCCACTTCCTCGTGGGGACGGGGAATGACGTGCACGGAGATCAGCTCGCCCACGCGCTCGGCCGCCGCCGCGCCCGCGTCGGTGGCCGCCTTGACCGCGCCCACGTCGCCGCGGACCATTACGGTCACCAGGCCGCCGCCCACGTGCTCCTTGCCGATCAGGGTGACGTTGGCCGCCTTGACCATGGCATCGGCCGCCTCGATGGAGGCCACGAGACCCTTGGTCTCGATCATACCCAGAGCTTGCATCATATTCGCCATTTGTGATCCTTCCTTTCACAGGTAAACCGCGCTGTACGCGGATGAGATTGGGTTACAGCTTCTGGAGCTTACCGATGATCTGGCGGACGATGTCGTCCACATCGATGTTCTCCAGAGAGGGAGCCGTGCGGCAGACGCCGTCGGAGCAGTCCGGCACGGAGGCGCGGATCTCGTCCAGCTCCTTGAGGCCGTAGGCCACATACCGCAGGTTGAGCAGGTGCATGGGGCCCACGTTCTCCGAGGTGGCGGAGCCGCCCACGGCGCCGCAGCCCAGGGTCAGGGCGGGCTGGAGGGCGGTGGTGCCGCCGATGCCGCCCAGGGCGCTGGGGGTGTTCACCATCACGCGGGAGGCGGGCACCCGGCGGGCGAAGTAGTCCACCATCTTATCGTCGTTGGTGTGCATAGAGAAGGTGTGGCCCGCGCCTTCGTAGTGGAGGATCTCACAGACCTTCTCGCACACCTTCTCGTAGTTCTCGGCGGTGTAGAAGGCCAGGATGGGTCCCAGCTTCTCGTTGGAATAGGGATGGCCGCGGCCCACGCCGGTCTCCTTGGCCACCAGCACGCGGGCGGTGGCGGGAACCTTCTCCAGGCCGGCCAGATTGGCGATGGTCTTCACGCTGCGGCCCACGATCTCGGGGTTCATGGTGCCATTGGCCCGCAGAATGAAGCGGCCCAGCTTCTCCCGCTCCTCGTCGTCCAGGAAGTAAGCCCCCTGGCGCTCCATCTCGGCCTTGACGGCGGGCACCATGTCATCGTCGCAGATGATGGACTGCTCGCTGGCGCAGATGGTGCCGTTGTCAAAGGTCTTGGAGTCCAGGATGCGCTTCACTGCCAGGGGCAGGTCGCAGGTCTTCTCCAGGTAGGCGGGGCCGTTGCCGGGGCCCACGCCGATGGCGGGGGTACCGGAGGAGTAGGCCGCCCGCACCATGGCGGAGCCGCCGGTGGCCAGGATCATGGCCACGTCGCGGTGGCGCATGAGGTTGTCGGTGGCCTCCATGGTGGGGATGGTGATGCAGGAGACCAGGTTCTCATTGCCGCCCGCCTCGGCCACCGCCTGCCGGATGACCTTGACGGTCTCCAGGATGCAGCGCAGGGCCGTGGGGTGGGGGGAGAACACGATGGCGTTGCCCGCCTTGATGGCGATCTCCGCCTTGTAAAGTGCGGTGGAAGTGGGGTTGGTGGAGGGGATCAGGCCGGCGATCACGCCCACGGGCACCGCGATGGTGCGCAGGCGCTTGGCGTCGTCCCGGCTGATCTCTCCGATGGTTTTCATATCCTTGATGTGCTCGTAGACACCGCGGCTGGCAAAGATGTTCTTGATCACCTTGTCGTCCACGATGCCGAAGCCGGTATCCTCGTTGGCCATCTGGGCCAGCCGGCGGGCGTTGCGCACGCCCGCGTCGGCAATGGCACGCACAATGCGGTCCACCTGGGCCTGGTCCATCCGGGCCAGCTCCTGCTGGGCCTCCTTGGCCGCCTCTACCAGCTCCCGAACCTCCTGCATGGACAGGAGATCTTTATCGATTAGCTGCATACAGTTCCATTCCTTTCGCTGAACTCATGCCGGGGGCAGTCTCAAACCGCGAAGCATGCTCAGTTGTTTTGCTCCGCCAGGAACGCCGTGATTGCCGCGAGAAGCTCTTCCTTCTTGGCAAACCGGATCTCCTTGCGCGTCATGCTGGTCAGGCCGATCTGTCTGGCCACGGCCCGCAGTTTTACCACCGCCATATGCTCCAGCTCCTCCGTGGTCAGGCTGGCGGGCTCCATCACCGCGCCATCGCTCTCCTGCTCCTCCGGTTCCAGCGGCTCACCCTCCTCCGGCTCCGGCTCAGGGGCCGGGGCGGGAGGCGTGGGGGGAACCGGCTGGTCTGGTTCGGCGGGGATGTGTCCCAGGATTTCTTCCAGCTCCTCATGGGGTCTGGGGATCACGTGGACGGAAATCAGGGCTCCCACCCGTTCCGCCGCTGCGGCACCGGCGTCTGTGGCCGCCTTGACGGCGCCCACATCCCCTCGGACCATGATGGTCACCAGGCCGCCGCCCACATGCTCCTTGCACTGGAGGGTGACGTTGGCAGCCTTGACCATGGCATCGGCCGCCTCAATGGAGGCGACCAGGCCGCGGGTTTCAATCATACCCAATGCCTTCATATGTACCTCCGTTCATGGGCCCGTGCGGACCCGGTCGCTCTGCCGGTCAGACCTTGGGCTGGTCGGCGACGGACTCGACGGCGGCGGCGAAGGCGTCACAGGCGGACTTGCAGGCAGACTGGCTGCCGGTCAGCAGGGCGCCGCCAAAGTTGGTCTCAGACGGGGGGGCGTACAGCACGCACATCCGCACATCGGCGGCCTTCAGCGCGGCATCCACGCCGTACATGGCCTCCAGGGGAGGCGCAATCAGGTAGGCAATGGCCTCGCCCTCGGCAATGCCGCAGCCCTCGGACAGGTAGGAGCCGGTGCGGGAGATGCAGTGGGCATAGTAGCAGATGCTGTCGTCGTCATTGGCGGAGACAAAGTGGCACACATTCTCGATCATGTCCACGCAGGCCTCCAGGCCGGCCTTGGCCTCAGCGGGGTTGGGAGCGGCCAGGATGCCGATGATCTCGCCGGCCAGCTTGGTGTTGGCGTTGGCGGCGCCGGCGTAGAAGCTCTTGGCGTAGACAACCTTGCAGTCGGCCTTCTTGGTGGCCTCGTCCAGGGCGGTGTAGGTCACATCGTCGCTGTCGGCAGTAACGATGGCCAGGGACTTCTGGTCAGGGGTCAGGCCCAGCTCCTTCGCCATGTCGGGAGCTACGTTGGGGATAATGCGAGTCGCCAGTACATGTGCGGGCAACGGATCGCGTTTCATATTGATTTTCCTCCCTGCTCTTACAGTTTCAGATCGGTACCGCTGGCCTTCTTGTCCAGCATGATCTTGATGATTTCCGCGATGTGGGCGCCGGCCTCGGCGGGGATGGTGCCGGCCCGGTGGATGTTGGATACCACGGTGCGGCGGGCCTCGGGCATGCCCACGGTGGCCTTGTAGGCGATGTAAGCGGACATGGACTCGGCGGTGATCAGGCCGGGACGCTCGCCGATCAGGGTGCAGGTGACGGTGGCACCGGTCAGCTCGGAGATCTCATCCATGACGCCCACGCGGCCATACTTCACGAAGAAGGGGGTGCCCACATCGATCTTGTAGCTCTCCAGGCCCTGCAGGATGGCGGGCAGCAGATCGCCGATGTTGGCGGCCACGGCGGCGGAGGACAGTCCGTCCGCCACGTAGATCTGAACGGTGGGGTTCTTCTTGCACTTGGCCTTGATGGTCTCCACGGCCTCGGGGCTGAGCTTGCGGCCCAGATCGGGGCGGGTCAGATAGGTGTCCTTGCTGTCGCACTGGGTCTGCACCGTCCACAGGCCCATCTTCTCCACGAACTCGGCGTCCACGTCGTTAAACACGGCGTCCTGGGCGGCGGAGTGGGCGGCGCGGAACTCCAGCTGGGGCAGGGTGTTGTAGCGGGCGCCGGCCTTGCCGATGCCCAGGCGGCAGGGAGCGTTCATCTTCAGCTCGGCATACTCCTCGCCGTTCTCGGGGTTCTTCACCAGATACTGCTTGCGGATGTCGATCTCCGTGATGTCGGGGATGCAGCCGTCCTCAACCTCCGGCGCAGACTCACACGCACAAGCGGCAGCGGCCTTCTCGGCGGGCTTGGCACCGGACACATTCATTTCCGTCAGCACCTGCTCAATGATGCTTCTCAGATCTTTCTCGTCCATTCTTCGCTCCTCCTTACTTCTTCAGGAACACGGAAGCGTCGCCGGCCTTGGGCGTCAGCTTGCCATTCTCAGAGAAGCCCATCTTCTCCAGCCACATGTCGAACTCGTGGATGGGGCGCAGGCCAAAGACCTCGCGCAGGGCAGCAGCCTCATGGTAGCCGGTGCACTGGTACATCAGCATGCAGTCGTCGCCCTCGGGCACGCCCATGATGTAGTTGCAGCCGGCGGCCACCAGCAGGGTCGCCAGGTTCTCGATGTCGTTCTGGTCGGCCTTCATGTGGTTGGTGTAGCAGGCGTCGCAGCCCATGGGGATGCCGGTCAGCTTGCCCATGAAGTGATCCTCCAGGCCGGCGCGGGTGACCTGCTTGGAATCGTACAGGTACTCGGGCCCGATGAAGCCGACGACGGTGTTGACCAGGAAGGGGTTGTAGCGCTTGGCAAAGCCATAGCAGCGGGCCTCCATGGTGACCTGGTCCCAGCCGTTGTGGGCCTCGGAGGACAGCTCGGAGCCCTGGCCGGTCTCAAAGTACATGACGTTGGGTCCGGTGCAGGTGCCGCGGGACAGCATGGTGGCGCGGCCCTCGTCCAGCATGGCGGCGTTCAGGCCGAAGGCCTCGTTGCCCTTCTGGGAGCCGGCGATGGACTGGAACATCAGGTCGAGGGGAGCGCCGAACTTGTTGGCGGCCTCGGTCTGGGTGGTCACGTGGGCCAGCACGCAGATCTGGGTGGGAACCTCCCACTTGCGCTTGAACTCGTCGAACATCTTCAGGATGCGGGCCACGCTCTCCACGGAGTCGTCCACGGGGTTCAGGCCGATGACGGCGTCGCCGCAGCCCAGGGACAGGCCCTCCATCACGGACGCGATGATGCCATTGGGATCATCGGTGGTGTGGTTGGGCTGCAGACGGGAGGAGAAGGTGCCGGGCAGACCGATGGTGGTGTTGCAGTGGGCGGTCACGCGCATCTTCTTGGCGGCGTAGATGAGGTCCAGGTTGCTCATCAGCTTGCACACGCCGGCAACGATCTCAGAGGTCAGGCCGCGGGAGGCCCGGCGGATCATGTCGGGGGTGGTCTGGGTATCCAGCAGCCACTCGCGGAACTCGGCCACCGTCATATTCTTATACTCGTTAAAGATGGTCTCGTTGACAGAATCCTGGATGATCCGGGTCACCTCGTCCTCCTCATAGGGGACGGCGGGGCAGTTGCGCAGATCGTTCAGGGTCAGATTGGAGAGCACCACCTTGGCGGCCACTCTCTCCTCTGCGGTTTCGGCGGCAATGCCTGCCAGCTTGTCGCCGGATTTTTCCTCGTTTGCCTTCGCCATGACTTCCCGAATCGATTTGAACTCGTACACATGGCCGAACAGCTTTGTCTTCAGGATCATGCTAGTTCACCTCTCATAAGTCCTAACATTTAAGAATTGAAAATCAAGGTCTTGATCACTACGGGCAGCACCTGCCCGCCTGCAATGGGCTCGCCGATATCGATGTAGTCGCCGCTCAGGGTGCGGATACCGTCAATGCAGATGACGTCCTTCTCCCGCTTGAGCAATACGTTCAGCGCGTTTCCGAGCACCTTTCCGATATCGTTCTCCACCACCACGACCAAGGGATACCTGCTGCTGATCACCTCCTTCGTGCTCTCAATGATAGCTGCCGCCAATGCCTGAATGTCCGCAAAGCTGGTGCGCTTTTCTCCGGTAAAAGCGATCGCAAGCTGCTCCGCTTTTCCCTCAGGCATATACAGCGGCATCTGATTCAAAATGGAAGCCTTCAGCGTTTCCAGCGACGCCTCGTCTTCCTCGGACACCTTAAGAATGGGGACATTTTTCAGGGGGAGCGTGCCCTGCTCATAGTGGATGGTGCTCCCGCTGACCTCGGTGGTATGGGTTCCCGCCCCTACCACGGTAGCCCGGATGGTCTCGATGGAGGTAAAGCGCTCCACCCGGCTCAGATCCGGGTCGGCCCGAATGGCCTTTCCCAGGAGGACGCCGATGTCGCCAAAGCGGAACACGTCGCCCTCCATCTCCTGATAGATGCAGTCTGCCACGCCGCCGGAGTAGGTCACCGCGCGGATGGCCGGCTGCTCCGGCAGAGGCTTGCCGTTGTTGGTATAAAGGCCGGCGTGGTGGCTGTCCGCCCCCGCCAGGCGGAGGGCCTGGGCCAGCTGGGCCGCCATGAGGCGGCACACGCCGTAGAGCTGCTCGGGATAGGCCCGGTCGCCCACCGCCAGCGAGATTCCGTTGGCGGCGGCCAGGGCCTGGATCTTGGGGAAAATGTAGCTGATGCGGCCGTTTTCCACCTTGATGAGCCGCCCGCCGATGTCCAGGCAGCAGGTCCCCCGCAGCACGCCCTTCTCATAGACGGCGATGTTGCTGGTCCCGCCGCCGATGTCCACATTGGCGATGGCCGTGCGCTTTTCCTTGGACAGGGCGTCGGTGCCCGCCCCCCGGGCGGAGAGTACCGACTCCAGATCCGGTCCGGCGGTGGCCACCACGAAGTCTCCGGCCAGGTCGGACAGAGCCTCCAGCACCTCGTTGGCGTTCTCCTTCCGGGCGGTTTCGCCGGTGATGATCACCGCACCCGTGCGGAGCATCTCCGGCGTCATGCCGGCCGCCTGGTACTCCTCCCGCACAATCCGTTTAACCGCCTCCGCGTCGATCTCCGTGGCCGAACGCAGGGGCGTAAAGTAGATCTTGCTGCGGTAGATCACCTCTTTATCCACAATGTCGATGCGCGGCACGGTGTAGCTGCTGGCCCGGTTTTCGATGGTCAGCCGGCTGAAAATGAGCTGGGTCGTCGAGGTGCCGATATCGATGCCCACGCTGAGGATCACTTCATGCAACTTGCTTCACCCGCTTCCTGAGAGTTCAATGCAAAACGGAGCCCGGGTACAGAGAATCCCTCTGTATCCGAGCTCCGTCGCTCGTCTGTTCCAGCCGTCGTTACGTCACGTCGGCCGTTCCGATGATCTGATTTTTAAAGTCGAATCTGGCGCAGGTTCCCTCGGGGCCCGACTCGATCTCCAGGTTGCCCCGCAGCTTGTCCTTCACCAACGTCTGCACGATGGACAGCCCCAGGCGGTTGCCCTCCGTGTTGGCCACATCGAATCCGCCTCCGTTGTCGCTGACCTGGATGCTGGAGTACAGCTTCCCCTGCTCCACGACGATCCGAATCTCTCCGGAAGAGCGGTCCTGGAAGGCGTACTTCAGGGAGTTCTGAAGCAGTTCGTTGATGATGATGGCCACCGACGTGGCGATGTCGGAGTCCACCTGAAAGTCCCCGCCCTCCATGGTAATGGTGACATAGCATTTGGGGTTGGAAAAATACCGCATGGTATTGTTCTTTATGTTCAGGATGACCTCCCCCAGCATGACCTCGTCCACACCGCTCTGAGCCAGCAGCTCGTGGGTGCTGGCAATGGAGAGGATCCGGTTCATGCTCTCCCCCAGCACCTGCCGCGTCTCCTCGCTGTCAGTGCGGCGCGTCTGTAGGCGCAGGAGGCTGGCAATGGTCTGGAGGTTGTTCTTCACCCGGTGGTGGATCTCCTTGATGGCCACAGACTTGAGAATCAGCGCCTGCTCCTGCTCCCGCCGCCAGGTTACGTCCTGAATGATCACGGCGAAGGCCGCCCCCGCCGAGTTGAGCTGGATGTGCTTGATGTCCAGCACCAGGTTGCTCACCGTAGTCTCCACATAGGAGTAGCCGCTGCACTCCTCGCTGTTGCCGTCCTGTTCCACCAGGCGGACGTTCTCATAGGGCTGTCCCAGGATGTCCTCAATGTAGCCCAGCCTCCGGTACAGATCCTGGGCCAGGGAGTTGCGGAAGGTCACGATGCCGCTGCGGTCCACCATGAGGAGCGCCTCGTCGATACACTCGGTGAGCCAGTTGTTCTCCGGCACCATCTGAGCCAGGGCGTGGGCGATGGTCTCAAAGCTCTGCTGCGAGAAATGAATCCGCTCACTGACCTGCCTCTGCTCGTCCACCCGCTTCTCCAGGATCAGCACGCCGATGATATGGGAGCCGTTGCGGATGGGCTCTACCGACTGGATCGTGCTCCCATTCTCCTGGGTCACGGCCTTCATCTGCTTGGTTCCCACCCCCAGGCGGAAGGTGCGGGCCACCGCCGGCTCGTTCTCCGGCTTGGCCAGCAGTCCCACAACCGTGTTCTTGTAGGACGACGGCACACATTCCGGCTTGGCCTCCGCCACCACGATGGCGTTCCCGTCCCGTCCGGGGCAGTCGATGAAGATGTCCGCGCCCTCCAGATTGGCCAGAGGCTGCAGCGTCTCTGACATGTGCTCGATGATGCGGATCTCTTCATCGGACAGATCGGTATACTTTCTGCAGAGGGACCAAATCACATTCACCTGTCAACCCCCGCCTTTCACGAGGATCATCTCCGCCACCCGGCGCATGGAAAGGCCCTTGAGCTGACTGAGCTTGCGTATATAGTGGTACGCCTCCTGCTCCGACAGGTTCTGCTCCTGCATCACCTGTCCCTTGGCTTTTTCAATGATGCTGCGGTTGGCCAGCCGCTCGGAAACCTTGGCCATGTCCTTGCGCAGCCGTTTCATCTCCTTGCTCTGGGCCACAACCAGCTCGATGTTGGGAATCAGCGATTTCTCGTCGATGGGCTTGACCAGATAGCCGCTGACGCCGTAATCCTTGGCCTGCTCCACGAACTCCCGCTCACTATACGCCGTGAGCATAATGATCGTGTCCGCCAGCTCCTCCTCATAGATGATCTTGGCCGCGGCCAGTCCGTCCAGAAACGGCATCTTGATGTCGAGCAGAACGAGATCCGGATGGTAGAGCTTGCAGTTCTCCACGGCATCAAACCCGTCGGAGACCTCTGCGACAACCGTATACCCGCCTTCCGTAAGCAGTTCTTTCAAATCCATTCTGCTGATCGGCTCATCGTCTGCAATGACGACACGGATCGCATCCTTTTCCATGCGGCTCCTCCTGACTTCAAAGGAAATCCAGATGCCTTACCAAGGCTTCCACGCCCTCGCCCGTCACGCTGCTGACGACAAAGATCTCACCCGCGCCGGCTGCCTTCAAATACTGCCTCGCATTTGAAATCTCATGCTCAGACGCCAGATCCGACTTTGTCACAACCCCCACGCAGGGCTTTGCAAACATGCTGCTGTAGGCGGGCGGGAACATGCTCCCCTTCTCGGTGGCGTCCTGGACCAGCACAATCGTGTCCGCGTCGGCGGCCGTCACCATGAGGGCCCCGCGAAAATAGCGCCGCTCCAGATACTCGCCCGGTGTGTCAATCATACTCTGGTTGACAATCTGTACGGTCTGGGTCTTGTGGTACTGCAGTTCCTCGTGGTTGATCCGCTGGCAAAGCGTTGTCTTGCCGGCCGTGGAGCGGCCGATCAGGATAATGCGTCTTTTTCTCTCCATTGCATCACGTCTTGGTGATGGGGGCCGATGCAAAGCCCATCATACCGCACAGGGTATTCATAACCTCTGTCAGCGCCGACTGTACCGCCGCCACATCGCCGGTGATGACCAACGAGCCGTTGAAGCGGTCCACAAAGCCGATGGACACGTTGGCCGACTTGGTGGCCACATCGGCGGCGATCATGGCCGCCTCACTGGGGGTGATGGTAAAGATCCCAATGGCGCCGGAGGCATCGATCAGTCCCAGCTTCAGGTACAGATCCTCGGTGGGGTTGGCGATCACATGGGCCAGGGTGACCTGCTTGCCGGGTACAAATTCCTGTATAATCCGCTTTTTCTCATCAAGCTCAATCAAATCGGCACGCTCCTCCTAAAAACCGCTGGAAACAGCGGGCTGTCCCCCCCTATCATGCCACAGGGCCGGGCAGCCTATCCTGCGTAAACGCGCTGCGGTGTTTTCCGCAACACCGGCAGGGAGTTCACAGGCGTACGGGGCGAAAAAACAAAAAAAGCCCCCAGAATTTCAAGTCAAAATTCTTGGGAGCTACATCGCTCTTGATCGTTTACCAGGCGGGCCGTACTAACGCCGCACGAATCCGCCCTTCCACTATACGCATCTCTATCATTTTTTCTGGCTCATTTTAACAGAAATTTGCGGAGTTGTCAATCCGAAATATCATTTTACGCCAAATTCCTCCGCCGCGCAATTGCGCGGCGGAGGAGCTCTGTCAGGGCAATTTCCCGCTGTAGGCCTTGCGGAAGATCTGTTCAATTTCCTCCGCCGTGCAGCTTCTGGGGTTCGTGGCGGTGCAGCGGTCGGCCAGGGCCGCCTCCGCCATGTCGTGCACCGCCTCCTCGAACTCCGCCGCGTTCACGCCCGCGGCCTGGAGGGTGGAGGGCATGTTCAGCTTTTCGATGTACCGCCGGGCGGTGCGAATGAGGTTGAGGGCGCTCTGGCGGACACTGCTGCTCTCCAGCTCCAGCAGGCGGGAAATACGGGCATAGCGCTTGGCGGTGGAGGTGAGCTGTTCGGCGCAGCCGGCGTTGAAGCTCATCACATAGGGCAGCAGGATGCCGTTGGCCCGGCCATGGGGGATGTGGAACCGGGCGCCCAGGGCGTGGGCCATGCCGTGGTTGAGGCCCAGGCCGGAGTTGGAGAAGGCGATGCCCGCCAGGCAGGAGGCGTTGTGCATCCCCTGCCGGGCCTTGCGGTCCTCGGGGTTCTGATAGGCGGGCAGCAGGTGGCGCTTGACCAGCTTGATGGCCTTTTCCGCCGCCGCGTCGGAGAAGTCGGAGGCCTCGGTGGACACAAAGGCCTCCACCGCATGGGTGAACACGTCGATGCCGGTGTCCGCCGTCACGGTAGGGGGCACGCTGGTGGTCAGCTCCGCGTCCAAAATGGCGATGTCGGGCAGCAGGCTGTCCTCCACCAAGGGATATTTGACCCCCTTCTCCTGGTCGGTGATCACCGCAAAGCGGCTCACCTCCGAGCCGGTGCCGCTGGTGGTGGGGATGGCGATGAACTTGCAGTCCCGCATGTCCCGCTCCCGGGCGGCGAAGAACACGATTGCCTTGGCCGCGTCGATGGCGGAGCCGCCGCCGAAGGCCACCACCGCATCGGGTTGGAACTCCAGAATCTGCTCCACGCCTCTGGTGACGGTGGCGATGTCCGGGTCGGCCTGCACGTCGGAGAAGATCTTGAACTCGCCGCCGTTGCGCAGCAGCCGGTCGGTGACATAATTCGTTTTGCCGCTCTCGGCCATGAACTTGTCCGTCACCAGAAAGACCCGGTGCAGCCGCTGGGCCAGCGCGTCCATGCCACCTCCGATCATAATTTTTGTACGAACACTGAAGGCGTCCATATGCTGCTCCTTTCTGCCGGTAGAAATACAAAAAGCGTCCTGAACCGCGGTTCAGGACGCTGCATCGCTTCCAAAAGCCCTGCCGCTTCCTCGCAGCATGGCCAGTCTCACTTTACCCCATGGCGCAGCCCTCTGTCAAGCCTTTTCTTCCGCCAGGGCTCAATTTTTTTCGATCGGCAAACTGCGGGTTGACTTTCGCGGCAAATGCTGACATAATGGGGCTCGTCAAAGCAGGTGCGCATGGAGCCGTCTGGTTCCACCTGGCACGGGCTCCCCCGTGCCCTTGCGGGCGCTGTCCAGCCAGCCCCGCCCCCTGTGCCGGCGCCCCCGGCGCGGCAAGTAAATAGACTCTCTGTTTCACAGAAAGGAATCGGTTTTGATGGATATCAGATTCGTTCTCCCTTCTGAGGTGGAGCAGCTGGCCCGGAATGTGGTGACCTCATTCCCCTCCAAGACGCCGGCCGCCCTGCTCCAGAACATGGAAGGCGAACTGCACCGTCCGGACGAGGGCCGTTACCTCGGCTGTTTTGACGACGATGGAACCCTGCTGGGCTCCATCCTGATGATGGATTTCACCCTCAACGTCAGAGGTGTGATGATGCCTATGGGGGCCGCAGCCTATGTCTCCGCAAACTTTCTTCACAAGAAAGAGCGGGTGGCCTGCACGCTCCTGAAGGTGTTGATGCGGTATTACGCCAAACAGGGGACGCCGATCGGCTGTCTCCACCCCTTCAATCCCGCGTTCTATGCCAACATGGGATACGGTTACTGCAACGAGAACTATCTCTACCAGCCCAAGCCCTCCGCGATCCGCTCCTACGGCGACAAGTCCGGGCTGTCCTATGCCCGGCCGGAGGACCGGCAGGAGATTTTGGACTTCTACCGCGCCTATGCGGCGCGTACCCACGGTGCCACGGTCCACCACTATATGGACCCCCACCGGATCTTCGACATGCCCTACGTGGTGGTCTGCCGCCGGGACGGCCGGCTCACCGGCTACTTCACCTTCGATTTCGTGGCGGTGGACCACTACACCGACATGTACCACGATCTGCTCGTGCCCGAGATGGTGTATGAGGATCTGGATACGCTGCGGCAGTTCATGACCTTTTTCGCCTCCCAGGTGGATCAGATCGAGCGGGTGCGTATCCTCTCCCCCGACCTCAGCCTGACCATGCTGTTCCACAACCCGGACACAGGCGAGAACCGCGCACACGACGGCTGCATCCATGAGGTGGCCCGCCGCACAATGGGCTACATGGCCCGTATCTTCGATGTGCCGGCCTACTTCCGCATGCAGAGCCGCTGTGAGTCCCCGGTCAGCCGTCCCTTTGTGCTGGCCCTCCAGGTGGATGACAACTTTATCGAGGGCAACAACGGCACCTTCCTGCTGAATATATCCGGAAGCACGGTGGAGGTGGTTGAGCATGCTCAGCCCGACGTCACCCTTTCCGCCGATATCTCCACCCTCTCTTCCCTGGTGATGGGCGCTTTCTCTCTGGACGAGGCCCTTCGCCTGGGCCGCCTGACCCTCTCCGACCACGGCTACGCCGCCGACGTGCAGCGCGCCATCGGCTGGAGCCGGAAGCCCGTGAACTTCACCTATTTCTGATCCTGTCCGTGCAAGCACAGCAAGGCCGGGGCGGCTTATGCCGCCCCGGCCTGTTTTTGTCCCTCACCGCTCCAGAAAGGCGGCCAGCGCCACATCGTACTCCGGCAGCCCATTGGCCGCCCACAGCAGCTCGATGCCCAGCTCCTGCCGGGCCAGCGCCGCCAGATCAAAGCCGAACGCGGAAAAGGAGTAGCGCATCCGCCTCGGATTCCGGCAGGGCAGCCCGTCCCGCCGGGCGCAGCGGGGGCACAGCTCACACCGTCCCGCCGCGATGGTCCACGCCCCGCTCCGGGTCTGCTCCAGCGCCAGAAGGGTCTCCAGCAGTACCCGCTTGGCCGGTCCATAGGACGCCCGGCGCACCGCCTCAGCCCCCTCCGCCGTGGACACCTCCCGGCGCGTCTGTGCATCATAAAATACCTGCATGCCCAGCACATGGGCCGTCCGAAAAGGCCGCAGGGCCTCCGCCGCCGACGGCACCCCCGGCGGGCAGGACCAATCGTTTCCGTAGTCCGGGCAGGCCCGGCAGGCCTCCCGGAATCGCTCCGGGAAGCAGTATTCCCCCAGCAGGCGCTCCACCGGGAGCTCCGCCGCCGTTATTCTGGTCTGATACATTTGACCGCCCCCATCGGCGTTTTCTCTGCGTCCTATTATAGCGCATTTTCCGGCAAATGGGAACTCCCGTTTTCCGCCCGGCCGGATATTCTGTAGGGGCGGGGCTTGTCCCCGCCCGCGGGCGGCCATAAAGGCCGCCCCTACATTTCCGGGGTTCCGTTTCCGGCAGGCTATCTCACGGCGCTTGTATGTAGGGGCGGGTGCCCACACCCGCCCGGGGCTGGCCGGTGGCCCGGAAAGACGGGCCGATGTGGGCATCGGCCCCTACAAAGCAGGACTTATCCCCGCCTGTCCCCGTACGTCTCCACCCGTAGGGGCGGCCCTTGTGGCCGCCCGCGGCAGGGACAAGCCCGCCCCTACAAGCCGTCCAGCAGACAAGATCCCCGCGTCCGGCGGTATGCCGGGCGCGGGGGTGCCCCTATCTCCAGAGGGGGTAATAAGAATGGCAAATTATACGGCGCATTATCAATTACATCAATGGGAACCGGAGGACAGCTTTCTCCGCACCGACTTCAACGAGGACTTCGCCAAAATTGACGGTGCGCTGGGCGGGAAGGCAGAACAGTCTGCGGTGGATACGCTTGCCGAGCAGGTTGCCGGGAAATCCGAGCTGGTAACGGGGAGCTATACCGGAGACGGGGAGGCCAGCCGCACCATTGAGCTGGGGTTTTCCCCCAAGGCGGTACTGCTGGCCTCCGGTTCCGGGCCGATCAATTACAACAGCTCGCGTTATGGCGGTCTGGCCCTGGAGGGGGCAGAGGTAAACACGGACTGGGAATCCACCTCCGGCGAGCCGGTTCTCCGCGTCGTTACAGGGGGATTCCAGGTATTCTACGATTATGACGAGGAGGTTTTCTCCAACTCCGACCGTGACCGCTATCACTACCTGGCTTTGCGCTGAGAAAAAGAAAAACCCCCGTGCTTTAGCGCACGGGGGGTTTCCGCCCACAGGGTAAATTCTGATTGGATTACTCGGACACGCTAAAAGTGATAGTGATGTCCACGCCGTCCACAGTCAGAGTAGCAGTCGCAGTCTCGTCACCGTCAAAGACGCCGGCATCGGCCAGAGCCTTGACCAGAGTGTTAGCGTTGTCGCCAGTGGTCAGACCTTTGTCGCTGGAATCATACCAGTTGCTGCCCTGGAGGCCGCCGTCCTTATCCCACACATAGGTCACACCGTCATACACGATGGTGGTAGCACCGTTCTTGTGCAGGGAGCCCAGGAAGCGGGCAGTATCCCAAGTAATGGCATTGGACTCGGTACTAATGGCGGACTGCTCAAAGGAGGCAGTCACCTTGGTGCCGTCGGAGTTCCAGGTGCCGTGGGCAACATAGTTACCCAGGTCGCCGTTCTGTCCCCAAGCGCCATCCGCATTCACCACGGCATCAGAGACGGCCTCCTCAACCTCAGCCACGGTCTCGTCGGTGATAACGCTGTTGTCCTCGTCCACATAGACCTCAATCACAGCGTCGCCATCGTAAACAGCGGAGATCACACCCTTGAAGTTGTCGTCCTCATAGTCGCGGGCCAGACGGCTGGGAGTGGTGGTCTTGCCGGTGCCGCCATCGTTTAGGAAGATGGTGTACTCGTCGGCCAGAACCAAATCCACACCGTCGAAGGACAGCACGCCGGAGGAGTAGGCGATCGTGGAGTCGACGTTCCAGACGCGCAGGTCGTTGCCGGAGACGGCGTTGTTGATGCGGTTCAGATCGCTGGTGTTGACATAGCCGTCAGCGTCGTAGGTCACATTACCGTACAGGCCAACCTCCACATCACTGGTGCTGTTCAGGTTGACAGTGCCGATCTCGCCGTTGACAATAGCGTCAAAGACATAGTACTTGTTATCGT
>DXTB01000007.1 GCA_019410105.1 Clostridiales bacterium | reverse complement strand
GGTGAAGAAGCCAGTTACCCGCAACTAGACGGAAAGACCCCATGGAGCTTTACTGCAGCTTAATACTGGAATTCGGTAACCCATGTACAGGATAGGTGGGAGGCTTGGAAGCAGGGGCGTCAGCTCCTGTGGAGCCGCCGGTGGGATACCACTCTTGGATTGCTGAATTTCTAACCTGCGGCCGTGAATCCGGTCGGGGGACACTGTTAGGCGGGCAGTTTGACTGGGGCGGTCGCCTCCTAAAGAGTAACGGAGGCGCTCAAAGGTTGGCTCAGCACGGACGGAAATCGTGCAGTGAGTGTAAACGTAGAAGCCAGCCTAACTGCGAGACCGACGGGTCGAGCAGTAACGAAAGTTGGAGTTAGTGATCCGGTGGTATGTGAGTGGAAATGCCATCGCTCAACGGATAAAAGCTACCCTGGGGATAACAGGCTGATCTCCCCCAAGCGTCCACAGCGACGGGGAGGTTTGGCACCTCGATGTCGGCTCGTCACATCCTGGGGCTGTATTCGGTCCCAAGGGTTCGGCTGTTCGCCGATTAAAGTGGCACGCGAGCTGGGTTCAGAACGTCGTGAGACAGTTCGGTCCCTATCTGTTGCGGGCGTAAGAGATTTGAAGGGAGCTGTCCTTAGTACGAGAGGACCGGGATGGACGTACCTCTGGTGCACCAGTTGTCCTGCCAAGGGCATAGCTGGGTAGCTAAGTACGGACGAGATAAACGCTGAAAGCATCTAAGCGTGAAACTCCCCCTAAGATGAGATCTCTCACCTCGAAAGAGGGTAAGGGCCCAGGAAGACTACCTGGTAGATAGGCCGGAGGTGGAAGTGCAGTAATGTATGGAGCTGACCGGTACTAATCGCCCGAGGGCTTGACCTACGAGAAAGCAGGCGAGCCTGAAAGCAGCGTCACATTGTTCGGTTTTGAGGGTGCAGGGAAGCATGCTCAAGGGATTTGCACCTTTAGCTCAGTTGGTAGAGCAACTGACTCTTAATCAGTGGGTCCCCGGTTCGAGTCCGTGAAGGTGCACCATGGCCCGTTGGTCAAGTGGTTAAGACAGCGGCCTCTCACGCCGTTAACATCGGTTCGAATCCGGTACGGGTCACCAGACTTTTCAAGGGCGAAAGTTCTTGACAAGGGAAGCGAAATACAATATAATACAGTTTGTTCTCCGGCAAGACCGGATGACATAGAGTTGGTGCTGATTAGGGCGAGGGTCCACCCGTTCCCATTCCGAACACGGCAGTTAAGCTCGTTCCTGCTGACAATACTTGGCTGGCGACGGCCCGGGAAGATAGGTAGCGCCAACACTGAGAGACAGTCAATTGACTGTCTCTTTTTTGTTATTGTTTGTAACAGTTTTGTGAGGATTTATTGGACCGAACACTTTAAAATCGTTTTAGGTTCTAATTTCGTCTTTATTTACGAATGGTCTGGGCAATAGGGAGGAGGCCCCATGGTAGATCCCAATAATCGACAGCTCCGGCCGCCCATTCACCGCAGTTGGCTGCGTTTGCGTCTGGGAAAACTCTATTACGGCGGACGGCGCCGTCTTCTGTGGATGTCGCCCCGGTTTCACTGGGCCAAACAGCGTCAGACGGAGCGCCTGCCGTATATGCTGATTTCACACGCCACACCCTTGTACCGCCATCTGCGGGGGGAGGATCAGGAACTCCAGGAAAACAAGGTGGCTAATCTCCGGCTTGCAGTGGCCCGGCTGGATGGGATTGTCCTGTATCCCGGAGAGACCTTCAGCTATTGGCGGCTGATCGGAAAGCCCACCCGCCGGAAGGGCTATCGAGACGGGATGGTGCTGTTTCTAGGCCGGATCGGCAGCGATGTGGGAGGCGGGCTGTGCCAGCTCTCCAATCTGATTTTCTGGATGACTCTCCACACGCCGCTGACGGTAGTGGAGCGGTACCGTCACTCTCACGATGTCTTTCCGGATACCAACCGGACCCAGCCTTTCGGCAGCGGCGCCACCTGCGCCTATCCCCACCGGGATCTGATGATCCGCAACGACACGGAACAGCCCTTCCAGCTCTGTGTCCAGGTGGGAAAGCAGGTTCTGAAGGGAGAGTGGCGGGCCCCGGCACCTCCGGTCTGCCGCTATGAGATCGTAGAGAGGAACCACCGGATGGACCAGGCATCCTGGGGCGGATATGTGCGGCATAACGAGCTGTACCGCCGCATCTATGACCTGGAGGGGGGCCTGCTGGAAGAGGAATTCCTCTTTGCAAATGACGCCATCATGATGTACAGCCCGCTTCTGCCGGAGGAGTCCTGACGCGGGCTTGTATTCTTTCCAAAACCGTGGTACACTATGGACAACCCCACTGAACCAAAGAGAGGTGTTTTTATGGATGCAAAAACGACGGGTATTGTCGCTTATATTACCTGGATCGGTCTGGTGATTGCCTTTGTACTGGGCGACCGGGAGGGCGCGAAATTCCATCTGAATCAAGCGCTGGTGATCTGGCTGGCGGGGCTGCTGAGCTTCATTCCATGTATCGGCTGGCTGTGGGGCATTTTTTGCTTCATCTGCGCGGTGATGGGCTTCATCTCCGCTGTCAATGGAGAGGAGAAGGCAGTTCCTCTGCTGGGACAGATCCGGTTGCTGAAGTAAAGGAGAAAGGGCCGCGCGCTGCGTGGCCTTTTTGCTGTTTACAGGGAGGAAATTTTATGCAGAGAGGTTCTATGACAGACCGGGAGGCCTATCCGACCGCCTGGATCACCCTGGCGGTTCTGGTGTTGCTATATCTGCTATGGCGCTTTGCGCTGGGGGCACCCACTGTCAGCCGCTGCTGGGTCTGGGAGCACTGGCATATCTACTGCCCGGGCTGCGGAGGGACACGGGCGCTGATGGCCCTAGCCCAGGGACGGGTAGGCGCGGCTCTCTGGTACCACACGCCGGTGGTGATCACGCTGGCCCTGGCAGCGATCTATCTGTTTTCTCAAACCGCGTGGCGGCTGCGGGGAAAGCGGGGCTGGGTCCTGCGCTATGACCGCCGCTGGCCGATGGTCCTAGTGGGGCTGTTCCTGGCCAACTGCGTGGTCCGGAACGTCCTGTGGCTGGGCCTCGGCGTCCCGCTGTGAAGCGAATATGAGCCGCCTCATTGCGAGGCGGCTTTTTTGCGAGTACACCGTAACATTTTGCCACGCTGCTGGGTCATACAGGCAGAACAGGAGAAGGGGGGGAAGGACATGACGCTGCCGGAGCAAGAGCGGGAGCGGTTCTGCCAAGTGCTGCATCACAGCCGGACCAGCCTGTACCGTCTGGCTTTCAGTATCACCCGGAACAGCAGCGATGCTCAGGAGGCGGTGGCAGAGGCAGTCTGCCGGGCCTATGAGCGGTATCCTCAGCTGCGGGAAAAGGAGAAGCTGCCCCGGTGGCTGCTGAAGATCACCGCCAATGAGGCCCGGCGTCTCTGCCAACGGCGAGGCCGGACAGTCTCTTTGGATGATCTGCCCACGGAACCGGCAATACCGGGCCGGGAGACGGGGGACGATACCCTTTGGCAGGCGGTGCAGACCTTGCCACGAGACCAGCGGGAGGCGGTGGTGCTGTTCTACTATGAGGACCTGCCCACAGAGGAGATCGCCCGGATCGTGGGGACGTCCCCGGGGGCGGTGCGGGTCCGGCTGAGCCGGGCACGTGAGAAGCTGCGGAGCATCTTGAAGGAGGGAGACTATGGATGAGCTGGACGCCCGCCTGCGGGCAATGGCAAAGCGGGAGGTCTGGGCCCTGCCCGCAGCCTATGAGTCGGCTATGGACGGGCTGGAGGAACAGATCCGCCAGAGCACCCTGGACCGGCCCGGAAAACGGCGGCTGGGGAAGCGGGTGCTGTTGCTGGCGGCGGCGCTGGCAGTACTGGCCTGTGGTTTTGCCGTGGCGGCGGAGCGCATGGGCTGGCTGAGCCCAGTGGTGGATGACGGCGGCAGCGGCGGAATGCTGGAGACCTGCTCCGTCCAGGTAGATCAGACCGTGGAGGGGAATCACTGCGATCTGACGCTGGAGAATGCCATCACCGACGGTCGGGTGATCTACTGCTTGGTAACGGCCCGGTATGATGAATCGTTCCCCGATATCGATGATGCAATGGAGGACACCCTGCTATTCGCCGGAAGCTGGGCGGATGTCATCAGCTGCTGGCGGGTGGACCAAGGCAAGGAACTCAACACGGCCCGGTTTATTCTGGCCACCGGGCAGGTGTCGGAGAACGCTCAGGAGAATTGTGAAGAGAACTACCTGGGACGGGAGGTGGAGCTGGTGGTGAAGATGCTGAACGACCGGGACACTGGCGTGATGCACCCCATTGAGATCTATGCATTCCATGTCCGGATGAATGACACGATCCCTGTTCGGGAGGTCAGTTGGCCGGACGGCACCCGGGCGGTGGTGACGCCCCTGCGGGCGGAAGTCTGGTTTCCTGTGGAAGAGACCTCTTATGACCTATGGCTGGAAGAGTCCCAGTCCGCTGTCACCTGGGAGGAGGACTTTCTCGCAAAGCAGGTGCTGACACTTTATTTTACTGACGGCAGGGCCCTGGAGATGGAGGATGCTTTGACCCAGCGGATCCAGAGAGGCACCCATGCCATCCACATAGAATTCGTGGAGGCGTCGGAGCAGAGAGCACCGCTCTGCCACCTGTCCCTGCTGTCGCCCCGGCTGCTGGACCCGGACAGCGTAACTGGCTTGGAGTTGAACGGACAATGGTACGAATTCCCGGCGGCATAACTGCAAAAGGCCCGAAGAGCCAGCACTCTCCGGGCCTTGTTCGTTCACTCCTGATAGAGCGGGAACCGCTTGCACAGCTCCGCCACTTCCGCACGGACCTGCTCCGCATGGTACGCATAGTCCTCTTTTGCCATGAAGCCCATCCACCGGGCGATCTCCGCCATCTCCGGCTCCCGGAAGCCCCGGGTAGTGACGGCGGGAGTGCCCACCCGGATACCGCTGGTGACGAAGGGCTTCTCCGGGTCGTTGGGGATGGTGTTCTTGTTCACCGTGATGCCTACCTCATCCAGCCGGTGCTCATACTCCTTGCCGGTGAGGCCAAAGTGCCGGGTGTCCACCAGAATCAGATGGTTGTCCGTGCCGCCGGAGACCAGCCGGAAGCCCTGCTCGATCAGCTTTTCCGCCAGAACCCCGGCGTTGGCGGCCACCTGCCGCCCATAGGCCCGGAACTCCGGTTTCAGCGCCTCGCCCAAGCACACGGCCTTGGCGGCGATGATATGCTCCAGCGGACCGCCCTGGGTGCCGGGGAACACGGCGGAGTTGATCTTTTTGTACAGGTCGTCGTCATTGCACAGGATCATGCCGCCCCGGGGACCCCGCAATGTCTTGTGGGTGGTGGTGGTCACCACATCGGCGTAGGGGATGGGGGAGGGATGAACACCGGCGGCCACCAGACCCGCAATGTGGGCCATGTCCACCATCAGCCGGGCGCCCACTGCGTCGGCGATCTCCCGGAACTTGGCAAAGTCCAGGGTGCGGGGATAGGCGCTGGCCCCTGCCAGGATCAGCTTGGGGCGGCACTCCTTGGCGATGGCCATCACCTGCTCGTAGTCGATGGTCTCTGTGTCGTCAGACACGCCATAGGGAACGATGCGGAAATATTTGCCGGAGATGTTCACCGGGCTGCCGTGGCTCAGATGGCCGCCATGGGCCAGATTCATACTGAGCACTGTGTCACCGGGCTGCAGCAGGGCAAAGAACGCCGCCAGATTGGCGTTGGCGCCGGAGTGGGGCTGGACATTGGCGTGCGCACAGCCGAACAGCTGACAGGCCCTCTGCCGCGCCAGCTCCTCCGTCACGTCCACGGCATAGCAGCCTCCGTAATACCGCTTTCCGGGATAGCCCTCCGCATACTTATTGGTGAGACAAGTGCCCATGGCCAGCAGGACGGCCTTGCTGACGATGTTCTCGGAGGCGATCAGCTCAATGTTGTGCTGCTCCCGGTCGAATTCCTTCTGAATAGATGCCCCCACCTCGGGGTCGGCCTGGGAGAGAAAGTCCATGATGTCCTGGATCATTGCAGGGGTCCTCCTTCGTGTGATCCGGTCTTCCGGAAAATATAAGCCTTTTCCAGCTTATCAGAGTTCCAGGGACCTGTCAAGGGAACAAGAGGTAATACCCCTACAAAATGTTGTAGAGATAGTGGGAATATTTTGACGATTTTGTGGGAGGCGGACCTTTTCCCAGTCATTCCAGCCGGGATGGCGTGCCGTCCTCAAAAAGTCCGGCTTCTGTCAGCACCCAGGGGATGGGATAGTCGTGGACGCCGAAGGGGATCTCCTGGCGCAGCAGCCGCTCCCGGCACAGCAGAACCGCCGCGCCCCGGTAGTGGGCCAGGAAGCGGTCGTAATAGCCGCCGCCCCGCCCCAGACGGCGGCCCTCCCGGCTGCAGGTGACACAGGGGATCACCGCCAGGTCGATCTGGTCCGGGGAGAGGGCAGGGCTGTCTGCCGGAGGCTCCAGAATGCCGTAGGCGCCGGGGAAGAGCTCCTTCAGGTCGCGGATGGCCCGCAGCTCCATGATGCCATCCGCCACACACAGAGGGACGCACAGCATCTTGCCGTCTGCCAGAGTCTGCTCCAGGATGGGACGGGTGTCGATCTCCCGCCCGGCGGAGACGAAGCAGAACACCGCTCCGGCACTGCGATACTCTGGAAGAGCCAGGAGATGGCGGGCGATGGCCCGGTCCGCCGCTTCCCGGTACCGGAAGGGGAGCTGGGCGCTGAGGCGCCGGATCGTAGCCCGGAGCTGCTGTTTTTCCTCGTCTATTGTCATGGCAGGGGATCCTCCTCTTTCTCTGGACGGGCCGCGCCGTAGGAGATGACGTCGGTCCCGAACTTTCCACGGAGGCGGTCCATAGCCGCCTCCAGCTTTTCCTGTTTTTCTTTTTTGGGCGCCGCCCCAGCTGTGAACAGGTCTACCTGTTCATAGGCGTCCTCCGACCGAACCAGATGGATGGCGGTAACAGTCAGGGCCCGCACGGGAGCCGGGGGTTTCCACAGCTGGCCGGTCAGGTCCATGGCCGCCGCCGTCAGCTCCCGGATCAGGTGGGTGGGGGCGGAGAGCTGCATCTGACGGGAGCGGTCATGGAACTGGGGATCCCGCACCGTCACCTGGACGCCGCCGGCATACAGCCCGCTGTGCCGCAGTCGGGTGGCCACGGAGTCCGCCAGCACGGCGACGCCGCCCCGCACCTGCTCTGCGGTGGTGAGGTTTTTCGGGAAGGTAGTGCCGTTGCCAACGGACTTCACCATCTCCGGCTCGTACCGGGAGCGGACTGGATCGGTGTCCAGCCCGTTGGCATAGTCGTGGAGCTGGACGCCCATTTTGCCCATCAGGGTCTCCAGGGCATCCCGCTTGCAGGCCGCCAACTCTCCGATGGTCTTCACGCCGAACTGGGCCAAAATCTTCCGGGCGGCGCCCCCCACGTACAGCAGCGCCCCCACCGGCAGAGGCCAGACCAGCCTCTGCCAGTTCTCCCGGGAGACGACAGTGGTGGCGTCGGGTTTCCGGTAGTCGCTGCCCAGCTTGGCAAACACCTTGTTGAAGGAGACCCCCACTGAGAGGGTCAGTCCCATCTCCTGCTTCATCCGTTGCCGCAGATGGTCTGCCAGGGCCTTGGCATCACCGCCGAAGAGGTGGAGGGTATGGGTGACGTCCAGCCAGCTCTCATCGATGCCGAAGGGCTCCACCAGGTCCGTGTACTGCTCGTAGATGGTGTTGACCTCTTTGGAGACCTGCCGGTACAGTTTGTGGTGGGGTGGCAGCAGCACCAGCTCCGGGCACTTTTTCTTGGCCTGCCAGATGGTTTCCGCCGTCTGGACGCCGAATTTTTTCGCCGGTTCATTCTTGGCCAGGATGATGCCGTGGCGGGAGGTGGGATCTCCGCAGACCGCCACGGGCACGTTCTGCAGGTCTGGTCGGCTCCGCAGCTCCACGGAGGCGTAAAAGCTGTTCAGATCGCAGTGCAGGATGATGCGGTCCATGGCCCCGCCTCCTTTCTCACTTCTATTATAGCACATCTGTTCGTTCCTGAAAAGGGAGAAGGGATGGGAAGGTTTTGACATACCGGCGCAGGGAGGCGGAGGGACGGATATGGGCCGCAGTAAAAGGCGCGGGGACGGTATCCGCCCCCGCGCCTGTGGTGTTCAGATTTACAGAATCCCCATCAGCACCAGGGCCAGCACCACAAAGGTCGCCAGCAGGGCCAGGGAGAACAGGAGGAACCCGGCGCCCAGCTTGCCCTTGCCCTCGACAGGCGCATGGGACTCCGGTACCAGCCGGGCCTTCCGCAGGGCGGTGACCACCGGCTTGTAGAGCAGCAGGATCAGCGCCATGTTCAGGCCGCCCTTCACCAGGTTGAAGGGCAGGAACACCGGGATCAGCATGGGGACCACGATTTCCTCGCGATCCATTCCCATGTAGATGGGCGTGATGAGATAGTTCCACAGCAGCATCACCACGGTGAGGCAAACAGTGCCCAGGGCCAGACCGATGACGGCGCCCTTGCGGGTGTGGAACTTCTTGTAGACGAAGGCGGCGGTACAGCAGAAGGCGCAGGTGGCCAGCACGTTCATGATGCAGCCGATGGGGCCGGTGTCGCTGACGGTGAACATCTCCACCACGGCCACCACGATGGAGATGACGGCGGCGGACAGAGGTCCGAAGAGGAAGGCGCCGATGCAGATGACCGTGTCCTTCAGGTCCATCTGCAGGAAGCCGGACACCTGTGGCAGCATCTTGCTGAGGAGCATCACCACATAGGCGATGGCCGCCAGCATGGCCAGGGAGGTGATGGTTCGGACGTTTGTTGCGGGCCGGGAGGGGTTCTTGATGGCGTTGGCATTGGGTTCGGACATAAAAATACACTCCTTTTCGTTGCTTGAAAACACCCTGGACGCTTTGGCTTCTCCAAGGTGATCCACGCAACGCAGGAGCGCGAACAAACGCGCGGCCACGCCGCACTCATCTTCTTCCATCCAGACTGTAACTGTTGGTCCCGGAGTTTCACCGAGTCAGCGCCTGTGCATACGCGCAGGCGGTCGCGGACTGTACCGCCAGTGGGGAATTTCACCCCGCCCTGAAGACAAAGTATTCAGTTGCTTTCTGGCCATAGTATATGACAGCGCGGAAGAAATTGCAAGTCCCTAAATGAAAAAACGGCAAATTTCCCGTGGGTCTTTACAAACAAGAACGGATGTTCTATACTGAATCAAAGACCAGAAGGAGGGAGGCGGAGACCATGCGGGGGCGGCAGTCGGCCTGCTGCTTTACCGGGCACCGGCCCGGTAAGCTGCCATGGCGGTATAACGAGGAGGACCTGCGCTGCGTGTCGCTCAAGGCCCGCATCGCAGACGCGGTGGAGGCGGCCTATCAGGAGGGATTCCGTCACTTTCTCTGCGGCATGGCCCTGGGCTGTGACCTGTATTTCTGCGAGTGCGTCCTCCGCCTGCGCCAGATGCACCCGGACGTGACGGTGGAGGCGGCCGTCCCATGTCCCTCCCAGGCGGATGCCTGGCCGCCGGACCAGCGGCGGCGGTATGAGCGGCTGGTGGCTGCCTGTGACTTTGAGACCCTGGTGTCCGCCTGCTACACCCCCGCCTGTATGCAGCGGCGGGACCGGTATATGGTGGACCACGCCGCGCTGCTGATCGCCGCCTTTGACGGGTCTCCCGGCGGAACCCGGTACACGGTGGAGTACGCCATGCGCCGGGGGCTGGAGATCGTGGACCTGCCCATTGTGCTGGAGCCCGCCCGATAGGCCGGGGCGCTTGGATGCGGAGACGTCCGGTGCCTCGGCTTTTTTCTTGCAATATGGGCCGGAGCCGTTGCGCGGGGAGCCCTGTTGTGGTATGTTGGAGAGGAAGGCAATCTGAGATTGCGGAACTTCCATGCTTGGTTGCTGGTATGCAACCGGGCGGCCTGATAAGCTGAAGGCATCCAAGAGAAGGGAGAATGCCTATGACATTCGGAGAGAAGCTGCAATCCCTCCGGCAGAGAGCCGGCATGAGCCAGGACGCGCTGGCCGAGCGCCTGCAGGTGAGCCGGCAGGCCGTCAGCCGCTGGGAACGGGACGAGACCATGCCGGAGACGGACAAAGTGGTGGCCCTGGCGGATATTTTCGGTGTGACAACAGACTATCTGCTCCGCCTCCAGCCGGAGCAGACGGAGCCGGAGGAGAAGCAGCCGCCGCCCCAGGAACGGAAGGACTGGGTGGAGCGTTTTTTGGCCTTTAGCAAGCGGAAGTGGTACCTGCTGGGATGGGTGCTGATCGCCTGGGGCGTATTGGATCTGGTGCAGCTGGCGCTGTTTTATCTGGCGTACCGGGGGATGCTGGGCGGATTCACGGGTCTGATCGGCTGGGATATGGCGGAGATGGGCGGAGTGAATCTGCTTGACGTGTTCCCGGCAGGTGTGCTGCTGTTCCCGGCCCTGTACGCCGCCGTGAAGATCGCGGCGGGGGTGCTGGTGCTGTATTTCGGAAAAAGGCATGTACAAAAGAAGCGGGAGGAGGAAATGCAGTGAAGGGAATCTTTTGGGGGTTCTTCTTGATCTTTATCAATTTTTATGTGACAATCAACGGACATACACTGAATCTGCTGCCGACCTTTGCGGGTTATATCTTACTCTATCGGGCAGCAGGGGAATTGTTGGGAGAGAGCGGTCGATTCGGGAAACTCCGCCCCTTTGCTGTGGCTGTGGCCATATACACGGGTATCCTGTGGGTGGGAGACTTGCTGGGCGTGACCGGCGCAAACTGGCTGAGTACGCTCCTGGAGCTGGCTGCTCTGGCGGTCGCCCTGTATATTTCCTGGAGCGTGATCCAGGCCATTTTGGAGATGGAGACCCATTATGGGACAGATCTGAACGGCACTTCGGCACGGACCGCCTGGTTTGTCCTGTTGGCGGCACAGATTGCCGGAACGCTGGGCGGCCTGCTGCTGGACGCTTTGGCACTGATGGCCCTGATTGCCCTGCTGGTGGGCATCATCTGGTTTCTCGCGGCACTGTGGAAGTGCGCCGGGCTCTATGACGGCCTGCCGCCCAAGGACGCCGGCCTGGAAAACCTGTGAGAGACCGAGAGGAGAGAGACCGCCATGCGAAAGGTACTGCCCATGTCCCGCATCCGGGAGATGGAGCCCTATATGGACGCCAAGGTGCTGGACTACATCCACGAGGGGCAGATCGAAGCGTTTGAGGGCTTTGAGGACTTCGATCTGATCGCCTTTGACTGGTACGACGTGCGCAGCGAGCGGACGGCAGCATCCCAGATGCTGCTGTATCTGGACCGGGAGGACCTGTTTGTCTTCTGTGAGGACGACGCAGCGGAGGACGCCGCCCAGGCGGCCCTGCTGGTGCCGGAGGAAGAGGCACTGTCCAACGAGCAGGTGCTCCACCGCTTCTTCGTCC
This sequence comes from Clostridiales bacterium, assembly GCA_019410105.1. Next base: position 30,093 of record DXTB01000007.1, on the reverse strand, counting down.
GGCTGCTGAGGGGGGATATGGCCCATCTGGACCGGCTGGAGGCGGACATCAGCGATGGGGAGACAGAGGTGCTCACCGGTGCCCATGAGGCGTATCTGGACCGGATCATCGCTTGGCGGCAGGAGCTGCTGCGGCTGAAGCGGTACTACGAGCAGCTGGATTCCATCTTTGACGAGCTGGCGGAGAACGACAACAGCCTGCTGGGCAAGCAGAACACCCGCCGCTTTGCAAACTTGGGCAATCGGATGGAGCGGTATCTGAACGCGGTCCAGTCCCTGCGGGAGTCCGTGGCCCAACTGCGGGAGGCCTATCAGTCCCAGCTGTCCATCCAGCAGAACGACCTGATGAAGATCTTCACCGTGGTGACGGCGGTGTTCCTGCCCCTGACCCTGCTGGTAGGCTGGTATGGGATGAACTTTGTGGGGATGCCGGAGCTCCACTGGAAGTACGGATACCCGGCGGTGATTCTGGTGAGCGTGGGGATCGTGGCGGCGCTGGTGATCTACTTCAAGAAGAAAAAGTGGCTGTGACACAGAAAAACAGCAGGCCGCCCCCATTGGGGGGCGGCCTGCTTTGTGCCTCGCAGCGGTTCAGGTTGCCCGGGCCCGCAGATATCTGTCGATGTCGAAGGCCAGCAGCTTCGTGTCCCCCTTGAGATACAGAGGGTGGTGAGGATGGCCGGATTTCAGCAGGGGGCCGGCGGTGAACCACTCGGCCCCGGCGGCGCTGGCGTCGGCGGCAAAGTCCCGCATACAATCCATCAGATACCCCCGCTTCTCAATGATGTTCCCCCAGGCGGCCCACAGGGCGGGGGCCGGGGACAGAGAGAGGAGATACCGGAAGGCCCTTCGGTTCTCCGCATGGAGCACCGGGTTGCAGGACCGCTCCATATCGTCGGGCCGGGTGGCCCGCTGGGCGTAGACGTTGAACATCAAAAAGCTGTCGTACCCGTTGGAAAGCGCGATCCGCTGGGCGGACTGGAGGGTGGGGTCCAGAGCGTCCGGCGCGGCGGTGGAGGGGTTGATACCCATGCAGATCAGGGGCTTCCGGCCCCGGGTGCCCAGAATGTAGCGGTATTCCGAATAGTGGTTGGGGACGTACAGCCACCGGCTCACATCATAGTCCGGCGACGGCCGGAGGGCAGCGACCAGGGCGTCGTCGAAGAGCTCCAGCGCCAGGGCGGCTGTGGGGCCTTGGGGAATGTGCATGGGTCAGTCCTCCTCGGAAAATCTTCAAGAAACAGGATAGCACGAATCGGCGGGATATGCTACAATGAATTTTGAAATTGCGCAAAGGAGGTCCCGCCATGCTGACGATCCTGATGGGCCGGGCCAAAACGGGAAAATCGGAACAGGTGCTCCGCCGGATCAGAGAACTGGGGGATACCAGTCGGCAGATCCTACTGGTGCCGGAGCACGCCTCCCACCAGGCGGAGGTGGATCTGTGCCGTGCCTGCGGAGACACTGCCAGCCGCCATGCGGAGGTCCTCAGCTTCCGCCGCCTGTGCGACCGGGTGCTGACCATCACCGGCGGCGCCGCTCAGGTGACATTGGATGCCGGCGGCAAGCTGTTGACCCTGCAGAAGGCCCTGGGAGAGGTGGCCCCCTTGCTGAAGGTGTATCGCCGTCCCTCTCAGAAGGCGTCGTTTTTACAGCAGCTGCTGGACCTCTTCGACGAGCTGCGCTGCTACGACGTGTCCCCAGAGCTGCTGGAGAGCCAGGCACGGGAAATCCAGGGCGCCACCCGGGACAAGCTGCTGGACCTGAGCCTGCTGTACGGCGCCTATGAGTCCCGGCTGTACCGCCCCGGCCTTGATGCCCGGGACCGGATGACCAAGCTCTGCGAGGTGCTGGAGTCCTCCCGCTACGCTTTCGGCAAGGACGTGTTTGTAGACGGCTTCACGTACTTCAACGCCCAGGAGCGGCAGGTGCTGGAGAGCATCCTGCGGCAGGCTCGGTCTGTCACTGTCACGCTGCTGGGGGAGCCGGACAGCGCGGAGGAGATGTTTCAGGTCTCTCTCCGCACCCGGGACCAGCTGACGCGGCTGGCGGACCAGGCGGGCTGCCCATGGGAGGTCCGGACGCTCACCAGCGCCGACGACTCCGCCCTGGGATATTTGGAGCATCACTTCTTCGGAGAGGGGGAGCCCTACCAAGGAGACAGCTCCGCCATCCGGGTCCGGGAGGCGGACACCGCTTTTTCCGAGGTGGAGCAGACGGCAGCGGACATCCGCCGCCTGGTAGCGGCGGGGAAGTGCCGCTACCGGGATATCACCGTGGCCGCCCGGAACATGACCGACTACGAGGGCACCATTGAGACGGTATTCGAGCGGTACAGCATCCCCGCCTATCTGAGCCGCCGGAGCAGTATGTTGGAAAAGCCCGTGTGGAGCCTCATCACCGGCGTCCTCTCCGCTCTGGAAAACGGCTTGGAGTACGAGGACATGTTCCGTTGGCTGAAGACCGGCCTGGCGGGCCTGATGCCGGAGGAGTGCGATGAGCTGGAAAACTACGTTCTCACCTGGGAGATCCACGGGAAGATGTGGCTCCGGGATGTGGACTGGACCGACAATCCGGACGGTTATGGCGCACCTTGGGATAAGCGCCGCCAGGCCCGCCTGGACCGGGTGAACGAGCTGCGCCGCCGGGTACGCGCACCTCTTGCGGAGCTGTATGAAGGGCTGAAAGCCGGCGTTACAGCTGGGGAGAAAGTAAATTCCCTTTATAGTTTCCTGGAGCATCTGAATCTCCAGAACGCGCTGGAGGAACAGATGCGGGCCCAGGCGGAGGCAGGGCGCCTCCAGGACGCGGAGGAGACCGCCCAGCTGTGGGAGATCCTCTGCGCCATCCTGGACCAGTTCGTGGAGATCCTGGGGGACGAGCCTATGGGGACCGATGAATTCAGCCGCCTGTTGCGGCAGGTGGCCTCCCAGTACAGCGTGGGCACTATCCCCGTGTCTCTGGACCAGGTGTCCGTCACGGAAATCACCCGAAATGACCGTCACACGGATGCCTACCTGTTTCTGCTGGGGGCCAATGACCATGTGCTGCCCGCTGTGGGACAGAGCGGCGGCATTCTCAACGACGATGACCGGGAGGAATTGGCCCAGCGGGGCATCCGCCTGGCGCCCAGCGGCATGGAACAGATGGGCATTGAGCTCCAGAACCTCTACGCCGCTCTGGTTCAGCCCCGGGAGGGACTGGTGGTCAGCTATCCCACGGCGGACGTGTCCGGTGCAGAGCTGCGGCCTGCCTTTGTAGTGGACCGCCTGCTGACGCTGTTTCCGGAGCTGCGTATCGAGCATGAAGGGACTGACAAGGCTTATCGCCTTACAGCAAAGATCCCTGCCTTGGAGACCGCAGGGACCGCCCCAGGGGGGATCCTGTGGCGGTATTTCGCAGATGACGAGGTCCTGGCGCCCCCCATGGCGGCCATGGAGCGGGCGGCTGCGCTGAAGCGGGGGAGCCTCTCCAGGAGGGCGGTACAGGCGCTGTACGGGGAGCGGATCTCCATGTCCGCCTCCCGGGTGGAGCGGCTGCGGAGCTGCCACTTCGCCTACTTTATGGAGTACGGCCTGAAGGCCAAGGCCCGCCGGGCGGCGGCCTTTGACGCCCCCCAGATCGGAACCTTCCTTCATTACCTGCTGGAGCACGTCACAAAGGACGTGCTGGACCGGGGCGGCTTTGCCGCAGTGGGAGAGGAGGACCTCCACGCCTTGGTGCGGCGCTATATTGAGCAGTATGCGACGGAGGTGCTCCAAAATCTGGAGGGCCGGAACGCCCGGTTCCGGTACCTCTTCGCCCGGCTGCGGAACACCGCCTACGCGGTGGTGGACCAGATCGCCGAGGAGATGCGCTGCTCCGACTTCGTGCCCCTGGCCTTCGAGCTGTCCTTCGGCGAGCGCGGAGAACTGCCGGCGGTGACGGTCAGCGAGCCGGACGCGGAGCTGCGAATCGGCGGCAAGGTGGACCGGGTGGACGGCTGGGTGAAGGACAACAGACTGTATCTCCGGGTAGTGGACTACAAGTCCGGCAAGAAAGCCTTTGACCTGGCCGCCGTCCGGATGGGCCTGGATATCCAGATGCTGCTGTACCTGTTCGCCCTGAAAAAGGAGGGCAAGCAGCGGTTTGGCATGGACATTGAGCCCGCCGGGGTGTTGTATCTCCCTGCCCGGGATGAGATTCTCTCCGCCGAGCGAAATATCACGCCGGAGCAACTCCAGAGCCAGCGAGAGAAGGAGCTGCGCCGAACGGGCCTGCTGCTCTCTGAACCGGAGGTGCTCCAGGCCATGGAGCACGAGGCTCTGCAAAGTCCCCGGTTCCTGCCGGTGCGGGTAAACCGGGAGGGGGACGTGTCCGGCGCCCTGGCCTCCGCCGATCAGCTTGGGCGGCTGGGGCAGTATGTGGAGCGGCTGCTCCACCAGATCGCCCGGGAGGTCCGGGACGGCAACATCGACGCGGACCCCTGCTGCCACAATGAGGACGACAGCTTCTGCAAATACTGCGACTGGGCCGACGCCTGCCACTTCCAGGATGGGCGGGACGGCGACCACCTGCACTACATCCTGCCGGTAAAGCCGGAGGAGTTCTGGCGCCAGGTGGAAGAGGAGACAGAGAGAGGAGGCGGACAGTAACATGGCAAAATTGACCCTGACCCCCCAGCAGCAGGCGGTGGTGGAAAACCGGGGCGGCAGCCTGCTGGTGTCCGCCGCCGCCGGCTCCGGCAAGACAAAGGTACTGGTGGACCGGCTTTTCCGCTATGTGACGGAGGAAGGCTGCAATATCGATGATTTCCTCATCATCACCTACACCAAGGCCGCCGCGGCGGAGCTGCGGAGCAAGATCGCCTCCGAGCTGTCCAAGCGGCTGGGCCAGACGCCGGGGGACCAGCAGCTCCGGCGGCAGCTGCTGCGGGTGTATCAGGCGGACATCAAGACCGTGGACGCCTTCTGCACGTCGCTGCTGCGGGAGAACACCCACCTCCTGGCCCGGGAGGGGGACAGCCGGGCCCTGACCCCAGACTTCCGGGTGCTGGACGATAACGAGGCCCAGCTGATCCGCCAGCGGGTGCTCTCCCGGACGCTGGAGGACTTCTATGACCAGCTGGACGAGGGCCGCGGCCTGCTGGCGGACACGCTGGGGGCCGGACGGGACGACAGCCGTCTGGCCGCCCTGGTGCTGGAGCTGTACGACAAGGTCCAGAGCCACGCGGACCCGGCCGGGTGGCTGGCGGAGAACCGGACCGTCTGGGGCGGCTGGGAGGGCGGCTTTGATGACACCCCCTACGCCGCCGAGCTGCTGGCCGCCATCCGCCGGAAGGGGGCCCATTGGGAGGCCCTGCTCCGGTCCGCCTCCGCCCGGACCGAGGGGGACGAGGCGCTGTACCGGGGGTACGGGGAGAAGTTTCTCCAGGTGTCTGTGGCCTTTGACGCCCTGGCCCAGGTCCAGACCTGGGAGGCGGCCCGGCAGACGGAAGCGACCGTCGCCTTCCCCCGGCTTTCCACCCCCAGGGGGCGGAAGGACGAGCCGGGCATTGCCGCGCTGAAACAGGTGTGGGAGCGGTGCAAGGCGGAGGAGAAGAAGCTGGCGGGCCTGTTGTCTGTCTCTGAGGAGGAGGCTATGGAGGACCTGACTGCCGTGGCCCCGGCCATGGTGGCCCTGCTGGAGCTGACGGAGGACTTTGCGGAGCGGTACCGGCAGGAGAAGCTGCGGCTGAACGCTGCCGACTTCTCCGACCAGGAGCACTTGGCCCTGGGCCTGCTGGTGGGTTCCGGCGGTGCCCCCACAGAGCTGGGGGAGCAGGTGGCGGCCCGATACCGGGAGATCCTGGTGGATGAGTACCAGGACACCAACGAGATCCAAAACGCCATCTTCCAGGCGGTGTCCAAAAACGGGCAGAACATCTTCACTGTGGGGGACGTGAAGCAGAGCATCTACCGCTTCCGCCTGGCGGATCCCACCATTTTCCTGGGAAAATACAACCGGTTCAAGTCCTGGCAGGAGGCGGCTGACGGAGAGGAGCGGAAGATCCTGCTGTCCCGCAACTTCCGCTCCCGGCGGGAGATTTTGGAGAGCACCAACTTCATCTTCTCCAACATTTTGTCTGTGGAGATGGGGGAGATGGACTACGGCGAGGACGAGGCCCTCCACTTCGGGGCGGCGTATTACCCGGAGCGGATGGATTGCCAGACAGAGTTCCATTTCATCTCTGCCCACCAGAAGGCGGGGGAGAATGACAAGCCGGTAAAGAAGGTCACCGCCGAGGCCCGGTTCGTGGCGGCGCGCATCCGGAAGCTGCTGGATGAGGGCTATCCCGTCACGGAGAGCGACGGCACCCTGCGCCCCTGCCGGCCGGAGGATATCGTGATCCTGATGCGTTCCCCCGGCAGCCGGTCTGCCGCCTTCGCCGCCGCCCTGGCGGAGCGGGACATCCCCTGTTCTTTCCAGGAGAGCGGGGACTTCTTCCACACCATGGAGATCTCCGTCATGCTGTCCCTGCTGGAGATCGTGGACAACCCCCGGCAGGACGTGCCTCTGATCTCCGTCCTCCGGTCACCCCTGTTCGGCTTCACGGCGGACCGGCTGGCGGAGGTTCGCTCCGCCGCCCCCACCGGGGACTACTACGACGCTGTGACCGCCGATGGGGGAGAGGACTGCAAAGACTTCCTGGCAATCCTCTCGGATCTGCGGCAGGCGGGCCGGGACATGAGTGTCCACCGCCTGGTCTGGCACATCTACAACCGACTGAATGTGCTGGGGGTCTTCGGCGCCATGGATGATGGTGCGGCCCGGCGGGAGAATCTCATCGCCCTGAGCCAGCACGCGGAGAAGTTTGAGAGCAATGGATACCGGGGCCTCTTCGCCTTCGTCACTCAGCTGCGGCGGCTGCTGGAGCAGGACCAGGCTCCCGCCACCCGGGGCCCGGCGGAGGCTGCCGGCGTGCGGCTCATGAGCATCCACAAGTCCAAGGGCCTGGAGTTCCCCATCGTCATCCTGGCAGATCTGGACCACGCGTTCTCCCGGCAGGACTTCGACACGCCGGTGCTGGTGCACCCGGACATGGGCCTGGGGCCCAAGCGCATCGACCTGGAGCGGAAAATCCAGTATCCCACCCTGGCCCGGCTGGCCATTCAGGAAAAGCTGCGGCGGGAGAACCTGGCGGAGGAGCAGCGCATCCTCTACGTGGCCATGACCCGGCCCAAGGAGAAGCTGATCCTGGTGGACGCCCTGTACAACGCCCCCGGGCGGCTCCAGAAGCTGGCCGCTGTGGCTGCCTGTCCCGTGCTGCCGGAGACGGTGGCAGAGGGCCGCACCCTGGGGGACTGGGTCCTGCTGCCCCTGCTGTGCCGGCCGGAGGCCGCACCCCTGCGGGCTATGGCGGAGACAGAGATTGACCAGCTATATATTGGAGAGGACAGCCCCTGGCAAGTGTATTTACATGACAGTGAGGATTACCGGGAACGGCCCGCCCGGCCCCAGGCGACGGCGGAGGAGACAGGGGAGACCGCCCTCTTTGCCCCGGAGCTGCTGTCTTTCATCTACCCCTACCAGCGGGAGACGGCCCTGCCTGCCAAGGTGACGGCCACCCAGCTGAAGGGCCGCCCTGCGGACCAGGAGATCGCGGAGTATGCCGCCCATACCCCGTACCTCCGGCCCCTGAGCCAGCCGAATTTCCGGCGGGAGCGGCAGGGCCTGACCCCGGCAGAGCGGGGCACTGCCACCCACCTGGTGCTGCAATACCTAGACTTCTCAAACGTTAACGTGGCGGGCCAGATCGAGGCCCTGCGGCAGCTGAGCCTGCTGACGGACCAGCAGGCCGCGGCCGTGGAGACCGCGCCTTTGGAGCGATTTCTCCGCTCCCCCCTGGCGGAGGAGATCCGCAAAAGCCGAAGCGTCCTGCGGGAGTATCGCTTCACCCTGCTGATGGATGCCCGGGACTACGATCCCGCCGCGGCGGCGGGGGAGGAAATCCTCCTCCAGGGCGTGGTGGACTGCTGCTTCGAGACGGCAGACGGCCTGACCGTGGTGGACTTCAAAACGGACCGTGTGTTCTCGGCATTGGAGGTCCGGCAGCGGGCGGAGCACTACCGCCCCCAGCTGGAGGCATATAGCCGGGCCCTGGAGCGGGTGCTGGAAAAGAAGGTGGTCCGCCGGGCCCTGTATTTCCTGGCTGCAGGCGAGACCATGGAGATTTGAGGAGGAAGGCCAATGGGAAGGGAAATCGTCAGTATAGCCACGGCCCTGGTGCCGTATCCGCCGGAGCGGGTGTGGGCGGTGGTGACGGATCTGGACTGCTGGCAGTGGCGCAGCGATCTGAGCCGCCTGGACCACGTCGGTGAGGACGCCTTTACGGAGTACGACAGAAGCGGCTTTCCCACCCGCTTCACCGTCACGGAGCGCCGCCCCCTGTCCCGCTGGGCCTTTGACCTGGACAATGCCAACCTGGCGGGCCGGTGGGCCGGGGAATTCCGGCCGGAGGGCGGCGGCACCCAGGTCACCTTCACCGAGACCATCACCGTAAAAAAGCCCTGGATGCGCTTTTTTGCCAAGGGCTACCTCCGCCGCCAGCAGGCTCGGTATCTGGCGGACCTGGGGCGGGCGCTGGAACAAGAAGGAGGGACCTGAAATGAAGCGCCGTCTTACCAAGCTGACCGCTGCCGGTCTGGCGGTCCTGGCCCTCACCGGCTGCACCGGCGGGGCACAGGAGACAGCCGTCTGCCGAAACCACCTGGGCCCTGACGGAACGGCTCTACGACCCGGAGGACCCGGATCACCAGGACTGGTTTGCGGACTGTACGCCGGAGTGGGTGGAGCAGTTTCGCCCCTCCTGAAAAAATCTCCGGAAAAATGAAAAAAGGACTTGCAATCTTGATGTCCGTGTGATACACTAATAAACGCCTTTATGGGGTGAAAGCTCCGGCGAGGTAGTCTGGATCAGAAAGAGGTGAACGAGAGCAATGAAGGAAGGAATCCATCCCAATTATCAGCAGACTACGATTACTTGCGCCTGCGGTAATGTGATTGAGACAGGTTCTACCAAGAAGGATATCAAGGTGGAAGTCTGCTCGAAGTGTCACCCCTTCTTCACGGGCAAGCAGAAGCTGGTGGATACCGGCGGACGCGTGGCCAAGTTCAACAAGAAGTTCGGTCTGGACAAGTAAGTCTGACACGTCACAAAAAGGGTCTGCCGGTTGGGCAGGCCCTTTTTTCATTTACTTTTCCGGCAAAAGCGCATATACTGTATGGTATCAATGAAGCGGAAGGAGCGTTTGCATGAAGCTGCATCCTGTGGAGTTGGAGCGTTTGACGCCGGAGATCCTGCATGTTTTCGGACGGCAGCCCCCGCTGCTGACTGCCGGAGACAAGACCGGCCTGAACACCATGACCATCGGCTGGTGCCAGTTGGGCCGGCTGTGGAACCTGCCGGTCTGCACAGTCTACGTGCGGCCCGAGCGATATACCTATCAATTTATGGAGTCCCACGATTATTTCACCGTCTCCGTCCTGCCGGAGGAGGCAAAAAAAGTGACCGCCCTCTGCGGCAGCAAGAGCGGCCGGGACGTGGACAAGGTGAAAGCGTGCGGCCTGACGGTCCGCTGGGGGGCCGGGGACGCGCCCTTCTTTGACGAGGCGGAGTGGGTCCTGGTGTGCCGGAAGCTGTACGCCCAGGACATGGACCCTGCCTGCGTGCTGGGGGAGGGGGAGATCCTGCCCTTCTACACGCCGGGACAGGGCGGCTGGCACCGGATCTATGTGGGCCAGGTCGTGGAGGCCTATCAAAAATAAGGAGTTTGCATGGCAGAGACACAGGAAGTACGAGACAAAGTGGTGCTGGTGGGGTTGAGCTCCCCGGTGCTGAAAAAAGAGGAAAACGCCGACGAGGACACCATGGAGGAGCTCTCCGCCCTGGTGGAGACCGCCGGAGGCGAGACTGTGGGGATCGTGCTGCAGAACCGCCCGTCCCCGGATCCCCGGACCTTCATCGGCGAGGGCAAGGTGGCGGAGGTGCAGCTCTACTGCGAGAACACCGGCGCCACCATGGTGATCTTCGACAACGATCTGTCCCCCTCCCAGATGCGGGTGCTGACGGAGCTGCTGGGCGTTCAGGTGCTGGACCGGTGCGGATTGATCCTGGACATCTTCGCCCAGCGGGCCAAGACCAAGGAGGGGCGGCTCCAGGTGGAGCTGGCCCAGTACCAGTATCTGCTGCCCCGGCTGACCGGCATGTGGACCCATCTGGAGCGGCAGGCGGGCACCAGCGGCAAGGGGCCCATCGGCTCCAAGGGCCCCGGCGAAACCCAGCTGGAGACGGACCGCCGCCACATCCGCCGGAAGATCGACAAGCTCCGGGAGGACCTGGAGGAGGTCCGCCGGGTGCGCTCCACCCAGCGGCAGCGGCGGCAGAAGAACGAGATCCCGGTGGTGGCCATTGTGGGCTATACCAACGCGGGCAAGTCCACGCTGCTGAACCACCTGACCGGGGCGGGCATCCCCGCCAACAACCGGCTGTTCGACACGCTGGACACCACCAGCCGCCTTCTCACGGTCAGCGACACGCTGGACGTGGTGATCTCCGACACGGTGGGGTTCATCCGCAAGCTGCCCCACCAGCTGGTGGAGGCATTCAAGGCCACGCTGGAGGAGTTGGAGTACGCAGATCTGCTGCTCCACGTCATCGACGTGTCCAACCCGGAGTGGCAGCAGCAGGCGGCGGTGGTGGAGAACCTGATCCGGGAGCTGGGGGCCGGAGAGCTGCCCCGGATCGACGTGTTCAACAAGTCCGACCGGCTGCCCGCCGGAGAGATCATGCCCCACGGGGCGGACATCTGCTCCCTCTCCGCCAAGACCGGAGAGGGTGTGGACAAGCTGTTGGAGATGATCGGGGAACGCCTGGACAGCGGCAGCCGCCGCTGTGTGCTGCACATCCCCTACGACAAGGGCGGCCTGCTGGACCAGCTGTACCGGGAGGCCAAGGTGGAGAACGTGGAGTACGGGGAGACCATCGCGGTCACGGCGGTGTGCACGCCGAAGGTCCTGGGGCAGATGGCGCCGTTCCTTGTGGAATGAGCGCCCCCAGGCCCGCCCCGGTGCGCAGGCCCAGCAGGAAGACGTGGATGGCGGTGAATTCCAGGGTCTTGTCGAATTCCTCCCGGAATTGATATTCCAAGTCGCTCTCCATCAGGGACAGCCACATCTCATATTCTTCCTGGGGCGCCGCCTCCACATAAGGGCGGATATACCGGGGATAGAGCCATTTCATAAAATCTGTCATCCTAAAAATCACCTCGAATAACATAAAAAATGGCGTGTTTCTAAGTTTAGTATAATACCTAAAATTTGGCGTGTCAAGGGGGACGCATGGAATTTCAGGAAAAATTGCGATCGCTCCGAAAAGAGCGCGGAGAAACCCAGGCCCAGGTTGCCACGGCCATTGGAATTGGAGAACGGCATTACCAGAAATTTGAGTCTGGAAATAATTTGCCCAGTTTCCATAATCTGTGCGCCCTGGCGGACCACTTCGGCGTGTCCATGGACTATCTGGCGGGCCGGACGGACCGGCGGGACGTGTGGAAATGAGCGCGGAGCAGACAGGGAGGACGGCCATGACCACCTATCGGGTGCCCTTTGAAAACGGGGAGAGCGCGTTCACAGAGAAGCGATCCCGCTTTATCAGCCACATCTGGCGGGTGGAGACCGAGGCAGAGGCCCGGGAGCGCATCGAGGAGATGAAGAAGAGATACTACGACGCCCGCCACAACTGCTGGTGCTATCTGCTGCAGGAGGGCGGCGTGGTCCGCTACTCCGACGACGGGGAGCCCCAGGGCACGGCGGGCCAGCCCATGCTGAACGTGTTCCAGCGGGAGAGCGTCACCAACGTGTGCTGCGTGGTGACGAGGTACTTCGGCGGCGTGCTGCTGGGGGCCGGGGGACTGACCCGGGCCTATACCAAGGGAGCCAAGGACGCCCTGGACGCCGTGGGCATCAGCACCATGAGCCTGTGGACGCTGTGGGACGTGCCCTGCACATATCCCCTCTTCGAGCGGGTGAAGCTGGAGATCACCGCCTGCGGCGGCGTGGTGCGGGACACGGCGTACGGCGCGGACATCCGCCTGCGGGCGGCGTTCCCGGCGGGCGGGGCGGAACAGTTCGTTCCCCGCCTCACGGAGCTCTCCGCGGGGAGTCTGGCTATGGAGGCGGCGGGGGAGGAGTTTCTTCCAGGCCCCCGGGAGTCCGCCAACGGAACATAAACAAACCGGGAGCCGGCTTTTTGGCCGGTTCCCGGTTTTGTTATGCGTGTTCCTGCCGGACGTGGTAGCCCAGCGCCTGGATCTTTTCCAGAATGTCCGCCTGCCGGACGCCTGTGGCGTCGTAGTCCACCGCCAGCTGTCCGCCGCTGCTGACGCTGACGGAGGTGACGCCCGGCAGGGTGTCCAGCTCCCGCTTCAGCAGCTTCACGTCATGCCGGTCCGCGTTCCGGTCCAGGGAGACGGAAATGCTTGCCATTCGCTTCACCTCCCAGCTGTGGGGAAGAAGTCCGGAGTCCTCACAGGTCCTCCAGGTCTGCCGCCGGAATGTCGTTTTCCACGTTGTCCCGGGCCAGATCGGTGTCCAGCACCGGATAGACGCTGGGGATGGGCTTCTCCTGCTTTCTCCGCCGGGGGAGCTCTACCTTGCGGCTGTCATCATGCATTTAGATCACCTCTGCCCTAGCTTGTCCCGCGCCGGGCCGAACCATGCCGGAAAAAGCCGGAAAACAGCGGCAGGCACATGCCCGGCCTGGACGCAAAAGCGCGGCCGGGCACAAAAACTCCTGGGAAAACTGGGGAGATTGCCGTCCGCATCCGTGGAAAATCCGCGGGATTTTTCATAAATTCCATGGATTTGGACAGGAGGCATCCCCCTGCGGTAAAGTAGGAAAGGAAATCACGCTGTCCTCCCCGAGAGGATGGAAAAAAGGAGCGAGACTGCATGAGCCTCAAGAAATTCAAGACCATGGACGGCAACGAGGCAGCCGCCTATATCTCCTACGCGTTCACGGAAGTGGCGACGATCTACCCCATCACGCCCTCCAGCCCCATGGCAGACCACGTGGATGAGTGGGCCGCCGCTGGCATGAAGAATATCTTCGGCCAGCCTGTGAAGCTGATGGAGCTCCAGGCCGAGTCCGGCGCCTGCGGCGCCATGCACGGCGCGCTGGAGACCGGATCCTTGGCCACCACCTACACCGCCTCCCAGGGCCTGCTGCTGATGATCCCGCCCATGTACCGAATCGCGGGCTCCATGCTGCCCGGTGTCATGCACGTCTCCGCCCGGACGGTGTCCACCCACGGCCTGTCCATCTTCGGCGACCACTCTGACGTCATGGGCTGCCGCCAGACGGGCTTCGCCCAGCTGGCCTCCTCCAGCGTGCAGGAGTGCATGGACCTGGGCGCCGTGGCCCATCTCGCCGCCATCAAGGGCAGCATCCCCTTCCAGCACTTCTTTGAGGGCTTCCGCACCTCCCATGAGATCCAGAAGATCGAGGTGCTGGACTACGACGACATGAGCCGCTTGGTGGACTGGGACGCCGTCCGCCGCTTCAAGGCCCGGGCCCTGAACAGCGAGCATCCCACGGTCCGCAACACCGTCCAGAACCCGGACACCTTCTTCCAGCACCGGGAGGCCTGCAACGGCGCCTATGACCGCCTGCCCGCCATCGTGGAGGAATACATGAAGGCCGTCAGCGACCTGACGGGGCGGGACTACCAGCTGTTCAACTACTACGGCGCGCCGGACGCGGACCGGGTGGTCATCGCCATGGGCAGCGTCTGCGGCACCCTGGGGGAGGTCATCGACTACCTGAACGCCCAGGGCGAAAAGGTGGGCATGATCCAGGTCCATCTGTACCGCCCCTTCTCCGTGTCCCACTTCCTGGCCAAGCTGCCGGATACCGTCCAGACCATCTCCGTCCTGGACCGGACCAAGGAGCCCGGCGCCATCGGCGAGCCCCTGTATGAGGATGTGTGCACCGCCCTGGCGGAAGCCGGGCGCAGCGGGATCAAGGTGCTGGCCGGCCGGTACGGCCTCAGCTCCAAGGACACCACCCCCGCCCAGATGAAGGCCGTGTACGACAACATGGCCGGCGAGCAGAAAAACCACTTCACCGTGGGCATCGTGGACGATGTGACCCACCGCTCTCTGGACGTGGGGGAACACATCAGCACCGCCGGCGGCTCCACCATCGAGTGCAAGTTCTGGGGCCTGGGCTCCGACGGCACCGTGGGCGCCAACAAGAACTCCATCAAGATCATCGGCGACAACACGCCCCAGTACGTCCAGGCGTATTTTGAATATGACTCCAAGAAGTCCGGCGGCGTCACCAAAAGCCACCTGCGCTTCGGCAAGGAGTCCATCCGCTCTGCCTACTACGTCACCCAGGCGGACTTCGTGGCCTGCCACAAGCAGAGTTACATCCACTCCTATGACATCGTCCACGAGGTGAAGCCCGGCGGCACCTTCCTGCTGAACACCCTGTGGAAGGGGGAGGAGCTGGAGCGGAATCTGCCCAACCACGTGAAGCGGACGCTGGCCCGGAACCATGTGAAGTTCTATACCATCGACGCCGTGTCCATCGCCCAGGAGCTGGGTCTGGGCAACCGGACCAACACGGTCCTCCAGGCGGCGTTCTTCAAGCTCTCCGGCGTGCTGCCGGTGGATGAGGCCGTCCAGTACATGAAGGACGCCATCACCCACAGCTACTTCAAGAAGGGCGACAAGGTCCTGAACATGAACTACGCCGCTGTGGACCGGGGCCTCCAGTCCGTGGAGGAGATCCGAGTGCCCGACAGCTGGAAGGACCTGCCCGACGAGCCCCTGGAGCAGACTGAGGCCGCAGGTGTGCCGGACTACGTCCGGGACGTGCTGATCCCCGTCAACGCCCAGGCCGGCGACAAGATCCCTGTCAGCAAGTTCCTCAGCTTTGCCGACGGCGTGACGGAGGTGGAGACCTCCAAGTACGAAAAGCGCGGCATCGCCGTGGATGTGCCCCAGTGGCTGCCGGACAACTGCATCGGCTGCAACCAGTGCTCCCTGGTGTGCCCCCACGCCGCCATCCGGCCCTTCCTGTTTACCAAGGAGGAGGCGGAGCAGGCCCCGGCCGGCTGCATCACCCACAAGGCCAACGGCAGGGGGATGGAGAATTACACCTTCCGC
Source organism: Clostridiales bacterium (assembly GCA_019410105.1). The sequence continues at coordinate 14,902 of DXTB01000007.1, read as the reverse complement.
ATCCAGGTGGATCCCCTGGACTGCCAGGGCTGCGGCAGCTGCGCCGACGTGTGCCCCGCCAGGGAGAAGGCCCTGGTGATGAAGCCGCTGGAGTCCCAGATGCCGGAGCAGGACAACTGGAATCACTGCCTGTCCCTCTCCGAGAAGGCCAATCCTCTGGACAAGTTCACCGTCCGGGGCAGCCAGTTCCAGCGGCCGCTGATGGAGTTTTCCGGTGCCTGCGCCGGCTGCGGCGAGACCCCCTACATGAAGTTGATGACCCAACTGTTCGGCGAGCGGATGTACATCGCCAACGCCACCGGCTGCGCCCAGGCCATGTTCCTCTCCGTACCCTCCATTCCCATGGTGAAGGACTCCGCCGGTCACGGACCGGCCCTGTCCAACTCCCTCTTCGAGAACAACGCCGAATACTCCCTGGGCATGTGCCTGTCCGTGGACCAGCAGCGCAACCAGGTCAAGACCCACGCCAAGGCTGCCCTGGACACTACCTCCGACGCTGCCCTGAAGGCCGCCCTGGAGAGCTGGCTGCAAGACGGCGACGACGGCGACAAGACCCGGGCCGTGTCCGACGCCCTGATCGCCGCCCTGAACCAGACCGCCGACTCCAGCGCCGACGTGCGGTTTCTGCGGGACAACGCCGACCAGCTGGTGAAAAAGACCATGTGGATGTACGGCGGCGACGGCTGGGCCTATGACATCGGCTACGGCGGCTTGGACCACGTGCTGGCCTCCGGCATCGACGTGAACATCCTGGTGGTGGACAACGAGCTGTACGCCAACACCGGCGGCCAAGCCTCCAAGGCCACGCCCATCGGTGCGGTGGCTCAGTTCGCCGCCAGCGGCAAAAAGACCCCCAAGAAGGACCTGGGCATGATTGCCATGAACTACGGCCATGTCTATGTGGCCCAGGTGTCCATGGGCGCCAACCCCGCCCACGTGGTGAAGGCCCTGAAGGAGGCCGAGGCCCACAAGGGCCCGTCCCTCGTCATCGCTTACGCCCCCTGCATCAACCACGGCATCGCCAAGAGCATGAAGGTGAGCCAGGCGGAGCAGAAGCTGGCGGTGGAGTGCGGCTACTGGCCCCTGTTCCGGTACAGCCCTGAGCTGGCGGCGGAGGGGAAGAACCCCTTCCAGCTGGACAGCAAGGCCCCCAACGGCAAGCTGCGGGAGTTCATGATGGGCGAGGTCCGGTTCTCCGGCCTGACCCGCACATTCCCTCAGATCGCCGAGCAGCTCTTCGCCGAGGCGGAGGAGCAGTGCGCCGCCCGGTACGCCCAGTACGAGAAGCTGGCGGCCCAGAAATAACTTTGCTGAAATCGACACTCCTATAAACGAAAGCGCCCCAGGGCTTTGCCCTGGGGCGCTTTCGTTCCGCCGTCAGCGGGATCCGGCGGCGTGAAAGGTGCGGTTGATGAGGCAGCGGCTGCAGCAGAAATCGATGTGCCGCTCCATGGCGGAGCGAGCCAGCTCCGGCAGCCCCAGGCCGATGGCGGAGCAGATAGCCACGTGCTGGGAGCCCATGACGATCAGATTGTCCTTTTTCTGTTCCGTGGCAACGAACTCGCAGGAGCGGATAGACAGGTAGTGAAGGGTGCCCTGGAGGGTCTCGAACATGTCGATGAGATACTCGTTCTCTGTGGTCAGCACCAGCTGGTGGTGGAACTCCAGGTCGATCTTGGCCCGCTCGGAGGCGGTGGGGGCGGTATCCAGATCCTTCGCAAAGTCCTGCCAGGCGGACTGGAACTGGTCCGCCAGCTTCTGGAGCCTGGGCAGGTCAATCAGAGTCCGCTTCTGTGCGCAGAGGAAGGCCGCCTCTCCTTCGATGGCCCGCCGGGCCACGAACAGGTCCTCCAGGGACTCGCTGCTGAGGTCAAAGACGAAGTAGCTGCGGTATTTGCTGTCGCTGCTGCGGACGGCGGTCACCAGGCCGTTTTCCTCCAGCCGCTCCACCGCCCGGGTCACCGGGGAGGTGCTGACCCCCATCTGCTCCGCCAGCTTGGAGATGTTCAGCTTGCTCCCCGGCGGGATGGCGGAGGAGAAGATGGCCTTCTCCAGCAGTTCATAGACGATGTCGGAGATCTTGGCAAAGGGATTCTTCTCCTGGGCCGCTGTGATGTTCTGTGCGGTGAATTGGCAGCCGTCCCGCTGTCTGGGATCCTGGGGCATAGGGCACCTCACTTCTGAAAAATATCTGTATCCTATCATAGCGGCCGCGGGCGCGAAAATCAAGCCCGGCGCAGAAAACTGCGCCGGACCGGGAGGGGGCTCCTTCAGTCTCGGAGCTCTTCCTCCAGATTGATTTTGCCGTGGACCTGCTCGAACTCCGTGATACAGCGGCGGATCAGGTACAGAATCTGCCCGCTGCCTGTTCGTCCTTCATATTCCGCGATATAAAACAGCTTGTCATGTGTCTCTTTATCCATGCGAAATCCAAGATGACTGTCCCGTGGCTTTTTCATAGTAAACTCCATTTCAGTAGAATATAAGTTGATTTTAAGTACAAAACGAGTTACTATGTAAAAAGCGTACTAGAATATAGACACAAAATTTAGGGAGGTGTCAGAATGGACGATCTGGAGACGGCGGAGGCATACAGGCGGGAAGCGGAGTTCTATAAGGAGAAAGCGGAGGAGAACATCCGGTACAAGTGCCTCTATCTGCGGCTCGGCGGCGAGATGTATGAAGTCCTGGAGATCCTGCGGCGGACACCCTGCGCCTGCGCCCCGCTTCAGGAGGCGGAGAGCCGTCTCCGCCAGATGCTGGAACAGGCGGATGAGGACGACTGCCAGAAGGGTGTATACGATTTCTTCCGCAAAAAGAAAGGCCGTCCACCCGTTGACAAGCTGTAAAAAATCGGCTAGAATACCTCTTACAGTGATGAAGCGGAGCAGTACCCGGGAAGACCGCCCCCAAGAGAGCCTCTGGTCTGGTGGAAAGAGGCGGGCAGGGCCCGGCGAATACACCGCGGAGCTGGCACCCAAACGGCCTTCGGCCCAGTAGGCGTGCTCCGGGAGCGCCCGTTACAGCGCCGCCGTGTGTTCGCACGGCCTGAGGCGTCTGCCCGCGAGGGCGGCGCGAACAGAGGTGGTACCGCGAGAACTTCTCGCCCTCTGTCCCCTGGGGGACAGAGGGCGTTTTTGATACCTGTCCCAGATTTCACAAACGGACAAAAGGAGAGACAAATCATGCAGATCTACGAGGAACTGAAGGCCCGGGGGCTCATCGCCCAGGTGACGGACGAGGAGGAGATCCGGGAGCTGGTGAACAACGGCAAGGCCACGTTCTATATCGGCTTTGACCCCACGGCGGACAGCCTGCACGTGGGCCACTTCATGGCCCTGTGCCTGATGAAGCGGCTGCAGATGGCGGGCAACCGCCCTATCGCCCTGATCGGCGGCGGCACCGGCTATATCGGCGACCCCTCCGGCCGGACGGACATGCGTTCCATGATGACGCCGGAGACCATCCAGCACAACTGCGACTGCTTCAAGAAGCAGATGGAGCGGTTTATCGAGTTCGGCGAGGGCAAGGCCCTGATGCTGAACAACGCCGACTGGCTGCTGAAGCTGAACTATATCGAGCTGCTGCGGGAGGTGGGCGCCTGCTTCTCCGTCAACAACATGCTGCGGGCCGAGTGCTACAAGCAGCGGATGGAAAAGGGCCTGAGCTTCCTGGAATTTAACTATATGATTATGCAGTCCTATGATTTCTACCACATGTTCCAGACGGTGGGCTGCAACATGCAGTTCGGCGGCGACGACCAGTGGAGCAATATGCTGGGCGGCACGGAGCTGATCCGGCGCAAGCTGGGCAAGGACGCCTATGCCATGACCATCACGCTGCTGATGAACTCCGAGGGCAAGAAGATGGGCAAGACCGCCAGCGGCGCCGTGTGGCTGGACCCCAACAAGACCTCTCCCTACGACTTCTACCAGTACTGGCGGAACGTGGGGGACGCGGATGTGCTCAAGTGCATCCGGATGCTGACCTTCCTGCCGCTGGAGCAGATCGACGAGATGGATACCTGGCAGGGCAGTCAGCTGAACACCGCTAAGGAGATCCTGGCCTTCGAGCTGACCAAGCTGGTTCACGGCGAGGAAGAGGCCGCCAAGGCCCAGGAGGCCGCCCGCGCCCTGTTCGGCGGCGGCGGGGACAGCGCCAACATGCCCTGCACCAAGCTCTGCCGGGAGGATTTCACCGCCGAGGGAGAGATCGACATTCTGACCCTGCTGGTAAAGTGTGGCCTGGCTGCCTCCAAGGGCGAGGCCCGGCGGCTGGTGCAGCAGGGCGGCGTCACGGTCTGCGGCCAGAAGGTGGCCGACATTGAGGCCAGGTTCAGCTGCAAGGACTGCTGCGGCGAGGGCGCGGTCATCAAAAAGGGCAAGAAGGTCTATCACAAGGCCGTGCTGGAAGAGCAGTAAGCGGACATTCGGTCAGCCCGCCGGGATATTCCCGGCGGGCTTTTTTGTATGTCCCTGTCAGATGGCAGCCTCATCATTCGTTTTATCAGCAGAACGGCGCCGGCAAAGGAGTTGATCGTACGGAACAAATCACATATACCCGCCCGGAAGCGGAGGAACTGGTAGAGCGGTGGTCGGACACCGTGCTGCGGATCGCCTGGACCTGGACGGGCAGCGTCCACGACGCCCAGGACATCTGTCAGACGGTGCTTTTGAAGCTGCTGACCAGTCCCCGCCGCTTTGCGGAGGAGCGGCTGGAGCGGGCCTGGGTGGTCCGGGTGGCCGTCAACTGCTGCAAGGACTGGAAGAAATCCGCCTGGGTCCGGCGGCGCCTGCCGTTGGAGGCGGCGGCCCACGCGGCGGTCCATCTGCCGGAGCCGGGGGAGAGTCCTGTGCTGGCGGCGGTGCAGGCCCTGCCGGAGCGATACCGCCAGGCGGTGTACCTGCGGTATTACGAGGGATACGAGCCGGCGGAGATCGGGACGTTGATGGGCTGCACGGCCAGTCAGGTCAGCACGTATCTCTACCGGGGCAAGGCAAAGTTGCGGAACATGCTGGGAGGCGCTTATGGACAGGAATGCTTATCAGAGTGAGTTGGACCAGGTACAGTTCACGGAAGCGGGGAGGTCCGCCCTGACGGACGCCCTGATGGCGGAGCAGGCCGGACCGCCGGTCCAGCACCGGAGCTTGTGGATGAAACGGGGGATGGCGGCGGTACTGGCAGCAGTGCTGTTGGTGGGCACGGCGGCGGCTGTTACTGCGTCGCTATGGGACAGCTTTTTCGGCAGACTGGACCCGGGGGAGCAGGCGGTGGTGGACACCCTCAGCGGCGGCCTGCCGGGTGCGGTCTCCGCAGGCAGAGCCATGATGACACCTATGGCGGCCTTCGGCATGGATGGGGTATTCTACCTGATGCTGGAGATTCAGGCCCCAGAGGGCACGGTCCTGCCACCCTTGGACGGTGAAAATGAAACCTACCAGCTCTTCGGCGATGATATTTTGAACGGCGAGTGGCTTGAGCTGCGGGAGCCGGACGGCGGGGACCCGGCGATCTCTTATTCCACGGAGTTCACTTGGCTGGAGGACCCGGATCCTGCGGACAACACGCTGACAGTGGTACTCTCCATTCTGGCGGACGGAGACCTGGAGGGAAAGGTCCTCCACATACCGGGGCTGTGGAAGCAGACGGATGGGAAGGCCTATACGGAGATCTTCTCCGGCGATTTTGACTTCGTGCTCTCCGGTGGTCTGGCGGAAGATAGCCTGCTGGCGGTGGATGTCGCCGGTGTCACGGCACAGGCGCCCTGCGGCACCTTGACCATGGATCGTCTGAAGGTCTCTCCTCTGGGGCTCCAGTGGAGCTATCACTACGATGAGAACGCCGTCCAGGCCGCGGCGGCAGAAAACGGCAGAGACGCCGTGGCGCTTGTGACGGCTGACAGCGGAGAGGTAGTGGAATTCTCAGATATAGCTATCCCCGACACAGAACTGCTGCTGGTTTTGAAAGATGGGACGCAGGTGGAGGTTGCCAGCAGCTTCAGCAAGGGCGGCAGCGGCTGGATGGAGCAGAGCGGCTTCTTCGCCCGGCCTGTGGATCTGTCTCAAGCGGACTACCTGCTGTGGGGAGAGACGGAGATCCCCCTCCACTGAGCCTGGCATTGCATCATCGGGGCGGCCTCTGGCCGCCCCGGATTTTTTTGACAAATCCTTTACGCCGTGATATGATACAACCCCGAATGAAACAGATGGAAAGGAATTGTATTATGGAATTTGTCAGGAAAAACGCGCCGGGCATCCTGATCTGCCTGGTGATCGCCGTGCCTGCTTGGCTGCTGGGCCAGCGGTTCGAGGTGGTGGGCGGCCCGGTGTTCGCCATCCTCATCGGCATGGTGATCGCCCTGTTCTGGAAGGATCAGAAAAGTGCCAAAAGCGGCATCACCTACACCTCCAAGAAGATTTTGCAGCTGGCGGTGGTGCTGCTGGGCTTCGGCATGAATCTCTCCAGCGTGTTACAGGTGGGGGGACAGTCACTGCCCATCATCGTCTCCACCATCGCCACCAGCCTGATCGTGGCCTTCGCCCTCTATAAGGCCCTGCACATGGACAGCAACATCTCCACTCTCATCGGCGTAGGTTCCTCCATCTGCGGCGGCAGCGCCATCGCCGCCACTGCCCCGGTCATCGGCGCGGATGACGAGGAGATCGCCCAGGCCATCTCTGTGATCTTCCTGTTCAACGTCATCGCGGCTCTGATCTTCCCCACTCTGGGAGGTGTGCTGGGCCTCTCCAACGAGGGCTTCGGCCTCTTTGCCGGCACCGCGGTGAACGACACCTCCTCCGTCACTGCGGCGGCCGCCGCCTGGGACGGAATGCACCCCGGCGCCAATACCCTGGACGCTGCCGCCATCGTGAAGATGACCCGGACCCTGGCCATTATCCCCATCACGTTGGTGCTGGCCCTGCTGCGGACCCACCGGGAGGGAAAGCAGGGCGGCGCACAGGTGGACATCAAGAAGATCTTCCCCTGGTTTGTGCTGCTGTTTCTGCTGGCTTCGATCATCACCACGGTTCTGCCCATCCCTGCGGCTGCGGTGAGCTTCCTGAAAAACGCCAGCAAGTTTTTCATCGTCATGGCCATGGCAGCCATCGGTCTGAACACCGACATCGTGAAGCTGGTGAAGACCGGCGGTAAGCCTATCTTCATGGGCTTCTGCTGCTGGGTGGCCATTGCCGGCGTCAGCCTGCTGGTCCAGCACCTGCTGGGGATCTGGTAAAACACCCTGCCTCATCGTTCGTCGCAGCAGGAACTCCCGCCATAGCGCCCGGAGCCTGGCAAAAATCTGGAATCCCCTGGGCCTCAAGGGCTGCAACCTGGGGTTGACAAAGTTCCACCCGCCGCGTTCTTGCCAGGTGCGCGGCGGGTGGCTTATCATAAGGGCATCCAAATGAGAAAGCGAGTGTTCTCCGATGACATTTTCCGAGAAATTGACGGGGCTGCGGCGGAAGTCCGGCATGAGCCAGGAGCAGCTGGCAGACCGCCTGGGGGTCACCCGACAGTCTGTCAGCAAGTGGGAGGGCGGCACTGCCATGCCGGAACTTGTGAAGTTGATCTCCTTGTCAGAGCTGTTCGGCGTGTCCGTGGACTATCTGGTGAAGGACTGGATGGAGGAGCCGGACAATCCATGCGGCGGAAGCGGGGAAATCTCTTCCAAGCAGGCAGACCGGCTGGAAAAAAAGGTGGACGAGCTGACCAATTATGTGAAGGGCAGGGTCTACCGCTACGACAGCAAGACCCGGATCTTCGGCCTGCCCCTGGTGTCCATCCGGTTCGGCTTCGTCCGGAACGGGAAACTGTCCATGGATAACACGGCCAAGGGCATCATCGCCATCGGCAACTGCGCCATCGGCGTGGTGGCCATCGGCATCGTGGGGGTGGGCCTGTTCACCTTCGGCGTGCTGGCCATGGGAATGCTGTCCCTGGGCATCGTGGCGGGGGGATTGGCGGCTTTTGGCGTGGCGGCCCTGGGGTATCTGGCCCTGGGGGTCAGCGCCGTGGGGGTCTATGCCGGCGGCGTGGCGGCCATTGCCGCCAAGATCGCCGTGGCGGTCTCCTCCGTGGCGCCTACCGCCGTGGGGGAGTTCGCCTCCGGCAGCCATGTGCTGCTGTGGGGAGACGGCCTGACGGCCCCGGAGGTCCAGACCTTTCTGCTGGAGCACCACCCGGACCTGTGGCGGCCCCTGCTGCGGCTGCTGACGGAGATCGGCGCCCATATCAAGTAAATCGCTGCCCAGTCTCATGCCGGCGAGCAAACATGGTCAATGTTTGCTCGCCGGCATACGGCTCTTCTCGGCATCAGTGGGAGGGGAACAGTCTGTGCACCTGTCAAAAGCGCCGGGGGTCCGGCGGTGGGGCATCCTGGGACTTTCCCAGGATCTCCTGCCGGATATATGCAAAGGCCGCGTCCTCGCCCTCATCCCGGAGCTTTAAAAGCATGGTCTCCAAAAGCGCCGCGGTGGCCGGGTGGATCAGCAGCCGCCGGTCCTTGCCCCGGAGATAGAACTGGTAAGGGTCACCGGGATTGAAATCCTTTCCCCGGTAGACCTTGCTGGCGGCCAGACGGTCGCAGAACATCTCCGCCACATATTTTCTCGGCATCTCCACACCTACGATCCCCTCGCCGGTGGGGCTGTAATCCGTCCAATACTCAAAGTGGTGGCGGTTGCGGCCCTTGTGGTGGAGCCAGGAGGTGCTGTATCCATGTTCCTTCCGCTGGGCGTCGTTTGGGCTGTGATCCCCCTGGAAGTATTTCACCCCGGCAAAGAACTCCACAGGGGCGTACTTGGACAGGTCATGGGTCAGGCCCTGCCAGTACAGCCCCAGGCGGAAGCAGTACTTCCGCACCAGTGCCCGGTGGCGGTTTATGGTCCGCAGATGGGCCCAGAAATGCAAGGAGATCACCCCGTTTCCAGTATCTTACGTTCCAGTATAGCACGGCAGGGGCAAAATGACGAGCAAATTTTTTGCATGGAATCCAACCTCCAGCAGACACTAGCCGGGAGGTGTTTTGATGGAGGGAGTTATCTTCTGCTGTCCCCCGGCGTGGAGAAAGCTGCTGCCGCCCGGCGTTCTGGGGGCGGAGCGGGCGGAGGCGCTGGCGGAACAGTATTGGCCACTGCTGGTCCTGACCCGCCGGGGGTGCGGGGAGCTGGGGGATACGGCCGCCCTGTGCCGGGTGCTGCTGGTGCCGGGGGATTGTACCGCGCCGCTGGAGCGCATCACGGCGGAGACGGTGGTCACCTATGGCCTGTCCTCCAGGGACAGTCTCACCCTGTCCAGCCTGGCGGAACCGGTCCTCTGCGTCCAGCGGCAACTGCCCCGGCCGGGCGGCGGCGTGGTGGAGCCCCAGGAATTTCCACTGCCGGAACTTCCGGCTCCTGCGGCGGAGCTGCTGCCGCTGCTGGGCCTGCGGCTGTTGCAGCTGCCACAGACAAGTGCCCCCTTTGTGTGGTAGACTAAAAACAAAAAGGGGGGCTGCAACATGGCGTGGCATGAGATTCTGGCGACGGGGATCATTCTGGCGGGCACTGCGTTTTACTGTTGGGCGGCGTACAGCCGGAAGAGCGGACCTACCAGCTGCATCGGCTGTGGCAAGTGCGTGGCGGACGGCGTCTGCATTCTGACAGGAAAGAAGGTCCCGGGGATTTCCGGAGGCAAGGGAAAAAACCTGTGATTTTCCCGTTGACAACCGGGCAGAAACGTTTATAATAATTGTGTCTGAAAACAGCAAAAAGCTATGACAAAGCCAGCTTCGCGAGACCGGCCAAGCGAGAGGGGAGACGGTGCGAGCCCCTTGCCCACGCCGCGGAGCAGCCACTTTGGAGCGGCCTGCGGCGAGCGGGACGGCTCATCCCCGTTAGCGGATGACATGAGATGTCCCCATGGGACAGATCAGGGTGGTACCGTGGAAGTTCTTCCGCCCCTGACGTGCGTCAGGGGCGGTTTTTCTGCTTTAGAAAAGAGGGGATATACTGGTGTTCTTTCAGCGAGCCCAATCTCCGCACCCGTCCCGCCTGGGTGGCATCCAGATTTTTTCCGATTCAGAGGGGAGATTCCTTTTGTTTCCGGTGATCCGCAGCCGGAGCGGGTCTTCGCACATTCTCGCAGCGGTAGAGACCCTGTCCCCGCCGCTGACGGCTCCGGAGCTGGGGACGGCACTGCTGGCTCTGTGGGATCGATGGGAGGACACTCCCTGCTGGGAGGAGCTGCCGCCGGAGCTGACGGAGGTCCCCTTCTGGAAGGGAACCGCCCGGTCTTATCGGGCTTTCTTTCGGGCGCACCGGTTGATTGTCGCGGTGTTCGGAAATCCGAACCCGGGAGACATCTCCTTGGCTTACTGGCCCCGGCATCTGGAGAACAACAGCTGGGGCGTGGTCAAGGGACAGGTGGAGCTGCAAGTGAGGCTGGACAGGGAACTGCCGGATCTGCCCCGGAAGATCGGCATGGCGGCCCGGCAGCTGCTGGCCGCGGCGGAGCTGACGGATCCCACCATGCCGGCGACTGGAAAATAACAGGCGGTATTGCTTTTATTTATCATATATTATTGAGAATAAAAAGATATTTTTAGGAGGAAGAACATTTATGGCACATCCCACATACGGACTGAACGAGCTGCGGGAGATGTTTCTCAAATTCTTTGAGACAAAAGAACACCTGCGGCTGCCCAGCTTTTCCCTGATTCCCCAGAACGACGCCAGCCTGCTGCTGATCAACTCCGGCATGGCGCCCATGAAGCCCTGGTTCACCGGGGAGGAGGAGCCCCCCCGCCATCGGGTCTGCACCTGCCAGAAGTGCATCCGCACCGGCGACATCGAGAACATCGGCAAGACCGCCCGCCACGGCACCTACTTCGAGATGCTGGGCAACTTCTCCTTCGGAGACTACTTCAAGCGGGACGCGATCCACTGGGCCTGGGAGTTCCTGACCTCTCCCGAATGGGTGGGTCTGGAGCCGGACCGGCTGTATCCCTCCGTGTTCGCCGGCAACGAGACCACCCCCGCCGACGATGAGGCCTTCGCCATCTGGCGGGATGAAATCGGCATCCCCGAGGATCGGATCTTCAAGTTCGGCAAGGAGGACAACTTCTGGGAGCACGGCTCCGGCCCCTGCGGCCCCTGCTCCGAGATCTACTACGACCGGGGCCCCGAGTGGGGCTGCGGCAAGCCCGGCTGCACCGTGGGCTGCGACTGCGACCGGTATATCGAGGTCTGGAACGTGGTGTTCTCCCAGTTCGACAACGACGGCGAGGGCCACTACACCGAGCTGAAGCAGAAGAACATCGACACTGGCATGGGCCTGGAGCGTTTGGCCTGCGTCAGCCAGAACGTGGCCAGTCTGTTCGACGTGGACACCGTTATGAACATCACCAACAAGGTCAGCGAGATCACCGGCGCCAAGTACGAGCAGAGCGACAAGATCGACGTCTCCCTCCGGGTCATCACCGACCATATCCGCTCCGCCACCTTCATGATCTGTGATGGCGTTCTGCCCAGCAACGAGGGCCGGGGCTATGTGCTGCGCCGCCTGCTGCGCCGGGCCGCCCGCCATGGCAAGCTGCTGGGAGTGGATCATCCCTTCCTGTACGAGGTGTGCGACACTGTGGTCCATGAGAACGAGGGCCACTATCCCGAGCTGCGGGAGCGGCAGGCCTATATCACCAAGGTCATCCGCACGGAGGAGGAGAACTTCGCCAAGACCCTGGACGCCGGCATGAAGATCTATGACGATATGCTCTCCGCCCACAAGGCCCAGGGGGAGACCGTGTTCTCCGGCGCTGACGCCTTCAAGCTGTACGACACCTACGGCTTCCCCATCGACCTGACCGTGGAGATGGCGGAGGAGGCCGGCATGACCGTGGACCAGGAGGGCTTCAAGGCTCTGATGGAAGAGCAGAAGGTCCGCGCCCGCAAGGCCCGGGAGGCCCTGGGCGACCTGGGCTGGGCAGGCATCGAGTTCGGCAAGGACATGCCCGCCACGGAGTTCGTAGGCTATGATCGCTCCAGCGAGCAGGGCAGAGTCCTGGCCCTGGTGGCCGACGGGGAACTGCGGGACGAGCTGGCTCAGGGCGTGGAGGGCATCCTGGTGCTGGACCAGACGCCGTTCTATGCCGAGATGGGCGGCCAGGTGGGAGACCACGGCACCATTCAGGGACCCAATGGCACCTTCCAGGTGACGGATGTTCAGAAGAACAAGGGCGGCAAGTTCATGCACTCCGGCAAGGTGGTCTCCGGCACCCTCAGCGTGGGGGAGACCGTCACCGCATCCATCGACGTGGAGCGCCGGAAGGCCATCATGCGAGCTCACAGCGCCACGCACCTGCTGGACGCTGCCCTGAAGAAGGTCCTGGGCGACCATGTGCATCAGGCGGGCTCCCTGGTGGAGCCGGACCGGCTGCGCTTTGACTTTACGCACTTTGAGGCTATCACCCCGGAGCAGCTGGCTCAGATCGACAAGCTGGTGAACGACGCCATCCTGGAGGGCTACCCCGTGGCGACGGAGGTGCTGCCCATCGAGGAGGCCAAAAAGAAGGGCGCCGTGGCCATGTTCGGTGAGAAGTACGGCGATATCGTCCGCGTGGTGGAGATGGGCGACTTCTCCATGGAGTTCTGCGGCGGCACCCATCTGGACAACACCGCCAAGGCCGGTCCCTTCCGCATCAAGTCCGAGGGCTCCGTCGCCTCGGGCGTCCGCCGGATCGAGGCCACGGTGGGCCGACTGAGCCTGGACACCATGAACAAGAATCAGGAGCTGCTGTTCCACGCCGCTCAAGTGCTGAAGACAACACCCGGTGAGCTGGCCGCCAAGGCGGAGCAGCAGGCAGCGGAGATGAAGGAGCTGCGCCATGAGCTGGAGAAGTTCAAGTCCGAGGCGTCCCTGGGCGAGGCCCGACAATTCCTGACCGCCGCCAAGAACGTGGGCGGACTGAAGGTCCTGACCGCTATCCGTAACGGCATGGATGCGAACGCCCTGCGGCAGATGGGCGATTTCCTGCGGGACAAGGCCCCGGATGTTGTGGCAGTGCTGGCTTCTGCCAATGGGGAGAAGATCACCTTCCTGGCAGTCTGCGGTCCCGAGGCGGTGAAGCGCGGCATCAAGGCCGGCGACCTGGTGAAGAGTGTCTGCGCCATCTGCGGCGGCAAGGGCGGCGGCAAGCCTGACAGCGCCATGGGCGGCGGTAGTGACCTGCTGAAGCTGGATGATGCACTGGCCACCGTGGATGATTTTGTGGCGGAAAAGCTGAAGTAAGCTGTAGATGACACCTTCCCCGGGGCCTCGCCGGGCAAAGGCCTGGCGGGAGCAGAGTGGAGTGGGAGAACTTTATGTCAACTCGAGAGGACGTCAAGACGTTTTTCGGCCTGCCTCTGGACTTCTCCATGCTGGAGCTGGAACCGGAGACAGGCGCCGACCCGGTACGGTATTTCTGTACCCCGGAAAATGCCGAGATCATTGGCTGGGGCAGTTGCGGGACGCACTTCGTCCTCCTGCCGGGGGATGAGGCGGTGTACTGCGTGGAACCGGAGATGGCAGAGGAGGGTACCTTTGTGCTGCCGGTGGGGGCGGACTTCCGGGAGTTCCTTTCCCATCTGCTCTACTGCAAATGTACCAGTCCTCTGGCGCAAATCTTCATGCTGGACGCGACCCGGTTCCGGAAGCTTCTGGAGGACAACGATGCCAACACCTGGCCGGGCTGCGAGGAGGACTTCAAGAGCCGGGACGCGTCCCTGGACCTGTTGGCGGAGACATTCCACATCCGGTCCCGGGACCCATTCCAGCGGGTGAAGGAGCTCCAGACGGGCTTTGACCCGTCGGTCCTGAATTTCTCCGACGCGTATTATGACACACTGGGGTTGGAGAAGCCCAAGCGGGGGATGCAGAGGAAGGAAAAGCCCCTGTTTGAATTTCCACCTATCACATTTGATCTTTACCAGGAGGATGATCCATGAAAAAAGTCAAGATCACCGTCTTGAAAACCACCCTGGATGAAGAGCTGGCGGCGGAATACGGCGCTGAAGGGCTGGGCACCTGCCCCATGCTGCGGGAAGGCCAGGTGTTCTACGCCGACTACGCCAAGCCGGATGGCCTCTGTGACGAGGCCTGGAAGGCTATCTATCAGTATGTGTTCGCCCTGGCCCACGGGGCGGGAGAGGGTCTGTTCTATTACGGCGACTGGATCCGCAGGCCCGGCGTGGCCATCTGCTCCTGCAACGATGGGCTCCGCCCCGTGATTTTCAAGCTGGAGACCACAGAGGAGGAAGCATCCGTCAACTACACACCCGTGCGGTAAAATTATTTACTTTCAGAATATCGCAAGTATTTTCCCTTTACAGAGAAAGGGGGCTGCCATGCTGCTGCCCAAGGACCCCTACATTCTTCTGAGCTTCCTCAACGCCCGCCTCCGGGACCAGTATGCGGACCTGGAGGATCTGTGCGCGTCCCTGGATGCGGACGAGCAGTCCCTGCGGGAGACGCTGGCGGGGGTTGACTATCGCTACGATCCCGTTTATCATCAGTTTATACCGATCACATCAAAGGAGGTTTGAAAATGTCCGATTGCCTATTCTGCAAGATCGTTGCCGGGGAGATCCCCAGCAGCAAGGTCTACGAGGACGACGTGTGCTACGCCTTCAATGACATTGATCCCCAGGCGCCCACCCACTTCCTGGTGGTACCCAAGGCCCACATCGGCTCTGTGTCTGAGATCACCGCGGACAACAGCACAGTGGTGGCTCATATCTTCGAGGTCATTGCCAAGCTGACAAAGGAAAAGGGGCTGGACAGCTACCGGGTGGTCTCCAACATCGGCGAGCAGGCGGGGCAGAGCGTGTTTCATCTGCACTTCCATGTACTGAGCGGCAGAGATATGACGTGGCCTCCGGGCTGATGC
>DXTB01000006.1:4636-44217 GCA_019410105.1 Clostridiales bacterium | reverse complement strand
TCTCATGGATACCCCGCTTAATTGCACACAAAGCACAGCCTATCGTATCAAACGCAGGCGAGGTATGGAAATGATTCGATTTTTATAACAGTGCATAATTTGACACATACGCATCATAGTCAAAATCCTTTCCAAACATAAAATTGTGCTTTACTTCAAATTTGCAATCAGCATTTCACAGCGGCAAAGCCCTTTTCCAGGTCGGCAATGATGTCATCAATATGCTCGGTGCCGATAGAGAGGCGGATGGTGTTGGGCTTGATGCCCTGGTCGAGCAGCTCCTCAGCAGAAAGCTGGCTGTGGGTGGTGGTGGCCGGATGGATCACCAGGGACTTCACGTCGGCCACGTTTGCCAGCAGGGAAAAGATTTCCAAACTGTCGATAAACTTGTGGGCTTCCTCCTGACCACCCTTGATTTCAAAGGTGAAGATGGAGCCGCCGCCGTTGGCAAAATACTTCTCATACAGAGCGTGGTCGGGATGCTCGGGCAGGGAGGGATGGTTCACATGCTCCACCTTGGGATGGTTTGCGAGGAACTCCACGACCTTCTTGGTGTTCTCTGTGTGGCGGTCCAGACGAAGAGACAGGGTCTCCACACCCTGCAGCAGCAGGAAGGCGTTGAAGGGAGAGATGGCGGCGCCGGTATCCCGCAGCAGGATGGCCCGAATGTAAGTAACAAAAGCGGCGGGACCGACAGCGTCCACAAAGCTGACACCGTGGTAGCTGGGATTGGGGTTTGCAATGGGCGCGTACTTGCCGTTGGCCTTCCAGTCGAACTTGCCGGAGTCCACGATGATGCCGCCCAGTGTGGTGCCGTGGCCGCCGATGAACTTGGTGGCGGAGTGGAGCACAATATCAGCGCCGTGCTCAATAGGGCGGACCAGATAGGGCGTGCCGAAGGTATTGTCGATGACCAGAGGCAGACCGTGCCTGTGGGCGATGGCTGCAATGGCGTCGATGTCTGGAATGTCAGAGTTGGGGTTGCCCAGAGTCTCCAGATAAATTGCCTTGGTGTTATCCTGAATGGCATTTTCCACTTCTGTAAGATCATGAGAGTTGACGAAGGTAGTGGAGACACCGAACTGGGGCAGGGTGTGGGCCAACAGGTTGTAGCTGCCGCCGTAAATGGTCTTCTGCGCCACGATGTGGTCGCCAGCCTGGGCCAGCGCCTGAATGGTATAGGAGATGGCGGCGGCACCAGAAGCGGTAGCCAGAGCCGCCACGCCACCCTCCAATGCTGCGAGGCGCTTTTCCAGCACATCCTGCGTAGAGTTGGTCAGGCGGCCATAAATATTACCGGCATCCGTCAGCCCGAAGCGGGCCGCCGCATGGGCGCAGTTGCGGAAGACATAGGAAGTGGTCTGGTAAATCGGTACTGCACGGGAATCCGTAGCGGGATCGGGCTGTTCCTGACCAACGTGAAGCTGCAGGGTTTCAAACTTATAATTGTTATTCATGGTTTATACCTCTTTCAGTTTATAGTTTGATTTTAGATACAAAAAGACCGGGGCGTTATTCGCTCCCGGACAAAGAGATATGGCCATGTAATGATCTTATTAAATCACAACAAAGTGAGTGGAGGACATACCGATCCACCCGGCCAAATCCAGTGCCCGGGAGTTCAGCATTCGTCCACAGCGGAAATTGCTGCGCAACAGTTGTTGAAACAGATTGCTCATTTTGCACGCCCCTATAAAACCAATTTACTCAGTTGGTTTATGGGATTATACTACCACCTATTTCCTATGATGTCAATAGGTAATTTCATTATTGATTGATCTGGTATAAAGACCTGTTAAAGAACCGACCAGAGCAAAAAAGGAGCCATTCACACGAATGGCCCCTTTCCCTTGCTTATGAAATGTGCGATTGCTGAATATTTTGAATAATATGCTCCATCAGCGCCACCCGGCGGAACGGGGTCATGAGGTAATAACCGTCGGTGTAGGGGAAGATCTCTTTGGCAATCGCCGTCGAAACGGTGACCGCCAGAGCTTCCGCTGCATCACGGTCCTTCCCCTCATATAAATGAATGATCTCATCGCACACCCGCATGCCTGAAATCTCATTGTTCAGAAAACAGGCGTTTCGGTGGCTCACCACGGGGAATATCCCGCCCAGAATCTTGCCCCGCAGAGTCTTGTGTGCCAATTTCAGGTTGTCCAGCGCCTCGGCGGACAACACCGGCTGTGTCAGAAAGCCGGAAACACCACATGCCTCTTTCTCCTGTGCCCGCCGCAGTTCCACATCAAAATTGCGGGCGTTCAGATTCAGAGCGCCATAGATACGAAAGGGGGTACGCAGGGTATTTTCATTCAGCATATGGACAAAGCGGGCCAGCTTGCGGGAGTTGAAATTGAATACGCTTTTGACTTCGTTCCGATCCTCGGTAGGGATAGGGTCGCCGGTGACCACCAGCACATTGTGTACCCCTTCCATGGACAAGCCCAAAAGCAGAGCCTTGGTAGCATTCAGATTGCGGTCACGGCAGGTCATATGGGGCAACGGCTCTATACCAATATCCCGCTTGATTTTACAGGCCAACAGGCTGCTGTCCGCCCGTGGGCGACCGATGGGACAATCTGCGATCGTCACCGCATCGGCCCCCGAGCCCCGCAAGGCCTGCACCCCCTCCCAAAAGCCCGCGCTGTCGTCATCTACGGGTGGGTCCAGTTCCACGGCAATGACACGCTTACCCGCCTCCAACTTCTCCCAAAGGGAGTTGGACGCATTGGCCGCAGGTTTGAGCAGCTTTTTCGGAGCAGAAACGGTGCACTTAGGAAGCGGCTCTTTCAAAGCCTGCGCCGTCTGGGCAATATGTTCCGGCGTAGTACCGCAGCAGCCGCCTACGATGGAGGCGCCAGCCTGAACGATTTGTGCAATCTGCCCTGCAAAGTAGTCAGGCTGACCGCCGAATACCGTGCGGCGGCCCAGCACGGTGGGGTAACCGGCGTTGGGCATGACAGTCAGAGGCTTATCGCTCAGCTCCAGGGTCTGAATGTATTTCAGCAAATGGCGGGGGCCAGAAACACAGTTAAAGCCCACTGCATCCACCCCAGCCAGTTCCGATGCAAAGCGATACAGCTCGCTGCCCAAACGTCCGGCGCTGGTCATCCCACTATGGTCCACGGCAAAGGAAACCATAAGAAACGCATCCGGATTTTTTTCCTTCAACCAACCAGCCAATTCCGGGAGCCCCTCGTCACCAGACAGCGTTTCCACCAAAAAATGGGTCACCCCCTGTTCCAGAAACCACTGCGCCTGCGTCTGGTATAGATCTGCCGGGGCGCGGCTGTGGTCACGGGGCGCGGGGCCCAGATCTGCAAATACATAAGCCCCATAGGGTTGAGCGGCTTGCCGTGCCAGGTGGCAGGCCGCATTTACGATGTCGCAGGCGGTTTCATCGTTCCCATCGGAGAGATCTCCACTGATGGCAAAGGTATTGGTCTTGATGGCCCGGCAGCCGGCCTGCAAATAAGCGCGGTGGATGCGCAGAATTTCCTCCGGGCGGGTCAGGTTGGCCCGTTCACAGCGTTCCTCAGCCCGGCCCGGATGGGCGGCGAAATAAGTGCCCATAGCCCCGTCAAACAGCAATGGCTTTCCCTGCGATAAATAGGTGCGGATATCCATCATCCCATGACCTTTCTGGTGATCTCCACCGACTGGTGGGCATCCTTGGCGTAGTAGTCCGCATTCATTTGTTTGGCGTATTCCGGCGTCACCACCGCGCCGCCCACAAAGATGACCGGGGGCTCCTCCATAGTGTGCAGCAACCGGATGGTCTTTTCCATGGCGGGCAGTGTGGTGGTCATCAGGGCGGACAGGCCCACCAGGCGCACCCCCTGCTCCTGAACCGTCCGCAGGATGGTCTCCGGCGGCACATCCCGGCCCAGATCCAACACCTCGTAGCCGTAATTTCCCAGTACGGTTTTCACAATATTTTTGCCAATGTCATGAATGTCGCCCTGCACAGTGGCAACGATGAGTTTTCCCTTCTTCACGGGCACACCGCCCTTGGCGGCGATAGAGCTCCGGATGACCTCGAATACTGCCTGTGCCGCCTGGGCGGCGCTGAGCAGCTGGGGCAGGAATGCCGTACCCTTGTCATAGTCCTCTCCCACCTTGTCCAGTGCGGGGATCAGGTGGTTTTCTACCAGAGACAGCTCATCCTCGGTCTCCAGCGCTTTGGCAGCCAGCTTTCCGGCATCGGCCTTCAACCCACGGATGACCGCATCGCCCAACGTCAGGGCATCCGCCTTCGGCGCTGCCTGCACGGCAGGGGACTCCGCCGCGAAACGGGCAACATAGGCTCGGCACTCCCGATCCTCTCCGGAGAGTACACGGTACGCCGCCACCGCGTCCATCATCTCCGTTTGATTTGGGTTGATGATGGGCAGAGTCAGCCCGGCATGCATGGCCTGAATCAAAAAGTTCTGCGTGATCAGCTTGCGGTTGGGCAGGCCAAAGGAGATGTTGGACACGCCCAGCACCACCTGCAGCCCCAGCTCCTCCCGGATGGTCCGCACCGCTTTCAACGTCTCCGCAGCCTGCTCCTGCTGGGCCGAGACCGTCAGGGTCAGGCAGTCAATCCACACATCCTCTCTGGGGATGCCGTGGTCCAAAGCAGCCTGCAGAATGCGGCGGGCGATGGCTACCCGCTCTTCCGCTGTTTTGGGGATGCCGTTTTTATCCAGCGTCAGACCCACCACGGACGCGCCGTACTTCTTCACAATAGGCAGCACACGCTCCAGAACCTCCGGCTCTCCGTTGACAGAGTTAACCGCAGCCTTGCCGTTATAGACCCGCAGCCCTGCCTCCAGTGCGTCCTGGTTGGAGGAATCGAGCTGAAGCGGCACAGCGATCGCGCTTTGCAGCTTCTTTACCACTCTGGGCAGCATAACCACTTCATTCACACCGGGGAAGCCTACGTTCACATCCAGGATGTCCGCTCCGGCATCCTCCTGCTGGACACCCACATCCAGGATATAGTCCAGGTCATTTTCCAGCAGCGCCTGCTGGAAACGCTTTTTCCCGGTGGGGTTGATACGCTCGCCAATCACCCGCACACCATTCAGTCGGATGGGTGTCACAGGGGTACAGACAAGACCGGTGTTGTTATAGTGCCGGGATACGGGCTTTTTTCCTTCCAGAACTGCCGTCAGCCGACGAATGTATTCCGGGGATGTACCGCAACAGCCGCCCACGATGGAGATACCAGCCTCCACGCAGGTCAGCAGAGCCTGGGCAAAGTCCTCCGGTCCCATATCATAGTGTCCATCCACCGGGTCCGGCAGGCCCGCGTTAGGCTTGGCAATGACCGGCAGGCGGGTATTCTCACACAGTTCTTTCAGCAGCGGCGCCAGCAGGTCTGGCCCCAGCGAACAGTTCAGTCCAATAGCGTCCGCACCCAGGCCCTCCAGTGTACGGGCCATGGAGGCGACCGTACAGCCGGTGAAGGTCCGGCCGCCGGCATCAAAGGACATGGTGACAAACACCGGCAGGTGGGCGGCCTCCTTGGCCGCCAGCAGGGCAGCCTTGGCCTCGTACAGGTCTGTCATGGTTTCCACCACGATTAAGTCCGCGCCGGCCTTTGCACCAGCTTCCGCCATTTCGCGGAACAGGTCATATGCCCGCTCAAAAGACAGCGTACCCATAGGCTCCAACAGCTCGCCAAGCGGGCCCACATCCAGCGCCACCAGGGTCCCGGTACCGGCCGCCGCTTTCTTTGCCACGGCGATGGCCGCACCCACGACCTCCTCCACACTGTGGCCCGTCTTGGCCAGCTTTAAGCCGTTGGCACCAAAGGTGTTGGCATAAATCACCTGGCTTCCGGCGGCGATGTACTCTTTATAGACGGAATTCAGCAGCTCCGGCTCCGTCAGATTCAGCAGCTCCGGCCGGCCTTGGGGAGACAGTCCCCGCTGCTGGAGAACGGTGCCCATAGCGCCGTCCAGGATCAAAAATTTGTTTTGAGGTATCTCAATTCCCACAGTGTTTTCCTCCCACGCGCAATTTGCAGGTCTCACGCATCGAACAATATGCGCATCCACGGATGCGGGCCATCTGGGGCCAGTCGGACAAGCCGATGATGGCGGTGACTGACTTGGATGGGTTCATCAAATAGCTCTCTGTTACATACAGTCCAAGCCGCCTTTGGGTATCCAGTGCGGCGCAGATCTTCGGCTGCAAAGACAACGGCAGATCTCCGTACCCGGGACTGAACCGGTCCGTTCTGTAGCGGTTCGGAAGACAATGCGCCAGTTCTTGCTCCACCTGGTCGCACCCGGCCTCCACCCAGGCGCTGCCGCAGGCAGCCAGAATGACTGCCCTGGACATATCACGAGCCTGTTCCCCACGCAAGAGGGCTTCAAACTGTGTCCCCAGAGTACACGCCATCAGCACGGCCTGATCGCACTGCTCCAGCATTTTCGCTGCGTCCGCGCCCGGAAGGACCAGCTCGGCCTCCGGCAGCAGGAATCCGGCCTCTGTTTTTTGAAGGGAACACACGCGGTAGGTGTATCTGGGCTGTATAGCAGCCGTTAACTTGTCTGCGACAGCAGCCACACTCGCCCGAATGGACTCGGCTGCTTGTCCGCCGATGCCCAGATAACGCAACGCCTCGTCCACATTCAGCTTCACACGTTTCCCCTCCTTTTTCTTCTCTTATCACTGCTTCCATGCAGCGCAAGCTTTCCCACCAATCAATATGGATCAAATTAGTATAGCAACAATCTCCTACTACGTCAATGGGTTATCCGGCTTCGGTTTACTTGTTTTGCACGAAACCTACTTTGCGCACCTATAAAATTATATAAAGAGGGCGGTTGTCTCTCATTCCCCGCCCTCTCGCACAGCTCGGTTCCATTTGTATCCCTATAATCCTCAACAGAAAAAGTTCCGTGTGTTTCACTTAATCTACATATGTTGTTTATCTTGACATTTGTTTTCGTCTGTGCTACACTTCTTCCCATCCCAGAATAAGGAGCGGATCCCATTGAAACAAACCAGCCAGCCCCGGGAAGATCTGCGGCAGCGCCGTACCCGGAAGCTCCTCGCCGACGCCCTGCTCTCCCTGCTGGAGGAGCGTCCGCTGAGTGAAATCTCGGTGGTGGATATCTGCCAGCGCGCCATGGTCCACCGCACCACTTTCTACGCCCATTTCGATGACAAGCTGGCCCTGCTGCGCTATGCTGTGGACGAACTACAGAAATACTTCGAGCCGGTGGACCCCTCCCTGGACCCACGTACCGGGCCCCGGGAGTATTTTATGGTCCTTTTTCACAACGCGCTCTCCTTCCTGAAGTCCCACAGGGGGATGTTCCTCACCGTCCAGGGCGCAGCAGAGTTCTACGTGCTGGACGAGATCATTACGGATGCGCTGAAGCGAAAGCTGTCGGAGAGCGCCCCGGCCGCCGGGTTTGACCCGGAGCTGACGGCCCGCTTCTATGCCGGCGGCCTGCTCGCCCTGATCCGCTGGTGGCTCTCCAGCGGTGCAGACGTTCCAGACGAAGTGCTGCTTCGGCATGTAGAGCACTTCATTCCTCAACCCGAGCTCCCGGTTTAGAAAGGCGGAATCCCACCCATGTCACAAACATCAAGCTCTGAAACCCCTGTAACCAAGCTGGCGCGGTTCATTGTCGACAAGCGAAAGGCCTTCTTTCTGGTCTTCCTGGCGGCGGTACTCTTTTGCGGCAGCTCTATTGACAAGGTGGTGGTCAACAATGACATCACCTCTTATCTCCCCGCCGAAACCGAGACCCGACGGGGGCTGACCCTTATGGACGAGGAGTTCACCACCTACGCCTCCGCTCAGGTCATGCTCTCCAATGTGACCTACCGCCAAGCCGAAAAGGTAGCCGCTCAATTAGCGGAGCTGGATGGCGTGTCCTCCGTCGCCTTTGACGACAGTACCGACCACTTTAAGGACTCCTCCGCCCTCTTTTCCGTCTCCTTTACCGGTGAGGAGGGCAGTCCGGAGGCGGACGCCGCCCTCGCGGCCGTAAAGGAGCTGGCAGCGCCCTACGATCACTACGTCTTCCCCAGCGGCGATCCGTACGACTCAGACAGCCTTATGCAGGAGATGACGGTCATTCTGGCCATTGCCGCCGCCGTCATCGTAGCGGTACTCCTGTTCACCTCCAAGAGCTATCTGGAGGTCCTGGTCTTTCTCATTGTGTTTGTGGTCTCCGCCATCCTCAACATGGGCACCAACTTTCTCTTTGACTCGGTTTCCTTCATCACCAACGCCATCGCCGTGGTGCTCCAGCTTGCCTTGGCCATCGATTACGCCATTATCTTCTGCCACCGCTATATGGAGGAGCGGGACAACGGTCTGGACGCCCGAGAGGCGGACATTGCCGCCCTGAGCAAGGCCATCGTGGAGATCTCCTCCTCCTCCCTCACCACTATCTCCGGCCTGGTGGCCCTGATGCTGATGCAGTTCCGCATCGGCTTCGACATGGGTATCGTCCTGTCCAAGGGCATTGTCTGCTCCATGCTGTCGGTGTTTCTGCTCATGCCCGGTCTGCTGATGCTTTTCAACCGGGGCATCGAAAAGACCCGCCACAAAAACCTAGTGCCCTCCATCGCAGGCTGGGGCCGCCTCATCATGAAGCTGCGCTTCGTGCTTCCGGCGGTGTTCGCCGTGTGCGTCATCGGCGGCATTTACTGCTCCAACCAGTGCGACTATGTATTCTCCACCAATTCCACCAACTCAGGCAACCGTCCGGAGACCCGTATCGCCATGGACAAGATCAACGAGACCTTCGGCTATACCAACACCATTGCCGTACTGGTTCCCCGTGGGGACTACGACAGCGAGGGTGCGGTGCTCCGCCGGGTGGAGGCCCTGGACAACGTGACGACCGCCACCGGCTTGGCCAACATTGAGGTGGAGGACGGCCGCTACCTCACCGACAAGCTGACCCCCCGGCAGTTTGCCGAGCTGGCGGGCGTGGACATCGAGCTGGCCCGGCTGCTCTACCAGGCTTACGGCCTGAGCGTGGAGGAATACGGCGCTATCTTTCAGGACACGGACGACTATTCCGTGCCCCTGCTGGATGTGTTCCAGTTCCTGCTGGAGCAGAAGGACAAGGGGGTTATCCGCCTGAGCGGAGAGCAGGCCAGCCAGGTGGAGGAGCTGCAGGATACCCTGGACGACGGACTCCAGCAGCTCCAGGGGGAACAGTGGACCCGGATGGTCTTTACTGCCGATCTCCCCGAGGAGGGGGCGGAGACCTATGCCCTCCTGGACCAGATCCGCGCCATTGCCGCGGAATACTACGGAGACGATGTGGTGCTGGTGGGCAATTCCACCAACGCCCGGGATCTGGCCGCCTCCTTCACCGGGGACAACCTGAAAATCAGTGTGCTCACCGTGCTCTTTGTGGTGGTCATCCTGCTGTTTACCTTCAAGTCCGCTGGGCTGCCCATCCTGCTGGTGCTCACCATCCAGGGCTCCATTTGGATCAACTTCTCCTTCCCCTTCCTGACGGGCACCAACCTGTTTTTTATGAGCTACCTGATTGTCAGCGCCATACAGATGGGCGCTACCATTGACTACGCCATCGTCATCACCAACCGCTACTTACAGCTCAAGACCGTGCTTGACCGTCGGGCCGCCGCCGTGGAGGCGCTCAACCAGAGCTTCCCCACCGTGCTTACCTCCGGCTCCATCATGACTGTGGCCGGCTTTCTCATCGGCAAGCTGTCCACCGACACCATTATCTCCTCCATCGGCGATACCCTGGGCCGTGGCACCCTGACCTCCATCGTCCTGGTCATGACTGTGCTGCCCCAGCTCCTGGTGCTGGGCGACGCCCTTATCGAGCGCACCGCCATTACCCTCAACCGGGACCGGAAACAGCGCTTCCAGAACGGCACCATGCGTCTAGACGGACATGTCCGGGGCCACGTGTCCGGTTTCATTGACGGCGAGTTCAAGGGCGTGCTCCACGGCAGCGTGGATGCCCTCATTGAGAGCAAGCGGCAGGAACTGGATGAAACGGAGGAATAACGCCATGATGAACTATGCAAAACGGGGTGCCGCCCTGCTGCTGGCCCTGGTATTCTGCCTGGGACTGCTGCCCCCCGCCGGCGCGGAGGGGGATACCATCACCATTCATGATGCCAGCGGGCTGCTCAAGCTGGCCCAAAGCTGCACCTCGGATACCTGGTCTCAAGGGGTAACCGTGGTGCTGGCCGCCGACATTTCCCTGGCTGGTACCGGCTTTTCCACCATTCCCGTGTTCCGCGGCACCTTTGACGGGGCCGGACACACCATTTCCGGCTTCGCCTGGCTGGACAAGGGTTCCAAGGTAGGCCTGTTCCGCACGTTGGGCGAGGGGGCTGTCGTAAAAAATCTGACTCTGGACGGGGTAGTGGCCCCTGGCGGCTCCCAGTCGCAGGTGGGCATCCTGGCCGGTGAGAACCACGGCACAGTGGAACAAGTCACCGTCACTGGCGATGTGACGGGAGATGAGGACGTGGGCGCACTGGTAGGCGTCAACGGGAGCTCCGGCGTGGTGCGGAGCTGCACCAACCGAGCCTCTGTCACCGGAAACACCAACAGCGGCGGCATTGCCGGGCGCAACGAGGGCATGATCCAGAGCTGCACTAACCTGGGGGAAGTCAACACTGGTGGAAACGATGCCGCCACCAACAGCGGAGGCATCGCCGGGCGCAATACCGGCACTGTGGCCGACTGCACCAATCACGCCGCTGTGGGCTATGCCCACACCGGATACAACACCGGCGGCATCGCCGGGATTCAGAACGGCGCTCTGCTTCGCTGCTTCAACGATGGTGAGATCCTGGGGCGTAAGGACGTAGGGGGCATCGTGGGCCAGTTTGAACCCTACGTGACCCTCACCTACGGAGAGGACCCCATGGAGCGGCTGGACGGCGCTCTGGCCTCCCTTTCCACCCTCATGACTCAGCTCTCCGGCCAAATCCATTCCTCAGCCGGAGATGCAGTGGACGATATCTCCGCTATCCATGGCTCCCTCTCCGCCATCCAGGACGTAATCCACGGAACGGGCAGCGATTTCAACACAGACACCTCAGCCGCCGCCGACCAGGTCTACGACGCGGTCCAGACCATCAACGGGGCCATGAGCGGCCTGCTGGACGAGGTGGACCGCCTCACCCGGCGGGCCAGCGCCGATCTGGACGAGGTGGGCAACCAGCTCACCGCCCTACGCAAGGGGCTGAAAAATCTGACCGGCACTCTGGAGGACAGCCTGTCCGACACCGGAGACAGTCTCTCCTCCACGCTGGACGCACTGGAGCGGGAACACAGCGGTCTTGTGTCGGAGCTGCGTCAGATCGCGGACGAGACCGACCGGCTGGAGTCCTTTGTCAAGGACGCCCTCCAGGCTGCGGCCCGCCTGGATCTGGCTGGCATCCTGGATGCCTATAAGCGCTGGGATGTGGGTTCCATCGATTTCAACGGGCACCTCAGCCGCATCAGCGGCCATCTGGAGGCCATGGGTTCCGACACGTTCCACTTGGCGGACCGTCTGACAGCGCTGTGGCAAGAGGCCGGAGATGAGATGGGCGACGCCCGCCGTGACATGGACCGGGCCGCCCGGGCACTGGAAAAGGCCCTCGATGCCCTGAACGGCCATGTCAAGGACTTCAGCCAGGGCAGCGTGGAGCAGCTCCGGGTGGTTAACAGCCAGGCCGATATCATCGAGGATGTCCTGAACGGCTATCTGGACACCTTGGGCGACAAGGGACAGGAGCGCCTGGACGAGCTGGACGGGCACTTGGATGACATCAGCCAACGGGTGGATCAGATGACCCAGGGGGCCGGCCAGACCAACCAGGAGCTGCATGCCACCACCACTGCTATCATCGGGCAGCTTGACGAGGCCCGGAAAGCCATTGTGGAACTGACCGAGGTTCCGGAAAAGACGGTGAAGGAGAACACTTCGGCCGAGGGGGCCCAGAGCGGCCCGGGCCGGGTGGTAGGCTGCCGGAATGAGGGCGGCATCCAGGCCGACACCAACGTGGGCGGCATTGCGGGAGCGGTCTCCCCTGAGCTCTCCCTGGACCCCGAGGAGAATCTGGAGCTGGACGGTGAAAATCTGCTGGTGGATACCACCGCTCTGCTCAAAGCGATCCTCTACCAGTGTGACAACCGTGGCCCCGTCACCGCCAAGAACGAGTGCGCCGGCGGTGTCCTGGGCCGGGGCGAGGTGGGCGCTGCCCTCTCCTGCACCAGTATGGGACCCGTGGGGGCCGACGACGGCTCCTTTGCGGGCGGTATCGCGGGGCTCTCCCGGGGAGTGCTCCGCTCCTGTGCAGCCCAGGCCGACGTAAACGGGGACAGCAGCCTGGGCGGCATTGCCGGCGAGGGCAGGGATATCGCGGACTGCATCGCCATGACCCGCATCGACGGCAGCGGCGAACGTCTGGGCGCGGTGGCCGGCTGGGCCGACGGCACAGTTTCCGGCAACTATTACCTTCAGGAGAAGGCAGTCGGAATTGACGGCATCGACTACGCCGGACAGACCGCCCCCCTCTCCTTTGGCGCTTTCTCCGCCCTGGAGGGCATTCCGGCGGACTTTCTCACCTTCCGCGTCACCTTCCAGGCCGGGGAGCGGGTGGTGGACACAGTGGAGGTGCCCTACGGCGGCAGCCTGGACCCCGCCGCCTTCCCGGAAGTACCCAGCGACGGCGGACGCTATGGCGCCTGGGCTCCCTTTGACCACAACCACATCACCCGGAGCCTGACGGTGGAGGCAGTCTACGAGGACTGGGTGACCACTATCTCCTCCGGCGGAGAACGCCCCCTGCTTCTCGCCGAGGGAGCATTCTCTCCCGATGCACGGCTGGAGCTGGCACAGCGGCCGGAGCCGGTAGACGGCGCTGCCGCCTATGACTACCAGATCACGGACGGGGCGGAGCTCCCTGACACCGTGACGCTGCGGGTATGCGCCGACGGTCTTAGGGGATCTGTGCGCGCTGCCCTGCTTCAGGACGGCTCCGCCGTCCCTATCGAGGCGGAGCGGGATGGCAGCTATCTGGTGCTCACCGCCCCCACCGCCGGTACTCTGCTGCTCAGCGCCTCCGGAAGCGGAACCCTTCTCCCCTGGGTACTGGCCGCCGCGGCTGCGGCGGTACTTCTCGCCCTGCTGTTCCTCCGCCGCAGACGGAAAAAAACAAACGTAGCTGCCTCTGTTTAGGCCAAAACAGCGCCCCGTGGCAAAAGCCATGGGGCGCTGTTTCATGCTACAGCAGCAGAAGAAGGGTGCCGCAGGTGAGCACGAGCAGCCCGGCGGCAGCCCGCCGGCTCAGCCGCTCACGGAGTACCAGGCAGGAAAAGCCAACCGTCACTAGAATGCTCAGCTTGTCGATGGGGGCCACAACGCTGGCCGGCCCCTCCTGGAGCGCCCGGTAGTAAAACATCCAGGACAGCCCGGTAGACACGCCGGACACAGCCAGAAACCCCCAGTTTTTCCGGCTCAGCGCCGGAATCTCCCGCTGGAGCCCCAGCCCGAGCACCAGAGCCCAGGCCATTGCCAGCACCACCATGTTGCGGATGGCGGTGCCGACATAAGAGTCCACGCCGGTCATGCCGACCTTGCCCAGGATGGAAGTCAGGCTGGCGCACACGGCGGAGAGCACCGCCCAGGGCAGCCACCCCCAGCCGGAGGAGGCCCGTTCCCGGGGCTTCCGCTGGAGCATCCCCAGGGTGCCGGCCAGGATCAGCCCCATCCCCAATAAAGTATTCCAGTGGGCCGCCTCTCCCAGTAACAGGATGGAGAGCAGCATGGTCAGCACAGTGCTGGATTTATCCACGGGGGCCACCTGGTTGACCTCTCCAAGCTGGAGCGCCCGAAAATAGCACAGCCAGCTCCCTCCGGTGGCCAGACCGGACAGGATGAGAAACAGCCAGCTCCGCGGTTCAAGTGCCCCGACTGCGCCGCTGGAGCCCGCCACCCAAACCATTGCCCAGCCGAAGAGCGCCACCACAATGGTGCGCAGAGCCGTGGCCAGATGGGAATTGACCCCCTCCATGCCCAGCTTGGCCAAGACGGCGGTCACTCCCGCAAAGAACGCGGAGGCAAAGGCATATAGAATCCACATACGCGCCTCTGGTCAGCCCTGGCCGCTGTAGTCCCTACAGCGGCCGCTGACGGACTCAATACAGATTTTCCAGATGGCCACCCGGGCAAAGCTGTCGTCAATCACCTGTTCCACCCGCTCCAGGCAGTCCGGGCTGTACTTGCGGCAGAGAGCCCAGAGGGCCTCCCGCATCTCCGTCTCGTCTGTGACCTCTCCGGCGGTGCCGCGTACCACTGCGCACTGGTACTCCGTCTCATAGATGGCCTGGATCACCCGCTGGTGTCCCACCGCGGTCAGGCAGACCTGCGGATGGGTCCGCAGACAGTCCACCTTCTCCCCTGCCTTTGTGCAGTGGAAATAGATCTTCTCCCTCACCCGTACCCCGTTGAGGGGGATGCAGTAGGGCTTTCCCTCTCCATCGGTCATGGCCAGAACCATGTATTCACACTGATCCAGAGCCTCCAGCCCCTTCTCCGGATTTGCGTCTCGCTTCATTCGTGTTTCCCTCCTTTTTTCTAATCATACCGCCAGATCACCTGGTGGGCAATAAAAATATTTTTGCAAAACCTATTGACATTTGAACAACTAAGCATATAATAACACATGAACAATAGCTCATATGTTTTAGAAAGGATGTGATCGGATGCCGGAACCCAAGGATGTGGAACGCTGCGAGTACATGCATGTGCATGAGGCCATCGTGAACCAGGTCAACCAGAACATGCCGGATGAGGAGGTTCTCTACGACCTGGCGGAGCTGTTCAAAATCTTCGGCGACTCCACCCGCATTAAAATCCTGTACGTCCTCTTTGAATCAGAGATGTGCGTCTGCGACATCGCCCAGCTCCTGGGCATGACCCAGTCCGCCATCTCCCACCAGCTCCGCTCTCTCAAGCAGAGCAGGCTGGTCAAGGCCCGCAGGGAGGGCAAGACCGTATTCTATTCTCTGGCCGACGGGCACGTGCGCACCATATTGGACCAGGGGATGGAGCACGTGGCGGAGCTGCTGCCTCTGCATATTCTATAAAGAAATGGAGACTTTACCATGAAAAAGCACTTTAAGCTCATTGATCTGGACTGTGCCAACTGCGCCGCCAAGATGGAGGCCGCTATCAAGAAGCTGGACGGCGTCCACGACGCCACCGTCAGCTTCATGACCCAGAAGCTGACTCTGGACGCCGACGACACCCGGTTCGATGAAATTCTGAACGAGGTCGTCAAGGTGTGCAAAAAGGTGGAGCCAGACTGTACCATCGTCCGCTGACCGCACCAGGGACGGCCTACGGCGGCCGTCCCGGATTTTTTCAAAGGAGCGATGTCCTATGTCCAAGAAGCAGAAGCGAATGCTCTTCCGCGTCCTCGCCAGCGCAGTGCTCTTTGCGGTCGCACTTCTCCTGCCCACGGAGGGATGGCTGCGGCTGTTCACCTTTCTGATCCCCTATGCCGTCATTGCCTGGGATGTCCTGTGGCGGGCCGTGCGCAACATCGCCCACGGCCAGGTCTTTGATGAAAACTTTCTGATGTCCTTGGCCACTGTGGGCGCCCTGGCCACCGGCGAATACCCCGAGGCCGTATTCGTCATGCTGTTCTACCAGGTGGGCGAGCTCTTCCAGAGCTATGCCGTAGACCAGTCCCGCAAGTCCATCACCTCCCTGATGGATATCCGGCCCGACTACGCCAACATTGAGGTGGACGGTCAGCTCCGGCAGGTAGACCCCGAGGATGTGGCGGTGGGTGACACCATCGTCATCAAGGCCGGCGAGCGCATCCCCCTGGACGGCGTGGTGCTGGAGGGCACCTCTAATGTGGACACTGCGGCCCTCACCGGCGAGTCCCTCCCCCGGGAGGCCCAGCCCGGCGACGATGTGATCTCCGGCTGTGTCAACCTGTCCGGCCTGCTGCGGGTTCGGGTCACCAAGGCCTTTGAGGAGTCCACTGTGGCTAAAATTCTGGATCTGGTGGAGAACTCCTCCAGCAAGAAGGCCAAGGCAGAAAACTTCATCACCAAGTTCGCCCGGTACTACACCCCCGCCGTGGTGCTGGCCGCCGTGGCTCTGGCCCTCCTGCCCCCCCTGTTTACCTCCATCCAATGGGTGGACTCCATCCAGCGGGCTTTGAACTTCCTGGTGGTCTCCTGCCCCTGCGCCCTGGTCATCTCCGTCCCCTTGTCCTTCTTCGGCGGCATCGGCGGGGCCTCTAAAAACGGTATTCTGGTAAAGGGCGGCAACTATCTGGAGGTACTGGCCAAAACGGAACTCGTGGTCTTTGACAAGACCGGCACTCTGACCCGCGGCGTGTTTAACGTCACCGCCATCCATCCCGACCACTGCGGCGAGGCGCAGCTTCTGGAGCTGGCCGCCCTGGCGGAGAGCTACTCCGACCACCCCATCTCCCGCTCTCTCAAGGAGGCCTACGGCAAGGAATTGGATGCCTCCCGGGTATCCAATGTGGAGGAGCTGTCCGGCCGGGGCGTGCGGGCCACAGTGGACG
Organism: Clostridiales bacterium; assembly: GCA_019410105.1. Next base: position 27,654 of record DXTB01000006.1, on the reverse strand, counting down.
GCCGCCAGATCTGCGCCGGCAACGACAAGCTGATGGAGGACATCGGCGTGAGCTGGCACCCCTGTCACCGGGTAGGCACCACCGTCCACGTGGCCTCCGATGGGGTCTACCTGGGCCACATCGTCATCTCCGACGAGGTGAAGCCCGACGCGAAGGAGGCCATCACCGCGCTGAAGGCCTGTGGTGTGCGCAGAACCGTCATGCTCACCGGCGACGCCAAAGCCGTGGGTGAGTCAGTGGCACAGGAGCTGGGCCTGGACGAGGTACACACCCAGCTCCTCCCCGCCGACAAGGTGACCCGTGTGGAGGCTCTGCTGGGTGAGGTCTCCCCCAAGGGCGCCCTGGCCTTCGTGGGCGACGGCATCAACGACGCCCCGGTGCTCTCCCGGGCCGACATCGGCATCGCCATGGGCGGCCTGGGCTCCGATGCCGCCATCGAGGCCGCCGACATCGTGCTGATGGATGACAAGCCCTCCAAGCTTGCCGACGCCATTCGAATCGCCCGGCGCACCCTGGCCATCGTCCGTCAGAACATCGTCTTCGCCCTGGCCGTCAAGTTCCTGGTGCTGGCGCTCAGCGCCGCCGGTGTTGCCAATATGTGGGAGGCGGTGTTCGCCGATGTGGGCGTGTCCGTCATCGCCATTCTCAACGCCATGCGGGCGCTGAAAACGGTAAAATAAGCAATAAGAAATGCCTGGAACCACATGGTTCCAGGCATTTTTCACTATGCAAAGGCAGGGCGGAGCGGTTCTGCGGCTCACCCCTTCGCGGCCCGGTCGGCTTCGATCAGCAGCTTGACGGCCTCGATGCCTACCTCCAGGGCGGCGGACAGATCGTGGCTCTCCTCCTGATCCAGCCCGGCAGCCTCCCGCTCCTGGTTCCAGATGACGTGGAAGCAGGAGCCGCAGCGCACCCCCAGGGCGGCGGCACAGCAGAACAGGGCGGCGGACTCCATCTCGGAGGCCAGGACACCCAGGCGCTTCCACGCCTCCCACTTGTAGAGCAGCTCCTGGCTCACTGGCATCCGCTTGGGGTCGTGCTGTCCATAGAAGGAATCCTTGCACTGCACCACGCCGGCGTGCCAGGGCTTGCCCAGGTTTTTGGCAGCCTGCACCAGGGCACTCTGCACCTCATAGTCGGACACGGCGGGGAACTCGATGGGGGCGTACTCCCGGCTGGCCCCCTCGTGGCGGACCGCGCCGGTGGCGATCACCACATCGTCGCTCTTAACGGGCAGGGCGATGCCGCCGCAGGTGCCCACCCGGATGAAGGTGTCCGCGCCGATGTTGTGCAGCTCCTCCATGGCGATCACCGCAGAGGGGCCGCCGATGCCGGTGGAGCAGACGCTCACCTTCTCCCCCAGAAGGGTTCCGGTATAGGTGGTGTACTCCCGGTTGCTCTGTACCTTCACCGGGTTATCAAAGTAGGCTGCGATCTTCTCGCAGCGGCCGGGATCACCGGGCAGGAAACAGTAGCGGCCCACGTCGCCGGCCTTACATTTGATATGAAATTGCAGCTCGTGTTCGTGCATGATAATCCTCCTTGTTCTGACAAAAAACTATTTTTTATTATACCTCCTTTTTTCCATCATTGCAAGATATACAAAAGCATCCTAGCTTTTGTAACCTTTTGTTGTTGCTTTTTTTGTGTGCTGCTTTTAAAATAAAGAATTGTGAATTTCCCCTGACAGGAAAGGTGTGTACCGGATGAAGAAGGCCGTGCTATTTGCCCTGATCGCCCTTTTGGGCGGGCTTGCACTGGGCACCCTGTTCGGCAGCGGGATCTCCTCTGCCAGCCTGAACTCGGTCCGTGCCACCGCAGCGGAGTATCCCGCAGTTTCCGCGCTGGACGCTATTGAGGTAGAGGGTAGATCTACCCTCTACCAGGCCGCGCCGGCCGACGCCGGCACCTCCTGCCTGTCCGACCGTGCCGGACAGGTTCTCGCCGCGCTGAAGGAGAGCGATTATGAGGCCCTGGCCGCGCTGGTGCACCCGGAGAAAGGGGTTACCCTGACGCCTTACTCCACGGTGGAGCCCAGTTGTGACCGCAATCTCCTCCCCGCCCAGCTCGTCCTCTTGCCCGAGGACGACATCCCTTATGTGTGGGGTATTGAGGACGGCACCGGCGCCCCCATTGAACTGACCGGACGGGAGTATTTTGAGCGCTACGTCTTCAATGCCGACTATACTGCCGCCCCTGAGACGGCGGTAGACACCGTTCTGATGCAGGGAAACGCGCTGGAAAATGTGGCCTCCGCCTATCCGGAGGGACGTTTTGTGGAGTATCACTTTCCCGGTCTGGACGAACAGATGGCCGGATACGACTGGTGTTCTCTCAAACTGGTGTTTGAATGCTATCAGGGTGACTGGTATCTGGTCGGCCTGGTGCACAGTGAATGGACGGTATAAAAGCCGAAAAAGAGCCCCTCTCCCTGTGGAGAGGGGCTCTTTTTCGGCAAATTACGCATAATGTCCTTGCATGCGTGTTAAGATTGCGTTAAGATTAGCATGCAATGTGTTGTGGGGCACCTCCGGGCGCTCTGAAAGGATGTATGGAGCTTGAAAATCATCATCGTGGGCGACGGCAAGGTGGGCTTTACCCTGGCCGAGCACCTCTCTCAGGAGGAGCACGATATCACCGTAATTGACACCAACGACGCCGCTCTCCGCCACGCCTCTGAGGCCCTGGATGTCATGTGTGTCAAAGGCAACGGCGCGTCCATTTCCGCCCTGAGAGAGTCGGGTGTGGATGCTGCGGATGTGCTGATCGCCGCCACCAGTATGGATGAGGTCAACATGGTCTGCTGCCTGACCGCCAAGCGGCTGGGCGCCAAGTATACGATCGCCCGGGTACGCAATGTAGAATATGCTATGGAGCTCTCCCTGCTGAAGGAGGCCCTGGGCATCGACCTGGTCATCAACCCGGAAAACGCCGCGGCGGCGGAGATCGCCCGTCTGCTTCGCTTTCCCCCTGCCGCCAATCTGGAGACCTTTTGCCGGGGTCGGGTGGAGCTGATTGGCTTCCGGGTGCGGGAGGAGGACTTTCTGGTGGGACATCCCCTGTCCGCCCAGAGCGGCCAGCTCCAGTCCCTCCCTATGCTGTTCTGTGCCGCCGAGCGGGCGGAGGGAGATGTGGTCATCCCCGACGGTTCCTTTGTGCCCCAGGTGGGCGACCGGCTCTATCTGATCGGCCAGCCTACCGGCCTGACCGCCTTCTTTCGCCTGCTGGGGCGGCACAATCCCAGGTGCCGCAACGTATTTCTGGTGGGCGGCGGACGAATCGCACACTACCTCACCGCCATTCTGGAGCGGCTTGGCATACACGTAAAGATCATTGAGCGCAGTCTGGACCGCTGCCGCCATCTCAGCGAGGTACTGCCCAAGGCCACGGTCATCTGCGGCGACGGCACCGACCAGGAACTTCTGGAGGAGGAGGATGTGACCGCCTCCGACGCCTTCGTAGCCCTCACCGACCGGGATGAAGACAACCTCATTATCTCCCTCTACGCCATGCAGCAGGGCATACCCAAGGTGGTGGCCAAGTCCAACCGCCAGAATTATGCCGGCATCGCCCACGCCGCTGGGCTGGACAGCGTGATCTCCCCCAAGCTGCTGACCGCCGGGCAGATTCTTCAGGTGGTACGCGGTATGCAGAACTCCAAGGGCAGCGTCATGAACGCCCTCTACAAGATCGCCGACGGCCACGCCGAGGCTATGGAATTTGTGGCCAATGCAACCACCCGAAACCGGGACACCCCCCTGCGAGAGCTGCGCCTGAAGCCTGGCATCCTGGTCGCCGTCCTGGTGCACCAGGGCCGTATCGTAATCCCTGACGGCTCCTCTTCCATCGCCGCTGGTGACACCGTGATCGTCATATCCCGCAACCACGGGATTCTGGATCTCAACGACATCTTTGAGGACTCCCTTCTGGAGCTGGGAGGCGACGCATGAACTTCCGCCTGGTCTTCAAGTTGACGGGCAAGACCCTGCTGGTAGAGGCGGGCGCGCTGCTCCTCCCCCTGCTGGTCTGCCTGTTCTACCGCGAAAATCCCCTCCCTTTCCTCCTGTCCATTGCCATGACGGGAGCGGTGGGGCTCGCCCTTTCCCTCATACCCAGCAACGACCACTTTTTCCCCCGGGAGGGCTTTTTCGCTGTGGCCCTCATCTGGCTGCTGATGAGCGCCTTCGGCGCCCTCCCCTTCTTTTTCAGCGGCTTTTTCCCCTCCTATGTGGACTGCTTCTTCGAGTCGGTCTCCGGCTTCACCACTACCGGTGCCTCCATCCTGACCGCAGTGGAGCCCTTGCCCAGGGGAATCCTTTTCTGGCGCTCCTTCATGCACTGGATGGGCGGCATGGGGGTGCTGATCCTCACCATCGCCCTGCTGCCCAGCCTGGGCGGACGGACCCTGCATGTGATGCGCGCCGAGAGCCCCGGGCCCATTGTGAGCAAGCTGGTACCCAAGACCAGCCAGTCCTCCAAAATCCTCTACGGCATCTACTGCGCCCTCACTCTGCTAGAGGTCTTCTGCCTGCGAATCGCCGGCATGCCGTGGTATGACAGCCTGGTTCACTCCTTCGCCACCGCGGGCACCGGCGGCTTCTCCACCAGAAACCTGTCTATTGCGGCCTATGAAAGCCCCGCCATTGAGGTCATCATCACGCTCTTCATGCTGATCTTCTCCATCAACTTTGCCCTCTACTTCCTGCTGCTCTGCGGCAAGGTACACCAGGCGCTCCGCAGCGACGAGCTGCGCTTCTTTCTGGCCGTGGTGGCTTTCAGCACCCTCCTGATCTCCATCAACATCTGGCCCATGTATCCGGCGGACGGCTCCGCCGTGCGCCACGCCGCGTTTCAGGTGGGCTCGATTATCTCCACCACCGGCTTCGCCAGCACTGACTTCAACCTGTGGCCGGAGTTTTCGCGGATTCTGCTGGTGCTGCTCATGTTCATCGGCGCCTGCGCCGGCTCCACCGGCGGCGCCATCAAGTGCTCCCGCGTTCTGCTCCTGCTCAAGTGCATCCGCCGGGAGATCCGGCAGGTGGTGCACCCCCGCTCCGTCAACGTGGTCAAGCTGGACGGCCGGGTGGTAGATGAGGACAGCCTGCGCTCCGTCCAGCTCTTTTTTGCAGCCTATCTTTTCATCGCCCTGGGGGCCACACTGCTGGTGTCGGTGGACAACTTCTCCTTTGGCACCACCTTCACCGCCGTAGTCTCCTGCATCGGTAATGTGGGCCCCGGACTGGAGCTGGTGGGCCCCATGGGCAACTACTCCGCCTTTTCCGGCTTCTCCAAGCTGGTGCTCTCCCTGTGTATGCTGATCGGGCGCCTGGAGGTTCTGCCTGTTCTCGTTCTCTTTAGCAGAAATGCATGGAAGCGTTCTTAAACCAATCATTCGTTTTTGTCGAAAGCGTCAAATCCTAGGATTTGACGCTTTCTTATCTTAAGATATACTTGCCAAATCACCCCTTTTTGCGTTAATATTATATTGTCTCTTAACGCTGGAAGCCTTGTGTTACAAGGCTTCCAAAGAAAAAAGGAGTGGGGAAAGTTGTTGGAAAACCTGTTTTGGGTCGGCTTAGTAGGTGCATTAATTGCATTAATCTTCGCCTTAACCCAAGCCAAGAAGGTGCTCAAGTTCTCAGAGGGCACCGAACTGATGCAAAAGCTGGCCGCATCCATCCGTAAGGGCGCAAATGCCTACCTTAAGCGCCAGTATACTACCGTTGCAAAGATCTTTATCATTGTCTTCGTCATTTTGTTGATTTTGGCAGGAGTCGGGATGCTGGACAACTGGTTTATCCCCTTCGCCTTCCTGACCGGCGGCATCTGGTCCGGCCTGGCGGGCTTTGTGGGCATGAAGATTGCCACCTCCGCCAACGCCCGCACTGCCAACGCCGCCCATGAGAGCCTCAACCGGGGCCTGAACGTGGCTTTCTCCTCCGGCGCGGTCATGGGCTTCACCGTGGTGGGCCTGGGCCTGCTGGACGTGTCCATCTGGTTCCACATTCTCAAGTACATCGCAGGGTTTGAGGCCGCCCAGATCGCCCAGACCATGGTCATGTTCGGCATGGGCGCCTCCTTCATGGCCCTGTTCGGCCGCGTGGGCGGCGGCATCTTCACCAAGGCCGCCGACGTGGGCGCCGATCTGGTGGGCAAGGTGGAGGCCGGCATCCCCGAGGACGACCCCCGTAACCCCGCCACCATCGCCGACAACGTGGGCGACAACGTGGGCGACGTGGCCGGCATGGGCGCTGACCTGTATGAGTCCTACGTGGGCTCCATTCTGGCTACCTTCGCCTTGGGCGCCTCCGCCTACGCCGCCGATGGCCTGACCTGGAACGCCATGCTTCTGCCCCTCATCATCGCCGTGGTGGGCGTGGTGTGCTCCGTCATCGGCACCTTCCTGATCCGCACCAAGGAGAACGCCACTCAGAAGTCCCTGCTGGCTACTCTGCGCAAAGGCACCTACACCGCCGCCGTGCTGGCCGCCGTCATCGCCGCCCCCGTCACCTATTACATCATGGGCTCCTGGGGCCCTTACATCGCCATTCTGGCGGGTCTGGTGGCCGGCTGCGCCATCGGCTATTTCACCGAGTACTACACCTCCGACACCTATAAGCCCACCCAGGGCCTGGCCGACTCCACCGAGACCGGCGCCGCCACCACCATCATCGGCGGCATCTCCCTGGGCATGAAGTCCACCGCCGCCCCCATCGTCATCATCGGCGTGGCCATCATCGTCTCCTTCCTGGCCGCCGGCGGTTCCCTGACCACCAATGCGGCCAACTATGGCGAGCTTTTCTCCAAGGGCCTGTATGGCATCGGCATCGCCGCGGTGGGCATGCTGTCTACCCTGGGCATCACCCTGGCCACCGACGCCTACGGCCCCGTGGCCGACAACGCCGGCGGCATCGCCGAGATGAGCGGCCTGGGCGAGGAGGTGCGCAATCGCACCGACGCCCTGGACTCCCTGGGCAACACCACCGCCGCCACCGGCAAGGGCTTCGCCATCGGCTCCGCCGCCCTCACCGCCCTGGCCCTGCTGGTCAGCTATGTGGACGTGGTGAAGGTCAAGGTGGACACGCTGGATCTCTCCATCACTAACCCCGCCGTTCTGGTGGGCCTGTTCGTGGGCGCCATGCTCACCTTCCTCTTCGCCGCCCTGACCATGAGCGGCGTGCAGCGGGCCGCCCAGTCCATCGTGGTGGAGGTGCGCCGCCAGTTTAAGGAGATCGCCGGCATCATGGAGGGCAAGGCCGACCCCGACTACGCCTCCTGTGTGGATCTCTGCACCAAGGGCGCTCTGCATGAGATGGTGGTCCCCTCCCTGCTGGCCATTGTAGTGCCCGTGGTCACCGGCCTGATCCTGGGCGCAGAGGCCGTGGTGGGCCTGCTGGGCGGCGTCACCGTCACCGGCTTCGTGGTGGCCGTGTTCATGTCCAACGCCGGCGGCGCCTGGGACAACGCCAAGAAGTACATCGAGAGCGGCACCCATGGCGGCAAGGGCTCCGACTGCCACAAGGCCGCCGTCATCGGCGACACTGTGGGCGACCCTTTCAAGGATACCTCCGGTCCCTCCCTCAACATCCTGATCAAGCTGTGCTCCACCGTTTCCATTGTGTTCTCCGGCCTGATCACCAGCATCCATCTGCTGGGCTGAAAATCCTGACCTCAGCGCGCGGCATGCCAAAACATGCCGCGCGTTTTTTTACATTGTGACGATTTTGGAAAATTATACTTGACAAACTTTATCCAAAATGATATGTTGTAGCCAGACCAATCAGAAAGGAGTGGAGCGGCTGTGATTACCCGCGAAACCGATTATGCCCTGCGCCTGCTGCGCACCCTGCGGGATGGGGAGCGCCGTACAGCGGCGGAGGCGGCGGAGCGGGAGCTGGTCCCCCAGTCCTTTGCACACAAGATTCTCAAAAAGCTTGCCAGGGCCGGATTTGTGGAGGTAGCCCGCGGCGCCGAAGGTGGCTGTCGCCTGTCGGCAGAGCTCAACCGGGTCACTCTCTACGACCTGATGACCGCTATGGGAGAGGATTCCCGCCTAAGCAGTTGTATGGATCCCACCTATTCCTGTCCCTGGCGGGCCAGCCATGGCGGCTGTACGGTTCACTGCCATCTGACAGGCATTCAGGAAAAGCTGAATGCGGAACTGAAGGCCCACACTTTGGAGGACATTTTGGGTCCGGCAGACTGATTTTTTCGCCTACAAATTGGACTAATTTTATCCACTTTTAATTATGTGTAAGGAGGAAGCAACATGTTGTTCCAGACGACCCAAGCGCATGAACAGTTGCGCGCCAAGATCCGCGCCTTCGCCGAAGAGGAGGTCAAGCCCATCGCCTTCTCCCTGGATCAGGCCAATGAGTTTCCGGCCGAAGCCGTAAAAAAACTGGGGGAGCTGGGCCTGATGGGTATCCCCTACCCCAAGGAGTACGGCGGCGCGGGGCTGGATGCCATTAGCTACGCCATCGCCGTGGAGGAGCTGTCCCGGGTAGACGGCGGCACGGGCGTGATTCTATCCGCCCACGTGTCCCTTGGCTCCTGGCCGATCTTCGCCTTCGGCACCGAGGAGCAGAAGAAGAAATATCTGGTGCCCCTGGCCAGAGGTGAAAAAATTGGCGCCTTCGGCCTCACCGAGCCCAACGCCGGCTCCGATGCCGGCGGCACCGAGACCACCGCCGTGGACAAGGGCGACCACTGGCTGCTCAACGGCGGCAAAATCTTCATCACCAACGCCCCCAAGGCGGACACCTATGTGGTCTTTGCCGTCACCACCCCGGACATCGGCACCCGGGGCATCTCCGCCTTCATTGTGGAGAAGGGCTGGAAGGGATTCGAGTTTGGCGACCACTATGACAAGATGGGTATCCGTTCCTCCTCTACCGCTGAGTTGATCTTTAATGATGTGAAGGTACCCAAGGAAAACCTGCTGGGCAAGGAGGGTGACGGCTTCAAAATCGCCATGGCCACCCTCGACGGCGGCCGTATCGGCATCGCAGCCCAGGCCCTGGGCATCGCCCAGGGGGCCTATGAGTCCGCCCTGGAGTACTCCAAGGAGCGGGTTCAGTTCGGCAAGCCCATCGCCGCCCAGCAGTCCCTGGCCTTCAAGCTGGCGGACATGGCCACCAAGCTGCGCTGCGCCCGGTTCCTCATCTACTCCGCCGCCGAGCTGAAGGAGCACCACGAGCCCTACGGCATGGAGTCCGCCATGGCCAAGATGTACGCCTCGGACATTGCCCTGGAGGTCACCAACGACGCGGTGCAGATCTTCGGCGGCACTGGTTTCCTCAAAGGTATGGACGTGGAGCGGATGTACCGCGACGCCAAGATCACCACCATCTACGAGGGCACCAATGAGATTCAGCGGGTGGTTATTGCCTCCCATCTCATCGGCAAAATCTCCAAGGGTAGCGGCGGCGGCAGCCGCTCTGTAGCCAAAAAGCCCGCCCCCATCACCGGCGTGCGCAAGCGCCAGCTTTTCCGGGACGGAGCGTCCGAGGACAAGGTGGCCGCCCTGGTGGAGGCACTGAAGAAGGACGGACACGACTTTACCGTGGGCATCCCCATGGACACCCCCATCAACCAGGCTGAGCGGGTGGTCTCTGCCGGTAAGGGTATCGGCGACAAGAAGAACATGAAGCTCATTGAGAACCTGGCGAAAGCTGCCGGCGCCGCGGTGGGTTCCTCCCGCCCGGTGGCCGAGACGCTCAAATATGTTCCTCTGAGCCGCTATGTAGGCATGTCCGGCCAGAAGTTTACCGGCAACCTATACATCGCCTGCGGTATCTCGGGCGCCACCCAGCATCTGAAGGGCATCAAGGACGCCTCCACCATCGTGGCCATCAATAAGAATGGCAACGCCCCTATCTTCAAGAACTGCGACTACGGCATCGTGGGCGATGTCAACGAGATCCTGCCCCTGCTGGCCGCCGCCCTGGACACCGGTGAGAAGCAGCCGGCGCCCCCCATGGTGAAGATGAAGCGGCCTCCCGCCCCCAAGCCCGAGCCCATCGGCAAGCGCTATGTCTGCGGCGGCTGCGGCTATGAGTACATCCCTGAGCTGGGCGACGAGGACGCCGAGATCGCCCCCGGCACCCTGTTTGAGAACCTGCCCGAGGACTGGGTCTGCCCCGAGTGCGCCGAGGGCAAGGACCAGTTCATTGAGGCCTAACGAACAGAAGGAGGAATCGCAATGTATTGCGTGCGCAAGGTAACCGACGATCTGTATTGGGTGGGGGCCAACGACCACCGGCTCCACCTGTTTGAAAACATCCACCCCATCCCCAGGGGGGTTTCCTACAACGCCTATCTGCTGCTGGACGAGCAGTCCGTCCTCTTCGACACGGTAGACTGGTCCGCCTACCGCCAGCTCCAGGATAACCTGGACCACCTGCTGGGCGACAAGCCCCTGGACTGGCTGGTGGTCAACCACATGGAGCCCGACCACGGAGCCAGCGTGGAGCAGATCCTCCGCCGCTACCCCAAGGTGAAGGTGATCTCCACTGAGAAGTCCTTCATGCTCATGCGGCAGTTCGGCTTCCACCCCGACGAGCACGAGTGTGTCGAGGTGAAGGAGGGGGACACCCACTGCTTTGGCAAGCACACCGTCACCTTCGTGGGTGCCCCCATGGTCCACTGGCCCGAGGCGATGGTCACCTTTGACACCACCAACGGCGCGCTCTTCTCCGCCGACGCCTTTGGCTCCTTCATCGCCCTGGACGGCAAGCTCTTCGCCGACGAGGTCAACTTCGACCGGGACTGGATTGACGAGGCCCGCCGCTACCTCACCAACATCGTGGGCAAGTACGGCCCCCACATCCAACTGCTGCTGGGCAAGGCCGCCGGCATTCTGGACCAGATCAAGTTCATCTGCCCCCTCCACGGGCCCGTGTGGCGCAAGGATCTGGGCTACTTCATCGACAAGTACGACAAGTGGAGCCGCTATGAGCCGGAGGAAAAGGGCGTCATGATCGCCTACGCCTCCATGTACGGCAACACCGAGGCCGCCGCCCAGGCCCTGGCCGCCAGTCTGTGCGAGAAGGGCGTTACCAACGTGTCGGTGTACGACGTGTCCAACACCCACGTGTCCTACCTGATCTCCGAAGCCTTCAAGTACAGCCATATCGTACTGGCCTCCGTCACCTATAACCTGGGCATCTACCCGGTGATGAAGAACTTCCTGGAGGACATGAAGGCCCTCAACCTCCAGAACCGCACCTTCGCCCTTATCGAGAACGGCTCCTGGGCCTGCAAGTCCGGAGATCTCATGCAGAAGTTCATCGATGAGGAGATGAAAAACATGACCGTCCTCAACGAGCGGTTGAGTATGGCCTCCTCTCTCTCCGACGACAAGGCCGTGGAGCTGGATGCCCTGGCCGACGCCCTCGTGGATTCGATTCAGGTATAAAAAGCAAGCAAGAGCACCGCGGAAGCTGGCTTCCGCGGTGCTCTTGCTTATATACACTTTTTTCGCAGGAGAAAGGTGACGGCAAACCAAACCGCCAGATAGAGGGTGATGGACGCCCCGGCGGAAGAGCCGATATAATAGGAGGTCATCAGCCCCGCCAGGCCGGAGATCACCGCCCCAAGCAAGGAGAACAGGTGATACTGCCGCATGTTCCGGGCCACATTCCGGGCGGCTGCCGCCGGGAGCACCAGCAGGGAGTTAATGACCAGCAGACCCACCCAGGTCATGGATACCGTGACCACCACGGCGATGGCGGCGGAGAACACCGCCTCCTGCCAGAACACCCCCACCCCCCGGCTGTCCGCCAGGGCAGGGTGGATGGAGGACAGCATGAGCTGATTGAAGGAGCACAGCCACAGCAGTACCACAACCAAAAGGATCACCGCCAGCAGGGCGATCTTGGCGGGCTCCACGCTGAGAATGTCACCGATGAGCAGGCTGTTGTACTGGGTGAAGCTGCCGCCGCCGAAGGTGGCAATAAAGATACCCAGGGCCACGGCGGTAGAGGAAAAGACGCCGATAACCGTGTCGCTGGCCATATTGGACTTTCGGCGCACATAGGTGAACAGCAGGGCAAACACCGCCGCCAACAGCACCGCCATCCACAGGGGATCGGCCAGGCCGCACAGGGTGCCGATGGCAATGCCGGTAAAGGCGGAGTGGCCCAGCGCGTCGGAGAAGAACGACATACGGCTTGTGACCACCATGGTGGAGAGCAGGCCGAACAGCGGCGAGATTACCAGCACCGCCAGCAGGGCGTTGCGCATGAACTGCCAGTGAAAGGGCTCCAGGAGCCCGGCCAGGAAATCCATCAGCCCCTCCCTCCTTTCCCCAGGTTCCCTTTCCCCAGGTTCAGGTGAAAGACCTCCTGGAACTCCGGCGAGGCCAGCACCTCATCCGGCGGCCCCACCCGCAGCACCGTGCCCTTGAGGAGAATCACCTTGTCGGCAAACTGGCCCAGGGTGGCGAAGTCGTGGGTGGACAGGAGGATGGACAGGTCATAGCGGGTACGGATCTCGTCCAACATGTCCAGAAGCTGCTTCTCCCCGTCAATGTCCACGCCTGAGAGGGGCTCATCCAGCACCAGAATGTGGGGCAGCGGCTCCAGCGCCAGGGCCAGCAGCACACGCTGGAGCTCGCCGCCGGAGAGGGCCCCAATCCGCCGGTCCAGCAGGCTCTCCCCATGCACCCGGGCCAGACATGCACCCACTCTGGCCCGCAGGCTCCGGGGGGAGGGCAGGAACACCGGATAGCGGGAGATAGCGGCGGAGAAGAAGTCGAACACGCTGACCGGGTCTCCCCGGTCAAAGCTGGGAGACTGAGGCACGTAGCCGATCAGCGGCCGGGTCTTGTCGCCCCCTGCCCGTTGGAACTCAATGGTTCCGGTGTGAGGCACCTGTCCCAGGATAGTACGGAAAAGAGAGCTCTTTCCCGCCCCGTTGGGGCCGATAAGGGCCACGATCTCCCCGCAGTGCAGGTGGAAGGAAACATCTCTCAATACTTCCTCCCCGCCGAAACTCACCCCAAGGTCGGTGGCTTTCAGACAGCAGGTACCGGCACAGCCGGGCCCTGTGGTTCCGTGCTTGTGTACGCTCATCCCAATGCCTCCGCGATGGTGTCGATATTTTTCTGCATGGCGTCGAGGTAGGGCTGGATGCCCGTGCCGTCGCCGCTCATGATCATGTCCAGTTGGTACACCGCACAGCCGGTCTCCCGGGAAATAGCCCGGGCGGTAGCTTCAGAGCCATTGCGCTCGGTAAAGATAGCTGGAATTTCATATTCTCTCACCAGATCCACAACCTCCTGGATCTCAGCTGCGGAGGCCTCCGCCCCCTCCTCCTCCTCGATGGACTTCAGTAGGTTCAGGCCGTTGTCCAGAGCAAAATACTGAAACCCGTCGTGGAACGTGATCAGATAAGGACAGGCTAGGTTTTCCATTCGTGCGTCATCTTCTGGCACCAAGGCCGCAGCCGCAGCGGCATTTTCACGGTAGCAATCCAGATTTTTCTCGTCCAACGCCCCTAAGCCATGAAGAATATTATTCATCATAACCAGTGCTGACTCTTCACACATCCAGATGTGGGGGTCGTACTCGGTGTCATGGTCGTGGCCCTCGTGGCCCAGGGCGGGCAGGAGCTCAATGCCCTCCGAGCAGTCGATCACCGCCGCGTCAGAGGCCGCCAGGGCGTCGCCCATAAAGTCCTCCAGCCCCGCACCGTTCATCACAAGCACATCGGCCTTCTCGATGGCCCTCATGTCACTGACGGTGAGCGTGTAGTCGTGGAGGCAGGAGGTGGGCTGGTTGACCAGCAGGCTTACCTCCACATCCTCCGCCCCCTCGGTCACCGCTGTGGTGAACAGGTAGACCGGGTAGGTGGTGGCCAGGATGTGAAGCGTGCCGTCGTCCCCCGGTTCGGCGGCAGGAGTACAGGCAGAGAGCAGAAGGCCAAACAGACACGCTCCCGCAAGGATTTTTTTCATATACTTCCCCTTATCTCAATAAAACAGGCGATACGCCGGGTAATTCCTACCCGGCATATCGTATTATACCGTATTTTGCCGCCCGTGTAAAACAAATCTTCTCACCGGGCCAGAAATTCCACCGCCCAGTGGAGAGGAAGATAACCCACGGCATAGCTGGCGATATTGGCGCAGGCGGCGTAGGCCGCCCGGCGGAGCCCGCTGTACTCCTTCAGCAGGAACACATAGGCAATCAGCTCCACCAGCAAAATAGGCACCTCCGCCACGAGGAGCACCAGATACTGAAGGGCAGAATCGCCGATGGAAACCAGGTCTGCCGCAATCCACAGGTGGAGCCCCGCCTGGGTGACTAGGTTGACGGCGAGGAACACCAGCCAGTCCCGGCGTGCCCGGAAGCCGAACAGCCACAGCAGCCCACCCTCCACCAGCAGGGTGGGCACCAGGGTGGATAAAAACTGGACGCCGTAGAACCCCGCCGGGGAGGTGGCCCTTGTAATGGAGTTGGTCTCCCAGTCGTACGTCAGATGGGTGTAGAACACCGTGCGGGTAAAGGGCTCGTCCGTGGCCTGGGCCCCGTCTGGGCCGGAGACGGCGATACGAAAGGCGCGGGGCAGGCCGTAGTAGGTAAAACGATGGGTACCGTCCTCCCCCGGCCGCAGATCTCCGAACAGAGGAACGCTGGTGCCTCCCGCCAGGGCGGGGTACCAGCCGTCTACCTCCCAGTCCCGCAGCCCTTGGAGAAGATTGGGGTCGTAGTCTGCCGGATCGATGTTTGCATGGTCGCCGGGGTCGGTGACGAGCAGATCCAGGTAGTACTCCCCCGCCGGGGCGTTGACCACCGTGATGGTGACGGCGGGCTTGGGCCCGCTGTCGGCGGAGGCGGTGCCTGGGAGCACCATCAGGCAGAGCAGAACACACACAAGCAATGCAAGGAGATGCCGTCTCATACAAGTCCTCCCTCCTTCCCAACCATACGGCCGCATGTAAAGGGCTCCGGAAAGCGGCGGGCCGATGAGGGCATCGGCCCCTACGCTTCCCCGCTTTTTCAGGGGTGGGCGGCCACAGGCCGCCCCTACTTGGCGTAGTAGTTGATCAGGCAGCCCGCCAGCACGATGTCCCGCTCCTCGCGGGTCATGCCGGGAAGCTTGAGGGTGACGGGCCGCTCCGTGCCGTTCTGGAGGAGGACGGCCGATACCTCCTCCGCCCCGCCGTCCACGGCGGCGCGGATGCCGGGCAGGTAGATCCGGTCGCCTGGCTGGAGGTTCCAGTCCTTCACGTCTTCGGCGATAAAGGGCAGCATGCCCCAGTTGACCACGTTGGAGCGGTAGCGCTTGGTGGCATACTCCGCGGCCAGGTTGGCCGCGCCGCCCAGCACCCGCTGGCAGGAGGCGGCCTGCTCCCGGGCGGAGCCGTCGCCGGGCTTGAGTGCCATCACAAGGGAGCCCAGGCCGGTATCCGCCGGATCATGGCCCAGCAGGGCCTCCCCCACCCGGGGATCACCAGGATTGGTGCGGCGGAGCCGTTCCACCGCCAGCACCTCCTTGGCCCGGGGCACGTACTGGGGGTCCTTGCGGCTGAGGGCGAACTCGGAGAGCTTGACGGGGTTGGAGCGGTAGGAGGAGGTTTCGCCGGAGGGAATGAGCTCGTCGGTGGTGGTGACGGGGTCATAGATGGCCGAGCACACCGTGAGCAGCAGGTTCTCCGGCAGGGCCACCTGCTCCGGCCAGTCGGCGATATTGGGGCCGAACACCAGCTCCTGGCCGGGGTCGGGCCGCCCCACGCCGAAGTAGACCCGGGCCTTGTAGGGGGTGTCGTCGTAGGCGAAGGGCTCCTCGGCAGGATCGGCCGGGGGTGCGGGCAGCTCGTCGGCCCCGGTGAGCACGCCGCCGTTGAGGGCGGTGGCGGCGATGCTCCGGGCGTCCATGAGGGCCACGTAGGACACCTGCCCGTCGGAGGGCTTGCTCCCCTCCCGGTTGGGGAAGTTACGGGTGGAGTGACGGATGGAGAAAGCCCCGTTGGCGGGCACGTCGCCCGCGCCGAAGCAGGGGCCGCAGAAGCAGGAGCGGATGGAGGCGCCGGCGGCCATAAGGGAGGCAATGTAGCCCCTCCGGGTCAGCTCCAGGTTGACGGGCTGGCTGGTGGGATAGACCGACAGCCAGAACTCGCCGGAGCCGATGGCGCGGCCGTCCAGGATCTGGGCCGCCCGCACGATATTCTGGTAAGTACCGCCGGAGCAGCCGGCGATGACTCCCTGATCCACCCGGAATTTGCCGTCCACAATCTTCTCCCGCAGTGAGGCGGGCCGGTTCTTGAGCTTGAGCTGGCGCACCGTGTCCTCGTCCACCTGGTGGAGCAGCTCGTCCAGGTTCTCCTGGAACTCCTGGATGGTGTAGGCGTTGGAGGGGTGGAAGGGCAAGGCGATCATGGGGCGGATCTTGTCCAGCTCCACCTCAATGAGTCCGTCATAGTAGGCCCCGTCGGCGGGGGCCTGGGGCTTGAACGCCTCTCCCCGGCCCAGTACGGCCAGGTGGGCCTTCAAGGTATGATCGGCGGGCCAGATGGAGGACAGGCAGGTGGTCTCGGTGGTCATCACGTCGATGCCGGAGCGGTAGTCCATGGACAAGTTGGCTACGCCGGGGCCGAAAAATTCCATCACCGCGTTCTTGACCACTCCGTCTTTAAAGGTGGAGCGGATGAGCTCCAGCGCCACGTCCTGGGGGCCCACACCGGGGATGGGCGTGCCGGTGAGGTAGATGGCGATGACCTTCGGGTACGGGATGTTATAAGTTTTTGATAAAAGCTGCCGGGCCAGCTCCGGACCGCCCTCGCCGATGGCCATGGTGCCGTAAGCGCCGTAGCGGGTGTGGGAGTCGGAGCCCAGGATCATCCTGCCGGGGGCGGCGTACCGCTCCCGCATATAAGAATGAATGACGCTCTGGTGGGCGGGGACAAACTCGCCGCCGTACTTCTTCGCCGCCGACAGGCCGAACACATGGTCGTCCTCGTTGATGGTGCCCCCCACGGCGCACAGGGAGTTGTGGCAGTTGGTGAGCACGTAGGGCAGGGGGAACGCCTGCATGCCGGAGGCCCGGGCGGTCTGGATGATGCCCACATAGGTGATGTCGTGGGAGGCCATGGCGTCGAAGCGGATGGCCAGCTCCTCCATATTGTCTCCGGTATTGTGGGCCTTCAGAATCGCGTGGGCCATGGTGCCCTCCCTCGCCTTTTCCGGCGCGGGCAAGCCGGCCGCAGGGCCGTCTTTGGCCGGGACAAAGCCCCCGTTCTTGTAGTACACGCCCTCACAGGTGATCTTCAGCATGGGTATTCCCTCCGTTGCTTTGTATTTAATGTTTATCATAACAAGTTTTGCCGCAAAACGCAAGGGATTTGCCCACATTTACAGTAGCGTGTCAAAGTGCCTGCCATAAATTTATGTCAACCTTTTTTGCGGTCCTTTCTTGACGGCACCTGTGGAATAAGGTAGAATATTAGCATCTATCGCCGAGGAGTTCTGCCATGAAAAAAGCCGTTTCCTTCCTGCTCACCCTCGCCCTGCTGGCGGGGCTGCTGTCCGCCTGGGCGGCCGGTCCCGCGGGGACCCTCTCCGTCTACTTCTACGACGAGACCACCCAGCGTTATGGTGAACTGACCCAGACCGACCGGGTCAGCCTGACGCTGGACGGCTCGCCTCTGACACCGGACGATGTACCCGCCCTGGTGCAGTACCCGGCGGGACAGAACGGCCGCACGCTGGTGCCCGTCCGCCTGATCGCGGAACGGCTGGGCGCCTCGGTAACCTGGGTGCCGGAAACCCGTCAGGTCATCCTCCTGCGGGAGGAGAGCACCATCGTACTCACCCTGGGCTCGGCCACCGCACTGGTCAATGGTCAGGCCATGGAGCTGCCCGGTGGCGTGCCCGCTGGCGTGGTTAAGTGGGAGGGCCGGGAGAGCACCATGGTCCCCCTGCGCTTTGTCTCGGAGCAGTTGGGCGCCACCGTGGACTGGGAAAACGATACCTTTACCGCTATCCTCACCTCCCCCGGTACCCCGGAGCCGGAGCCCACGCCGACACCGACGCCGACCCCCGAGCCCACGCCCGACACGCCCGCCGCCGGGGACAAGGGGTATGTCACCGGCATCTCGGTGGACGCCTCTTCCCACGTTGTGACCATCGCCACCGACCATATACCGGAATACCGGGTGGTGGATCTGGGAGACCGGGTAGCGGTGGACCTCCTGGGCGCGGTGTTTTCCGGCGCTCTGGAGGGTGAGGCCGCCCTGCCGGTGGACAGCGATGTGTTCTCCTCGGTGCGTTACAACCAGCACGGGGACGACTTGGGGTATGGCTATCCCCACACCCTTCGGGTGGTGCTGGACCTCAAGGGCGGTGCCAGCTACGCCAAAAACATCACCGTGGAGGCGGGCAGCAGCGGCGTGCGCATTACCGCCACTCCCTCCGCCTCCCCCGAGCTACCCCCCATTGACCCCAACAAGTACACCGTCGTACTGGATGCCGGCCACGACGGGAAAACGCTGGGCGCGGTATATCCGGATGCCAACGGGGTGGACATCTATGAGAAGGATCTCACCCTGTCCATGGTCTACAAGCTGCGGGACATCCTTCTGAATGAAGGCTATAACGTGGTGCTCACCCGGGACGGGGAGACCGCCGGAGACCTGTACGAGCGCTCCGAGCTGGCCAACCGGGTCAACGCCGACCTGTTCGTGAGCATTCACTGCAACTCCGCCCCCACCGTCCCCACCTTCCAGGGGCTCTATACCTATTACTACCCCACCAGCAGCCGGAGCAAGGCCTTTGCCCAGGCGGTGCAGGACGCCGCCTGCGCGGCCAGCGGCGCGGTAGACCGCGGCATCGCCTCGGCCAACTTCGTGGTCCTGCGGGAGACCAACATGGCCGCCGTACTGGTGGAGACCGGCTTTATGACCAACGTAGAGGAACTCACCCGCCTGTGCGACGAGACCTATCAGCAGAAGCTGATGGAGGGCGTGGCACGGGGTGTCGGCGACTACCTGAACTCCCTGCCGCGTAAATAAACGCAGCGCCCGGAGCCGTTTGGTTCCGGGCGCTTTGTATCATGCCCTTCGCAGGCCCTCCCAGCAGGCCATGATGAAGCAGTGGGGCAGGAACTTGCTGGCCACACGCTGGACCAGGGCGGGCAGGCCGCAGGTAGTGACGGCCAGCAGGCGGCTGTTCCGCAGGGCCCGCCGGGCCACGGTCTCCGGCCGCTGGGCGAAGGGAAAGCTCCGCACGGTGCGCCCGTTTTTTGTATCCCTAGCCACGTCCATGAAATCGGTCCTGATCCACCCTGGGCACACCGCCGTCACCCGGATGCCCCGCGGCGCCGCCTCCCAGCGCAGGGCGCGGCTGTACCGGAGCAGAAATGCCTTGGTGGCGGCGTAGACATTGAAGCCGGGCAGGGGCTGAAAGGCGGCGGAGGAGCAGATCTCCAGCACCCGGCTTCCCCGCCCCATGTAGGGGAGCACGGCGGCAGTGAGTGCGGCGGCAGCCCGGCAGTTCAGGTCGATCATGCCGCAGGTCTCCTGGAGGGTGAGTTCGGCGCAGGTGCCGAATTTGCCGAACCCGGCGGCGTTGACCAGCACCGCCACCTCCGGCTCCTCCTCTCTCATGAGAACCCGCAGGGTCTCCACGCTCTCCAATCGGGTCAGATCCAGGGCCAGAGGCCGCATCGGGGTGCGCAGCTCCGCCGCCAGCGCCTCCATCCGCTCCCCCCGGCGGGCCACACCCCAAATCTCATCCAGCCCGCCCAGCGCGTCCAGCCGCCGGACAAAGGCCATCCCCAGGCCGGAGGAGGCCCCGGTCACAATGGCAATTTTCATGCGCTCCCCTCCTTTTTCCCTATTGTACGCGTAATCCACCGCCCTATGCAAGCGTCCCGGCCCCTTTTGGGGGCCGGGACGTGTGAGTTTACTGCTTCCCGATCGAGTTGGCCATCAGGGCCTCGTACTGCTCTCCAGTGAGCGCGCAGTGGTAGAAGAGGTCGAAGTATTCGGTCACCTCGGCCTGGAGGTCGTAGTCCGCCGCGTCGGGGTAGAGGAGCTTTGCCATCCACAGCATACCCAGATAACGCTGGACGGAGGGCGGAAAGCCCATCCAGTTGTAGGGGCCCATGGGGGCCTCATAGTAGCTGCCGTTCTGGATGGCGGTGAGGCTCTGCCACAGCGGATCATCCCCCACGGAGGCATAAACGCTGTCGGGAGCGAAGAGGATTACGTCGGGATTCCACAGCATGAGCTGTTCCATGTCCACCTCGTTTCCGGTACCCTTGGAGGAGGGGGAGTCCACCACCGCCAGGTTGTTGGACAGCAGGTCGATGATCTCGGCGTGGTAAGACCCCTGGGCGATGACGTTGAGGCCAGCGTCGCCGGTGATGTAGAGCAGGTTCGCCTTCTCCACGTGCTCCGCCACGTCCTTGACCATGGCGTAGGTCTCGTCGCAGTAGGCGGCCAGCGTCTCGGCCGCCTCCTCCATGCCCAGCAGCTCGCCCAGCTTCCGATAGGCGTCGCCCATGGTCTCAATGGTAGCGGACACGTGGACGAAGGGGATGCCGGTCTGCTCCTGGAGGGCATCCAGATCCTCCACGATGGTGTCCTTGGGCTCGCCCACGTCGATGACCACCTGGGCGCCGGAGCCCAAGAGGGTCTCCAGATTCAGCTCGCCCTTGCCGCCGTAGAGCTGGCCCAGCAGGGGCAGATTGTAGTACTCGGTGGCCAGGTACTGCTCAGCGCTCGCGTCCCACTCGTCGGCAATGCCTACCAGCTTGTCGGGGCACAGGGCGAAGAGCACCATCTGGGCCAGGGGGCCGGAGACCGCCACGCTGGTGATCTCCGCGGGCACCTCCACGGTGCGGCCCACGGAGTCGGTGAAGGAGGCGGAGCCGTCCTCGGGCTGGGCGGGGGTGGACACCGCCGGCGCAGGGTCTGCGGAGGGGCCCTCCGCGGGCGCGGGGCCGCCGCAGGCGGCCAGCCCCAGGAGCATACTGAGGGCCAGGAGGGTACAGAGCAGCTTTTTCATGGTATCATCTCTCCTTTTCTTTATCTGGTATCTCGCAGGCCTGGAACCAGAGCAGGCCGATGGGCTCGTTTACCGGGAAATACCACGGAAATTCCGGGTCGTCCCGCCGCTGAAGGCGGCTTTGCAGGGCCTCGGGGGTCAGCTCCGCCGGATCGTCCCGGCTGTGTGTGCGGAAAAAGACCGCCGCGTCCTCCAGGGAGCGGAAGGGCTGGCCCATATCCAGCTCTAAAACCCGGCTCTGGTAGGGGATGCCCTTCTCCTCCAGCTCCCGGCACAGCTCCTCAAAGCCCTGCCGGGGGTGGTCCTTCCCCCTGGAAAAGCGGTGATCCCGGCCGCAGCGTTTGAGCACCGCCACCGTGCCGGTACACTGCCGCCGGGCGGCGGAGAGGATCTCATCCGTGCGGCCGAAGAAGCAGAACACCATAGCGTCGTAGGGCTCGTCCGGTGTGTCGGCCAGCACATCGCACCGCCGGGGCTCCACGTTGGGAGGCAGGGGCTGTGCCTCCAGATGGCGGATGGCCTCGGCGGACAGATCGGCCGCCACCACCGCGCGGCAGTAGGGGGCCAGCGCCAGACTCAACCCGCCGAGCCCGCACCCCGCGTCGCACACCCGCGCCCCCGGGGGGAGCACCTGAGACAGGGCTGCGGCCATGGCCGCACAGCTCCCGTTGACCCGGATGGCGTCGGCCATGAAGCGCACCATGTCGGGGGTCCACAGGACAATGGACTTGCGCACCGGGGCGATGAGTACCCCGTCGCCGGTGCGGACAAAGCGGGCGGGCACACCGTAGAGCTTCCGCATCAGCGCCTCGTCCAAGGCCTGGTCAGGGGGGCCGTCGGCGGCCACCAGGCCGTCGTGGAGGGCCACCACCCGCTGGGCATAGAGCATGGCATGCTGTGGGTTGTGACAGGAGAGCAGGACGGTGTACCCCCGCAGGGTCAGGGCGGACACCCGCTCCAGCACCCGCACCTGGTTGCCGAAGTCCAGGGCGGAGGTGGGCTCGTCCATCAGCAGCAGCCGGGCCTGCTGGGCCAGAGCCCGGGCCGCCAGTACAAGCTGCTGCTCTCCACCGGACAGCTCCGCGAAGCTCTGGTGGGCGTAGTCTGCGATCCCCAGCTCCTCCAGGGCCTCCATGGCGATGGCCCGCTCCCGGCGGCCCGGCGCGGAGAAAAGGCCCAGCCGGCGGTTGGTGCCCATGAGCACCAGCTCCAGCGCCGTGTAGGGAAAGATCATATGGCTGGTCTGGGGAATATAGGCGATTTTTTTGGCCAGGGCGCGGGGCGCCAGGGATGACACGTCGCAGCCGTCCACCCGGACGCACCCCTGGTAGCCGGGCAGCAGGCCCAGGATGCAGCGGAACAGGGTGGTCTTTCCCGCCCCGTTGGCCCCCAGGACAAAGACCAGCTCCCCCGGCTCCACCCGCAGGTCCACCCCCCGCAGCACCTCCCGCTTTCCGTAGGAGAAGCGCAGGTGTTCCACCTCCAGCATCACCGGGCACCCCCTTTCCGCAGCATCAGATAGAGGAAGAAGGGCGCGCCCGTGAAGGCGGTGAGGATGCCGATGGGGATCTCGGTGGCCAGCAGATTGCGGGAGAGGTTGTCCACCAGCAGCAGGAAGGCCGCCCCCGCCAGCATGGAGCAGGGCAGCAGCACCCTGAAGTTGCTCCCCACCAGCTTGCGGCACAGGTGGGGCACCACCAGCCCCACCCATCCGATCATGCCGCTGACCGCGATGGAGGCGGCGGTGACCAGCGTGGCGCACACCACCGTCAGAAAACGCAGCCGGGGGGCGTTGACCCCCATGGCCCTGGCCTCGTCGTCCCCCAGGGTGAGCAGGTTGAGCTTCCAGCGCAGGAGAAACAGGGGGAACAGCCCGGCGGCCATGGCGGGGGCGATGCGGGCCACATCGGCCAGACGGGTGCCCGACAGGCTGCCCATGAGCCAGTAGGTGATCTCCGGGAGCTGGTTGGTGGGGTCGGCCACCAGCTTGAGGTAGGAGGTGGC
>DXTB01000006.1:0-4536 GCA_019410105.1 Clostridiales bacterium | reverse complement strand
CGGATGTTCAGGACGGCGGTGTACTCGTTGCCCGTCCACGTCTGCTCCAGGGGGAGGAGGTGGGAGAGCAGAATCCGGCAGGTGGTGCCGGCGTCCACCCCATACCGCCCCAGGCGGAAGGAGAGGATGAACAGCGCCGCCAGCAGTACGCCCAATGCCAGCAGCACCCGGCCGCCGGTGTGTTCTGTCTTGGACAAGGACTTACGCCTCCTCTCTCACCTCAGCCCAGCAGACGGGCCAGCTCAGTGGGGATCTCCGCCCGGTTCTCTACCGTCAGCGGGAGCAGCCGGACATCCGCCCGGCGGGAAACAGGGCCCCAGAAGGGGCTTTTTGCGTGGCGGCGCAGCACCCCCAGCACCGGCGTGGGGCCGTCCAGCAGGGTAAAGACCGCCCGCTGGAACACCGGAGAGCACCGCTCCAGAAAGCCCAGCTCGTCCATCAGCAGCAGGGAGCGCCGCCCCGCCGGGGCGGACAGCAGCCGCTCCCCCGCCGCGTCGAAGGCGGCCCGGTCGGCCCTCACGCCATGGGGCTCCATCGTGGCAACGCTCAGGGTCTCCCCCGTCTCCAGCAGCTCCAGCGTCAGCCGGCCGCCCGCCCGATCCCAGTGGGTACGGAACCCGCCGGGGGCCTCCGGCCGCCCCACCAGATAGCGGGCGATGGCGGTGGACTTTCCGCTCTGGAGCGGGCCGGTCAAAAAAATGTGCATCACACAGCATCTCCTCTTTATTGGGGCAAAACAAAACGCCGCATCCTAAAAAAGGATACGGCAACGCAGGGCGGTCCCTGTGCAGAGGGCCGCCGCGGACTGTCGTTCCTTTTCAAACACGGAAGGCACCGCCGTTTCCCGCGGCACCCTGCGGCCCCAGCCGGGGCCATCGGTCCGCCAGCCCTAGGTCACCCCGTAGGCGGACGGACTCGGAACAGTATACATTTGTACCTATAGACTAGCGTTTTCGCCGGAATTTGTCAAGCCGCAGACGGTTCTTTATACCACAAAGCGGTAGCCCAGCCCCCGCACCGTCTGGATGTAGGCGGGGCGGGCGGGGTCCTCCTCAATCTTGGCCCGCAGGCGGTTGACATAGACCATGATGGCGTTCTCGTCGATGATGGCCTCTCCCCAGAGCAGATCGTAGAGCATATCCTTGGAGAAAATGCGGTTGACATTGTCGATAAACAGCTTCATCATCGCGTTCTCCTTTGCGGAGAGGAGAATTTCCACCCCGTTTTTATAAAAGCGCAGGGTGCTGGTGTTGTAGGTGAAGGGTCCGGCGGTGATGAGGCTGTCCGCCCCAGGCAGGCCGTTGCGGCTACGGCGGATAAGGGCCTTTACCTTCGCCCCCAGAGTGACGGGGTTGAAGGGTTTGGTCACATAGTCGTCTGCCCCGATGTCCAGGCCATACAGAGTATCATAGTCCTCCTTGCGTCCGCTGACGATGATGATGGGGGTCCGGACGCCCCGCTGCCGGAGGGTCTGTACCACCTGAAAACCGTCCATCCCCATTAGATTCACGTCCAGCAGGATCAGGTCGTACGTCCGCTGCGCCGTCCGCTCCAGGGCCTCCTCTCCGGAAGCCACCGTGTCCGCCTCGATTCCGTTGCTCCGGATGACCTTATAGAGCATGGTGAGGACGGCTTCATCGTCGTCCACAATCAGCACCGTATCCGCCACTGTGCTTCTCCCCCTTTACAGCCGGTTTGAAATCCAGTATGATTTCAGTATAAAGAATCTGCCGGAATTTGACAAGGGGGTGTGTGGTATGGAGGGGCAAAAAAGCGCCGGCCTCCTGTTCTTCTTCTGATGATCCTGGTTCTTTTCCTCACCGTTGGCGGCCTGGCCCTGGCCGTACAGAGCTTCGGCCGCTACGACACCCTCCTGCTGGAGCAGTCGGACAGCCAGCTCTACGGACTGGCCCGTTCGGTGGACCGCAGCGTTTCGGGCGCCCTGGAGCAATTTATCGGGGAGCTGGACTACCTCATCCGGCTGGAGAACTTTACCGATGCGGAGGCCGATTGCCTCGCCGGGCAGCCGGAGGAGCTCCTTCAATTGCTCCAGAACAACCCTCTTATCCGTGAGGCCCTTATCACCGACTTTCTCTGTCTCCAGGACGGGCGGGTGCTGCTCTCCGCCTCTGGACGTACCGGCTATACGTTTCCCGTCGGGGGCAGCCTGGACGGGCGGGACCGTGTCCGCCCCTGCGTGGCGGAGAACGGCACCGTCTATCTCTCCTTCCAACTGGAGGGGGAGCGGGGGCTGTGGTACGCCGCGCTGGTGGACCTCTCTCTCTTTTACCGGCAGGTGGCCGGCGGCCTCACCACCTCTCCCCGGGATCAAATCCTCCTTCTGGACGCGGGCGGCCAGGTCCTGCTCCGCCAGACCGGTCAGGAGATACGTGTGGAGCTGGCGGCGGACGGTCTCGCCGGGGAGCCTGGCCTGGGCTTTCTGCTCCAGTGCCAGAGGGAGGGCCAGGAGGGAGCCTGCTTCTATGAGGCGGAGGGCTACACCGCCCGCATGGCGGTGATCCCCGCCGCAGGAAACAACGGCATCTTCGCCGTAGGCGTTTCCGAAGACTTCGACCAAGTATCGCGGCCCATCCGCCGCTCCGCCCTTCTGCTCACCACCGGCGGCGGACTGGTGATCGCCGGAGTGCTTTTGCTGGCGGGTCTCAACCTTCGCTCCGGGCGGCGCAACGAGCGCGCCCAGCGGGAGCTGGCCCTGCTCCAGGAAAAGAACGCCGCCATGGAGGCCCTCAACCGCAAGAATCAGGAGCTGGCCCACCATGACCGGCTCCAGACCATCGGCACACTCACCTCCAGTATCGCCCACGAGTTTAATAATCTGCTCACCCCCATCATGGGCTACTCCATTCTGGTGCTGGAGCAACTGCCCTCTGATGCCGAGGAGCTGTATGATAACGTGCTGGAGATCTACAACTCCTCCCGCAAGGCCAAGGAGATCATCGCCCGGCTGTCCGACCTGTCCCGCAAAAACACCTCTCTCACCTTCCAGTATGTATCCCCCGATGAGCTGGTACGCAAGGTGCTCGCCGTAGCCTCCCCCGCCCGGCCGCCCCATGTGGAGGTGCGCACCGATCTCGCCTGCCGCCACCTGTGGCTCCGGGGCAACGAGATCCAGCTCTCCCAGATGCTGCTCAACCTGATCCTCAATGCCTACCACGCCATGGAGCCCGGCGGCGGAACCCTCACCGTGGCCACCCGGCCGGAGGGGGAGTTTCTCTGCTTCCAGGTCTCCGACACCGGCTCCGGCATTTCGCCGGAGGTGCTCCCCCACATCTTTGAGCCCTTCTTTACCACCAAGGAGCGTGGCAAGGGCACCGGCCTGGGACTGGCCATCGTCCGGCAGGTAATGGAGGAGCACAAGGGGACCATCACCATCGACACCGCCCCAGGCCGGGGCACCACCATGCTCCTCCGTTTCCCCACCATCACGCCGCCGGAGGAGGATACCTAAACTCCAATACGCCCCCGCACCGTGCGGGGGCGTATTTTTTGTGTATACCTTAACAAATATTAAGGTTCTATCTATGTCCTGTTAAGGCTTATTTGTTATTCTTTTAACAAACAGTGGGAAAGGGGGTATACTATGCTGATTACCATTGGGCACACCTATGGCAGCGGCGGTTTGGAGATCGGTCGGCGGCTGGCCGCCCGGCTGGAGATCCCCTGCGGCGACGCGGAGGCCGACGAAGGGGCCGTCCGCTCACTGGCGGGACGCGGCTCCTGCGTGGTGGTGGGCCTGTGCGCCGACCATGTTCTGTCCGGCCAGCCGGGGCTGAACAGGATTTTTATCCACTGCGGCATGGAACAGCGGGTGGAGCGGCTGATGCGAGAGCGCGGCCTGTCCCCGGCGGAGGCCGCCCGGGAGGCGCTGCGCCAGGATCGGGAACGGGCCCGGCTCTATGGCCTGCATACCGGAGCCAAGTGGGGCGAGGTGGGTCGGTATGATCTGACGGTGGACAGCGGTCCCCTGGGGGTATCCGGTACCGTGGAGCTGTTGAGTCAGTTCATCGCCCTGAAAACCATGCGCCGGCGAAGCAAGGAGGCCGCACATGCTGGAACAACTGATTGAACGTATCCTGCCCACTATCATTGCGGCGCTGGAGCTGATGGGTATCTTCATTGTGGCGGTCTCGGCCCTAAGCGCCTTCGGCCGTTACCTGAAAAGCCTGTTCACCCGCACCCCCTGCGACGTTAAGTTCGCCCTGGCCAACGGTCTGGCCCTCAGCCTGGAGTTCAAAATGGCCGCCGAGATTCTCAAGACCGTCTTGGTGCGGGACCTCAAAGAGCTTCTGGTGCTGGGCGCCGTCATTCTGCTGCGGGCCCTGCTCTCCTTCCTGATCCACTTTGAGATGAAAGGAACCCATCCCCCTAAATAAGTTTCGGAGGTATCGACATGAAACGAATGCTTGCCCTGCTCCTGACCCTGACGCTGGCCCTGGGCCTGCTGGCCGGCTGCGGCACCACAGTGGTGGTGGCCGTCCCCGCCCCCACCTGTCTCTTATACACATCTCCGAGCCC
>DXTB01000058.1 GCA_019410105.1 Clostridiales bacterium | reverse complement strand
GGGCGTCCTTTTTTTGTCCGCTGATGTTAGGGAAAAGAAAACTGTGTCTTGAAAAAATCAGAAAAATAGGATATACTACTAATATCCTAGAATTTTGGAGGTATTACACCTATGGCTCAGATTACAAAAGATACGATTATCGGCGACATCCTGGATATTGCGCCTGAGACCGCGCCCATCTTCCTGTCCATCGGCATGCATTGCCTGGGCTGCCCCTCCTCCCGCGGTGAGACTGTGGAGCAGGCCTGCATGGTGCACGGCGTCGAGGTGGAGGAGCTGCTGGCCAAGATCAATGCCAGTGTGGCCGCCGCGCAGTAAAAGACTCCGGAACCAAAAAGGGGCGGCCCTCCGGCCGCTCCTTTTTTATCATGAGGTGATACCGATGAGAACCGTTGAACTTACCCCCCGTCTGCGGTCGGTGGCCGAGCTGGTGCCCCGGGGGGCGCGGTTTGCCGATGTAGGAACCGACCACGCGTATCTGCCGGTCTGGCTGCTGCAGCAGGGGAGGATTACCGGGGCAGTGGCCTCGGATCTGCGGCCGGGGCCGCTGGAGCGGGCCAGGGGCACGGCGGAGAAATACGGCCTGACCGGCCGGATGGACTTCCGCTTGTGCGACGGGCTGTCCGGGATACAGCCGGATGAGGTTAATACCATTGCCATGGCGGGGATGGGCGGCGAGACCATCGCGGCCATTCTGGCCGCGGCCCCGTGGACCTGGGAGCGGGAATGCCTGCTTCTGCTCCAGCCCATGAGCGCCCAGCCCTTCCTGCGCCGCTGGCTTCAGGCCCACGACTATACCATCCGACGGGAGCTGCTGAGCCGGGAGGGGGACACCCTTTACACAACCTTTGAGGTGTACGCTGGCCCCATGGCGAAGCTGACCCCGGCGGAGCTGTGGGCGGGGCGACAGACCAGGGGAGAGGGTTCCCCCCTGCGGTTGGCTTACCTAGACCGGCTGCTGCGGCAAACGGAGCGCGCGATAGCAGGGCTGAAGCGGTCCAAACGTCCGGAGGATGCCTCCCGCCTGGCAGAGCTGGAACAGGTACATCAGGGACTATTGGACATGAAGGAGGAGTGGCTGTCATGGCAACGGTGAGAGAGATTTATCAATATCTGGACGGACTGGCCCCGTTTTCTCTGCAAATGGAGTTTGACAACGCCGGTTTTTTGGTAGGCCGGGGAGAACGGGCCGTGTCAAAGATTCTGGTCTCCCTGGATATCACGGAGGAGGTGGCGGAGGAAGCCGCCGAGCTGGGGGCGGAGCTGATCGTATCCCACCATCCGGTGATCTTCCGCCCGGCCAAATCCGTGACGGACGGCGATCCGGACGGACGGGTTCTGCTGGCGCTGGCGGAGCACAGGATCGCCGCCATCTGCGCCCATACCAACCTGGACGCGGTGGCGGGGGGCGTCAA
Source organism: Clostridiales bacterium (assembly GCA_019410105.1). The sequence continues at coordinate 2,178 of DXTB01000058.1, read as the reverse complement.
TGACGCCCTGGCCCAAAAGCTGGGACTGGTGCAGATTGAGCAGCTCCATCAGGACGGGGTGGATGGCTCCGGGCGTCCCTACGGCATCGGCCGGGTGGGCAGTACCACCGGCGCCCCCATGTATGCCCCCGCCTTTGCTGCCTTTGTCAAGGAGGCGCTGGGGGCCAACGGCGTGCGCTACGTGGACGCCCGCCGCCCGGTGCGCCGGGTGGCCGTGGGGGGCGGCGCTTGCGCCGACCTGCTGCGGGATGCCCTGGCCCTGGGGTGCGACACCTTTGTCACCGCCGACGTGAAGTATAATGGCTTCCTGGACGCCAAAGCCCTTGGGGTCAATCTGATTGACGCGGGGCACTATCCGACCGAGCAGGTGGTGTGCCCCGTTTTGGCCAAATGGCTGGCCGCCGGCTTCCCACAGGTGGAGATTCTTTCCACGAGCCGCCATAAGGAGGCCTTTTTATACCTGTAAGGGCTTGCAAAGACGCGCAAATAGTGATAAACTAGTTCCGCTGATTTTCGATTGCAGGAAGGGAACGAATCAATATGTCAGGACATTCCAAGTGGCACAATATTCAAAAGACCAAGGGCGCGGCGGACGCCAAGCGTTCTCAGATATTTACCAAGATCGCCCGTGAGATGATCGTGGCGGTCAAGACCGGCGGCAGCGGCGACCCCAACAACAACTCCCGCCTGGCCACCGTCATTGCCAAGGCCAAGGCCGCCAACATGCCCAACGACAATATCAAGCGTACCATTGACAAGGCGCTTGGCTCCGGCAATGCCGACAGCTACGAGAACGTGGTGTACGAGGGCTATGGACCCTCCGGCGTGGCCGTAATCGTGGACGCGCTGACCGACAACCGCAACCGCACCGCTCCCGAGGTGCGCCACCTGCTGGACAAGTACGGCAAGGGCCTGGGGGCTACGGGCTGCGTGTCCTGGTCCTTTGACCGCAAGGGCGTCATCATCATCGAGAAAGAGGATCTGGACGAGGACACCGTGATGATGGACGCGCTGGATGCGGGCGCGGACGATATGCAGGTGGAGGAGGAGACCTTTGAGGTCTACACCGACCCCGATGCTTTCGGCTCCGTGCTGGCCGCCCTGGAGGAGAAGGGCTATACCTTCGTCCAGGCCGCCGTGGAGATGGTGCCTCAGAACTATGTCAAGCTGGAAAATGAGGACGACATCAAGAACATGGAGAAGCTCATTGATCTGCTGGAGGACAACGACGACGTACAGAACGTCTGGCACAATTGGGATCAGGAGTAACTTCAGACATTCAAAACGGAGGTCTGGCTTTGTCCAGACCTCCTGTTTATTCATAACTTTACCAAGGAAAATCCGACCTGCCATCTGACGCAATGCAACTTCAAGAGGTTCCAGAAGCGTTTCAGGTGCTGCCTGTCCGGAAAAACGGCCGCCCGGAGCGCTGTGCTCCGGGCGGCCGTATCTGCAAGTAAGCCTGTAAGCCGGGTTCTGTCCTTTAAGACAGCCATCTATCTCGACGCACCGTTGCCGGTGCGCTCCAGCCGCCTCCCCGGGACGGTCGGGCCGACCATATGTCCCTCCACGGCGTTGCTCCGGATAGAGTTTACAGCGACGGACGCTTGGCACGCCGTCGGGTGAGCTCTTACCTCACCTTTCCACCTTGACCGGCCAGAGGCCGGCAGACTATTTCTGTTGCACTTTTCCTAGGGTCGCCCCCGGCGGGTGTTACCCGTTATCCTTGCCCTGCGGAGCCCGGACTTTCCTCACAGACAGGCCTTTCGCCCCGTCCGCGCGGCTGTCCAGCTTGCTTGCACAGGACATTGTACCGTATTGTGGGCCGCTTGTCAAATGGGAATCGCACTCCTCCAGCGAAAACAGGGCCTTTTCATAGTCCTGGACATAATACCGCAGGTGCTTCCGCCCTCTGGAGAGCACGGTATGTCCCTCAGCTTCCAGAAGCGCCTTCTGAGCCTCCGCGCCCCCCGGATACTTTTCATTCAGCTCTCCGCCGGTTTTCAGCGTCCGCCAGTAAGGGATCTTGTCTTCGGCGCGCTGATGGCTGGCCCAGGCGGCGATGGACACAAAAAGCCCGGCCGTCAGGGGTTCGGTAAAGTCGGCGCCGCTCCGCCGGGCGAGATAGCTCCGGATGTCGCCAACAGTCAGGAGCTTCCCGAAGGGCACTCTCCGCAT
>DXTB01000057.1:2582-3947 GCA_019410105.1 Clostridiales bacterium | reverse complement strand
TTGTGGCAGGGCCGCCGGGTGCTGGGCACCATCCTGACGGGCGCCCCTTTCCGGGCGGAGAACGGCGTCAGCCTCCGGCGGGCGGCAGTGTGTTGCTTTTTGATCGCCGCCGCCGCGCTGGCACGGGTGGTGTGGGGGCTGTTCTACTACGGTTCCGTCGCGCCCCTGCTGACCTATAACGCCCTGTTCGTCCCCATCTTTATCCTGGGCGGCCTGCTCTGCCTGGTCATGTCCGCGCTGTTCCGCCAGGCGGCGGAGCTGAAGGCGGAGAATGATCTGACTATTTGAGGAGGGGAAGCCATGCCCATTGTCGTCAATCTGGACGTGATGATGGCCAAGCGGAAGATGAGTCTCAACGAGCTCTCCGCCCGGGTGGATATCACCCTGGCCAACCTGTCCATCCTGAAAAATAACCACGCCAAGGCGGTGCGCTTTACCACACTGGAGGCTATCTGCAAGGCGTTGGACTGTCAGCCGGGCGACCTGCTGGAATACGTGCCGGAGTCAGCAGAACACCCGTAGGGGTGGCCTTTGACTGTCCGTTTTTTGTTATATTCAAAAAAATATTATTGAAATTCGATAATAATAAATTGACAAACAATCCCTCCTGTGCTATCCTCAGAGACAGACAGGAGGGATTGCTTTATGATACGGATATGGATTGCGATGATGTTGGCACTCCTGCTGCTGGCGGGCTGCGGTGGGGAGAAGGACGCCGGTTACGTGGCCCGGAAATTGGATATTGTGCTGCCGCAGCCGGCGGCAGTCACCTCCGGGGACAGCCACGGGGGCTTCCACGGGGACGGCCTGCTCCACATGGAGCTGACCTTTTCCCAAGAGGACGCCCTGGCGGTGGAGGAGGCCGTATCCAGCGCGGGATGGAGTCTGTTTCCCATGGAGCCGGAACTGGAGGAGCGCCTCTACCCGGACGGCGCCGGCGCGTCGGACTGGCCGGACTGGCCCGTGCCAGCCCGGGGATGGTGGTATCTGGAGGACCGTCAGGAGGACGAGACGGAGGATATGTGGCAGCGGTACTCTTACAACTATACCTTTGCGGTCTATGACCCAGATACCGGCATCCTGTACTACCAGGAGCTGGACACTTGAGACAGGAGGAATGTCGGAATGGACGATCTGAGCACCCTCGGCCCGCTGGCGCTGGGCCTGTTGGCGTGGGCGCTGGGCCTGGCAGCCCTGATGACCCGCCGGACGGGACTGTGCGCCCCCAGTCTGGGGTGCTGCGCCGTCGCTCTGTCCCTGGTGCCTCTCCATGTCTACCTGGAGGTGGAGGCGGGCGACCTGTCCGCTGTTCAGGATACAGCGCACGCCTTCGCCCTCAGCGCCGCCGCTCTGGTTCTTGGAACC
>DXTB01000057.1:0-2482 GCA_019410105.1 Clostridiales bacterium | reverse complement strand
CTGGCCAGGCGGGAAAACCGCCTTCTTCTGTACGCCGTGGGCCTGTTGGCTCTGACCTTCGCCCTGTTTGCCAATCCGTGGCTCCGGCTGTGGAACACACTGGCCCTCGTTCTGCTGATGGGAATTCAAATGGGGGGCTGGCCAGGGATGGAGGTGTATCCCGTTGAGACATCCGCCATGTTGGGGGAGCGTTTCCTGCGGGTGATGGGCGGCCTGTTCGGCTATCTGGGCGCGCCGGTTCAGGCGCTGGGCTCCATTCGGGGCCTCTCCCGCAAAAAGATGCCCTATGTCCTGGGGGCACTGCTGGTGTGCGTTCCACTGCTGATGGTGGTCTTTCCCCTGCTCACATCGGCGGATGCGCTGTTCGCCCAGGTGACCCGCCGGGCGGCGGACTGGTTTGATGAGCATCTGGCGCTGTGGGCCCTGCGGTTGATTTTCGGACTGCTTGTCGCCCCATTCCTGTTCGGGCTGCTCTACTCCCTGCGGCGGCCGGAGCCGCTGAAGCGGCCCGCCCGGCCCGTGGAGGGACTTTCAATGGAGGCCGCAGGGCCGGTCACCGTCCTGGCAGTGCTGGATGTCCTGTATGCCTTCTTTCTGGCGGTGCAGTGCGCAGCACTGTTCGGCGGCGCTGACTACCTGGCCCAGGTGGGAATCAGCTATGCGAGCTATGCCCGCAGCGGTTTTTTCCAGCTTGTGGCCGTAGCCGCGGTCAATTTGGCCTGCCTGCTGGCCTGCCTTGCTCTCTGCAAGGGTGAGGGGCGGGGGCTCAGGATGGTGCAGGTGCTGGGCACACTCCTGGTGGCGGCCAGCGGCGTGCTGCTGGTATCCGCCCTGTGGCGCATGAACCTCTATGTGGGGGCCTATGGGTTGTCCTTTAAGCGGGCGCTGACCTATTGGGGGATGGCCGTGCTGGCGGTGCTCCTGGCAGCCGCCCTGTGGAAGGTGTGGCACCGGCACTTCCGCTGGTTCCGGGTGCTGCTGAGCGTGGGGGTGGCGGGCTGGCTGCTCCTTAACTACGCCAATGTGGACGCCTTGGTGGCCCGCTACAACATTGGCCGCGGCCTGGACACCGGGGCGGTACTCTCCGCCTCGGACGGACGGCTGGGGGCCCTGCCTGCGCTGGAGGAGCTGCTGGAGGCCCAGCCGGAGGAGACAGAGCTGCGCCAGGCGGTGGAGACGCTTCGGGACAGCGCCAGGTGGCAGGCCGCCCATTGGCAGACCTGGTCGGTGGCCGCTTGGCGGGGGCAGTAGCAGGAACAAAAACCGCCCGGACAGCGTTTGCCGTCCGGGCGGTCGCCCCTCTGCTCAGAGGGTGCCGGTGCAGAAAAAGGTGAAGCGACCGCTGGCATATACCGTACCCGCTCCGTCGTCCACGGTGATGGATACCAGGCAGGTGGTGCGGCCACGGTGCTCCACCCGGGCCCGGGCGGTCACCTGACCCGCTCTGGCGGAGCGGATGAAATCAAGGCTGCCGTGGAGCGTCACATACTTCCGGCCGTCGGTTCGGCAGGCGCTTCCGGCGGCACAGTCGGCCAGCGTGTAGTAGGCCCCTCCGTGGAGCAGACCATAGGGGTTTAGACTATCCGGCCCGATCTCCAGGATGGCCTCCGCCGTGCCGTCCCCAGTTTGATGGGTCGTGATACCGTTATAGACGGCAAAGGCGTTGGCCCTTGCAATTGCGTCAAGCTGTGCTTCGTCTGCCATGTTTCCCGATTCCTCAATCTTTCAGAATGATACGGTCACCCTCGATGTGCTCCACCGTGGCGAGGGCTTCCACCCGGATGCCCATCCGCCGCAGAACACGGCCGCCGTCCCGCATGGCCTTTTCGATGGCCACGCCCACGCCGGCCACCTCGCCGCCCGCCTTGGAGACGAGTTCCAGCAGGCTCAGAATGGCCTGCCCATTGGAGAGGATATCGTCTACCAGGAGAACCACGTCGTCCCCGTCCAGGTACTTTTTAGAGACCCGCAGGGTATAGGACTTCTCCAGAGAGAAGGAGTGGGTTTCGGCCGAGTAGACCTCCGGATCGATGTACCCGGTCTGGAACTTCTTCGCATAGACCGCCGGGACATCCAGAGCTCGTGCTACAAAACAGGCCAAGGCGATACCGGAGCTTTCCGCAGTCAGTACCTTGGTGATCCTCACACCCCGGAAACGCTTTGCCAGCGCGTTTCCCATGTGCTCCATCAGATTTATATCCATACAGTGATTGAGGAACATGTCCACGTGGATGATGTCCCCCTCGCCGACCACCGCATCGCTTAAAATCCGTCGTTTTAATTCTTCCATGGTACTCCCTTCCGTCCAATGCACGGTTTCAATGCTTCTGAATAAGATTATAAACTATTTTACACGCCCCTGCAATATTGACAAGCGCACAAAAATAGGGTATTCTAATCAATACGGTGATTGTGGCTTTGTGACGCTACCCGCCCACAGCCAGTTGCAGCGGTATCGAAGTGGTCATAACGGAGCTGACTC
>DXTB01000056.1 GCA_019410105.1 Clostridiales bacterium | reverse complement strand
CGTTGGTGGCGCCGCACATCTTCATGATGGCGATCTCCTCCCGCCGGTTGAAGGTGGCCAGCTTGATGGTGTTGGCGATAATAAACAGGCTCACCGCCAACAGGATCACCACCAGGATCACGGCCACCGCCCCGGCGATGTTGCGGATGACGGTGAAGCCCTCGGCGATCTCGGGGGCTGATTTAGTCTTGGCCACGCCGGTTACCTCTTTTATCGCGTTCTCTGTCTCAGTCAGCTTGCTGATGTCGTCCAGATAGACGTGGAACCGGTCCCGATACACATCGGAGGGCAGGCCGTCAAACAGCTCGTTGCCCTCATAATCGGCCTCAAACTCCTCTTGGGCCTGCTCCTTGGTCATGAATTCCGCCCGGGCCACGTTGGGTACCGCCTCGATGTCGTCCTGGAGGGCTTTGGCCTCCTCCTGGGTGAGGCTCTCGTCGATGTACGCCGTGAATTGGTTCTCGGCCTCCAGATCGCTGAACATGTTCTCCGCATTCACCGCCACCAGAGTAAAGGAGCCCATGATGAGCAGGCAGCAGATAATCATACAAACCGCGGCGAAGGACATAAAGCCGTGGGTGAAGATGCTGTGGAAGCCCTCGGAGATGAAATAGCCGAAATCATATCGTTGTCTCATTGTTGTAATACCCGCCCGTCTCGTCGCTGATGATCCTGCCGTTCTCAATGGCCACCACCCGCTTGGAGAAGCGGTTGACCAGTTCCTTCGCGTGGGTGACCACCAGCACGGTGGTACCCAGCTCGTTGATGCGCTCCAGCAGCATCATGATCTCCAGGGAGCGCATGGGGTCCAGATTGCCCGTCGGCTCGTCGGCGATAATCATCTGGGGGTTGTTCACCAGGGCGCGGGCGATGGCCACCCGCTGCTGCTCGCCGCCGGAGAGCTGGTTGGGCTTGCGGTCCCCCTTCTGGTCCAGGCCCACCAGCTCCAGTACGTAGGGCACACGCTTGCGGATCTCCCGGGGGGAGGCCCCCACCGCCCGCATGGCAAAGGTCAGGTTCTCCCGCACCGTCTTTTTCTCAATGAGCCGGAAATCCTGGAAGATGACCCCCAGGGTGCGCCGCATGTAGGGCACCTGCCGGGGCCGGATGTTGTTCAGATTGTAGCCGTTGACCATCAGCCGCCCGCCGGTGGGCGCGATTTCGGCGGTGATGAGCTTCAGAATCGTAGACTTTCCGGAGCCGGAAGGGCCCACCAGAAAGACAAATTCCCCGTCGTCGATGCGCAGGTTGACCCCCTTCAGGGCCTTTGTCCCGTTGTCGTAGGACTTTTGAATGTCAATAAGCCGTATCACGCTCGGTTACCTCATTTATCGTATTCGAAAGAAATGCCCACTGCCAGCAGGGACGCCGTCTCCGGCGCCCCTGCTGGCAGTGCACTCAGTTGTCGATGCCCCGGGAGATCAGGTACTTCTTGACCATCAGCGCCACCTTGAAGGTGATGGCGTCGTCAAACTCCCGCAGGTCCAGTCCGGTGAGCTTCTTGATCTTCTCCAGGCGGTACACCAGGGTGTTCCGGTGGACAAAGAGCTTCCGAGCCGTCTCGGATACGTTCAGGTTGTTCTCAAAGAACTTGTTGATGGTGAACAGGGTCTCCTGGTCCAGTGCGTCGATGGGGTTCTTCTTAAATACCTCTTGAAGGAACATCTCGCACAGGGTGGTGGGCAACTGGTAGATCAGCCGGCCGATACCCAGATTCTCGTAATTGATGATGCTCTTCTCCGTGTCGAACACCCGGCCCACGTCGATGGCGATCCCCGCCTCCTTGTAGGCCCGGGCCAACTCCCGGATGTGGCCCACGATGGTGCCGATGCCGATGACCACCCGCACATGGAGCTCCTCGGTGATCTTCTCCTCGATCTGCTTGGCGATCTTATAGAGCTCCCGTGGCTCCGCCCCCTCAGAGAGCTGCTTGATGAGGGCCACGTCAGTCTCGCTGATCGAGAGGACGAAGTCCACCTGCTTGTCGGGGAACAGGGTATGCACCACGTCAATGAGGGCGGGATCGCTGGTCTCCACCTGGCGGATCAGGAACACCGCCCGGGGCGCCTCGGAGACAAAGTGCAGCTCCTTGGCGCGGACATAGATGTCCCCCAGCAGAATGTTGTCGGAGATGATGTTCTTGACAAAGGTGGCCTTGTCGTGCTTCTCCTCATAGTAGGTCTTGGCGCCGTTCAGCGCCACCGTGGCCATGGCGCAGAGCATCTGCGCCTCGGAGTCCTCACCCTTGACAAAGGCGGCATAGTCGAACTGGGCCCCCCAGCCGGCCAGGGCCTTGAAGGTGCGCCCGTCAAAGCGGACCGCGTCTCCCTCGCCCCTGTTGACCGCCTCCACGGCGCCCGGCCAGTGCTCCCCGATGCAGCTCAACTCATTGCAGGCCACCACCGTTCCCTCAGAATCGATCACGCCGATGGCTCTCTCCGTGCTGTCCTTCATCTGTAAGACAACGCTCTGAAAAATCCTGCTGGACATGGTGATAGCCTCCTTATTTTGATTCCCCCGCAGGGGGACAAACCGCTCTCTCGTCCATTTCCTTTCTATTATACCGGGTCTTTTTGCCCTTTTCAATAGGTTTTGCAAAATTTTTTGTTGAAATTGCCGAAAGCTGACAGGAAGCACAGAGGCCGTGGGCTGGGAGACGAAGGCAGGGCGCAGACGAAACCGCAGCGCTAAGCCAAAGCGCTGGCATGCCCGGCTGTGCCGGGCAAGTTGGCCGTGAGCGTTCCCCGCTCGGGCCGCCCCTACGCCTGCCGCAGAGCGGCCACCTCCTCCGCAGACAGAGGCCGCCACTCCCCCCTTTCCAGGACCGGGTCCAGCATGAGCGGCCCCATGGTCAGCCGTTTGAGGTACACCACCGGCTTCCCCCGGGCCGCCAGCATGCGCTTGATCTGGTGGTACTTGCCCTCGTGCAGGGTAACGAGGGCGGTGTCCGGCTGCTCCAGCACCTCCAGCCCCGCAGGCAGGCAGACCAGCCCGTCTTCCAGCATCATCCCTGCGGCGAAGGCCGCCGCGTCCGCCCCATCCAGTTCCCCGTCCACCCGGACGAAGTAGGTCTTGTCCACGTGGTTCCGGGGGGCCAGCAGGCGGTGGGCCAGGGGTCCGTCATTGGTGAGCAGGAGCAGGCCCTCGGTGTCCTTGTCCAGCCGTCCCGCCGGGAAGAGCCCTACCCGGCGCAGATGCTGGGGCAGCAGCTCCAGCACGGTGGGCTGGCGGGGGTCCTCCGTCGCGGACACCAGCCCCGCCGGCTTGTGGAGCATCAGGTAAACCAGCCGCTCCCCGGAAACCGTTTCGCCGTCCACCTCAAAGCGGGCCGCGGGGTCGTATTTCCCGTCCGCCGCCTGGGCCGTCACGCCGTCCACGGCCACCCGGCCGGCCCGCACCAGCTCCCGCGCCTCTTTTCGGGACCACCGGCCTGTATTGGCCAAAATTTTATCCAACCGCTCCATAGGCTCCTCCTGTGGCTCGTCCTTTTTTCAACATTTTAGCATACAACGGTGGAAAAGAACATACCAATCATCACGACCACTTTTCGGAAGGGAGCGTTGCGCTGTGTTCATCATCACCGCCAAGGTCCGCAAGGGCCGAATTGCAGCCGTCGCGGCGGCTGCCGCCGTGGTCTGCGGCGTACTGGTGGCGGCCGCCGGGCTGCTGGGGGGGCGGGGCGCGGCGGCCTCCGCTGCGGTCAGCCCCAAGGGAGTCCGCACCAACGAGGACCGGATCGCCTATCTGGAGAGTTACGGCTGGTCGGTCTCCAGCGACCCCATCGCCGTGGAGGAGCTGATCATCCCCGAGCAGTTCGACGAAACCTACAGCCAGTACCTGGAACTCCAGGCCAGCCAGGGCTTCGATCTGACTGACTACTGCGGCAAGCGCGTCAAGCGGTACACCTATGAGATCACCAACTACCCCACCGGTGAGAGCGGCATCCAGGCCGGCCTGCTCGTCTACAAGAGCACGGTCATCGGCGGCGATGTGCTCTCCGCCCAGCTCGGGGGCTTCATCCACGGGCTGGAGATGCCCGCCTGAATAGAAAGCGCGGCGCTCTCGCGCCGCGCTTTCCATTCACTCCTGAAGTCTCTTGGGGGCCCGATAAAGGAAGGTCATATAGAAGACGGCGTTCGCCAGCGCAGCGACCAGTGTAACCAGCAGGAGGCCAACCAGCCTCTCGCCCATGATTGGCACAAG
>DXTB01000055.1 GCA_019410105.1 Clostridiales bacterium | reverse complement strand
TAAATACACCGGACGGCGGGCCGTGCTTCTTGTCAAGCGCGGCCCGCCGTTGTATAATGCTTTTCATATGGGAGGGGGGACGGGATTTGGCGGGGCGCATAAAGGCCGGATGCTTCCTCGGGGCGGAAGCGGCGCTTTATCTCGGATTTCTGGCGCTGGATCTGCTCCGGCCGGGGAGCGGCTGGGCCCTCCTGCTGAAATACGGGGCGGTGGCTCTGTGCTTCTTGGCGGCCTTGGACCGGGCCGGAACGGAGGACGGGCGCCTAGTGTGCGCCGCGCTGGCCTTTACGCTGGCAGCGGATTGGTTTCTCCTGATCCTTGATTCCTTCTACCTGGCGGGGGTGGCCTGCTTCTGTGTGGTACAGGCGATTTACCTGCTGCGCCTGCACCGCTGGGGCGCTGGCCTGCTGTGGCCGCTGCGCGTGGGGCTGACGGTTGCGGCCTTGGCGGTTGCGGCGCTCCTGAGGGCGCTGGAGCCGCTGACGGCTGTGACCCTTTGTTATTTCGCGGAGCTGGCCTGCAACACGGTGTCCGCCCTGCGTCTGGGGCGACGGGGGCGGTGCTTCGGGCTGGGGCTGCTGCTCTTTGTGGGCTGTGACCTCTGCGTGGGCCTGCACAATCTGGCGGCCTTCCTGCCGGTGGTCGATACCGGACCGCTCTTTTCCTTTGCCCAGGTGGGCATGTGGCTCTTTTACCTGCCCTCTCAGGTGCTGATAACCCTTTCTGTGAGAAAGAAGTGACTGTAAATGCGTTCCTCCAAACTGGCCACAGCGGCTTTGACGGTCATTCTGGCCCTGCTGGTGCTCAGCGCATCCATTGCGGTGCCGATCCTGTTCCGGCCCTTTTACTATATACAGATCGATGCCCTCCGCCTGCCTGAGCGTACCGGATGGCCGGAGGAGGTCATACGGGAGGCCTACGACGAGGTGCTGGACTTCTGCGTTCTCGGAACGCCCTTTGGGACCGGGGAGCTGTCCTGGTCGGAGTCGGGGCGGAGCCACTTTGCAGATGTCCGGGTGCTCTTTCGGGCGGACTTTTTAGTTTTGGGCGTTACGGCTGTGTCTGCGGCGTTGCTCCTCTTCCTGAGGCGGCTGCACCGGCTGGAGTTTTACCGCCCAGCGGGCCGAGGACCGGGGTTTTGGGCGGGGGTGCTGGCCGCCGGTCTGGTACTGGCGGTGGGCGCCCTGGCGGCGCTGGACTTCAGCCGGGCCTTTACCGTCTTTCATGCGGTCTTTTTTCCCGGCAAAGACAACTGGCTGTTTAATCCTGCCACGGATGAAATCATTCTGATCATGCCGGAGCGCTTTTTCCTCAACTGCGCCCTCCTGATCGGGGCGGTACTGCTGTCCGCCTGCGGAGCGCTGATTGCAGGGGATCTGCTGTCTGCCCACAGAAGAACGAAGAAGACAGTGTTGCCGCGCTGAGTGTCACGGCTTTGGGACCCGGGCCATAGAATGGCCTGGGTCCCTTTTTCATTCCGGCCCGCCGCTCCGCCCCCGCACCAAATGGGCGGTGGTTCATAGAATAGAGCGGGGAAGGAAGGGCCTTTTGAATACTCTGCTAGGAGGTATTGCAATGCCTGAGAAGGTCATGCCCGGTCCGGTGCAGGATACTGCCTGTATCCGCGAGGCCGTGTGCATACACACGAAGAAGATCTATGATTCTTGCAAAGACAAGGATTGTATCGAGGATTTGCGCTTTTACCCCACCCAGAACTGCCAGGCGGTGATCGACCGCGCCATCAGCATCAAGGCGGGCAAGGCGGAGCTGCTGTACGTGTACATTGATGTGGAACCCATCGGCTTTAACCGGGGCTTCTACACTGTGGATGTCCGCTACTACTACCGCGTGACTGCGGACGCGTTCATCGGCGCGGCCCGGCCTGTGGAGGTCTGCGGCCTGTGTGTCTTTGACAAGCGGGTGATTCTCTTCGGCAGCGAGGGCACCGCCAAGGTGTTCTCCTCCGAGGTGGCGTTTGAGGGGATGGATGAGCAGAACATCGGCAAAACCAACCTGCCCACCGCCGTGGTGGAGGCGGTAGACCCCATCGTGCTCAATATGAAGCTGGTGGACGTCTGCGAGTGCCGCCCCTGCGACTGTGAACTGACCGAAATCCCGCCGTGCATTTGCGCCTGCTTCGGCTGCGACCTGTGCTTCGGCAATGATGGAAAGCGGATCTATGTTACCCTGGGCCAGTTCTCGATCATCCGTCTGGAGCGGGACTCCCAGCTCCTGATGCCGGTATATGACTACTGTATGCCGGAGAAGGAGTGCACCTGCGGCGGCTGCGAGGACGATCCCTGCGAGATCTTCCGCCACGTGAAGTTCCCGGTCAACGAGTTCTTCCCGCCCAACAGCCCCGCGCCCATCCCGGAAACCTGCCGGGAGCTGAAGGGCTGCTGCGGCTGAACAAAAGCGGGCCCTCTGGAATGTTCCAGAGGGCCCGCGCAGCCTGTCGGAAAGGACTTTCCGACAGGCTGCTGGACTTTTTCAAACTCTGAAAGCGTTTCAAAAAGTCGTTTGATCAAACATGAAAGGGAACCCTGACGGTTCCCTTTCATACTATCCTTCCCTCCGAACGCTTTAGCAGGAGGGCTTATTGACCGCCTCAGCGGGCCCTCTGACTTTATTCAAAGGAGACCGCGCAATCCAGGGGGACGATGACAACATAGGTGCGCCCCACACCGAAGGAGATGGGGGAGCCGCTCAGGTCATAGTATTGGAGCTGGCCGTCGGGGAAGTCCTTGCTCCACGTGAGGTCAATGACCTTGCCGCCGCAGGCGAAGTAGCCCGTCCCGCCGCTGGACAGGTCCACAGTGATGTGGCCCAGACTGTCGCCGGTATAACGGCAGGCGGTCTTGAGGACTATCACATTGGTGACGGCCACTTGTTCACCGCTGTCGCCGTCTACATAGGGCTCTCCATACTCCTCCACCCGGTAGAGCCGGCTGTCGGGATCGTAGGTAAATACACCGGTTTTATAGTGGGAGACAGGGACGGTGATCCGCGGGGCCTCAGCGCCGCCGGCCGGGGTGCCATCCTCCACAAAGTTCATCTGACAGCGGTAGTCCTCCTCGTGCTCCAGACGGAGGCCGTAGGTGGGCAGACGCTCGATGATGGAGGTCCCGGTGGTGACGACGGTGTGCTCCAGACTGTAGCTCTTACGCCGCTCCGGGTCCCGCCACATCAGATTTCCGTTCTCGCTGTTGCTCATGTAGGGGCCATTGACTCCGTCGAGGGCGGTGACGCCCCACTGGCGGATTTTGGCGTAGGCATCCTCGCTGCCGCCGGCGTGAATGTAGATGGCATCGTGTCCCAGGGCCAGCTCCAGATAGTAGGGGCGGGCGGAGCGGATGGAGCCGATTTTCCCAACACCGTCCAAGGACTGGTAGACGGCCAGCATGCGGGTGATGCCGCCCTCGGCCGGTACTTCGTAGATCACGTCAGCTTGGGACTGACCAAGCTGGGGAAGGGCCTCTTTCAGATTGTTGAGCATGATGGCCACCGGGCGGCGGTTGACCCATTCTTTGCCCATAGGCAGGCCGCTTAAGGGGCTGACCGGTCCGTCGTAGGGGGTGGACTCCGGTGTGGGGGCCACAGTGGGAGAGGGCTCCTGGTGTGCCGGGGTGCCGGTGGGGGAGGGAAGCCTGCTCCCGCATGCGGAGAGGAGCAGAATGAGCGCCAGCACAGCCGGCAGAACTTTTTTTGCCATACCAAATTCCTCCATTGTCCTTATGCAGCTATGATACGCTTTTGGGGAGGCTCCGTCAAGATTTAATACTCCCGTAACGATTTTTGCATGCTTTTGTAACATGAAACGGGTATTCTACTCCTTGCAAGAGACAGAGTCTTTTTCATTGTATCCTCTTCTTTCCTATGAGGGCGGCCGGGTGTTGGAAGCAGACACCCGGCCTGCTCTTTTCTGAGGAAAAAAGTTACTGCAAGGGAGGGCGGAGGCTGCTTCGTTTGGGCAAAAGACCGGTGGACGCTTCGTGCGGCCGAGACGCAAAAAGAAGGACATCTTACAGATGTCCTTCTTTTTTGGAAGGGGCGGTTAAAATTGATATTTCCCCTTAATGAAACCGCCGCACAGCGGTGTGAGCTTGCTCTGACTTATAAAAAAATCGGAGCAAGCGATACAAAGCTTGCTCCGATGTGGAGCAGGGTACGGGAGTCGAACCCGCCTTCTCGGCTTGGGAAGCCGATGCACTACCGATGTACTAACCCTGCAATTCAGTCGACTAAAAAAGTATAGCATATCTTTCCCGGTTTGGCAAGAGAATTTTACAGAGGAGAGGCAAAAATTA
>DXTB01000054.1 GCA_019410105.1 Clostridiales bacterium | reverse complement strand
GGGCGGCATGTACTGAGCCAGAGAGAAAAAAGGCCCGGAACCGATTTGGTTCCGGGCCTTTTTGCAGGGCTGTGGCCTGTCGACGGGGCTAAAAAGAGCTGCTGCTTCCGGCATACGGAAAAGCAAGAAATACGAAGGCACCCCCGGAGCCGTTGGACTCCGGGGGTGCCTGGTGTGTAGGGGGAGATCAATCAGGCCGCGGCCTGGGCGGCAGCGGGGATCAACTGCGCCTGGAAGAAAGCGGCGGTGGCGTCCACCGTCTGATAGAGGGCAGTGAAATCGCCAGAGAACACGTTGTAGGTGTGGTCGCAGTTATCCACCAGCAGCAACTGGCTGTCGGCGTTAGCGGCGGCCTTCACAATCTTCTCGGCGTTATCGGGGGTGACGGTAGTATCGTCCTTGCCGTTGATGGCCAGAATGGGGGCCTTGATGTCAGCAGTTACCTTCAGAATGTTGGTTTCGGCCACCTCCTGGAACCAGCGCTCACCCAGCTCCAAGGGCTCCCGCCAGTCAAAGGTCATCGTATAAAAGCCCTCTTTTTTGGCCTGGGCATAGGCATCCTCAAAGCTGGTACCCGCAAACAGGGAGGCGCCGTTCAGCTCCAGGGCGCCGGACCAGGTGACAACAGCCTGGAAGGTGCCGGGGTGGGCCTCTGCGGCCAGCAGGGCGTCGGTTCCGCCCTGGCTCCAGCCCATGACGCCCAGGTTCCCGCCGTCCACAGTCTCCAGGCCGGCCAGGTAGTCCGCGGCGGCCTTGGCGTCAATGACGGCGGAGGTGTAGTTGTAATCCCGGTAGCTGGCGGTGGAGTCGCCGTTTCCCATGAAGTCGATGCGCAGGGTGGCGATGCCGTCGGCGGCCATACGGGGGGCGGCCAGGGCGTAACCCATGCCGGCTTCGTCCCGGTTGGAGCCGGTGCCGTGGAGCATCACCACGCCGGGGACCTTCGCGTCCTTGGAGGCGGAGACGGGCAGGGTCAGGGTGGCGGGAATCTCATGGGCAGGGATCCCGTCCTGGGCGGCTACAGGGATGGAAACCACGGTCTCCACATAGGTGGGCTTGAGGACGCTGAAGTTCTTGAGCACCTGGGCAAACTCAGCGCGGGTGAGCTGGCCGTTGGGGTTCAGATTGCCCTTCTGGTCACCGGTCATCACCTTGCCATAATAGCAGAAGGTCATGCCCTCCAGATCGGCGGCGGGGATGGAGTCGTAGTCGGGAGCCTCCTTCATAGCCATGCCGGAGGTGTCCACGGTAATACCCTTGTAGGAGGCGTAATCGGCGATAATAGTGGCGATACCGGAACGGGTGATTACGGTGTCGGTGCCGTACTCAGTGCCCTCAAACAGGCCGGCGGAGGCGGCCCAGTTAATGGCGTTGGCGTACCACTCGCCCTCGGTGCCGGTCACAGTGGTCTTTTCAACCGCGGGCTTACCCTCCATGTTATAGAGGGTCTGGTACACGGTGGCGCGGGTGACGGTGCCGGTGGGCTCAAAGCCCTTGTTGGTGCCGTTCATGATGCCATTGTCCAAGGCATACACGGCGGCGTTGTAGTACCAGGAGCCGGTCTCCAGATCGGCGGGATAGTTGGCGGGCTCGTCCACAATGGTGATGCGGCCGGCGGGCTCGCCGTACTGCTCGGCGGTGATGGTGCCGTCCAGCTCCTCAGTGGTGTAGTTGATCAGGGCGTCCTCCAGGGACACGCCCACATCCTTCCAGCCGCCGGCGGTCTTGAACACGCCGTAGGTGTCGCCGCCCTTGGCGGTGAAGTCGTTGGTGGCGATGGTGTAGGTGGCGGCGGGATCAAAGGCCTCGCCGTTCACCGTGGAGATGGTGACGCGGCTGCCGGGATTGGCAGGAGCGTAGTAGGTAGAGTTGGCGTATTGAGTGCCGTTCACATAGGGAACGCCGGTGTTGAGGGTGAACTCAATGCCGGACACCTGGGGGAAGGCGCCGATGGCCTCGGGGGTGGTGCAGGTAGCGGCCTCCAGGGCCTCCAGAAGCTGGGCGCCGGTCACGTCGATGGTGGCCACGGTGTTGCCGAAGGGGAAGACGGCCAGCAGGCTCTTCTTGGAAATGTCGCCCTTGGCCAGAGCCTCGCGGATGCCGCCGCCGTTGGTCAGCGCGGCGTCCACGTTCTCCTCGCCCAGAGTCTGGCGGGCCTGCCACAGGATGGCGTCGGCGGCAAAGTCGCCCAGGTTGGTCTCAGTGGTGCGGACGCCCTCGCCCTCGGGGAAGGTCATCTCGGCCTTGGTAACAGGATCGGTGGCCGCGCCGCCGGAGCGGGAGCCGTTCAGATCCACCTCGGTGGTGGCGATCTTCTCGCCGTAGACTTTATCAACGGCGGTGTTGCGGTCGTCCACCAGCTTGGCCACATCGGCGTCGGTCTTGGTGTAGGAGGCGGCGGGAACCAGCTCGTCGGTCAGGGTGCCGGTCTCCTGATCGTAGATCACCACGCCCACGTTGGCCAGAGCGGTGCCGGTGGAGACGATCTTGGCGCCGTTGACCACGTTGGTATCGCCTACCTTGGCAATGATATCGGCAGTGGTGGAGTGGCTGTGGCCGTCGATGAACAGGTCAATGCCATCCACGTGCTCGCACACGTCGATGGAGCGGTTGCCGATGCTCTCGTCATCGATGCCCAGGTGGCCCAGGCAGACAATCAGATCGGCGCCGGCCTTGTTCAGCTCATCGACCTGAGCCTGGGCGACGGCGTACAGCTTGTCGGTCTGGGGGAAGGTGATGCCGGGCATCTTGGAGGCGTCGGCCTTGGTCAGGGTCTCGGGGGTGGCCAGGCCGAACACGCCCACCTTCACGCCGCCGATCTCAAAGATCTTGTTGGAGTCGAAGACAGTCTTGCCGTCGGCCTCAGTGGTCATGTCGGCGCACAGGATGGGGAAGTCGGCATCCTTGGCCAGGGCCTTGAGGTTGTCGATGCCGAAGTCCAGCTCATGGTTGCCCACGGTCATGGCATCATAACCGGCGGCGTTCATGAACTCGATGGCGCTCTTGCCCTGGTCGGCGCTCACCAGGGGCTTGCCCATGATGGAGTCGCCGGCAGAGACCAGCAGCACATCGGCGCCAGCGGCCTCGAAGTCCTTCTTCAGCTGGGCCACACCGGCCATGCCGAAGGAAGTGCCCTCCTCGTCCAGATCCGCGCCGTGGGTGTCGTTGGTATGGAGAATAACAACCTTACCATCGACATCGGGAATGACATAGGGGGTTGCGGTTTCTTCCTCTGCGGCAAAGGCGGCCCCGAACAGGGAGCACACCATAGCCAGCACGAGGAACAGGGACAGGAATTTGCTTGCGGGTTTTCTCATAGAAAACATTCCACCTTTCCTCATTGCCTTTCCCTATGAAAGGCGTTTTTTGGGGCATCCTAATGGTAACAAACTGGAAACAAAAATACAAGGTGGCGGAGAAAAAAAGTGTGCAAAAAGCACACGAATCTTATGAGCCCGCTGCTCAAAAGATTCGTGTAGGAAATAATTTATTTTTCAGCCCAGTTGCCGGTGGCCTCCGCCTTCAGATAGGCGTTGATGAAGCCGTCCAGCTCGCCGTCCATCACGGCGTTGATGTTGCTGGTCTCATAGCCGGTACGGTTGTCCTTTACCAACTGGTAGGGCATAAACACGTAAGAACGGATCTGGCTGCCCCACTCGATCTTGAGCTGTACACCCTTGATGTCGGAGATCTTCTCCGCGTGGGCCTGCATCTGAAGCTCCACCAGCTTGGAGCGCAGCATCCGCATACAGGTGTCCCGGTTCTGAAACTGGCTGCGCTCGGTCTGACAGGAAACCACAATGCCGGTGGGCTTGTGGATCAGGCGGACAGCGGAAGAGGTCTTGTTGATGTGCTGGCCGCCGGCACCGGAGGAGCGGAACACCTGCATCTCGACATCCTCCGGGCGGATGTCCACCTCTACATCGTCGGGAATCTCCGGCATGACCTCCAGCGCGGCGAAGGAGGTCTGACGCCGGGCGTTGGCGTCAAAGGGGGAGACCCGGACCAGCCGGTGCACGCCGTGCTCACTCTTGAGGTGGCCGTAGGCATTCTCACCCTCGATGGAAATGGTGGCGCTCTTGAGGCCGGCCTCGTCGCCGTCCAGGTAGTCCAGCGTCTTGCACACGTAGCCGTGGCGCTCCGCCCAGCGGGTGTACATGCGGAAGAGCATCTGCGCCCAGTCCTGGGCCTCGGTGCCGCCCGCGCCGGCGTGAAAGGTGAGGATGGCATTGGAGCCATCATACTCGCCGGTGAGCAGAGTGGACAGCTTGGCCTCCTCTATCTCGGCCTCCAGCTTGGCGAAGCCCTCCTCCACTTCGGGAACCAGAGTCTCGTCCTCGGCCTCGTTGCCCAACTCACACAGGGTCATCAGGTCGTCCCACTGGGTCTTGCGCTTTTGCTGGCCCTCAATCTTGTCCCGTAGTTGCTTGACCCGCTGCTGCACCTTTTGGGCCTTCTCCAGGTTGTCCCAAAAGCCGTCGGAAGCGCTCTCCGACTCCAGCATCTCCACCTCCCGGATGGCCGTCTCCAGGCCCAAGGCCTGGTCCAGCTCGTCCAGCTCTGGGCGCAGATTGTTGAGCTTTACCTTGTATTCATCAAACTGAAGCATGTAAAACCACACTCATTTCCATAAAATAGCCCTCATATTATATCCAAAAGAGTGGAAATTGTAAAGAGAGTGGCAGGAAAAAACCGCCCGAGGGCGGGCGGTTTTATCGCTCACTGACCATCCAGCCGGGATCGGCGCGGAAAATCAGGTCATCTATGTCTTCCTTTGGCTCGGTGCGCAGAATGGTTTCGTCCTGCTGCGTGTGTTGCATGGGGATACCTCCTTCGTAAGTCGTGTACATATCAGTATATGCCGGAGGGAGGGAAAGATGTATACGATTCCTGTCGGGCGGCTTTTTAAAAATAAGGGTTGACAAGAGGCTTTGGCTGTGGTATTCTAATTGAGCACTTAAAAGCAAGAGACTGGAGCCCTCCACGCCGGAGTGGCGGAATTGGCAGACGCCCGGGACTTAAAATCCCGTGGGAGGAATCCCGTGCCGGTTCGACCCCGGTCTCCGGCACCATATCGCGGGGTAGAGCAGCTTGGTAGCTCGTCGGGCTCATAACCCGGAGGTCGGTGGTTCAAATCCATCCCCCGCAACCATAA
>DXTB01000053.1 GCA_019410105.1 Clostridiales bacterium | reverse complement strand
ATCAATATGGGAAAAACGCAGGAACAGCCCGCAGTCCAGCGGGAGGCCCCTTCTGCGGAGGGCCTATTGTCTCCGCAGGAGGACATGACGCAGCCACCCCAGGAGAGGGAGGCGGGACCCGCCCCGTGCAGCCCGTCCGTAAAGGTCCGTCTGCAACAGCTTAGAAAAGACAGGAGGCCGGCACCCGCTGTTACACAAGTCGAAATGGCTCCTCCTGAGCCCGGTAGACCTGCCAAAAGCGAGTATGACGCCAGACGGATGCAATGGGAGGTTCAGGAGCGCGCCATCCCAAAGCCAAAGGCCAGGCGGCCCAAACCGCGAAAAGGCCCGGAGCGTTGAGGGCGGAGCGATGGAACAGCAGGAGCTTTACCGCTATTATTCCACCCAGCGGCCCGTGGACATAGGGACCTATCCCAAGGACCCGGATAACCCCCTGACGGGATTTCTTAATTACGACGAGCGTACCAGCGTGGAGCACGGCGCGTTCCGGGCCTGGGGGGAGGTCATTTACCGTTCCCCCCTTACCCCGGATCAAATATATCAGTATGAACTGCGGCCATCCAGGGATAACCCGGATGTGCGACGGACAATGGCGGAGCAGGCCCAGGTGGTGGGTATCTGGGAGATGCGGAATCATGTCCCGGAGAACAGGCGCATGACACGGTATGTCCATCCCGGTAAGTTTATCGCGGGCAAGCGCGTCACCCCGGAGGAACTGGCCAGACAATGCCGGCTGGCCCAAGACTATCCCTTTGTTTACACCCGCGGCCCGCGGCCTAAAAAGTCCCCTCAAATTGAGGGAAGATAACAGGGAGGCGCTTTTATGTATCTTGTCAACGCAAACACAGAACGATTGGAAGAAGTGGAAATCTTGACCGTCCCCGGCCTGTTTACGACCCGGCGGGTGGACCGCGCCACACTCCCCCCGTGGATGCACCTCTATGAAATGCAGACAGACCCGGACGATTGGAGCCAGCCGGGCTTGCTGGGGCTGCATATCACGGTGGAGCACTTCGGCACCGTGCTCACCGCCAGCCCCCTCCCCCTGCCATCCGGCGGCTATCTGGATCTGGCTCCCGGCGACTTCGTACAGGGCCAGGGTGCGGAGCGGTTGACGGCGGCTGAGTTTGAGGCCAAGTACCTGGACCCGGACTACCAGCCGCCCCCGGCCGTGCGCCCGGAACAGCGGTGGCACAGCCGGACAAGGGTGGTGCAGCCGGTAAGATGAAAGAGACAAATATTAAATTGTTTCCTGTTTTGGACGGATTGTGCGGCCGGACCACCCCCTCCACCCCAGCAAGTTTCCGCCCGGACCTCTGGACGCTCCAGGCGGCTGTGTCGGAATACGAGATGGAGGAGCGGACCTTCTACTGGCTCCCCCGTTCCGGCGGAGGGCTGTGTGTCCGGGAACGGGATGTGTTCCTTCGCGGCTCCCACGGCCACCGGGTATGGATCAGCCAGCGCCCGGAGGCCGGAGAGGAGGCATACTGTGTCATCCTCAAGGGCAGGGACCGGGACAGCCCCACGGGGGATATACGCTCCTTCGATTTTTCCGCACACCTCCACCGCCTGGAACACACGGCGGTGGAGGCCAAAGCCGTGGAACTGGTCTTTTACTCCGGGCGGCGGTTTTCTATGGAGCCGGAACGGTACAGGGCGGCCATGGAAGATTTGTTTTGGGAATACGGGACACTCCGGCGCATCCGGTATCTGCCGGAAAACGAGGCGGCTCTGGTCCGCACGATCATGATGGAGCATCGGTATCAAAAGGGCTGGATGCCGAAAAAGGACCGGGCGCCGCCCAGCGGCCCGGTCAGATAGGGAGGTGAATTGCAGTATGGCAAAAAAATCGTTTTATGAGATCGGCTCCAGTGAAGGTTATCTTCGGGAGGGCTTTTACCTGGAGGTCAGGCGGCAGATCAACTACCGGGGCGACAGGGCCGACTTCAAGCCGTTCCTGAATGTCCCGGTCAAGGACCTGGAAAAGCAGTTAAAGGAAAGCCAGGCGGAGGAAAAGAAAGTCTTTGAGGAGATGAAGAAGGCCGTCACCGCCTGGGATGAGCATGGGGCGCAGACCCTTCTCCTGCAAAAAGCAATCGAATATCTGAAAACGCCGGAGGTCACACACACCCGCAATGAGTGGCAGAGGCACAAGGACGGCTCCTGGGAGATCAGCAACCTGGTCTATAAAATGACATTCAACATCGTCAAGTCTGGTGATGAATGGAAATTGACCTGGGAGTTGTCCTACACGGCCCCCGGCCTGTCTCAAGGGTATTGGGGCTATACCCGGAGCCCCAGGGAACGAATTGAGTACGAGGGCAGCAAGAAGTACAAGACCATGGAGGGGGCCCAGAAGTACATCCAGAGCAAATTCGACCAGTATGCGCCGTGCTTTGAATCCCTGTCCCCGCCCATCCCGGCGGAGGCAAAGGAATTGTTTTGTGTCAACGGCCAACTCCTGCAAGGGTATTCGCTCCAACCCCCGGTCCCGCAGAAGGAAAAGGTCACGCTGGAGGACCTGCTGAACTGCCTGGAGGACGGCGATATGGCCGTACCATCGGAGGCGCAGCCCGTCTCCGGTGAGCCGGCCCCTCCAGCGGAGGAAAAACCCCAGGCGGGGCCGCCCCTCCCGGTCCAGGTCCAGGCACAGACGGCGGACAGGGGGAAACAGGAGCCGCCTCCGGCCAAAGCCGCCCGCCCAGCCGCCAGGAAAAAGCCGCTGCATAAAAAGCGGCTGGCTATGGCGCGATAGGGGGCGGGCATGGCATATACGCATATCACCCCTGGATGGGAAATCGAAATGTCCGCCCATTACTATCCAGATAAAAAGGCGGACCGTGTTGCGGAACTGATCCAACTGCCGCGGGAGGAATTGACCACCATGGAGGAGGCCAGCGTGGCCCAGGAAAAAGCCATTTTCTCAAAATTCTCTGAAATCGAGGCCGAATGGCGGAAGCAGGCGGCGGAGACCATAGCCATCCGCAAGGCCAGGGAGTATCTGCGGGCCTTGCCGGTGGAGCACACGTCCAACCAGTGGAAGGTCAATCAATTCGGCTGGAACGTATTGAGCAACATGGTCTATAAAATGTCGTATCGTGTGTCCGAAAATAAAACGCCGGATGGAACTCTTATCAACTGTACTTTGTCCTGGGATATTCATTATAACACGCTCCAGCATCCAACCCCAGACTACACCGGCGACGGCTGGAAGATCGCCGGGCAGAGCGACAAGCGGTTTGCCACAAAAGAGGAGCTGGAGCGTTACCTGCAAGGCAGGATCAAAGCCTACGCCCACCTGTTCACGGAGGTGTCCCCGCCTATCCCAAAGGGAGAGGAAAGACGCTTCTCCGTCAACGGCATCCTTCTCCCCGGCTATACGGTGGAGGCTTCCCTGGAAGAACGGGTGGAGGAAATGCTTTCCTTTCTGGAGGACGACCCGGCCCTGCTGGAGGAGCCGCTGTCCTCCGGCCATCAAGACACACCACAAGAGGAGGAGCCGACTATGGCACAGAAGCTGCATACCACGCCCCTGAATCAGCACCGAAACCGGGAGAGTGTTCAAAAGCCGGAGACCGCCCGGAAAGGGCCCAAGAAACCGCCCCGCCGGAAAACGGCCCCGGTACGGTGACAGCGGCGCTCGCGCCGCTGTCCGCGCCAGCATGGCATTTTGACAGCAAAATGCCGCTGGTCAGGGGCTCCGCCCCTGATACCCCCGCGCCGCCGAAAGTCCCCTCAATTTGAGGGGACTTTTTTCCGTGGGCACAGCCCCCCCGCACAACACCAACGCATATCCTCTTGATATGCGCTATTTGATACCTGAACTGAAGGTGAACAGATGATTGATGAGAAACGGAGCGAGACCCTGCTCCTGGAGCGGACCCTGCAACGCCTGTTTGGTGAAACATCCTACCATGTGGAGAAAACCCCCTGCCGGGGGAAATTCCGGGGCCATAACGATTATTCCATCGTGTTCGGGAGTGGACGAAAGCTGTTTATCGGCCAGGACCAGCGGAACTACCTGAACGACCTGCGGAAACAGATTGGTCTGATCCAGCATTTCCGGGACCACCAGGCCGAGAACACCGAGAAGATCAAAGCCGTGCTTGCCGCCCACGACACTCCATTTTGTGACGTGGCCGTAGACATCTCGCCATATCCGGGGACAAATGATCTGGTCGTTTATGGCGTGGTTGTTCTCACGCATCAGAGCGGGACCAAGCTGATGTACCGGGAGACCAATATGCACTATTTCCTTGTGAGCGGAGACCGGGATTGGCACCCGTTTGACGAGTGCATGGCCCATCTGCTGAAGGACGCCTGCGGAGAGAGGGCCTACTGCAAGGAGGTCCCCTTGAAAAGTCCCCCGCCGGAGCCGGCAAAGAGGCCGCAACACCGGAAAGGAGGCCCAGTTCGATGAAGCCCTATAAAACCATCACCCTGCGGCTGGACGCCGCCCACTACGCCCGGCTGACAGAGACCGCCCGGACCGCCGGGCTCAAGATCGAGCCCATGCTCCGCCAACTCATTATGGGCGTCAATCTCCGGCCCCGGCCTCCCGATACCTACGCCGCCCTGCTCCGGGAACTGAACGCCATCGGCAATAATGTGAATCAACTGGCTTATCAGGCCAACGCCAGAGGCGCGGCCACCCAGGACGAGATACGGGAGGCGGCGCGGCTGGTCCGGCAGGCGGTCCGGCTGGTCCGGGACACGCTGTAATGGCCTACACCAAGATTTTAGTCATTCACAACCGCCTGCACAAATGCGTGGGCTATACCCAGGACCCGGAAAAGACTTCCCTGGAGGCCGCCATCGACTATGCCCTGGACCGGGAGAAAACGGAACAGACCTGTTTCGAGACCGCCGTCAACTGCGACCGGGAGAGCGTTTACGCCGACATGATGGACACCAAGCGGCGCTGGGGCAAGGAGGGACGGAAACGAAAGGGCTACCACATCATCCAGTCCTTCGCTCCCGGCGAGGTGACGCCGGACCAGGCCCATGCCGTGGGCGTCGAGTTTGCCCGGCGCCTGCTGGGAGACCGCTATGAAGCCGTCGTTTCCACCCACTTGAACAAAGCGCATTTACATTCGCATATCGTTTTCAATTCCGTCTCCTTTGTGGATGGGGCCATGTACCGGGACCAACTGAAGGACTACT
>DXTB01000052.1 GCA_019410105.1 Clostridiales bacterium | reverse complement strand
GCAGGACCGCCACCCGTCTCTTGACTTTTGGCCTGCATGGAGTATAATAAGGGTGCACAGCCAAGTTTATATGGAGCATCATGACTCTGCGCGAGTGCTGCCCTTCGGGCAGGCGCAGGGATGAGGGAAGCCGGTGGGAGTCCGGAGCTATACCCGTAGCCGTATGTGCTTGAGGTTGCCGTTCGAGGCGTGAGCCGGTCATTGGGGCAGGGCCCTGAGAAGGCGGAACGGCAGACGCAGGAGCGAGATCGCTCTGGAAAGGCACGAGCCGGAAGACCTATGGTGTTTGAGAGTGGGGCGCACGTCGGTGTGCGCCGGGAAAGCGCGCGGAAAAGCGGCCGCGGCGGATCATGGGATCTGCCGCGGCCGCAGCTTTATGCAGGAGACAGTGACGACGAGCAGAAAGGAAGGAGACCGCTATGCTGAATCTCACCTGGATCAAGAACCCCGACCACGTATCCTACTGTAAGGAGAACGAGGTGCTGCCCCGGTTGGCGCGGGAGCTGGGCATCGCCGACCTGGCACAGCAGGTAGAGGAATTCCGGACCCACCCCACGGCGGAGGGGGTAAATCTGAAAGGGAAGAAACGTACCACTTTGAAGCTGTTCATCCCCAACCTGACCTTCCCGGAGCCGGTGGAGATGGGGGAGAACGTGTGGATCTATATGGGGGAGCTATGCCCCGCCTACTGTCTGTTTACCCCTTGGGAGGAGACAAAAGAGAATTGACGCAACGGGAAGGAGATACGGTTATGGGCGAACAAAAAAAATACTGGGAGGGCAAGCACTTCGCTTTCTATACCAACAAGGAGTGCGAATATTACCCCTGCCACCCGGTGCCGGAGGGGACGGAGTTCAACTGCCTGTTCTGCTACTGCCCGCTTTATATGCTGGGGCGGAAGTGCGGGGGAAACTTCACCTATTTGGAAAGCGGCGTCAAGGACTGTAGCGAGTGCCTGGTACCCCACCGCCGGGAGAACTATGGATTTATTGCCGACAGTTTCCAGAAGATTGCTGGCGAGATGGCGGAACGGGAGAAGAAGGAAGGACAGTAAACGAAGGTTCCAGCCTATACATTCCGAGATGCACATGAAAAAAGCGCCCAACTGCTATGCGCAGGCGGGCGCTTTTTTAGACATAGGTAGCCGTTCATTTAACAAGGTAGCGGGGAGGCATCCTGTTTCAGAAGGGTGTTGCCCGCCATACTGCTGATGACCGGTGCGCCGATCCGGCGGCTCATGTCCAAAGAGGCCACGGTGCAGCGATCCAGATCAATGCCGCAGTCGATGTCCATTTTGTGGAGCAGATTGACGAAATCTTCGGTGGGAATGTTCCCCTTGGCATTGGGAATCACGGGGCAGCCGCCCATGCCGGCCAGGGACACGTCAAACCGGGTAAAGCCCAACTCCATGGCTTTCACGCAGTTGGCAAGACCAAATCCCTCAGTGTTGTGGATGTGCAGTGAGATCTGCTCTGGCCGGAAGCGCTCCAGAATCCCCCGCAGGATGCGCCCGGTATGGATGGGGTCGGCCATTCCGGCGGAGTCTCCCAGGCCCAGGGAGGAGGCCCCCAGCTCCATGGCTCGCCGGGCATAGGCCAGGGTTTTCTCCAGAGGGGTGGCATCGCCGAAGGGACAGCCGAAGACCGCGCCCAGGGCCGCTTGCACCTGGAGATCCGGGAGGCTGGCGATGGCTTCAAGGGTGGCGAAGGCCTCCACCGGCGTGGAGCCGAAGCCCCGGCCGAAGGTGTCGCTGACGGAGAGGAAGAAGTCCACGTGGCGGATGCCCAGCGTACTGGCCCGTCGGGCGGCCTCCACGCTCTCCACCAGGGCGGTCACTCTGACGCCCTTCTCGGCGGCGTAGGGGAGCACCATTTGGCAGAGGGAGTCCAGATCCTGGTACTGCCGGCCCCGGACGGGGTCGGAGCTGAAGACGCCGATCTCCAGCTCACGGGCGCCGTAGTCGATCATACTACAGATAAGCTCCCGCTTAACCTCGGTTGGAAGGACGGTCTTGAATTTCTGCCAGCCGTCCCTGGGGGCAACCTCCCTCAGGGACACCAAAGAGGGATAATT
Organism: Clostridiales bacterium; assembly: GCA_019410105.1. Next base: position 3,259 of record DXTB01000052.1, on the reverse strand, counting down.
CATGGCGAAATACTCCTTTCAAAAGAAGAGGCACACCGCGGACACCAGAATAACCACCGCCGCATAGAGCAGCATAGCCGCGATACCGTAGGTCCAGATGAATTTGTTGTCCATGTTTTTCTGACTGAGCAGGATGGCTGCCTGACCGCTGGACGCGTAGGTGAGGTAGGCCACCATGGAGCTCAGCGAGATGGCCACGGCCAGGATGGTGATGTCATACCCTGCATCCACCAGGGGACCGCTCAGGGCGGATACCAGGGAGGAGACCACCAGCAGGGTGGCTGTGTTAGAGAAGAAGTTGGTGAGCAGCAAGGTAATAAGTACCGTCATGGCCACAAAGAGCAGGGGGCTGTGATTGGAGAAGAGGCCACCCAGGGCCTGCGTCAGCCAGGCTTTGATGCCGTACTCGTCGGCCACCAGCAGGCCGCCGATAGCTGCCATGGAGGCCACGGCCATGACAATGGGCCAGCTCACGCCCTTGGTGAAGGCCTCCACAGGGCAGAAGATCTGTTCCCCGTCCACCCGGATAAGGGCCAGCACCGCCAGGGCCACTGAGGTAAAAAGAACGGTGTCCATTTCCTTTAGGGCGCTCAGCACCGGCATCTCAGGCCAGTAGGGGCTGGTGAAGGAGTGGAGGGCGATGATCAGAAAGGCGGCCAGGGGGATCCACTGCCTCCGGGTCAGGCGCAGGGGCTTGTCCGCCAGGGCCTGGGCCAGATCTACCCGGCCCAGGGCTCGGATGTCGCACCGGAAGAGGAAGCGCAGGGGCAGAGCGAAGACGGCGCAGAAGGCAATGAGAATGGCAAAGGCCTCCGCCACGAAGCGGAAGGTGACTACCTGCACCCCAGCAGCGGCCAGAAAGAACTGCCCTGCCGCCAGATTAAGGGCCGCCATGCTGCCGATGGTCATAGGGCCGATACACATGGTGATAAAGGCGCCCAGGCATAGCAGGCGGGCCAGCTTGCTTTTGGGCTCGATACCGGCCTCGGCGTAGATTCCATCCAGCAGGGTGAAACCCACGATGAGGGCGCCGAACACCCCCATGAAGGCGGCGGCCAGGCCAAAGGCGAAGAGGAGCATCATCACCATGACCATCGGGTATTTTTGAGTGAATCTGCGGGTCAGGAGGAACCGGGCGATGACCTCGCCGGTGTTGTCCCGGATGATGACGTAGCACAGGGCATAGAGCACCACGATCTGCCACACATAGGAGGCGCCCATAAAGGAGCTGATCACCTGGGCAGGGGTCTGAATGCCGTTGATTACCAGGCCGCCCATGGCGAACAGGGCGCACAGGATCAGGTCGTTGGTGGTCAGGATGCCGATAATGGCACCCACAAACACGCAGGCGATGGACACGCCGGCGGGGGTGATCCCGTCAGCCCAGGACGGGATCAGATGGGGGAGCAGTAGCATGCTCGCCAGCATGGCCAGCGTCCCCAGGTAGTAGACCAACGAGCTGTGCTTGGGGGATGCGTTTGTCTGTTTCATCGTTCTTCCTCCTTCTGTCTTTGGTGCGGTTTCACCGCACACCTCTCTCCATGGCAACTATAACACGGGTCGGCTTATTTGTTAAATTCATGTTTTTCCTTTTTATTTATAAGGAAATGTTATATAATGGCCATACCACGAGGAGGTGGCTGTATGACTATCGCGCAGATGTCCCATTTCTATGCGCTCTGCCAGTCCGGAAGCTACACTCAGGCGGCGAAGCAGCTATACATCACCCAGCCAGCCCTGAGCAAAAGCATCGCGGCGCTGGAGAGCGAACTGAACCTCAGGCTGGTGGAGCGCAGCACACGGACAGTGGCACTGACAGCGGCGGGGGAGGAGTTCGCACGGGCGTGTGAGGAGATGCTGGAGGTATATCGTAAGGGGGTGAACAATGCCCGGACGGCGGCGGGCGACATCTCGGGCCTGGTCCGCTTCGGCCTGCGGCGGCATATCGAGGAGGAATACCCCAACCTCCGGCTGGAGCTGCGCTTTTACAGCGAAAACGGCCTTCTCCGCGCCCTGGATGACCACATGGCAGACTTCGTCCTGGCTTTTGGCCGGCCCCGGGCGGACAACGTGGGGCGGCAGAGCCTGTCCGTCAGCCAGATCTGCGCCGTGCTGCCCGGCGGCCACCCCCTGGCTGGGGCGGGAGAGCTGAGCTTCTCTCAACTGCGGCATGAGGCGTTTCTGGTCCCAGACTACAAAATCTCCGGTGTGGAGTTTGACACGGTGGTAACTTATGCCGGCCGGAATGGCTTCTCACCCCACGTGGTCCAGGAGGCGGACTCCATTCCCCAAATCTTCACCATGGTGGCCTGCGGATGCGGGATTGCTGTTTTGTCTGAGCTCTATCGCTTCAGTGCCGGAGAGCACGTGGTCTTCGTCCCCCTGAGAGATATCCCGCCCAGCGAGGAGCATCTGCTCTGGCGGCAGCGGGATGACAAGTGCTTAAATGCCATTGTGGAGCTGGCCCGGCGTTACTACGGAGGCGGGATGTAGGACGCTGCGGAGAAAAAACAGGCCAGCCGGAGCGAGGGGTCCCGCTCCGGCCGGCCTGTTTTTTGTTGTTTAGCCTTCCCAAGGGATGGGCCGCCCGGCGGCCAGGGAGGCGGGGACGTCCAGCAGCCGCTGGTTGGAGGAGCCGCGAAAGCGCAGGGAGATGTCCCTGAGAGCCTCCACAAATTCCCCATCCACCAGCACGTCCACCAGGGAGAGCAGCGCGCCGGTGGCCTCGCAGCGGGCGCGGCTCTGCCCGGTCAGCTCCTCCCAGGTGTAGCCGGAAAAGGCCCACACGGTCTTGTCCGGGAGCTGCTGCCGCAGGCGGTGGAGGAAGGGGAGCAGGGCGCGCTGGTTGTCCGGCTCGAAGGGCTCGCCCCCCAGCAGGGTAAGCCCGCTGATGTAGGGCCGGTCCAGGGCCTCCAGAAGCGCCTCCTCGGTCTCGGCGGTAAAGGGCTGGCCGTAGCGGAAGTCCCAGGTCTGGGGCTGGAAGCAGCCCTTGCAGCGGTGGGTGCAGCCCGAGACAAAGAGGGTCACCCGCACCCCGGTGCCGTTGGCGATGTCGCAGGGCTTGATGCTGCCGTAGTACACTGGAACCGCCCTCCTTACAGGTGGAGCACCCGCTCCTTGATCTCCTGGGTGCGGCCCTGGTTCCAGAACTGGGTGCCGATGTAGCCGCAGGTGCGCCGGGCCACGTTGAGCTTGCTCTGCTCTCGGTTGCCGCACTTGGGGCACTCCCACACCAGCTTGCCGTCGTCCTCCACGATCC
>DXTB01000051.1 GCA_019410105.1 Clostridiales bacterium | reverse complement strand
GCGCCGGATGAAATGGAGCGGACTTTGTCCCGACGCCGTTTCACGTGAAACAATCAGCCCAGCCACTCCATGAGAGACTGGTAGGCCTCCAGGGGGTTGTAGTCCTGTCGCTGCTGGTCGGTGAGACCATCGGCCACCGTACCCAGTACCCCCTCCATGCCGCCCGCTTCAGCCAGAGCGGCCTCGGCGGCGGCCGCCGCATCCCGGGCATCGGAGTAGCGCCCGTCGTTGTATAGGGCGCGAATTTGGTTCAAATAGCAGAGCGCCTCCAGCTGCACCAGGGCGGCCTCGCCGTCAGAGGCGCTTTCCGCGTCCTCCAGCGCTTCCTGGAGCTGGGCCACCTGCTGGCTCAGGGCCTCGTTTTCCACCTTGAGGGTTTCGTTTTCCTGGAGAATGTTCTCCAGGGACTGGGTGGCCGAGTCGGAGGTCTGCTCCAGCTTGTCCATGGCCTCCTGGTTGGCCCGCTGCTGCATGAAGTAGGACATCAGCAGCAGGAGAAAAGCCGCTGCAAAGAGGATGACCAGATAGAGCAGCACCGAGCTGCGCTTGTGGGGCCGCTCATGCTCCGCCTCGTGCTGAAGGCGGCTGCGCTCCTGCTTGTCGGAATCAGTGCTCAAAGGGAAACCCCTCCTTTCCCGGCGGAGGGAAGCTGCTCCAGCAGCTCCAGCAGAGTGTTCAAATCCTCTGGATTGTAGTATTCCAGCTCGATTTTTCCCTTTTTCCGGCCATTGATGATGTGAACCTTGCGGCCAAAGCGGGTAGCCAGGGTCTTTTCCGCCTCCCGCAGATAAATGGACAGGTCAGGGCCGGCGGCGGACTTGGGCTCCGCAGCTTCTCTGGGTTCTGCGGCCAACCGCTTGGCCAGAGCTTCGGTCTGCCGGACGGAGAGCTCCTCCGCAATGACCTTCTGCGCCAGCTTTTTCTGTAGCTCCCCGCTGGGCACGGCCAGGATGGCCCTGGCGTGGCCGGCGGAGAGCTTGCCCTCCTCCAGCAGCAGGTGTACCGGGTCGGGAAGGGTCAGCAGCCGCAGGGCGTTGGCAACGGCGGGGCGGGACTTGCCCACCCGCTGGGCCACCTCCTCCTGGGTGAGACCGTATTCGCTCATGAGCACCTTGTAGCCGTTGGCCTCTTCAATCGGGTTCAGATCCTCCCGTTGGAGGTTCTCAATGAGGCCGAGCTCCATCACCTTGCGGTCGTCGGCCTCGATGATGACGGCGGGGATTTCGCTCAGGCCCGCCAGCTTGGCGGCCCGCCAGCGGCGCTCCCCGGCGATGATCTGGTAATAGCCCGACGAGAGCCGGCGGACGGTGAGGGGTTGAATGATCCCGTGGATGCGGATGGAGTCGGCCAAATCCTGAAGGCTTTCCTCGTCAAACCGCTTTCGGGGCTGCTTGAGCCCCGGTTCCACCTGGGAGATGGGGAGGGAGAGGGAGCCCCCCTCCTGGGACTGGAGGGCGGCGTCCCCCAGCAGTGCGCCCAGGCCCTTGCCCAGGCCGCGTTCCAATGCCATAGGTCAATCCTTCCTTTCCACACGGGTGACGGCGTATTGATTGTGCTCCAGCAGCTCCTGGGCCAGGGCATCGTAGGCCTCCGCACCCCGGGAGAGGGCGTCATAGGCGGACACCGGCTTGCCAAAGCTGGGAGCCTCGGACAGGCGGACGTTACGGGGGATCACCGTGGCGTACACCTGGCCGGGGAAGTGGCGTTTGACCTCCTCCGCCACCTGCATGGAGAGATTGGTACGGCCGTCGTACATGGTGAGTACCACCCCCTCCAGGGCAATTTTGGGGTTGAGGGATCGCTTGACAATGCGAATGGTGGAGAGAAGGTCGCTGAGCCCCTCCAGGGCGTAGTACTCACATTGCACCGGTACCAGCACGGTATCCGCTGCGCACAGGGCGTTCAGGGTCAGCAGTTCCAGAGAGGGTGGACAGTCAATGAAGATGTAGTCATAGTGTTCCGCCACCTGCTCCAAGGCGTTTTTCAGTCGGTACTCCCGCTGCTCCAGGGCGATTATCTCAATGGTGGCCCCCGCCAGCGCCTTGTTGGAGGGGAGCACATCGCCGTAGGAGGTGGAGGAGATGGCCTTGGCGGTCTCCGTCCCGTTGAGAAGCACGTCATAGATGTTGGGCGAGGTGGTCTTGTCTACGCCGAAGCCGGAAGTGGTGTTGGCCTGGGGGTCAAAATCGCACACCAGCACCCGGCAGCCCTGATTTTTCAGAGCCGCCGCCAGGTTGACACAGGTGGTAGTCTTTCCCACGCCGCCCTTTTGATTCACAATCGCAATGGTCTTTGCCATAGCACACCTGCCTTTTTGGGTCGTTGCAAAGGGTCAGGTTCTATTATATAGCGGCGGTAGACGTAATTCAACTGAAATTCGCACTGTTTCACGTGAAACAGGAAAAAAAGAGGATGGAGCTGTTTCACGTGAAACAGCCCCATCCTTTCAGGAAAACCGCCATGGCCTCCGCGTACGGCGCACCTCTACTTGGGAATAGTGATGGTCAGCAAGATGGAGTCCTCCGTCTCCTGGCGCTTGCAGTTGGCCTGTACGCCCGCGCTCTTCATCATGGACAGTCCCCGGGTCACGGTGTTGAGAAACAGCCGCACATCCTTAATTACAAAGGTTGGTTTTTTTCGGGCGGGCTTGTCTGCCGGATGAAGCAGGGTTTCCACATACTCCTCCGTCCGGGCCACAGTAAGCCCCTGCTCTGCCACATGCCGGGCGGCCGTGCGCTGGAGCTCCGGCTCCTCCAGGCGGAGCAGCGCCCGGGCGTGGCGCTCGGTGCAGCCGCGCTCCCGCAGCAGGGTGAGGACATCAGGCGGGAGGCGGAGCAGGCGCAGCTTGTTGGCCACCGCCGACTGGGACTTGCCGATGCGGCGGGCCGCCTCCTCCTGAGACAGATGGTAGGTCTCGATCAGCTTGGCCAGCGCGGTGGCCTCCTCCACAAAGTTGAGATCCCGCCGCTGAAGGTTCTCCACCAGGGCCAGCAAAGAAGAGCCCTGGCTGTCCACGCTGACCAGAATGCAGGGCACCTCGGTGAGACCGGCCATGCGGGAGGCCCGCAGGCGGCGCTCCCCGGAAATCAGCTCGTAGCCGCCGTTCTTGGACCGGCGGACGGACAGGGGCTGGAGTACGCCGAGCTCCTGAATGCTGGCGGCCAGCTCCTCCAGGCCCTCCCGGGAAAAGCAGGTGCGGGGCTGGTCCGGATTGGGGGAAATGGCGGCAATGGGGAGAAACAGCACTTTGGTGCTCTCAAACAGTCCTTTTCGACGCAGTAAGGACATCGGAAAGCCTCCTTTGCGGTAGAATATTGACTAACCATATATTACCATATTTTGGTGCAAAAAAAGCCGGATGCCGTCGATTGGGAAATATTTTCCAAAATGACAGAAAGCTTCGTGCGCACAGGGCGTACCGCGAAACGACGCAAAGGCTCAGGCGCATGAAGTGTTTGCGCATGTGGGCCGTACCAACCCACGCGCTGTCATCCCATGGCCGTGCCGCTGTTAAGCGGCACAGGGCTAATTTTGCTCTGCTCCTGCACAGCAAAAAAGCCCGCCCGGCATTTAGGTCCGGGCGGGCGGAGAATCAGGGCTGTAAGAAGCCCTTTCCAAAGATTTCACTGGAGTTGGCTACAATCAGAAAAGCATGGGGATCAATCTTTTTCAGGTAGCGGCGCAGAAGCACGGCCTGCCCCCTGGTGAGGACGGTGAGCACCACGTGGTGCTCTGCGTGGGTATAAGCGCCCTGGGCCTGCCATACGGTGGCGCCCCGGCCCAGGGTATGGGTAATATAGTCGCACACATGCTCCGGGTCGTAGGAGATGACGAAAAAGGCCTTGCGCCGGTTGAAGGACTCGATGGCGCTATCCACCAGCACCGACTTGAGGGCCAGGCCCAGCAGGGAGCACAGTCCCGCCGTGATGTCAAAGACAAAGAGGGCGGCCGCCGCGATGACCACGTCGGAGAGGAGCAGGGCACGCCCTACGTCCAGGCCGGTGTATTTTTTGAGAATCATGGCGGCGATATCGGTGCCGCCGGAGGAGGCGTCTATGTTGAAAAGGATGGCGGAGCCCAGGGCGGGGAGGATCACCGCGAAGAACAGCTCCAGCATGAGTTGGTCGGTGAGAGGGCGGTCCATGGGAAACGCCCACTCAAAGAGCTGAATGAGCCCGGCGGAGAGAATGGAACAGTAGACCGTCCGGGCGCCGAAGCCCCTGTTGAGCATTACAAAGCCCAGCACCAAAAAGAGCACATTGATGATGGTGTTGAAGGTAGAGGGGGAGAGCTGGGGCAGCAGCTTTCCCAGCAGCACCGCCAGGCCGGACACGCCGCCCATGGAAAAATGGTTGGGAAATTTGAAAAAGTAGACCCCCACCGACACCAGCAGGGTGCCCAGGTTCATCAGCAGGAATTCGCGCAGCAGTTCCTTGCGGTTGGTCATCCGTTTCACTTCCTAAGTAGATGGTAAGCGGGTCAGCGCTGGGTCAGCAGAGCGCTCCACACGTCGTAGGCACCGTCCGCCGGAATGTTGCCGATGCGCCACAGGGAGACTCCTGTGATGCCGAACATCCGGGCCAGCGCCACCTTGTCCAGCACGCTCTGCTCGTTCTCGTACCAGACCTTGTAACGGCTGCCGTCCTCGGTAGTGTAGAGGGCGCAGGGATTGCGGAACTCCTCCGAGTAGACCACCTGGGTGTCGGGCTGGGCCAGGCGCAGAGCCAGGGTGGAGGGGGCGGGGTGGTAGATAGTGGTCTCCAGCAGGCGGTCCTCTCCGTCCACGTGGAAGCCCGCCGAGCCAAAGGAGATCTGCAGGGCCAGCTTGCTCCGGTCGGCCACGCCGGTGGCCGGGTCGGTAAGATCACGCAGAGCCTCGTACACGCTGGCGAAGGGGGTGACGGGGGAGTCGGTGTTGGTAGTGCCTGCATAGGAGTCGGGGACGGAGGTCCACTGGTAGTCGTGGGCCATGAGGATCACCTTGTCGGCGGCCTCGCCAATGCCCCGGTAGTCAAAGCCGGTGTACCAGGTGTCGGGCTGGACGCAGACATAGAGGGTTTTCCCCTGGGGCAGGGCGGCGTCCAGCTCTTTTAGAAAGGTTACATAATTCTGCTTTATGGTATCCCCCTTCAGGCCCTCAAAGTCGATGGTCAGGCCCGCGTAGTCCGCGCTGGCGGCAGTCAACGCGGCCACGGCCTGGGCCCGGGCCTCGGGCGTGCCGGTCACCGCCGCCACCGTGGAGGTGGTGGTGCCGTCGGGGAGGGGGATGGAATCGTCTGCTGAGGCATATACATTTAAGTTGTAGGGGAGGCTACGGGCATCCCAGTAACTGTCTCTTATACACATCT
>DXTB01000050.1:2017-5533 GCA_019410105.1 Clostridiales bacterium | reverse complement strand
ATCTGGTCAACCTGGAGCAGAGCGACGGCTACAACCCCTTCCGCTATCTGCGGGACGAGAAGGACGCTCTCAAGCTGGTGAACAATCTCATCCAGGCCACCACCCCGAAAGGCAGTCATGAGTCCGACCCATTCTGGACCAAGGCCGAGACGGCGCTCCTCCAGGCCATCATCCTCATGCTGTTCCAGGAGGCCCCGGAGTATGAACAGAATTTCTCCATGGTCATGCGGGTACTGGAATACGCCGAGGTGAAGGAGGAGGACGAAGAGTACATCTCGCCCCTGGACCTGCTCTTCCAGGCCATAGAACAGGATCGACCGGACAGCGTAGCGGTGCGGCAATACAAGGTCTTTAAGATGGCCGCGGGCAAGACCTCCAAGTCCATCCTCGTGTCCACCGCCGTCCGGCTGGCCCCCTTCAACCTGCCCCAGATCAAGGCCATCACCGACCACGACGACATGGATCTCTACACCCTGGGCGAGAAGAAATGCGCCCTGTATGCCGTTATCCCGGATAACGATACCAGCTTTAATTTTCTGGTATCCCTGCTCTACGCCCAGGCGTTCCAGGCCCTCTACTACAGCGCGGACCAGATCCACCATGGGGCCCTGTCCCGCCATGTCCACTTTGTGCTGGACGAGTTCGCCGCGATGCCCCTGCCCGGCTTTACCCGTGAGCTGGCCACCATGCGCTCCCGCAACATTTCCGCCAGCACCATCATCCAGAACATGGCTCAGATCAAGGAGCTGTACAAGGACAGCTGGGAGACCATTCCTGGCAACTCGGACACCATCCTCTACCTGGGCGGCAACGAGGCCAGCACCCACAAGTACATCTCCGAGGCGCTGGGCAAGGCCACCATTGACACGAGGACCCACGGCCAGACGAAAGGCCGCTCCGGTTCCTACTCCACCAATTTCCAGATGAGCGGCCGGGAGCTGCTCACCCCGGATGAAGTGCGCGGCCTGGACAACCGGTATGCCATCCTGTTCATCCGCGGCGCCAGGCCGGTCATGGATCTGAAGTACGAGCTCACCCAGCATCCGGCCATCCGCCACACCGTGGACGGCGGCGGGCCGCCCTATATTCATAAAGGGAAACAAGCGCCAGCGTTTACAGGAACTCCTCTTTTTCAGGCATTTTCCGCTGAAGAACTCAATGAAAGTGAGGAGAATGCTGCATGAAACATGATCTCAACCGCAACCTCCAGTGGCGGGCAAAGCGGCTTTACGCCCTGTTTGCCTGCCTCGTCCTGACCCTGCCCTTCGCCGTCGTCCCCGCCTTTGCGGCGGATGACCCTCTGTCCGTGGTCACCAGCCTGTCCGACTTCATCTTTTCCCTCATCCGGGCCGTGGGCCTCATCCTGCTGGGTTACGGCATCCTCCAGGTGGGCCTCTCCCTCCAGTCCCACGACCCCTCCCAGCGCTCCAACGGTATCCTCACCATCGCGGGCGGCATTGTAATAACTTTTACGAAGGAGATCCTCACTCTCATCACCGGGGGATAACAAGCGGCCGGGAACGCAAATGCGTTCCCGGCCACTCATCTTCACAAAATGTTTTGATAGTTCCGCCGCCCATAGAGGATGCGCTGGATCTGCACCGTTTGTCCTGAGATGGTATAAAAGACCAGATAATTCTCCACGATGAGATAGCGGTATCCTTTGGCGGCCAGGGCCAGATCACGGGGGCGCGGACACCGTTCCGGCATATGAGACAGGCCGCCGATCTCCTCCGTCAGCTTGTCATAGTACCGCAGAGCGGTCTCTGGGGAGAGCGTGTTCAGATAGTCGATGATCTCCAGAAGATCCTGCTTTGCGGTGGAAAAGATTTTTACCTCATACTTTTCCATGGACGCGCTCCCTCAGCTGACGGGCCACTGCAAGGAAATCTTCCCCCTCCGCGCCGGCGGATATCTCCTGCTCCGCCACGGCCAGCTTTCCGTAAAGGTCGATGAGCGCCTGCTGCCGCTCATACTCCTCCATACTGAGGACTACCATGTCGCCGCTGCCGTTGCGGGTGATATAGACCGGCTCATGGGTCTGGCGGCAAAAATCAGATATCTCGTTGGCATTGTTGCGCAGGTCGGAAATCGGACGAATGGTCGGCATGACAGCCACCTCCTTATAGGAATAGTATAGCAAAATTATGAGCAAATATCAAATGAAATTTAGAGTGAATCGAGGTGATCAAAATCGGCAGTGGAAACTGGATCGTCGACAACTTAAATTCCGCTCTGGAGACCTGGAACGGCAAGCTCACGGAGATCTGGCAGCTCATCAGCACCACACCGGAGGAGTTCAAGGGCGGCGGGGTCTGGAATGTGATCGTCAATATCAACGGCGCACTCCAGGCCATCGGCTACGCCCTCCTGGTGCTGTTTTTTGTGATGGGCGTGGTCAAGACCTGCGGCAGCTTTACCGAGCTGAAGAAGCCGGAAATGGCCTTCAAATGCTTTGTCCGTTTTATTCTGGCCCAAGCCGCGGTAATGTATGGGATGGAGCTCATGACCGCCCTGTTCCGTGTTGCCCAGGGCATGGTCTCCACCATCATGGACTCGTCTGGCCTGGCGGATCTAAGCGCCACCACACTGCCGGACGAGATGGTGGCCATCATTGAGAGCGTGGGGTTGATCGAGAGCATCCCCCTGTGGGCCATCACTCTGCTGGGCTCCCTGTTTATCTGGGTGCTGGCCCTGGTCATGATTCTGACCGTCTACAGCCGTTTTTTCAAACTCTATATTGCGACGGCTATCGCACCTGTACCGCTGGCCAGCTTTGCAGGACAGCCCTCCAGCAGCATCGGCGTGGCCTTTTTGAAAAGCTACACCGCCATCTGCCTGGAGGGCTGTGTGATTGTATTGGCCTGTGTGATTTTCTCCGCCTTCGCCTCGACCCCGCCCGCCATAGCGGACAGCTCTCTCGCTCCAGCCACCATTGTGTGGAACTATGTTGGCGAACTGATTTTCAATATGCTGGTGCTGGTGGGGGCCATCAAGATGAGCGACCGGCTCATCCGGGAGCTGATGGGCCTGTAAACATTACAGTTCCTCCGTATCCACTATGGATGTCCCCGCCGCCCTGGCCTGCCGTACACGCTGGACAAGCCGCTTCGCTGCGGCGTGCTCAGCCAGTGCATCCCCCAGAACTTCAGCCGCCTTCCGCACCAGCGTCACCACCCAAGAGAGGGCGGCTGCGCCGACCAGGAGGAGAAGGATGCCGTCCGCCAGCGCCGTGTGGGCCTGATACCAGCCGTGGAACACGGTGAGCATCAGCAGCACATACACAAGCGGGATTCCCAGCCGGAGCCGGACCGCCAGACTCAGCAGTAAGAGCAGGAGGCACAGCCCCGCCCCAAGCATCAAAACCACCATCGCCACAACCTCCCTTTTTTGTTTGTGGCATATTAGCATAGACAGACAGCTTTTGCAACCGTCTGTCTGCCAATTCTTAAAACCGGAGGTGAGTTCACTGGAGGTACGCATCAACAAGGAAGTACGGGACTATCAGGAGAGCTT
>DXTB01000050.1:0-1917 GCA_019410105.1 Clostridiales bacterium | reverse complement strand
CCGAAATCCGTACAGGACGCCATCCCCATCCGCCGCCTCTGGCCGGATGGGATTTTTCAATTCGGAAGCAAATTCTCCAAGACCCTGCGGTTCAGCGACATCAACTACGCCATCGCATCCAAAGAGGACAAGACGGCCATGTTCCTGGACTACTCCGAGTTGCTCAACGCGCTGGATGCCGGGTCCACCACCAAGATCACCATCAACAATAAGCGGGTCAACCGGGAGGACTTTGAACGGGAGATCCTGCTGCCCCGGCAGGATGACGCGCTGGACGGCTACCGGGCCGAGTACAACGCCATGCTCATGGACAAGGTCACCGACTCCTCCAACAGCGTGGCCCAGGAGCGGTATATCACCCTGTCCGTCCACCGCAAGAGCGTGGAGGAGGCCCGCACATTCTTTGACCGGGTGGTACACGATGTGACCTCCCGGCTGAACCATCTGGACTCCCACAGCGAGGAACTGGACGCAGTGGAGCGCCTGCGGGTGCTCCACGACTTCTACCGCGCCGGGGAGGAGACGGAGTACCACCTGGATCTGCGGGAGTGTATGCGCTGCGGCCACTCCTTCAAGGACACCATCTGCCCGGACAGCCTGGAATTCAAGAAGGACCACTTCGTCATGGGGAACAAGTATGGCCGGGTGCTGTTCCTCAAGGAGTATGCCAGCTACATCAAGGACTCCATGATCAACGAGCTGACCGGCCTAAACCGAAATTTGATGCTGTCCATCGACATCATCCCCGTGCCCACCGACGAGGCCGTGCGGGAGCTGCAGAACCGCCTGCTGGGGGTGGAGACCAATGTGACCAACTGGCAGCGCCGGCAGAACAGCAACAACAACTTCTCCGCCATTGTCCCCTATGACCTGGAGCAGCAGCGGAAGGAGACCCGCGAGATGCTGGACGACCTGACCACCCGCGACCAGCGGATGCTGTTCGCGGTGGTGACTCTGGTGCATCTGGCGGACAGTAAGAAGGAGCTGGACAGCGACACGGAGGCCCTCCAGTCCATCGCCCGGAAGCATCTGTGCCAGCTCGCCCCTCTGAGCTGGCAGCAGGCGGACGGCCTCGTCACCGCCCTGCCCCTGGGCCTGCGGCGGATCAGCGCCCTGCGCACCCTCACCACCGAGGCCCTGGCCGTGCTCATGCCCTTCAAGGCCCAGGAGATCCGCCACCAGGGCGGCGTGTACTACGGTCAGAATGTCATCAGCCGGAACCTCATCCTGGCCAACCGGAAGGAGCTGCTCAACGGCAACGGGTTCGTCCTGGGCGTCTCCGGCTCCGGCAAGTCCTTCACCGCCAAGCGGGAGCTGGCGGCGCTGGCCTTGTCCACCGACGACGATATTATTTGTATCGACCCGGAATCGGAGTACCGGCCCATCATTGAAGGGCTGGGCGGCGAGGTGGTCAATATCTCCGCCACCTCGCCCAACCACATCAACGCCATGGACATGGAGCAGGGCTATGGCGACGGGGAGAACCCGGTGGTGCTCAAGTCCGAGTTCCTGCTCTCTCTGTGTGAGCAGCTCATGGGCAGCCGCCAGCTCTCCGCCAAGGAGAAGTCCATTATCGACCGCTGCACGGCCCAGTGCTACCACGGCTACATCCGGGGCGGGTACCAGGGCAGCGTCCCCACCCTGCGGGACTTCCACGCGGAGCTGCTCCGACAGCCGGAGCCGGAGGCCCGCGACGTGGCCCTGGCCATTGAGCTGTTCACCGAGGGCAGCCTGAACACCTTCGCCAAGCCCACCAATGTGGACACCAATTCCCGCATCCTCTGCTATGACATCCGGGATCTGGGCAAGCAGCTCCTCCCCGTGGGGATGCTGGTGGTGCTGGACAGCGTGTTCAACCGCATCATCCGCAACCGCAGGCTGGGCAGGAGCACCTGGGTCTATATTGATGAGATCTAT
>DXTB01000005.1 GCA_019410105.1 Clostridiales bacterium | reverse complement strand
GTATAAGAGACAGCCCCTGAGCCGGTGGAGCCGGAGCCCCAGGTGGGCGCGGTGCAGTCCACCTGGAATGACATCTCCAAGCTGGACATTCCCTCCCTAACCGACCTGGACGATGCCACTCTGACCGCCTTGTACGGCATTGATCCCGCTGATTTGGACAGCTATCTCTGCAAGATGCCCATGGTCAATGTGCAGGCCACCGAGTTCTTTATCGCCAAGGTGAAGGACGGCAAGATGGATACCGTGAAGGCCGCCGTGGAGAAACGGCAGGATGATCTGGAGGCCCAGTGGTCCCAGTACCTGCCTGAGCAGTTGGAGCTGGTACAGAACTATAAGCTGGTGACCAACGGCAACTACATCCTCTTCGCCGTCAGTGAGTACGCCGACGAGGCGGTAACCGCATTTAACACCTATACAAAGTAATTTTTTGCGGGTATAATAAGGGCGCCCGGCAGGGCAACCTGCCGGGCTTTTTCTGAAGTTCACAAGAGAGTTGGTGGTTCGTTGGTCTTTTCCAGCCTGTATTTCCTGTTTTTATATCTCCCCATTGTATTATTTCTGTACTATATTACGCCTTTGAAATGGCGGAACCTGTTGCTGTTGCTGGTCAACCTGGTGTTCTACGCCTGGGGAGAGCCGGTCTATATCCTTATCATGTTCCTCTCCATCGGCATCGACTACACCCACGGAATGCTGGTGGAGAAGTACAAGCGCAGGGGCAACGACCGGGGGGCCCGGTGGGCGGTGGCCTCGTCGGTCATCTTCAATCTGGCTCTGCTGTTCTTTTTCAAGTACTGGGACTTCGTTGCCGGCAGCCTCCAAGCCATCGGTTTTTCCTTCATGCCGAAGCTGGGCCTGAGCCTGCCCATCGGCATCTCCTTCTACACCTTCCAGACCATGAGCTACACCATCGACGTGTACCGGGACGACGCCAAGGTGCAGCGCAGCCTCGTCAACTTCGGCACCTTCGTCACACTCTTCCCCCAGCTCATCGCCGGTCCCATCATCAAATACAAAGATCTGGGCGACCAGATCGACCACCGCACCCACTCCCCCGAGCAGTTTGCCTCCGGCGTGCAGATCTTCGTGGTGGGCCTGGCGAAAAAGGTCCTGCTGGCCAACAACATCGGCAAGCTGTGGGATACCATTCTGGCCCTCCCCGCCAGGGAGCTCACCACTGCTGGGGCATGGCTGGGCGTGGCCGCTTTCGCTTTCCAGCTCTACTTCGACTTCTCCGGCTACTCCGACATGGCTGTGGGCCTGGGCCGGATGCTGGGCTTCGAGTTCATGCGCAACTTCAACTACCCCTATATCGCCAAGTCGGTCACCGAGTTCTGGCGGCGGTGGCACATCTCCCTCGGCACCTGGTTCCGGGAGTACCTCTATATCCCCCTGGGGGGCAACCGGGTGAGCAAGCCCCGGCTGTTTTTCAACCTTCTGGTGGTGTGGGCGGCCACCGGCATCTGGCACGGGGCGAGCTGGAACTTCCTCATCTGGGGACTCTACTTCGCCGTCCTGCTGATTTTGGAAAAGGCTTTCCTGGGCAAGCTCCTCCAGAAGCTTCCCGCCGCCCTCCAGCACCTATACACCCTGTTTCTGGTACTGGTGAGCTGGGCCATCTTCGCCGTGGAGGACTTCGGCCATATGGGAGCCTACCTCAAGGCCATGTTCGGCCTGGGCGGCGGCCTGACAAACGACAACGTATCGTATTATTTTTTCTCTTTTCTCCCCATGCTTATCATCGCCGCTGTGGCCTCCACCCCGCTGGCCGCCAAGCTGTGGAAGCGCCTGCCCGAAAAGCCCAGGCTGGCGCTCCTCCCCATTCTGCTGCTGGCAGGGCTGGTCTTCTCCACCGCCTACCTGGTGGACGCCACCTACAACCCCTTCCTCTACTTCCGATTCTGACTCAGGAGGCAAGCCATGACAAAGAAATACTGCATCTTCCTCTCCGCCCTGTTCTGCGCCTTTCTCGGGGTGTTCCTGGTGGCCAATGCCGTCTCGCCCGACCGCACCTTCTCCCAGATGGAGAACCGCAACCTGGAGCAGCTCCCCGTCCCCAGTGTCAAAACCCTGCTGAACGGGCAGTTTATGAAGGACTTCGAAACCTACACCACCGATCAGTTTGTGGGGCGGGACGGCTGGATCGCCCTCAAGTCCACCACCGAGCGTGTCCTGGGCAAGAAAGAGAACAACAATGTCTATTTTGCCGCCGGTGACACCCTGATCTCCCGCTTCGACGAGCCAGACGGGGAAAAGGTGACGAATAATCTGAATTATGTGAACAACTTTGTGGAAAATGTGGATATCCCTGTGACCTTCTCCCTGATCCCCACCCAAGCCTGCATCTGGGCCGACCGGCTGCCCGCCGGAGCCCCCAACGCCAGCCAGACCGCCATTCTGGAGCAGGCCAAGGCTTCCGTGCCCGGTGCGTCCTGGGCCGACCTCTACACCCCCCTGTGGGAGCACAAGGGCGAGGACATCTTCTACCGCACCGACCACCACTGGACCAGCCTGGGGGCTTACTACGGCTATACCGGACTGGCCACCGCCCTGGGCTACACCCCCGTACCCCTGAACGACTACACCGAGACCGTCCGCTCCACCGCGTTCTACGGCACCGTGTTCTCCTCCTCCGGCGTGCGGTGGGTGCGCCCGGACACCATCTCTACCTACGTGCCCGACGACGGCATCACCGTGGCGAGTCACACCTACGACAACAAGGGCACCCCGGTGGAGGAACCCCGGCAGCTCTACGACACCTCCTTCCTCTCCGTCAAGGACAAGTACTCCATGTTCCTGGGCGGCAACCAGCCTTTGGGCGTCGTAAAGAACGCCAACAATCCCGACGGCCCCAGGCTGCTGATAATCCGGGACTCCTACGCCGACTCCCTGGTGCCCTTCCTCACCCCCCACTTCTCTGAGATCCACCTGGTGGATCTGCGCTACTACAAGCTCTCCATCGCCGACTATATCGCCCAGAACGGCATCGACCAGGCTCTGGTGCTCTACAGCGTGCCCAACTTCGTCACCGACAGCAACCTGCTCTGGATTGCGAAATAAGCCGCAAAAAATCCCCCGCTCTCTAAGGAGCGGGGGATTTTTGATCAGCTCTGCGGATTTCAGTCGCGCTGGGAGTGGCGGTTCATGGAGTGGTTCAGCTTGCCGATCACCAGCAGGACTACTACCATACACACAATGGCAATGGCCAGATTGATAACCACATTCTGAATAAAGGATGCGAGAATGTAGTTGGCGAAGCACACGGCGGCCACCGTCATGGCGTAGGGCAGCTGAGTCGCCACGTGGTTGAGGTGGTAGCATTGGGCGCCGGAGGACGCCATGATCGTGGTGTCGGAGATGGGAGAGCAGTGGTCGCCCATAACTGCGCCGCCCAGGGTGGCCGCGATGGCAATCATCAGCATATCGTTGCCGTTGATCAGTTCCGAGGTCAGATCGGCAGCGGGAATGCCGCCGGAGAACACCGGGATGACGATGGGCAGCAGGATGGTGAAGGTGCCCCAGGAGGTGCCGGTGGCGAAACCCAGGAACGCGGCGATCAGGAATACCACGGCGGGCAGGAAGTTCTTCAGGCCGGGGCCGAACTTGGACACCAGGTCCGCCACAAACTCGGGGGCGCCGAGGGCCTTGGTCACGTCGCCGATGGTCCAGGCCAGGCACAGGATCAGGATGGCGGGCACCATCTGCTTGAAGCCCTCGGGCAGGCAGTCCATCAGCTCAGTGAAGCTCATGGCCCGGCGCACCATGAAGAAGATCATGGTAAAGATCAGGGCAACCAGGGAGCCGAGAGGCAGGGCGTCAAAGGCGGAGGTATTGGCGAAGGCGGTGATGAGGTCGGTGCCGCCGTTCTGGTAGCCCACATAGACCATGGAGCCCACGCAGCCCCCCACCAGCACAAGCACCGGCAGTACCAGATCAATGACCTTGCCATTGGGATTGAACTTCATCTCTTCCACACCGGCAAAGGGGCGTTCGGGCGTGGTGTAGAGGTCGCCCTTGGCGGCGTTGTTCTCATGCTTGCGCATGGGACCGTAGTCGATATTCAGGCAGGTCATCACAACGATGAACACCAGGGTCAGAATGGCGTAATAGTTGTAGGGGATGGCTTTCAGGAAGATCTGGAAGCCCACCTCCTCGTTGCCGATGATACCGGTGACAGCCGCCGCCCAGGAGGAGACGGGCATCATAATGCACACAGGGGCCGCAGTGGCGTCGCACATATAGGACAGCTTGGCGCGGGAGATGTGGTGGCCGTCGGTGACGGGCCGCATCACATTACCGGTGGTCAGGTTATTGAAGTAGTCGTCCACGCCCAGCACGATGGCCAGGATGAAGGTGGACCACAGGGCGCCGGACTTGGTCTTGATATGGCTCACAGCCCAGTCGCCATAGGCCTTGGAGCCGCCGGCCCGGATCATCAGGGCTACCATGGTGCCCAGAATGACCAGGAACATCAGAATGCCCATGTTGCCGCCGGCATTGGATGTCAGGCGGGAGACAAAATCCTGGAACGCATCAATGGGGCTGCCGTTGGTATACAGGAAGCAGCCCACGATAATGCCCAGGAACAAAGACGAATACACTTCCTTGGTGATCAAAGCCAGGACGATGGCCGCCACCGGCGGGAGCAAGGATGCGACGGTGCCCCAGACAAAGCTGGTATGCTCCACGTCGCCCTCGGCAAATGCTGCTGTCATCAGGACACATGCAAGCGCGAAAATGACCAGCAGGAATTGGCCGAACCGTTTCATACGTGGTGAATTCATAATGGCCCTCCTACGAAATTGTGAATCCTAAAAGCTCCCCAACCCAAGGACTCGAGGGCTATCATACAAGATTGTTAACAGTTTGACAATAGATTTTTGCAAATCTTAACACACTTTGTCAATATCCGACAGAATAATCGCTAAATTTTTGTAAAAAAAGTCATGTGCTGCGCAAAAAACCCCCCGCTCCAGAGCGGGGGGTTTTTTATGTAAGAGTTAATCGCGCTGAGAGTGGGCGTTCATGGAGTGGTTGACCTTGCCGATCACCAGCATGACAAGCACCATAGAGACAATGGCGATGGGCAGGCAGATGAAGGGAACCTGGATAAACGCGGTGATGATATAGTTGACGAAGGCCACAACCGCGACGGTCACAGCGTAGGGCAACTGAGTGGCCACGTGGTTCAGGTGGTAGCACTGAGCGCCGGAGGACGCCATGATCGTGGTGTCGGAGATGGGAGAGCAGTGGTCGCCCATAACCGCGCCGCCCAAAGTGGCAGCGATGGAGATCATCAGCAGGTTGTTGTTCAGGTCACCCACGGTCAGATCCACAGCAGGAGTACCGCCGGAGAACACCGGGATGACGATGGGCAGCAGGATGGAGAAGGTGCCCCAGGAGGTACCGGTGGCGAAACCCAGGAACGCGGCGATGATGAACACTACGGCGGGCAGCAGGGCATACAGGCTGCCGCTGAGGTTCTTCACGATGCCGGCCACAAACTCGGGGGCACCAAGGCCCTTGGTCACGTCGCCGATGGTCCAGGCCAGGCACAGGATCAGGATGGCGGGCACCATCTGCTTGAAGCCCTCGGGCAGGCAGTCCATCAGTTCGGTGAACTTCATGGAGCGGCGCACCATGAAATAAATCATGTTGATGATCAGGGCGATCAGAGAGCCCAGAGGCAGGGCGTCAAAGGCGGAGGTGTTGGCAAAGGCGGTGATGAGGTCATGGCCTCCGTTCTGGAAGCCCACATAGATCATCGAGGACACGCAGCCGATGATCAGGATAATAACAGGAATGACCAGGTCGATGACCTTGCCATCGGGATTAAACTTCATCTCAGCGGCATTCTCAAAGGGACGCTCAGGCGTGGTATAGAGGTCGCCCTTGGCGGCGTTGAGCTCGTGGGTGCGCATGGGGCCGTAGTCGATGTTGAGGCAGGTCATCACAATGATGAACACCAGGGTCAGGATGGCGTAGTAGTTGAAGGGGATGGCCCGCAGGAAGATCTGGAAGCCGACCTCCTCATTGCCGATTACGCCGGTAACGGCCGCCGCCCAGGAGGAGACGGGCATCATGATACACACAGGCGCCGCAGTGGCATCGCACATGTAGGACAGCTTGGCGCGGGAGATGTGGTGGCCGTCGGCCACGGGGCGCATCACGTTGCCGGTGGTCAGGTTGTTGAAGTAGTCATCCACACCCAGCACAATCGCCAGGATGAAGGTGGACCACAGGGCGCCGGATTTGGTCTTGATGTGGGACACAGCCCAGTCGCCGTAGGCCTTGGAGCCGCCGGCCCGGATCATCAGGGCCACCATGGTGCCCAGGATGACCAGGAACATCAGGATACCCATGTTGCCGCCGGCATTGGAGCACAGGTGGCTGACAAAGAACTGGAACGCGTCGATGGGATTGCCGTTGACCTGCAGGAAGCAGCCAACCAGGATACCCAGGAACAGCGACGAGTAGACTTCCTTGGTGATCAGCGCCAGGCCGATGGCCACGACGGGCGGCAGCAGGGACGCGATGGTACCGTGAACCGCGCTGACAACCTCAGCGTCACCTTCTGCGAATGCGGCTGTGGTAAGAACACATGCAAGGGCGAATACGACGAGCAAGAGTTTCCCAAAGCGTCTCATGCGTGGTGAGTTCATAATAACCCTCCCTTTTTTAATGCGAATCCTAAAAGCCTCCCCAACCCTAGGATTCGTACCTTATGATACACCATCATTTACAATTTGGCAATACTTTTTCGTCAAATTTAATATATACCATCACACTTTAGTAAGTCAAATTTCACATATTAAGCAAAAAGTTCTCAGCTTCCAGTGATTTCCTCACTCTGCGGAACGTTTTCTCATCCGGGCAGCGAACCGTGTGCAGGTGGATTCCGCCGGTCAATGCTGAGAGCGGACGGGCTCCGTGCTCCTCCACCCGCCGGACGAACTCAGCCACGTCGTACCGGGAGCGCACCCCCAGCAGTCCGGTGAGCTGGCCGTAAACCGGGTGCTCCACGATTACGTCCACCACCTCGCCCCCGGCGTCCACGATGGCGTTGAGCTCCCGCTCCATCTCCTCCGGAGCGTGAACACAGGCCACGGTGCGCTCCACGCCGCCTCCCCGTCCGCCCAGGAGATACCCCCGGGGCGTGGCCAGGATATCCGTCCCTCCGGCCCGGAGCAGGGCCACATCGCCCACGATGATCTGCCGGCTGACGGAGAAGCGCTCGGCCAAGGCGGCGGCGCTCACCGGCCCCACAGCCTCCTCCAGCGCCTGGGCCACGGCCTGCCTCCTGGCCTGCGCGGCTGACATTGACATGTGACAATTCCCCCTTTCTTCTCCCAGTATACCAGTTCCCGCTCCATCTGTAAATCATCTTGCTTTTTCCCCGGCGTCCGGTTAGAATAAGGTTGATCGTTTGCTGGAAAGGAGCTGTGGCAATGGATCGTGAGGAAGCCTTTGAATTTCTGGACCGGACGGCCCGCGGCATCGCGGAGATGTTCGGCTCCACCTGTGAGACCCTGGTCCACGACATGGGGGACCCCCGCCACCCCATCCTGTCCATCTACAACGGGCACGTCTCCGGCCGGACCGTGGGCTCCACCCTGGACATCCTGGGCACCGCCAAGGAGCTGGACGAGGACGCTCTGGTAACCGACTTCGTCAATCTCTACGCCACCACCCCATCGGGCCAGCAGATCAAGAGCAGCACCTTCCACCTCATCGGGGAGGGATACAACCTGGCCCTTGGCATCAACTTCGACTACAGCTCCCTGGTGTACGCCAACCGCATTCTGGTGGACCTCATGAGCGCGGAGGCCGACCTTCAGAGCGCCCTGTGGCACGGCGGGGACAGCCGTCTGGCCGATGTCTTTGACGAGTGTCTGGCCGCCGTTGGCAAGCCGGTCAGCGCCCTGAACAAGCGGGACCGGATGAAGATCATCGCCCTTCTGGACCAAAAGAACGCTTTCTCCTTCCGCAAGTCGGTGCCTTTTGTGGCCAAGCGGCTCCAGGTCTCCCGGTATACGGTCTATAAATACCTGGGTGAGCTGACCGGCGCCCATGCGGAGGAGAGCGAGGAGGAATAACGCCATGTACGAGGAAAAAATCAACGCCTATTTTGACGCCCCTGAGCGCCGGGCTGAGCTGGTGGAGGCCATCTCCCGGCTGGTACGCATTCGCAGCGTGCGGGAGGAGCCCTTGCCTGGCATGCCCTTCGGCCCCGGCCCCGCCGCCGCCCTGGCGGAGGGTCTGAAGCTGGCCGAAGAGCTGGGCTTTGCCACCCGCAACTACGATAACTACGTGGGCACCGCCGATCTCAACGACAAGGAGACCGCCCTTCACATTCTCTGCCACCTGGACGTGGTGGGCGAGGGCACCGGCTGGACAGTGACGGAGCCCTATGTGCCCAAGGAGGTGGACGGCATGCTCTACGGCCGGGGCACCGACGATGACAAGGGCCCCGTGGCCGCTGTCCTGCTGGCCATGAAGGCCGTGAAGGAGCTGGGCGTCCCCCTCCGGCGCAACGCCCGCCTGCTGATGGGCACCGACGAGGAGAGCGGTTCCAGCGACATCGCCTACTACTACGCCCGGGAGCCCTACGCCCCCTATGCCTTCTCCCCCGACGCGGAGTTCCCCCTCATCAACATCGAGAAGGGCAGCTATAAGCCGGTGTTCACCAAGTCCTGGCCCGCGGAGACCGCCACCCCCCGGGTGACCGAGTTCCGCGGCGGCTTCCGCATCAACGTGCTCCCGCCGGAGGCCGAGTGCTTGGTGGCCGGCCTGTCCGCCGGGGCCGCCCGCCCCTATTGCGACCGGGCCGCCGCCGAGACCGGCGTGCGCTACGAGCTGCGCGAGGAGGGGGACAGCCTGCACATCCTCTGCCGCGGCAAGGGCGCCCACGCCTCCCTGCCGGAGGAGGGCGTCAACGCCATCACCGGCCTGCTCCATCTGCTCTGCTCCCTTCCCCTGGCCAAGGTGGGCTCCACCGCCGCCCTCCACGCGCTCAACGCCCTCTTCCCCCACGGCGACTGCGCCGGCAAGGCCCTGGGCATCGCCCAGTCCGATGAGCTGTCCGGGGCGCTGACCCTGGCCTTTTCCCTGCTGACCGTCACCGGCACCGGCCTGGAGGGCCAGTTTGACAGCCGGGTACCCATCTGCGCCAACGATGAGAACTGCCGCACCGCCGCAGAGGCATCTTTTTCCAAGTTTGGCTTTTCCGTCTCCGGCGAGATGGACGCTCCCCACCACACCCCCGCTGACTCCCCGCTGGTCAAGGCCCTGCTCAAGTGCTACGAGCAGTACACCGACTACAAGGGGGAGTGCCTGGCCATTGGCGGAGGCACCTACGTCCACGATATTCCCGGCGGCGTGGCTTTCGGCTGCTGTATGCCCGGCTTTAACGGCAACATGCACGGCGCCGACGAGCACACCTGCATTGCCGACCAGCTCACCGCCGCCAAGATCTTTACCCAGGCCATCATCGACCTGTGCGGCTGAGTCCGCCTTCAGCCCCCTTGAGCAAAGCCCATGGGCTTTGCTGCGGCAATTCCGCCGCAGGCCGTTCCCCATCCGGTCCGCGCCCCGGCGCGTACTATATAAAATAAAGAGAACCGGAACCCAAAAAAGAGAAGAGAAAGCGAGGAACCCCTATGCGCAAAATCTGGAAACGTGTTACCGCAGCCGCTCTGTCCCTCACCTTCGTCCTATCCCTTTCCGCCTGCAGCGGCGGTCTCAGCGCCGACGATGCCACCACGTATGTTCAGGGTATTCTGGACGAGAACTACAAAGGCGTTTATGATCCCGACTTCCTGGAGCTGATCGACATTACCGAGAATGAGGCTGAGGAAACCTACCTGTCCAGCCTGGAGACCGAGGCTGACTTTTTCGCCTCCGCCTTCCTGATCGACGACCTGACCGACGAACTCAAGGCCGAGGTAGTTGACATGTATAAGCAGGTCTACGCCAAGGCCAAGTACACCGTGGATACCGCCACGGAGGTGGACGACGGCACCTTCGGCGTCAAAGTCACTGTGGAGCCTCTGGACGTATTTGACCGGGTTGCCGAGGCCCTGTGGGGCGACACCCCCGACGCCCGTGCCGAAGCTCTCTACAGCCAGGATGTGGACTCCATGACCGATGAGGAGTACGCCGCTTATGACGCGGAGTGGTGCCGCCTGGTCATCGACCTGACCTTGGAAAAGCTGCCCGAGGCGGAGTATCTGGAGGCCCAGAGCAAGGTGGTGCAGATCACCCTGGGCGACGACAACTACTGGTCCCTGGATGAGCAGGATTTCAGCGACCTGGACTGGCTGATCCTTGACTACAACTTCTGAGTACACATGCGCCGCAGATTGGTTTCAGTCTGCGGCGCCTTTGCGTTACATGGGGCATCTGTCATCGGAAAAATGGCCCGCGCCAGATGCCGCCCCGAACGGCAGGCCGTACACTTCCTCACATCTGTGTGAGTTTATCACAGACGGCAGCCCCGTCCATCCCCTATACTGGGCGCATCTCAGTAAGGGGGTTGCCTATGGATTTGCGAAAACACCACCGAAGAACGGCAAAGATCGGGGCGGATTGCGTGGCCTGCGGCTGCTGTGTCCGCGTCTGTCCCCTCTCCGCCATCCGAATCTGGAACGGTATCACAGCCCGGGTGGATGCAGACCGATGCGTCGGCTGCGGCAAGTGCGCGGCGGAGTGCCCGGCTACCATAATTACACTGGAGGAGAATCGCCCATGAAAAAGCGCTGGTATGACTTCCTCTGGATCGCCTCTCTCCTCTATCTGGTGTTGGGCTTCTTCAACATCCTCTTTGCCTGGTTGGGCCTCCTCTGCTTTTTCATCCCTCTGGTCATCGCCTTTGCGGGCGGGGATAAGGGCTACTGCAACCGCTTTTGTGGACGGGGACAGTTGTTCAGCCTGCTGGGTGGACGCTTCGGCCTCTCCCGGCGGGCCGATATTCCCCGGTGGATGAAAAGCAGGGCGTTCCGCTACGGGTTTTTGGGCTTTTTTCTGCTGATGTTCTTCCAGATGCTCTGGAGCACATATCTGGTCTTTGCCGGCGCGCAGGAGCTGCGCCAGGCCGTCACTCTGCTTTGGACGTTCCGGCTGCCTTGGCACTGGGCCTACTATGGAACCCTCTTTTCCCCCGGCGTGGCCCAATTCGCCTTTGGCTTTTACAGCGTCATGCTCACCTCTACGGTGCTGGGGCTGGTCACAATGGTGCTTTTCAAACCCCGCTCATGGTGTGTGTATTGCCCTATGGGCACCATGACCCAGCTTATCTGCCGGGGGAAGCACCGGGGAGAGGCCGCCCTCCACTCCCCGGCAGAAGGTAGTTGACATTTTCCCCTCCGTCCCGTATACTATAAAGTATAGAAGTCCTACTGAAGTTCATATGGTCGGATGATGGGGTGGGGAGAGCGCGGCACACCGCCGCCGCCGAAGGGGCAGCGCAGTGATCTCTCAGGCAGAAGGACCGGCCCCGGACGAGGCTCTGGAAAGCGGACCGCAGTCCGCGCCGACGGGGGCAAAACTCTCAGGCAACCGAACAGAGGCGCATGGCAGCATTGCCATGCGCTTTTTTTGACCCCAATTTTAAAGGAGGGCATGGAAATGGAACGCAAAACTCCGCTCTACGACCGCCACACGGCGGCGGGGGGCAAGCTGGTTCCCTTTGCCGGATGGCTGCTGCCGGTGCAGTACTCCGGCGTCATCGCCGAGCACAGGGCCGTGCGCACCGGCTGCGGCCTGTTCGACGTCAGCCACATGGGAGAGCTGCTCCTCCGGGGCCCCGACGCCCTGGCCAACCTCAACCGGCTCATGACCAACGACTTTTCCGGCATGGCGGACGGCCAGGCCCGCTATTCCCCCATGTGCTACGAGGACGGAGGCGTGGTGGACGATCTGATCGTCTACCGCTGTTCGGACACGGCCTGGCTGGCGGTGGTCAACGCCTCCAACACCGCCAAGGACCGGGATTGGATGGCCGCCCACCTGTCCGGGGACTGCACTTTGGAGGATCTCTCCGACCAGACGGCCCAGCTCGCCCTCCAGGGGCCCGGTGCGGAGGCGCTGCTGCGCACCCTGACGGCGGACCTTCCGGCGAAGAACTACACCGCCGTGCTCCACGGCACGGTGGACGGCCGGCCCTGCCTGGTCTCCCGCACCGGGTACACCGGCGAGGACGGCTTTGAGCTCTACTGCGCCCCGGCGGACGCCCCCGCCCTTTGGGACGCGCTGACGGCCGCCGGGGCCCTCCCCTGCGGCCTGGGGGCCCGGGATACCCTGCGGCTGGAGGCCGCCATGCCCCTCTACGGCCACGAGCTCTCTCCCTCCATCAACCCCTACGAGGCGGGGCTGGGCATCTTCGTCAAGCTGGAGAAGCCCGACTTCATCGGCAAGGCCGCCCTGGAGCGGGCCCGCCCCGTGTCCCGCCGCCGGGTGGGCCTCCAGATGACCGGGCGCGGCATCGCCCGGGAGGGCTGCCCGGTGTACGACGGCGGGCGGCAGGTGGGCGTGGTCACCTCCGGCACCCACTGCCCCTGGGTGGGGCAGGCGGTGGCCCTGGCCCTGGTGGACGCGGCGTACAAGGAGCCGGGCACCCCGCTCCAGGTGGACGTGCGGGGGCGCCGGGTGGACGCCCAGGTGGTCAAAACGCCCTTCTACCGGCGGGGATAAGGGCAAACCGGCCACGCCGTCTGCCGCCCCTTTTCAGCTCATTTTATAAAAACAACCTTAAATTATACAGGAGGTTATCACCATGAACATTCCCGAGGAACTGCGCTACACCAAATCCCACGAGTGGCTCAAGGAGGAGGACGGCGTCTGCACCGTCGGCCTCACCGACTTCGCCCAGCACGCCCTGGGGGATATCGTCTTTGTCAACCTGCCCCAGGAGGGGGACCCTGTCACCGCCGGGGAGGCCCTCGGCGATGTGGAGTCGGTGAAGGCGGTGTCCGACGTGCTCTCCCCTGTGTCCGGTGTGGTAAAGGCGGTCAACGAGGAGCTGCTGGACAATCCCGCCCTGGTGAACGAGGCCCCCTACGGGGCCTGGCTGATCCAGGTGGAGCAGATGACCGATGAGGAGGAGCTGCTGGACGCGGCGGCCTACGAGGCCCACTGTGCCGCGGAGGAGGGCTGACATGGCCGGATATCTGCCCGCCGCGGCGGCGGAGCGGGCCGCCCAGTACGCCGCCCTGGGCCTGTCCGGCCCGGAGGCGCTGTACCGGGACGTGCCGGAGTCCGTGCGCCTCACCGCCCCCCTGAACCTGCCCCCTCCCCAGTCGGAGCTGGAGGTCCGCCGCACCCTGGAGGCCCTGGCGGAGCAGAACCTCCGCTTCCGCACCATCCTGCGGGGGGCCGGGGCTTACGACCACTACATCCCCGCGGCGGTGAGCCGCATCGCCTCCAAGGAGGAGTTCGTCACGGCCTATACCCCCTATCAGGCGGAGATCAGCCAGGGGGTGCTCCAGTCCATCTTCGAGTTCCAGACCATGATCTGTGAGCTCACCGGCCTGGATGCGGCCAACGCCTCGGTGTATGACGGGGCCTCCGCCGCGGCGGAGGCGGTGGCCATGTGCCGGGAGCGGAAGCGGACGAGGGCCGTGGTGTCCGCCGCCGCCCACCCGGACGTGATTTCCACTATCCGGACCTACAGCTTCGGCGCGGGTACCGAGGTGGCGGCGGCCCCGGCGGAAAACGGCGTCACCGATCTCACCGGACTGCTGGATGAGACCACCGCCTGCGTCTATGTCCAGCAGCCCAACTTCTTCGGCCAGCTCGAGGATCTGCCCGCCCTGGCCGCCCAGGTACACGCCGCCGGGGCCAGACTGATCGTCGGGGTCAACCCCGCCGCCCTGGGGGTGCTGGAGTCCCCCGGCGCCTGCGGGGCGGACATCGCCGTGGGCGAGGGACAGCCCCTGGGCCTCCCCCTGTCCTGGGGCGGGCCCTACCTGGGCTTCATGGCCGCCTCCCAGTCCCTCATGCGCAGGCTGCCCGGCCGCATCGTGGGAGAGACCCGGGACAGCCGGGGAGAGCGGGCCTTTGTCCTCACCCTGCAGGCCCGGGAGCAGCACATCCGCCGGGAGAAGGCCTCGTCCAACGTGTGCTCCAACGAGGCGCTGTGCGCCCTCACCGCCTCCGTCTACCTGTCCCTCATGGGGCCGGACGGGCTTCGGCAGGTGGGCGAGCAGTGCCACGCCAAGGCCCACTACCTGGCCGCAGAGCTGTGCCGGCTGCCCGGCGTGTCCCTGCGCTACCCCGGCCCCTTCTTCCACGAGTTTGTCACCGATCTGCCCGAACCCCAGAAGGTGCTTTCCGCCCTGGAGGCGCGCGGCATCCTGGGGGGCTGGCCGGTGGAGGGCGGGTTGCTGTGGTGCGCCACGGAGAAGCAGAGCCGTGCCGAGCTGGACGAGGCCGTGTCCATTGTCAAGGAGGTGCTGGACAGATGAAGCTGATTTTTGAGCGCAGCCGCCCCGGCCGGGGGAACGACCTTCTGCCGTCTCTGGACGTGCCCGCCGCCCCCCTGCCGGAGAAGTACCGGCGGAAAACGGTCCCCCGCCTGCCGGAGCTGGGGGAGAGCGACCTGTCCCGCCACTATCAGGCCCTCGCCCGCCGGGCCTTCGGCGTGTGCGACGGCTTCTACCCACTGGGCTCCTGTACCATGAAGTACAACCCCAAGCTGGGGGAGGAGGCCGCCGCCCTGCCCGGCTTTACCGGTCTGCACCCCCTCCAGCCCGCCCACACCGTCCAGGGCGCTCAGGCCGTCCTGGCCCGGGCAGAGCACCTGCTCTGTGAGATCACCGGCATGGATGCCGTCACCCTCCAGCCCGCCGCAGGAGCCCATGGGGAATTCCTGGGCTTGCTGCTCATCAAGGCCTACCACCACAGCCAGGGGGACACGGGCCGCACGGTGATCCTGGTGCCCGACTCCGCCCACGGCACCAACCCGGCCTCCGCCGCCATGGCGGGCTTCACCGTCAAAAACATCCCCTCCACCCCCGAGGGGCTGGTGGATCTGGAGGCCCTGCGGGCCGCCTGCGGCCCCGACACGGCGGGGCTGATGCTCACCAATCCCAACACTGTGGGGCTCTTTGAGAAAGACATCCTAGCGCTCACCGCCCTCGTCCACGCCGCCGGGGGCCTCGTCTACTACGACGGGGCCAACCTCAACGCCATCATGGGGGTGGCCCGGCCGGGCGACATGGGCTTCGACGTGTGCCACCTCAACCTCCACAAGACCTTCGCCACCCCCCACGGCGGCGGCGGCCCGGGCAGCGGCCCGGTGGGGTGCAAGGCCTTTCTGGCCCCCTTCCTGCCCGGCTCCGCCCTGTGCCGCAACGGCGGGGAGCACTCCATCGGCCAGGTGCGGGCCTTCCACGCCAACTTCCTGGTGGTCGTCAAGGCCCTGGCCTACCTGCTGCGGCTGGGAAACACCGGCGTGGCCGAGGCCGCCCACACGGCGGTGCTCAACGCCAACTATCTCAAAAGGAAGCTGGAGGAGGCGGGCTATACCGCCGCCTTCCCCGGCCTGTGCATGCACGAGTTTGTGCTCACCCTGGAGGAGCTGAAAAAGGAGACGGGGGTATCCGCCCTGGACGTGGCCAAGTCCATGCTGGACGCGGGCATCCACCCGCCCACCATGTATTTCCCCCTGATCGTCCACGAGGCGCTGATGTTCGAGCCTACCGAGACCGAGTCCCCCGAGACGCTGGACGAGGCGGCGGCGGTGCTGGCGGAGATTCTGCGCCGGGCGAAGGAGGAGCCGGAGGCCCTCCACGCCGCCCCGGCGAGCACGCCTGTGGGCCGCCCCGACGAGACCGCCGCCGCCCGCCGCCCGGTGGTGCGGTACGCCTTCCCGGAGGGTTGAGCCGTGCATGAGCTGATTGTCATCGGCGGAGGGCCCGGCGGCTGCGCCGCCGCCCTCCGGGCCGCGCAGGGCGGCCTGTCCGTGGCCCTCTTTGAGCCCCGCCAGGTGGGGGGCACCTGCCTCAACCGGGGGTGCGTCCCCACCAAGGCCCTCCTCCACGGGGCGGGACCGGGCTGTGACTGGCCCGCCCTGGCCGCAGAGGTGGAGCGGGTGGTGTCCACCCTCCGCGCCGGCCAGGAGAAGCAGCTCCGGGCCGCCGGGGTGGAACTCATCCCTTACCGGGCGGTGGTCACCGGCCCCCACACGGTGGAGGCGGGGGGCGCGGCCTACGAGGCGGCCCACATCCTGGTCGCCGCGGGTTCCGAGCCCGCCCTGCCCCCCATCCCCGGCCTGGACACACCCGGTGTAGTCACCAGCGACGGCCTGCTTTCCGATCTGCGTCCCCTGGACCGTCTGGCCATCATCGGCGGCGGAGTGATCGGGGTGGAGCTGGCGTGTGTCTGGGCCGCCGCAGGCGCCCGCGTCACCATCCTGGAGGCGGCCCCCCGCCTCCTGCCCACCCTGGAGCGGGAGCTGGGCCAGAGTCTGGCCGCGCAGCTCAGGCAGGACGGGGTGGAGGTGTTCACCGGAGCCGGCGTCACCGGCGTCACCCCCGGCCCTGCCGTCGCCTTCACCCACCGGGGGGAGGCGCGCCGGCTGGAGGCCGACGCTGTCCTGGTGGCCACCGGGCGGCGGCCCGCCACTGGCGGCCTCTTTACCGGGGACCTCCTGCCGGAGCTGGAGCGGGGGTTCCTCCGGGTGGACGGACAGTTCCGCACCTCCATCCCCTCCCTTTACGCCATCGGGGACGCCATCGGCGGGGCCATGCTGGCCCACAAGGCGGAGGCGGAGGGGCGCTTTGTGGCCGACCTCCTGCTGGGCCGCACCCCCCTCCGCGGAGTGGCCCCCATCCCCGCCTGCGTCTACACCAGCCCAGAGCTGGCCCAGGTGGGACTCACCGCCGACGAGGCCAGGGCCCGGGGCATCCCCTGTGCCGCCGGCAAGTGTGTGCTGGGGGGCAACGCCCGTACCCTCATCGAGGGGGGAAAGCGGGGCTTTGTCAAGCTGGTATTTCACCGGGAGAGCCGCGCCCTGCTGGGGGCTCAGCTGTGCTGTTACCGGGCCACCGATCTGATCTCCGAGCTCGCCTTGGCGGTCACGCTGGAGCTGACGGCGGAGCAGCTGCTCCGCCCGGTGCGCCCCCATCCCACCTTTGCCGAGGCCATTTCCGAGGCCGTGGAGGCGGCTTTTCCCCTCTCCTAGCCCCTTTTTTCCACAAAGAGGCGTCCGCTGCCGGCGGACGCCTCTTTTCTTTCCACATTCACTCCCTCAAATTCGACCATTCTCGCCGTTCTCTCCCCTTCTTCGCGCTTTCGTTGACAGAAGTCCTCTCTGCGGGTGACATAACCGCCCTCCCGTGTCGAAACCTGCGGTGATCGCTCCTTTACAAATGCTGGAAAATACAATATAATGGTCTTACGGATCAAAGAAGAAGGGAGCAGATACAAGATGAGGGAACTATTAGTCGATACCTGTACGGGGGAAGAGGAGGACGGCACTGCACACTCCTTCCAGTATTACATTCTGGTGGACGAGATGGAGCTGAGCGGCGGCCTGTCCTGCGAGAGCTATGGAGTTAAGGTGGCAGGACCGGACGGAGAGGAGGCATCGGTGCCCAACATCACGGTCAGCGTGGAGCGCATTGACCAGCTTCTGGAGCTCCTCCGGCGCAACTGCGTCTCCCCCGTCACCCTGCGGGACGTGGTTCTTGATTGGCTTTAAAAGTACCCGTTCCGCCATGACACAAGGGTTACGCGCCGCTTTTGATTGACATACCTTCCAAAATCCGCTATTATGTGTGTAATGCCGCGCGTGTGGCGGCTGATCCAAGGAGGGTATGCAATTGTGAAAGAGAGAGAGACCTTTGCGTCCCGGCTGGGCTTTGTGCTCATCTCCGCCGGGTGCGCCATCGGCCTGGGCAACGTCTGGCGGTTCCCCTACATCGTGGGGCAGTACGGCGGCGCGGCCTTTGTGCTGATCTATCTGCTGTTCCTGGTCATCATGGGCCTGCCCATCATGGCCATGGAGTTTTCCGTGGGCCGGGCCAGCCGGAAGAGCATCCTGGCCTCCTTTCAGGTCCTGGAGCCCAAGGGGAGCAAGTGGCACTGGTACGGCTGGTTCGGCATGGCGGGCAATTACCTGCTGATGATGTTCTACACCACCATCGCCGGCTGGCTGCTGCTTTACTTCTTCAAGGTGGCTGCCGGCGAATTCCGGGGCCTGGATGCCGCTGGTGTGGAAACCGCTTTCGGCGCCATGCAGGGCAACGTAGGAATTCAGCTTCTGTTCATGGGCATCGTGGTGGTGCTGGGTATGCTGATCTGCAGCCGCGGCCTGAAAAACGGCGTGGAGAAGGTCAACAAGGCCATGATGCTCTGCCTGCTGGCCCTGCTGGTAGTGCTGGCCGTCCGCGCTCTCACCCTTCCCGGTGCCATGGAGGGCGTGAAGTTCTACCTGGTGCCCAACTTCCACAACCTGATGTACGATGCCGACGGCAGCTTTCGGCTGTTCCGCGCCATCTATGACGCCATGGGACAGGCCTTCTTCACCCTCAGCCTGGGTATTGGCGCCATGGCCATTTTCGGCAGCTACATCGGCAAGGAGCGCCGCCTGTTCGGCGAGGCCATCAACGTGGGCGTTCTGGACACCTGCGTTGCCTTTGTCTCCGGCCTGATCATCTTCCCCTCCGCCTTCGCTTTCGGCGTCAACCCCGGCCAGGGCCCCAGCCTGATCTTTGTGACCCTGCCCAATGTGTTCAACGCCATGCCGGGCGGCCAGCTCTGGGGCGCGCTGTTTTTCGTTTTCCTGTTCTTTGCCGCCCTGTCCACCGTAACCGCCGTGTTTGAGAATATCCTCGCCTGCTGGATGGACCGCTTCGGTATCTCCCGTGGCAGGGCGGTACTGGCCAATCTGGTGCTCATCTTCCTGCTGAGCCTGCCCTGTCTGCTGGGCAACAACCTGTGGAGCGGCGTGAAGGCCCTGGGCATGGGCATTATGGACTGGGAGGATTTCCTGGTGAGCAACAACCTGCTCCCCATCGGCTCCATGATCTACCTGCTGTTCTGCTGTGTATCCAAAAAGTATGGCTGGGGCTACGACCACTTCCTGGAAGAAGCAAACCAGGGCAGAGGCGTCCGCTTCCCCGCCCAGTTCCGCCTCTACTTCAAGTACGTCCTGCCCGTCATTGTGCTCATCATCTTCATCATGGGCTACTGGGACAAGTTCAAGCCCTTTATCGTGGCCGCCCTCGGCGCCTAACGACTGAAAAAACTCCTGCCGGACTCATCCGGCAGGAGTTTTTTCACGCTCCGCCCAGGTGTAGAGGAGGACAGCTCCCAGCACCGCCGCGCCTCCGGCAAGCTGGAGTGGACCGGGCACCTCTCCGAACAGTGGGATGGCCGCCAGGGAGGAGAAGACCGGCTCACACAGCTTTGCGGCGGACACGTAGGATGGGGACAGGTACTTGAGGCACCAGCTAAACAGGCTGTGTCCCAGGAGAGTGCACAGCACCGCCAACGCCAGACCGATGAGCCACTCCCGGCCGCCGTAGCCCGTCAGGGGCGTCCCCGCCGCGGCGGTGCCCAACAGCAGGGTGAGAAAGCAGGCCAGATAGGTCAGAAAGGTCAGAAAGGTGTAGACCGTGGTAGACAGATGGCCCCGCTGTATCCGTCCGATGAGGGTATAGACGGCGGCGGCCGAGGCCGTAGCCAGGGCCAGCAGGTTGCCGGACAGCTCCCCTGCCCCGCCGCCTCCGGAGAGGGCCAGCAGGGCGCTGCCCCCAAAGGCCAGGAGAATGGCCCACACCCCCAGCCGTGGGATTTTTCCATGCAGGAACAGGGCGAAGCCCATGGCGGTGAAAATCACCTCGGTGCTCACCAGCACCGTGGAGGAGGCCACGCTGGTACGCTTAAGGGACTCAAACCATGTGAGGAAGTGGAGTGCAAGCAGAACGCCGCTGGCCCCGCACAGGACCAAATCCCGCGCCGTCACCCGCCTCAGTTCCGCACGGCACCGCAGGAGCACTACCGGAAGCAACAGGAGCACCGTCCAGCCCAGGCGGTAGGCTGCGGTCACCCCGGACGGCGCCTGGGAAAACCGCACCAGAATGGCCGAGGCGGAGACGCCCAGCACACCCACCATGAGAATCAGTTTTGCGTTCCGCTCCGCTATGGAACCCCTCCCCCGCTGTGATAGAAAGCGGAGGCCCTCCAGGGAGGGCCTCCGCTGTATTGGTGGCGCAATGTGCCTCTTACTTCGCGGCCTTGGCGGCGCGGATGGCCTCGATGAGCATGGGTGTGACCTTGTAGAGGTCGCCGCAGATGCCGTAGGAGGCCACGTCGAAGATGGGGGCGGACTCGTTCTTGTTCACCGCGATGATGCACTCGGAGTCCTGCATGCCAGCCAGGTGCTGGATGGCGCCGGAGATGCCCAGGGCCACATAGATGCGGGGGTGCACGGTCTTGCCGGTCTGGCCCACCTGGTGGTCGGCGGAGATCCAGCCCGCGTCGACACAGGCGCGGGAGGAGCCCACGACGCCGCCCAGGACGCCCGCCAGCTCCTCAGCCAGCTTGATGCCGCCCTCGACGTCCTTGCTGATGCCGCGGCCCACGGAAACCACCACGTCGGCGCCGATCAGATCGACCAGCTTCTTGGCGGCCTTCTTGACCTCCAGCACATCCACATGGATGTCGGACTTGTCCAGCTTCACGTCCACGTTGACGATCTCCGTCTTCGCGGCGCCGGCCTCGTCGTAGGGCTGGGTCTGCATAACGCCGGGGCGCACGGTGGACATCTGGGGACGGAAGCGGGGGCAGATGATGGTGGCCATCAGGTGACCGCCGAAGGCCGGACGGGTCATCTTCAGGTTGGTGTTCTCCTCGAACTTGGTGTTGTCCACGTCGATGGTGGAGGTGGTCTTCAGGAAGGCCTTGTACTTCTCCACGTCCACGTCCAGGTGGGTGCAGTCGGCGGTCAGGCCGGTGTGCAGGCGGGCCGCGCAGCGGGGGCCCAGGTCACGGCCGATGTTGGTGGCGCCGATGAGGAAGATCTCGGGCTTCTTGTCCTCCACCAGGTCACAGATGACCTTGGTGTAGGCGTCGGTGGTGTAGACGTCCAGCAGCTCGTGGTTGCAGTAGTACACCTTGTCGGCGCCGTAGCCGCCCAGGGCCTTCAGGTAGTCCTCCTTGATGTCCTTGCCCAGCACCACGCCGCACAGCTCCACGCCCAGGTCGTTGGCCAGCTTGCGGCCCTCGGAGAGGAGCTGGTAGCTGGTGGACATAATCACGCCCTCGCGCTGCTCACAGAAAACCCATACGCCCTTGAAGGCGGCGGTATCCTTACTATCAAAAGCCATTGTGTTGCTCTCCTTTCACTCTATCAGATGATGTGCTTGTCGTTGAGGATGGAGACCAGCTTCTCGACGGTCGCCTTGTCGGCGCCCTCCATCATCATACCGGCGCCCTTCACCGGGGGAGAGAAGGACTTGTACACATTCGTGGGAGAGCCTTTCAGGCCGATGGTATCCACGTCGATGAGGGGATCGTCCTTCAGAGTCTCGTAGTTGTAGATCTCCAGAGGCTTGTTGTAGCACTCCATGATGCCGCCCACGCTCATGTAGCGGGCGTCGTTCAGCTCCTTCACGCAGGTCAGCAGGCAGGGCGTCTGAACCTTGATGGTCATGTAGCCGTCCTCCAGCAGACGCTTCACGGTGACGGCCTTGTTCTCCACCGCGATCTCCGCCACATAGGAGACCTGGGGCAGGTGCAGCTTCTCGGCGATCTGGGGGCCCACCTGGGCGGTGTCGCCGTCGATGGCCTGGCGGCCGCAGAACACGATGTCGTCCTCGTCCACGCCCACCTTCTTGATGGCGGCGGCGAGAATCTGAGAGGTGGCGTAAGTATCGGAACCGCCGAACTCGCGGGCGGAGACCAGCACGGCCTCATCGCAGCCCATGGCCAGCAGCTCACGCAGCATCCCCTCGGCGGGAGGAGGGCCCATGGAGACCACAACCACCTTGCAGCCGGTGGCGTCCTTGATGCGCAGCGCGGCCTCAACCGCAGCCAGGTCGTCGTGGTTGGTGATGGTGGCCATGGCCGCGCGGTCCATGGTGCCGTCTTCCTTCACCGCCACCACGCCGGAGGTATCAGGTACCTGCTTGACACAAACGATGCATTTCATATCGTAATTTTCCCTCCAGTTCCTTTAGTTCACGCCCAGGTTGGCGGAGATGACCATGCGCTGCACCTCGCTGGTACCCTCGTAGATCTCGGTGATCTTCGCGTCGCGCATCATGCGCTCCATGGGGTACTCACGGGTGTAGCCATAGCCGCCGAACAGCTGCACGCAGCGGCGGGTCACGTCGCTGGCCGTCTCAGCCGCCACCAGCTTGGCCATGGCGGCGTCCACAGTGTAGGGCTCATGGTTCTCCTTCTTCATGGCCGCGGAGTACACCAGCCACTTGGCCGCCTCGGTCTTGGCGTGCATGTCAGCCAGCTGGAACTGGGTGTTCTGGAACTGGGAGATGCGCCGGCCGAACTGGACGCGCTCCTTGGTGTACTTGATGGTCTCCTCGATGGCGCCCTCGGCCAGACCCAGGGCCTGGGAGGCAATACCGATACGGCCGCCGTCCAGGGTCTTCATGGCGATACCGAAGCCCTTGCCCTGCTTGCCCAGCAGGCGGTCCTTGGGGATGATGCAGTCCTCCATAATCAGCTCACAGGTGGAGGAGCCCTTGATGCCCATCTTCTTCTCGTGCTTGCCCACGGAGAAGCCGGGGTCGGTGCGCTCCACGATGAAGGCGGAGATCTCCTTCTTCTTGCGGCCGCGCTTGTCGGTGGTAACGCCGGTGATGGCAAAGATCACGAACACGTTGGCGTAGCCGGCGTTGGTGATGAAGATCTTGGAGCCGTTGAGGATCCAGTTCTCCCCCTTCTCGTCCAGCACGGCGGTGGTCTGCTGGCCCTGGGCATCGGTGCCGGCGCCAGGCTCGGTCAGGCCGAACGCGCCGATCCACTCGCCGGAGCACAGCTTGGGCAGGTAATACTTCTTCTGCTCCTCGGTGCCGTTCTCATAGATGGGAGCGCAGCACAGGGAGGTGTGGGCGGAGATGATAACGCCGGTGGTGCCGCAGACCTTGCTCATCTCCTCGACGGCCATGACATAGGACAGAACGTCCGCGCCGGCGCCGCCGTACTCCTTGGGGAAATAGATGCCCATCATCCCCAGCTTCGCCATCTTCTTGACGGTTTCCTCGGGGAACGCCTCGTTCTCGTCCACCCACTCGGCCAGGGGCTTGACTTCATTTTCGGCGAAGTCACGGTACATCTTGCGGAGCATTTCCTGCTCTCTGGAAAGGTGCAGATCCATTTGTTGCCTTCCTCCTAAGATTTATATTTCAGAACGGGCGGGCGGGAGTCAGGGGCTCCCGCCCGTCGTTGCTCGCATAGGGAACTGCGTCTGCCCTGTTTACTTTTTGGAGTAGTCGTAGAAGCCGATGCCGGTCTTACGGCCCAGCTTGCCGGCGCGGACCATCTTGCGCAGCAGCAGGGAGGCGCGGTACTTGGGATCGTGGGTCTCGTCGTACAGGGTGTCCATGATGGCCAGGCATACGTCCAGGCCGATCAGATCGCCCAGGGCCAGGGGGCCCATGGGGTGGTTGGCGCCCAGCTTCATGGCGGTGTCCACGCCCTCCACACTGGCCACGCCGGTGTAGACCAGGTCGATACCCTCGTTGATCATGGGAACCAGAATCTTGTTCACCACAAAGCCGGGGGCCTCATTGACTTCAACGGGCTCCTTGCCGATGGCGGCGGCCAGCTCGGCAATGGTCTTGTAGGTCTCATCGGAGGTGTGGGCGCCCCGGATGACCTCCACCAGCTTCATGACGGTGGCGGGGTTAAAGAAGTGCATGCCGATGAACTTGTCGGCCCGCTTGGTGGCCGCCGCGATGGCGGTGATGGAGATGGAGGACGTGTTGGAGGCCAGGATGGTCTCCGGCTTGCAGAGGCTGTCCAGCTCCGCGAAGATGCTCTTCTTGATGTCCAGGTTCTCGATGGCGGCCTCCACCACCAGATCGGCATCGGCAGCGGCGGCCAGCTCGGTGGTGAAGCTCATGTGGGACAGGATCTCAGCCTTCTTGGCCTCGTCCAGCTTGCCCTTGCTCACCAGCTTATCCAGGCCCTTGTTCAGCCGGGCCTCGCTGGCCTGGATGATCTCGTCCTTGATGTCGCGCACCACAACGTCATAGCCGTTGCGGGCAAATACCTGGGCGATGTCCAGCCCCATGGTACCGCCGCCGATGACCACAATCTTCTTCATAGTAAAAAACCTCTTTTCTATTGGTTTGATCAGAACATTCCATACCTGGTCGGACAGGTTTGCGATGACAGGCGTCATATGTACCGCTTACCGGTTCTGGAAGTGCTTCTCAGCCCGCTTCTCCAGGAACGCGCCCATGCCCTCGTTCTTGTCCTCGGTGCCGCAGGTAACGCCGAAGGCCTCGGCCTCGAAAGCGGAGCCTGTGTGGATGTCGGTCTGCATGCCCATGCGGATGCAGCGCTTGGATTCGCACACGGCGATCTGGGCGTTGGCGCAGATCGCGTTGGCCAGCTCCATGGCCTTATCCATCAGCTCCTCGGCGGGGTAGACCTCGCTGACCAGGCCGATGGCCTTGGCCTCGTCGGCCTTGATGGTCTTGGCCGTCAGAATCAGCTCCATAGCCTTGCTGACGCCCACGATGCGGGGCAGCCGCTGGGTGCCGCCGAAGCCGGGGGTAATGCCCAGGCCCACCTCGGGCTGGCCGAACCGGGCCTTCTCGCTGGCCAGTCGGATGTCGCAGGCCATGCTCAGCTCACAGCCGCCGCCCAGGGCGAAGCCGTTTACCGCCGCAATCACGGGCTTGGACAGGTTCTCCAGCTTGAGGAACACGCCGCCGCCGTGCACGCCGAACTTCTTGCCGTCGATCGAGGAGAAGCCCTTCATCTCGCCGATGTCGGCCCCCGCCACGAAGGAGCGGCCCGCGCCGGTCAGAATCATCACATAGATCTCATCGTCCGCCGCCACCTGGTCGATAACCGCGTCCAGATCGCTCAGAACCTGGCTGTTCAGGGCGTTCAGAGCCTCCTGACGGTCGATCGTCACGATGCCCACATGACCCTGCTTTTCCAGCTTCACAAATCCCATTTGTTCTGCCTCCTTAATCCAATATCAAAGCCTGCGATTATAATCGTTATTTTTTTAACACAAACCTTCCTAATAAGTATACTGCTTTCCACGCCAACAGGCAAGTGAAATGCAAGAAAAAAGCGTTATTTTTTTATCAAAATTTGTGGTCAGGATGCATAAATCAGGAAAAGGCCACTCCAGATCTCTCAGGATAATCAGCAAACCGGCCGGTTTTTCATGGCAGGCCAGCCGGGCGGTCTCCACCCATACCCGCAGACCCGGCAGCGCATCCCGCACAGGCAGATCGGCCAGGGACAGGAACATGGGGCGGTATCCATTGCCACGTGGAAAGCCCGGTATGCTGGGCCCGGTGCCCTCCCGCAGTGTTTGAACAGGAGAGCCGGCGCGCTGCTGGGGAACATCAGGGCACATGGATCACTTTGGCCGCCACGGTTGGCCCTTTCTTCCATACTACAAAGTATGAATGGATTTATCATACGCGCTTGCGGCCGTTTTGTCAAAGATTTTCCCGCGTATGGGGGACAACCCGTGGTGAATAGGGTTTAGGGAAAGGAGGGTGCGCCTTGAAACTCGACCGTACCTCTATGCTCTACGGTACCCTGATCCTCACGGGCACCAGTATCGTCTCCCAATTTCTCGGGTTCGTGTACCGCATCCTGCTCTCCCGGCTGATCGGCGCGGAGGTCATGGGGCTGTACCAGCTCATCATGCCGGTGTTCTCCGTCATCATGGCCCTCACCGCCGTGGGTCTGACGGTGGCAGTGTCCAACCTCTCCTCCCAGTATCACGCCAGGGGCAACCGGGCCGCCATCGCCCAGGTGCTCCGCCGCTGCCTGGCGGTATTTCTCCTCCTCTTTGCGGCGGTGGCTGCGGTGGTGGTCCTGCTCTACGACCCCATCTCGGTCTATCTGCTGGGGGACGCCCGCACCCAGTTGGGCCTGCTGCTCCTGCTGCCCTGCATCCTGCTCACCGGGGTGGAAAACCTGCACAAGCACTTCTTCTATGGCACGGGCAACATCCGTCCGCCGGCGGCGGTGGAGCTGTGTGAACAGTTCATCCGCACCGGAGCGGTGCTGGGGCTGCTGGTGGTCTTTCTCCCCCAGAACCCGGAGCGGACGGTGGGGCTGATTGTCACCGGCATGATCCTGTGCGAGCTGTTCTCCGCCGTTACCCTGCTCCTGCTGGCCCGGCGGCATCTGAACCGGGCGGGCGGCCTGACCGGCGCGCCGCTGGAGCACCGGCAGCTCAACCGCCGCATCGCCTCCATCGCTGTCCCCATCGGGCTGACCAGCCTGCTGGGCAACCTGATGGGCTCGGCCACCTCTGTGCTCATCCCCCAGCGGCTGGTCCACGCGGGGGCGGAGGTCTCGGAGGCCATGAGCGCCTTCGGCGTGCTGTGCGGCATGACCCTGCCCATGCTCTGCCTGCCCACCGCCTTCATCGGGGCGCTGGGCCTGGTGCTGGTGCCCAAGCTGGCTGAAGGCGCCGCCCTGGGGCAGCGGGGTCTGGTGCAGCACCGGGTAGACCGCTCCATGCTGGCCACCTCGGTGCTGATCCTCCCCGCCATGGCCTTTCTGGTGGTGCTGGGCCCCACCCTGGGCGCCGCCCTGTTCCGGGAACCCACCGTGGGCCGCTCTATTCTCCCCCTGTCCGTCGGGGTGCTCCTGTCCTGCTACCAGTCCGTCCTCGCCTCCGCCCTCAACGGCGTGGGCCGTCCGGGGGCCGCCGCCCGCAACTCCATCCTCTGCGGCGTGGTGCAGCTCGGCTGTACCTTCTTCCTCATGGGCCTGCCCGGCGTGGGACTCAGGGGCTATGTGGCGGGCTTTCTCGCCTCCGCCGCCCTGGGGGTACTCCTCAACTGGTGGGCCGTCCGCCGGGCCACCGGCCTGCGGGCCCAGATTTTTCAGTGGTGCACCGCCCCCGCCCTCTCCGCCCTGCTCATGGGGCTGGTGATCAACCTTCTGTTCCAGGTGCTCCGCCGCGCCGGCCTGGAGGCTCTCCCCGCCGCCCTGGCCTGCCTGCTGTTCGGCGGCGTGCTCTACCTGGCCGCCCTCCAGGCTCAGGGCATCCACCTGCGCCGCCTGTTCCGCCTGCGCTGAAACCGCTTTGCAAACGTCCCGCTCCGTGCTATGATGGAGTGAAGCTGAAAAAAGGAGCGGACGTATGGGAATTCGGATTGGAATCGTCGGCGCGGGCACCACGGTGGCCATCGCCGACCGGCACGTGGAGGGCTTTCTGGCCCAGGCGGGGCGCTGTACCGTCACCGCCGTATGCAGCCGCACCCTGGAGGGCTGCCGGCGGCTGTGTATCCGGCACGGGCTTGACGGGGTACGGATGACCACCCGCCTGGAGGAGCTGCTGGACGTGGTGGACGCAGTGGTGCTCTGCACTCCCAACCAGTTCCACCTGCCCTATACCGAGCGCGCGGTGGAGCGGGGCAAGGCCGTGCTTCTGGAAAAACCCCTGGGGCTCCAGACCGCCCCGCCGGGGCAGGCGGAGCGGCTGCTGGCCCGGCGGGACGCCAGGGTGATGGTGGCCTATGTCTACCGCTATACCGCCGTGGTGGAGCGGCTGCGCGCGCTCCTCCGCCAGCGGATGGGGCGGGTCTATCTGGCCCAGGCCAGCCAGGGCGGCACCCGCCTGGCCGATCCCGCGGTCCCTCTGGAGTGGCGGATGCGCCGCTCCGCCTCCGGCAGCGGCGCTCTGGGCGACTTCGGCAGCCACCTGCTGGACCTGCTCCAATATGCGGCGGGCGTGGAGCTGGCCGAGGCCGCCGGCTACGGCGGCACCTTTCTCCCCACCCGCCGGCCGGACGGTCAGGGAAACACCTGTGTGGAGAACGACGACGCCTTCGTGTTCTGCGGCCGGGGAACCGGCGGGGCGCTGTGCAGCGTCTCCGTCAGCCGGGTAGGGCTGGACGGCATCCACCTGTGCATCTCCGGCGAGGGCGGGCTTCTCCGCGCCAGTGTGGAGGAAGGCGTCCTCACTTACTGGCCCAAAGCCCCGGACGGTCCCTACGCCCCGGAGGGGGAGGCGCGTTCGGAGCACCTCGCCGAGCCGCCCGGGCTCCGCTTTGCGCGGCAGGCCGCGGCGTTTTTGGATCTGGTGGAGGGCCGCCCGGTGGAGTACTGCACCCTGGAGCAGGCCGTCCGTCTGGAGCGCCTGCTCACCCGCCTGGACCAGTCCGCCCAATAGACAAATCCCCATGCCGCCGAAGTACGGCGGCATGGGGATTCCCTTATCTCTGCATCAGCTCTCCCAGCAGTGGCTCGAACTGGACCCCCTCCAGAACCGGGGTGCCCAGCGCCAGGGTGTGGGCTGCGCACCGCTGGACAAACTCCGCCGCCCGCTGGGCCGCTGTCTCCAGCGGCTCCCCCCGGAGCATCGCCCCCAGCACCACGCTGGCGAAAAGGTCGCCGGTGCCGGGGAACTGGGCGGGCTCCTGCCTGGCCATAGCAAAACGGATGCGCCCTGTGGCCCGGTCGAAGCAGCCCGCGCCGATGGCGCCCGGCCGGAGGCTCACCCCGGTGAGCACCACCGAGCGCCGCCCATCCAGGCTCAGCCGCTCCAGCCACGCCCGCAGCCCCTCCTCGTCCCGGGGCAGATCGGCGTAGTCCTCCTCCAGCAGCAGCGCCGCCTCGGTCAGGTTGGGGGTGATCACGTCCGCCTGGGCCGCCAGATCCCGCATACGCCCGCACAGCTCCGGCGTGTAGGTGCGGTAGGGCTTCCCGTGGTCCCCCATCACCGGGTCCACCAACACCAGCGTCCCCTCCCGGCGGAACTGGCGGTAGAAGTCCTCTATCAGCCCGATCTGCCCGGCAGAGCCCAGAAAGCCGCTGTAGATGGCGTCAAAGGTCACCCCCAGCTCCGCCCAGTGGGCCGCCGTCCCCGCCATCTGGCCGGTCAGATCCAGAAAGGTGGCCTTCTCGCTGGCCGGAAACGCGGTGTGGGCGGAGAGGCAGGCGGTAAGCAGCGGGCAGCATTCCCCGCCCATGGCGGCCAATACCGGCAGCACCACCGTGGTGGAGCAG
This sequence comes from Clostridiales bacterium, assembly GCA_019410105.1. Next base: position 18,307 of record DXTB01000005.1, on the reverse strand, counting down.
CGGCCGAAGCCGGAGATATCCTGAATCGCGGCAATCCGCGGAGCACGTTTCATGGTCGGTTTCCCCCTTGCGGTTTACGTTCTTCTCTATTATAACTGCCCGCTCCGCAGAGTGCAATTGACAATTTTGCACGGGAATAGTATACTGAGTTATCATGCGGGCGTGGTGGAACTGGCAGACTCGACGGATTTAGGTTCCGTTACCTTCATGGTGTGCGGGTTCGACTCCCGCCGCCCGCACCATCGGAGTATCCTCCGGGATACTCCGATTTTTTTATTTCTAAAATTATTCTAAAAAAGTTGTACAGAAACATGCAGCTTTTTGCCTGTTTCCCCCTATATTATGAAAAATAATTTTCTTGTACTTTTAAGGGGGAATAACTGTTGTACTATAAGCGATATTTCGGCACAATACAAAAGAGTGCAGGACTACCAAGCTGGGTCAAATGGACGCACCATTCAGAGGGCAAAACTCACTGTGAGGAATGCTTGAGGCTGGATGACTGTTGGTTTCAGAAGGAAAAAGCTCCGCTTTGTCCGCACCATCCATACTGTCACTGCACATTAGACCCGATTCCTTATACCATTGTTGTCAGCAACGCTGCAGCACATAGCGCATACAGCAAATTTGACCCATATTTGTTTAATACCAGAGGTGAACATCCACACGGGAAAGATAAACTGTTTCATGAATGGGGCTATACAGTTGTGGATGCATTTTGGCTGCAAAAAGAAATAGAACGACAGGCAAGGGAAAAGTATGTATCTGGAAATTATGAATTGGGAAGGTTAAATTTCGCAGGTCAAAGAATAAGTATCAGAATTGAAATCCCGAGAAGAAATGGCGATGGAACAGTATCGTTTATATCAGGTTGGATGGTTGAGTCTACCGGCGAGATACGACTGACAACACCGTACGGAGGTGAATAAAATGCAGATGATGGATTGTGTTGAAGTGATTGTGGAAAAAGAAAGCTATGCCCGGGAAGGCGTACACAAAGGAATGCAGGGTTGGATCTGTTATGAACAAGAAGTAGACGGTTATTGGCTGGTCAATTTCCCGCAATACGGTGAGAAAAACGATATTGCAGAGATCGACATCAAGGAAGAGGACCTTAAATATCTTCCTAATGGCATGAATGTTAAACGGAATGAGCAAATCAAGGCGCAGTTTGATGCATTAGAAAAAGGGAAAAAGGCGGAGGATATTTCCGATTATATGATTTGATTGGATAAAACTCCTTGCTTCCCGTTTACAAACCATTGATATTACTGTATTTTCCACAGATCCTTTCATGACACTCAGACCACGTCGGAGCAAACGTCAAATCGTTTGCTCCGACTTTTTTAAAAAGTCAGAGCGCATTTATTTTGCTGCTCCTCCTTCCCAAATCACAACCGCTGCGCTGGGTTGTGATTTGGGATCGCCGCTCTGCGGCGTTTTTCGATTTTGCAGAAATATCGGTTTTAACCGTTATTTGCATAAAAATAACCACACCTTTCGGTGTGGTTATTTTTATGCATACCGTGAGGACTTCACATACCCGGCGGAAGTGAATTCCGCCTGCGCCAAGGTTTTTGAATGCCCCCACCCAATTCGAACAGTTTACATGAGACTGGCGGATAGGGGGGTATAGCTGAAAGCCTTATCATGACAGGACTTTCAGCTATTTCTGTATTCACTTCGGAGATGAGGCATGAAAGTGCAAACGAGCTGAAATCGAAATACAAAATGGAAGATTTTTGGAATCTGCCCCCTGTGTCATAACCACATTAGATTAATATTGAGTTGCATAAAATAGGAATACTTGATATAATTACAGCAATACTCTGGGAGAAAAATGTGTAAAGGGTGGCTGTTATGACAGGAAAGCAGTGGTTTGCGCGACAGAAAAAAGAACAGATTGCGCAGCTAACATGTCAACTGGACGCACTGCTTCCTAGTATCTTGCGGCGCCATGCCTTCAGCAAAGACAATCCAGATGACTTCAAATCTCAGCAATTATCCCTCCACGCAAAAATCGGAGGGAAGCACACGACGTATCTTAATGTTACAGATAACGTGATAAGCTCACCTGAGGAATTTGCCGCCCGTTGGTTCCAGGGGCTTATAAACCACATAAAGACCGTCGATGCGGGAAAAGAGGCATCCAGGGCGGCGTATAAGTTTCAGCAGCAACTGACAAGTGATCCGGAACTCTTAGAATATGTGACTCTTTTTTTAAAGCGCACATATTGGCGCAACTGCGATGCCTTGGCAAAAAAACGCCCTAAAAAGGAAGAAGCAGCACTTTGGATTGGGCAAACAAATGCAAGCTACGGACTTCTCATCACCCCTCGTTTTAAAAATGGAGAATGGGAAAACGATGTCAGTGAAATTCGACATTTTAAACCAAACTACTGGACCATCGGACATGTCCTGGAGACAGGACTTGTCGTTCCCCATTCACCGCAAAGAATAGAGTTTTTTACGATAGAACAATACCTGGTATTTTTTCAAAATACTATGGTTCGACAAACGAGATCACCCTATGAAATGGAGATTGCCAAAAAGTATTGCGAGTTGGTGTTAAGCAGCAAGCAGCCATACGAAATTCCGCTCTTGATCCCAGAATTGCGATATGGCGGTCTTCAGACACAGCACAGGTATCGGTTGGATTTCACGATTATTAATCCCTATACATTGCAGAAACAGGGATTTGAATTTTCTCCCTGGTCAACACATGGGTACTTATCCAGGACAAAGGAAAAAAATCAAAAAGAAATCAATTTAGAGGCCAGAGCCAATTTTGAAAAAGAGATGCAGAAGCACAAAGAATATTACCGAAAGTTTAATATTTTTACTTTAATATATACAGACTCAGACCTGCAAAATCTCGATCAGATATTTGAAGAAATGCAACAGTATTTAAAGCCTGAGCACGAAAACAGACAGATACTTGAAGCGACACTTGAGGAATTCAAACGGTTTTCTTTATAGAATCAACCTTAATCCCAAGCCCTTATCAAAGTGCATTTTTTATCAACACAGGACATGTCGCCGCGGATGTCATATCGTCCGCGGCTCCTTTCCAAACCGCAACCGCTTTGCTGGGTTGCGATTTGGTTTTTGGTGCAGACCTGCAACCACTGCATCCTTTTTGTAGCCATCACCCGGCGAAGAAACCTGTTTTTGACTTCGGTCAAAGACAGGTTTCTTTCTATTTTGACTGTCATCATTGTGCATAGAGGATACGGTGTTTTCCCTGCCCGATCCAGATTGAAAAGAATTTGTAACAGCTAAAAAAGTTATTTGATTAGACCAAATAAAATTGCCCGCCGGCATCAAATCCGGAGCGGATTTTCCGGCTGCTGCGCATACTATCCTCTTTTGCCTCCGAGTTATGGCTGCCCGCACGGTGTGGTCTTAAGCGTCATCTGCCTCCAGCCGGGTTTTTCAAGTGGTCAAAATCTTACGTTGAAATTCTGTGACTTTATATGTTATATTAGCTTTGATTACTTTTACGGGCTCTCGCAAAAGAGAGGCACAGCGTGTACTGGGAGATATCATAGTGCGTGAAAATGAATATAAGGAGATCCTGTCGGCGCTCTTAGGCCTTTTGAATGAAGGGGTTCATATTGTGGCCGGGCAGGGGACCTCCATTTTTTACAATTCCGTTATGGCCAGGATGGAACAGATGGAGCCGGCAGATGTGGTCGGCCGGCGTTTTGAGGATGCGTTTTCTCACATGGATCTGGAGTCCAGTACGATTTACCGTGCGCTCCAGGCCGGGGCATCCACCGTCAATCAGCCGCAGCGGTACATCAACGCCAGCGGCAAATATATTCATACCATTAATACTACCATTCCGGTCAAAGATGCCGACGGGAAGCTGCTCGCCGTGATCGAGGTAGCCAATGACGTAACTCAGCTGTCGGAGCTGTGCGACCGGCTGGCCCATCTGCAAAGTCAGGTGGGGACGCAGGAGACATCCAAAAAACAGAAGCTCAAACGCTATCACTTTTCCGATCTGATCGGGCGTGATCCCAAGTTCCAGAAGAGCATGGAGCGGGCCAAGCGGGCGGCGCAAAACGACATGCCGGTGCTGATCTACGGGGAGACGGGCACGGGAAAGGAGCTGTTCGCCCAGAGCATCCACTACGGTGGAACGCGGAGCGGGAAGCCCTTTATTGCGCAGAACTGCGCGGCCCTGCCCAGCAACCTGCTGGAGGGGCTTCTGTTCGGCACCGCCAAGGGCGGGTTCACCGGAGCGGTGGACCGGGCGGGCCTGTTTGAGCTGGCCAACCACGGTACGCTCCTGCTGGATGAGCTGAACTCCATGCCCTATGAGCTCCAGAGCAAGCTGCTCCGGGTCTTGCAGGAGTCCTACATCCGGCGGGTTGGGGGCTCAGAGGATATTCCGGTGGATGTCCGGGTAATCACTACTGTAAATGAAGACCCTGTCGACCTGATCCGCCAGGGAAAACTCCGTCAGGACCTATACTACCGCCTCAGCGTGGTCACCCTGAATATTCCGCCCCTGCGGGAACGCAGGGGCGATATCCCCTATCTGGCCCAGGCGCTGATTGAAAAGCACCATGCGAAGATGGGAAAGCGCCTGTCGGAGCTGCCGCGGGATGTGCTGCGCCAGCTCATGGAATACGACTACCCGGGAAACGTCCGGGAATTGGAGAACATCCTGATCCAGGCCATGTTCATGATGGATGGGGACAGCGGCTTTACAACAGAGCTCCTGGACCTGCCCGCGCCCGGCAAGGCCGTGGACCGGCGTGGCACAGACTTTCAGGCGGGCGAGTCCCTGCAGGACTATATCGAGCGCATTGAGGAGGAAACGATACGCACCATGTTCGACCGCTGCCGGGGGAACGTATCCCAGTGCGCAACCTGTCTGCATATGAAGCGGCAGACCCTTCAGCACAAGCTGAAAAAATATGGAATTCTTTATTAACGGCTTCTTGGGGGGCGCAAAAAAGTGGGCACAATGCCCATTTTTTTGCGCCTTGTCAACCTGTTTTGGTGCATGTTTGCCAGAGCAGCTCACAGGCCGTTTCAGAATAAAATTTTGTGGATGTCCTCTAAACCCCGGCTAATTGTCCATATAAATGGAAAATATAAGAATTTAATTGAAATATTATACAGATCAAAGGGTGCGCCGGAAAAACTGGCACACCCTTTGCTTTTTCTATCCGCAGACAGGACACAGAACCTGAACCACACGACCTGTAACGGAAAGGATGAATGCAGCATGAAAAATGTGAAGGTAATTCTCTGGGGACTGGGCGCCATGGGCGGCGGCATCGGCAAGATGCTCTGCAAAAAGCAGGGCGTGGATATTGTGGGCGCCATCGACATCGGCGCCAAGCTGGGCAAGAGCCTGTATGACGTGGTGCCCGGCATTGAGCGCGGCGACCGCGAGGACGTGATCGTGGGCACCGCCGAGGAGGTCATCCGGCCCGGCGCCGCCGATATCGTGGTGGTGTGCACCAACTCCTTTACCCGTGATGTCTATGACAAACTGGTGTTTGTTATGGAGCGGGGCATGAACGTCATCACCTCCGCCGAGGAGATGGCTTATCCCCAGGCCCAGGAGCCTGAGCTGGCGGCCAAGCTGGACGAGATCGCCAGGAGGAACGGCGTCACCGTGCTGGGCACCGGCATCAACCCCGGCCTTATCATGGATCTGCTGGTCATCCTGTGGACCGGCGCCTGCGAGAGCGTGGATCACATCGTCTCCCGCCGGGTGAACAGCCTGTCTCCCTTCGGCCCCGCCGTCATGGAGGAGCAGGGTATCGGCCTGGAGGTGGCCGAATTTGAGAAGCGGAAGGCCGCGGGCACCATGACCGGCCACGTGGGCTTTGCCGAGTCCATCCGCATGATCACCGACGCTCTGGGCTGGAAGCTGGATAAATTCGAGCAGGACATGGAGCCCATCGTCACCGACGTGGACCGCAAGTCCCCCTATGGCTTTGCCGCCGCCGGCCATGTGGCGGGCGTTGCCATGAAGGGCTGGGGCACCGTGGACGGCCAGGTGAAGATCGAAATGGACCACCCTCAGCAGATCGAACCCGAGCAGGTGGGCATCCATACCGGCGACTATGTGGAAATTCAGGGCATTCCCCCGGTCAACATGGTCAATACTCCCGAGATCGAGGGCGGAATCGGCACCATGGCCATGATCATGAACTGCATCCCCCACGTGATCAACGCCCGTCCCGGCCTGAAAACCATGGTCGACATCCCCGTGCCCCACGCCATCATGGGCGACATGCGGGACATGATCGACGAGGACTGCAAGCTGGTGAAGTAAGGAACCGTCCAATCGACTTGAAACGGTTACGGGCCCGGAGGAGCTTTCTCCTCCGGACCCGCGGAGAAAGGAAGCTGTGAAATGGTTCAAAAAGGAACATGGGTACGGATTAAGAAGATCCTGCTTCCAGTGGGCCAGCGTGCCCCTCAGGATCCTGAGGACACCAGAAATACCCCGCTGGTGATGTGGACAAAGGGATTCCTAGCGGCCGACGCCAATCTGGGCGACGAGGTGCAGGTCACCACGGCCGCAGACCGGGTGGAGACCGGCACGCTGGTGGAGGTCGACCCCTATTACACCCACAGCTATGGCAAGTGCGTGCCCGAGCTGGTGCAGATCGACCGCAATTACAGAGCATTCCTGTATGGAGGTGATAAGTGATGGCACTGGCAAAGGATTACGCCTCCGTGATGAGCCGCAAGGGCGAAATTATGAAGAAGGCCCTGGGCATGGATTTCTCCGCCTTTGAGAGCGGCTCCATCGCCTTTGACTACGAGAAGATGATGTCCTCTACGGGGTTCTCCATGGAGGAGGTAGAACGGGTGCAGGGGCTGACCGGAGTGGGCAATACCCCGCTCTTCACGCTGCGGAACCTGACCGCCCTGGCCCGCAAGTGCGCCAGGCCCGGCTATGGCGCCACCATCTGTGTGAAGGATGAGATGACCAACCCCTCCGGCTCCTTTAAGGCCCGCCGGGCCGCCTGTGCGGTGGCCTTTGCCAAGGCTCACGGCTATAAGGGCGTCATCGCCGCGACCTCCGGCAACTACGGCGCCGCCGTGGCCTCCCAGGCCGCGATGCAGGGCCTCAAGTGCATCATCGTCCAGGAGGCCTACGACTCCCGGGAGGTGGGCCAGCCCGAGATCATTGAGAAGGCCCGGGCCTGCGAGGCCATGGGGGCCGAGGTGGTGCAGATCACCGTGGGCCCCGAGCTCTTCTATGAGTCCCTCTCCCTGCTGGAGGACACCGGCTTCTTCAATGCTTCCCTCTATTCCCCCTTCGGCATCGCCGGCATCGAAACACTGGGCCATGAGATTGCCCTTCAGTGCCGCGCCCAGTTCGGCAGGGATCCCGACATGGTTGTGTGCACCAATGCCGGCGGCGGCATGGTTACCGGCACCGCCCGGGGCCTGCGGAAGGCGGGGGCCGGCCATACGCAGATCGTAGCCGCCTCAATTGATCTGACCGGCCTGCACATGGCCTCCGACACCCAGTTCAACCGGAAGTCCTGTACCACCGGCCATACCGGCTTCGGCGTCCCGTTTGCCAACTGGCCGGATCGCTCCGACGTGCCCCGTTCTGCCGCCCGTCCCCTGCGCTACATGGATCGCTATGTCACCGTGACGCAGGGCGAAGTTATGTGCATCACCGAGCTGCTGGCAAACCTGGAGGGCCTGGAGCGCGGCCCCGCCGGAAATACCTCTCTGGCCGCCGCCTTCTGCCTGGCTCAGGAGCTGCCGGAGGATCAGATCCTGGTAGTCAGCGAGACCGAGTACACCGGCGCGGGCAAGCACGTGCAGCCCCAGCTGGACTTTGCCCGGGAGAACGGCATCGAGGTGCGCTTTGGCAAGCCCGGTGAGGAGGTGCCCGGCGTCAGCGTGATCCTGCCCGCCGATCCCTATCAGTTCCAGGTCAGGGATCTGGATCTGGACAAGATGCGCCATTCCCTCATCAAAACGGCCCTAAAGACCTATACGGCCACCCCCACCGAGGCGGACTATGAATTCCTGGCCCAGGAGACCAACAAGAGCCTGGATTGGGTCAGGGAGCAGGTGGCCGCCATCGTGCCCACACTTTGAGAGAGGAGCGTGACATCCATGAAGCGTGCCGATGATTTTGCTGAGAGAAGAAAGCATATCGCCAATCTGACCGACCAGGAGCTGTATGACCGCTTCTGGGCGCTGACCGAGCAGGTGGTTGCCCCGCTGCTGGAGCTGGGCCGCAGGAATACCACCCCCTCGGTAGAGCGTGCCGTGCTGCTGCGGATGGGCATCTCCTCTCTGGAAACCCAGAAGATTGTGGAGGGCTGTATGGATCACAGCCTGATGAGCCACGGCGCCGGCCATGTAGTCTACAAGCTGTCCAGGGAGAAGAATCTCTCCATCCCGGAGACCGGCCACCTGCTGGCCCAGGGGAAGTACTGGGATGAAGCCGCCGCGCTGTTCAAGGAGGGGAAGTAAGTATGTCTGAGATGACCCTGAAGCCCAACGAAAAGCTGGATGTACGCAACATCCTCAAGGATCTGGACAGGTACGAGCCCAAGCGCCGGGGATGGACCTGGCGCAAGCCCGCCCCCAACCTGGAGATGGGCCCCTTTACCTACCACGATGTGTCCGAGCCGCTGAAGCAGAGCGTCGGCCTTCCCCCGGCCAAGTACTTCGGCGATATCGACCCCCAGCCGCTTCCGGTCATCACGACCGAGATTGCCTCCGGCCGCTTTGAGGACGATATCCGCCGCATGCGCATGGCCGCCTGGCACGGCGCCGACCACATCATGGTCATCCGGCATATGGGCCAGTCCCATATCGACGGCCTGATGGAGGGCACCCCCCAGGGAATCGGCGGCGTTCCCATCACCCGCAAGCAGGTCCGCGCACAGCGTAAGGCGCTGGATCTCATCGAGGAGGAGGTGGGCCGCCCCATCAACTATCACTCCTATGTCTCCGGTGTAGCTGGCCCCGATGTGGCCGTCATGTTTGCCGAGGAAGGCATCAATGGCGCCCACCAGGATCCCCAGTACAACGTCCTCTACCGCGACATCAACTGCGTGCGCTCCTTCGTGGACGCCTGCGAGTCCAAGTCCATTATGGCCTGGGCCGGGATGCTGCAGATTGATGGCGCCCACAACGCAAACGCCACCGCCCGGGAGGCGTGGAAGGTCATGCCTGAGCTGATCGTGCAGCATGCCATCAATTCCCTGTTCTCCGAGCGGGTGGGCATGAAGCCGGAGAACATCAGCCTGTCCACCGTGCCCCCCACGGCCACTCCGGCCCCCTGCGTCTATACCGACCTGCCCTACGCCGTGGCGCTGCGGGACATCTGCGGGCGCTACAAGATGCGGGCCCAGCAGAACACGAAGTACATCTGCTCCTCCACCCGCGAGGCGACAGTGACCCACGTGCTGAACATGCTCATTTCAAAGCTGACCAGCGCGGACATCCAGTCCACCATCACCCCTGACGAGGGCCGCAACGTCCCCTGGCACATCTACAATATCGAGGCCATCGACAACGCCAAGCAGACCCTCATCGGTCTGGACGGCCTGATGGAGATGGTGGAGCTCAAAAAGGATGGCCCCCTGCGCGAGATGGCCCGTGAGCTCAAGGAGCGCGCCTGCCTGTTCATGGAGGAGATCGTGGAGGTCGGCGGCTACTTCAACGCTGTTCAGGAGGGCTTCTTCGTGGACTCCGCCAAGTACCCCGAGCGCAACGGCGACGGCATCGCCCGCAAGATTGAGGGCGGCGTGGGCTACGGCTACATCTTTGAGCGGGCCGAGGACTACATGGCCCCCGTCACTGCCCACTACGGCTACAACAACGTGGAGCAGTACGGCGGCGATCCGGCCAACCCCTCCGCCCTGATTGGCGGCTGCACGTTTGAGGACCGCAGCAAGATCGTCTACATCGACGAGCTGGATGAGGAGGACAACGTAAACGTCCGTCTGGACAAGGTAAAGAAGTATCTGGACGGAGAGGCCATCAAGCCCGAGGTGGAGTGGTGCGCCGACGGCACCATCCTGCTGACCATGTGTATCCCCGCTGAGAAGCGTGTGGCCGAGGCGGCGGCCCTGGAGATCGGCAAGCGGCTGGGTCTGGATCACCCTGAGGTGATCAGCAAGGAGGTTCTTCAGGAGGCGGAGGGTACCCGCATCGAGATGAAAGGCAAGCTGCCCTTCGACGTGGATCCCACCAAGCTGGAGGTCCCCCCCGAGCCCCACCATCTGAGTGACGCCGTGCTTTACAAAGAGTTCGAGGAGCACCCCATGGTGGTGGTCTGCGGCACGGTAGGCGAGGATGAGCACTCTGTGGGCCTGCGGGAGATTATCAATATCAAGCACGGCGGCATTGAAAAGTGGGGGGTCAAGGTTCACTACCTGGGCACCTCCGTCCCGGTGGAAAAGCTGGTGGACGCGGCGGTGGAGCTGAACGCCAACGCCATTCTGGCCTCCACCATCATCTCCCACGATAACGTCCACTACAAGAATATGAAGCGCATCAACGAGCTGGCGGTGGAAAAGGGCATTCGTGACCGGGTAATCATCGCCGCCGGCGGCACCCAGGTCATCCCGGATGAGGCCGTCAAGACCGGCATTGACCAGGGCTTCGGCCGGGATTCCCATGGGATCGACGTGGCCACCTTCCTGGCAGAGGAGGCCATGCGCCGGAGAGGTGAGCTGTAAGCTCAAAGCAATCCCCGAACGGCTGGATTGCTCCATATCTATCCATGCCCCGGCGAAGGCCTGAAGGGGAGCCGGGGCAGGATAGGTTTCAGGTTCGTCTAAAATGCAGTCAAATGAAATGAACGGACCCCAACCCCATTCCCCAACCTGATTTTGGATTTAGGAGGAGCCTTCATGAGTCAAGAAACGACGAACAAAGCAGGCGGCGTTTCCTTTATCGGATTGCTTGGCCTGGTCATCGGCGCAACAATCGCAAGTGCGGTATTTGCATTCCCGGGCGACTTTGCTGCGGCCGGGGCCGGTTCCGGCGCTGTTCTGGTGGGCTGGCTGATAACCGGCATCGGTATGCTGGGGCTCTGCCTGGCCTTTTATTACTTAAACAAACTGAAGCCCGAGCTGAAGGGCGGCGTTTACAGCTATGCCCGCGCCGGCTTTGGTTCTTATGTGGGATTTAACTCCGCATGGGGTTATTGGTTAAGTGAGCTGCTCTCAAACATCTCGTTTTTGACACTTCTGTTCGCCTCGGTAGGACAATTTCTGCCCCTGTTCGGTGTAGGAAACAACATCCCGTCGGTCATTGGCATGTCCGTGGTATGGTGGATTGCCATTATCCTGGTGCTCCGCGGCACAAAGGAGTCCACTGCGGTCAACCTGGTTTCCACCATCGCAAAAATTATCCCCATTCTGGTGCTGATCGTCGTCATTATTTTTGCCCGCGCCTTCTCCTTCGAGACCTTTATGCAGAACTTCTCGGGCAGCGAGGGCGGAATGAGCTTTGGCAAGCAGGTCATGGCGACCACCACCACCACAGTGTGGGCGTTTACCGGCATTGAAGGAGCCGTGGTAATCTCCGGCCGCGCCAAGCGTTCCAGCGACGTGGGCCGCGCCACGGTGATCGGCTTCCTTTCCGTACTGATTCTCTACATTATCATTTCCTTCCTGAGCGCCGGCGTGATGACCAATGAGGAGCTGGCCGCCCTGGGCAATCCCCCCATGGCCGGTATCCTGGAGCACGTGGTGGGCCCCTGGGGCGCTGCCCTGGTGAATATCGCCGTTATTATCTCCCTGCTGGGGGCCACGCTGGGCCACACCATCATGTGCACGGAGTGCCCATATGAGGCGGCCAAGAGCGGCGCGTTCTGCAAGGCGTTTACCCGAACCAATAAAAATGGCGCGCCTGTCTTCGCCATTGTCCTCACCAGCATCATTGCGCAGGTATTCCTGGTTCTGCTCTATTTCAATGAATCGACCTATCAGGTATTTTACTTCTTTGCCACCGGCATGATCATGGTGCCGTACTTCCTCAGCGCAATGTATTTCTGCAAGGTGGCGCTGAAGCAGGAGAACGGGCTGATCAAAGGAATTGGTATTTTCAACGCTGTTTACGCGGTCTGGATGGTCTTTGCCGCCGGCATCAGCGTCATGCTGGCAACCGTCCTGCTTTATGTGCCCGGTATCTTTGTCTATGCCAAGGGACAAAAGGAAAAGGGACTAAAAGTATTCGAGACAAAGGTTGATAAGGCCGTTTTTGTCGCCCTTCTGGCACTTCTGGTTATTTGTATCTACTTTGTGGGCACCGGCAGGATCAATCCGCTCGGCTGATTCGGCTGAATGTCGTCCTGTCCCGCGCAACAGCGCGCCGAACGAAACGAGTCGGGCAAACAGGCAAACCGAGGGGCAGAGGCGCTGCGGCCTTCTGCCCTGGTTTGCCTGTTTGCAAAGCAAATCTGTAGTATGTTTGCTGCCTTCCAATGCAGCAGAAAGGCGGTGACAGTAATGAAAGTAGATGTCCTTGTAGCGGAGATCGGCTCCACCACAACAGTGGTAAACGCTTTCCACGGCCTGGACGGCGGTCGTCCGGTCTATCTCGGCCAAGGCCAGGCCCCCACTTCTGTACTGGACGGAGATGTACGTATCGGCCTGCAGAGCGCAGTCTCCGACCTGTGCGGCAAGCTGGGAACGGAGTCCCTGGAGTACCGCGAGATGCTGGCCACATCCTCTGCCGCCGGCGGCCTCAAGATGACGGTACACGGCCTGGTATACGACATGACGGCCAAGGCCGCCAGGGAGGCGGCCCTGGGCGCGGGAGGGATTCTCCACTACGTTACGGCGGGACGGCTGCGCCGGACTGATTTGGCCAAGATCAAGGAAATACGCCCCAACCTCATTCTGATCGCAGGCGGCGTGGACTACGGCGAACGGGACACGGCGATCGCCAATGCGGAGATGATCCGCTCCATGAACCTGAAAATCCCCGTCGTCTACGCCGGAAATGTGGAGAATCAGGAGGAGATGCGCCTGATTTTCCCGGAGGAGGAGGGGGAGCAGCTCTACATTGTGGAGAATGTCTACCCCAAGATCGACGCGCTGAACGTAGAGCCCTGCCGGAAGGTCATTCAGGATGCGTTTGAACAAAACATCACCCATGCTCCAGGCATGGAGCACGTCCGGGAGATGGTGACAGGCCCCATCATCCCCACGCCGGGCGCGGTGATGGAATGTACCAAGCTGTTGTATGAATACCTGGGCGACCTCATTGTTTTGGACGTGGGCGGAGCGACAACAGATCTGCATTCCGTCACGGTGGAGTCCGACCAGGTGGCCCGCCTCATGATTTCACCCGAGCCGAAGGCCAAGCGCACAGTTGAAGGGGATCTGGGCGTGTATGTCAACCGCTGGAAGGTGGTGGAGTCCATCGGCGAGGAGAAGCTCCGGGAGCAGTGCCGGGAGCAGGGCTTTTCCATGGAGCATGCCCTGGAGACCTATCGGGCCATCCCCAAAACGGAGGAAGAAGTGAAGCTGGTGGAGCTGCTTACCCGAGAGGCCGTGGTAAAGGCGGCGGAGCGGCACGCCGGCAGGCTGCGGTATATCTACGGCCCCTCCGGACGCAGCACGGTGGCCGAGGGCAAGGATTTGACGCAGGTCAAATACATCGTGGGCACCGGAGGCGCCCTCACCCGGCTGCCCCACCGTGAGGAGATCATGCGGGAGATCACCCGCTGTAATGAGTCGGGCATGCTGCTGCTTCCCGGGGAGCACGCCCAGATCCTGGTGGATCACGACTACATTATGGCCTCGCTGGGCGTGCTGTCCAAGCGGTACCCACAGGCGGCCGCCCGGCTGCTGGAGCAGAGCCTGGGCATCACCTTTCCGGAGCGGAAAGCGGAGGAGCCGGTACCCGTCTGCAACAAGGAGCTCTCCCGGCTTGAGACCCAGCGGCAGCAGCGGGAAGAGGAGCTACAGCGGCACATTGAGGAGTGCGAGGCCATGGGCTATGATATGAGCGCCTACCGGGAGAACAGGCCGAAGGCAGGGGACTGCAGCCATGAGTGCAGCCGCTGTACCCGCCTCCACTGCCCCAACCGCACTACACAGGAAGGAGCGAGTTCGTAAGCCATGTACCCCAGAGTGCGTATTCACATGGACAGACTGCGCCGGAACCTGGACGCCTGCGCCGGCATAATCCAAAAGGTTCCCGGCTGCACCCTTATGATCGTGACCAAGGGCGTGTGCGCCTATCCCCCCATCGTCCGCATGCTCACGGAGCATCCGGGGGTTGATTTTCTGGCCGACTCCCGCATCCAGAACCTGAAATCCTATGCCGCACAGGCGCGTCAGACCGGTAAGCAGACGGTTCTGCTCCGCCTGTCCATGCCCAGCGAGGTATCCGAAGTGGTGGAGTATGCGGATGTCAGCTTCCAGTCGGAGCTGTCCACCATCCGGCTGCTGGACGAAGCCGCCGGGCGGGCGGGCAAGCGGCATAATGTGGTGCTGATGATCGACCTGGGCGATCTCCGGGAGGGAATCTTTTACCAAAAGGAAGAGGAGATCTTTTCCACGGTGGCAGAGATCCTTTTGCTCAAGCACATACGCCTGTATGGGCTTGGCACCAACCTCACCTGCTACGGGGCCATCATTCCGAAGTATGAGAATCTCTCCCTGCTGGTGGGGCTTGCACGAAAGCTGGAGCAGCGTTTCCACATCCGGCTCCCCATGGTCTCCGGCGGGAATTCCAGCTCCATTTATCTGATTGAACAGGGGAATCTGCCGGAGGGCATCAATAATCTGCGCCTGGGCGAGTCCTTCCTGCTGGGCAATGACACTGCTTATGGCACAAGAATCCCGGGAACCGTGGGGGACGCACTGGAGCTGGAGGCGGAAGTCATTGAAATCAAGGAAAAGCCCTCCCTCCCGGTAGGCGAGATCGGCGTGGATGCTTTCGGACACCGGCCCACCTATGAGGATAAGGGGATCATGCGCCGGGCCATCGTGGCGGTGGGCCGGCAGGATGTGGACACAGACAGCCTGCAGCCCAGGGATCCGCAGATAGAAATCCTGGGCGGAAGCTCGGATCACCTGCTGCTGGATCTGACCCACTGCACCACTGTATACCAAGTGGGGGACCGGATACAGTTTACCCTTGGTTACGGCAGCATGCTCAAGGCATTTACCAGCCCCTATGTGGAAAAAGTCATCTGAGCCGCAGATCTCTGCGGAGAGGGAGTGGCGGATATGTTACGGAAACTCGACCTGATCGGCGTTCAGTCGGATTGGGGTGCCTCGCAGCGGGGGGCCAGCATGGGACCAGCCGCCATCCGGTTTGGAGGGCTTGTGGAGGGTCTGGAGCGGCAGGGCCACCACGTACGGGACAGGGGAGATATCCTCGCTCCCCGGACAGGGGCCAGCCGGGAAAAGCTGCTGCACTATGAACAGGTGTCAGAGGTGAACCGGCGGGTGTACCTCTCCGTTACGGAAACCCTGGAGGAGGGGCGTTTCCCCGTTATCCTGGGCGGCGACCACAGTATCGCCGCCGGCAGCATCGCGGCGGTCTCGAAGAGGCACAGCGGCAACATCGGCGTCATCTGGATCGATGCCCACGGCGACTGGAACAGCGAGGAGAGCACATGCACCGGCAATATGCACAGGATGCCCTTTTCCGCTGTCTGTGGTTACGGACCTGACTGTATGGTGGAGTTCGGCCAGGGAGCGGCGCCGGTTAACATGGCTCACTGCGTGCAGGTCGGCGGACGGGACATTGACGATTTGGAGCGGCAGCGTATGGCGCAAGCGGGGGTCACTGTGTTTCCGATCAATATGATCGACAAGCTCGGGATGGGCGCGGTAATTGAGCGGGCCATCCAGATCGCCGGAGAGGGCACCGATGGCATCCACCTCAGCTTTGATGTGGATGCCATCACTCCGGAGGCTGTGCCAGGCACGGGAGTGATTGTTTACAACGGCCTGACCCCCCGTGAAGCCTTTCTGGCGGCAGAGGCCATTGCGGAGAGCAGGAAGCTGATCTCCATGGACATGGTGGAGGTCAATCCCTTCCTGGATACCGCCAATAAGAGCGGCATTCTTGCCTCTGAGTTGATCCAGTCGGCTCTGGGAAAAAGCGTATATTGAGCACGGAGGGAGACCTGTGGAGGAGCCTTTGGAACAGACCATTTCCGCACGCCAGCTTGGGGCTGCCTTTTCGGGGTGTTTTCTGGGGGCCGGCTATGTCTCCGGCAGGGAGATGTGGCAGTTTTTCGGCCGGTTTGGCCCGGTGGGCTGGCTGGGGCTGTGCCTGAGCATCGCGCTGCTGGGTGGGGCGGGGCTGCTTCTGCTTACCATGGTCCGGCGGACCGGCCGGCATGAGTTGTCCTTCCTGATGGTCCCCTGGCAATGCCCGGCGCTCAGACATCTCCTGGCTCTTTTCTCTGTCCTGCTCCTGTTCGGGGTGGTAACCATCATGACAGCGGGGACGGGGGCGGCGCTTCATCAGGCCTTTGGACTGCCCCCCTGGCTATGCGGATTGCTCTTTGCTCTGTTGATCGCAGCCCTCTCTCTGTCGGGGCTGCGGGGGATGATCTCTATCTTTTCCTTTGCGGCCCCCGCGCTGGTTCTCTGTACGGTGGGGTTAGGGGCGGGGGCCCTGCTCCTGCTGCCTGCCTGTCCGCCGCCTGCGTTCCAGGGCGGTGTTGGGTGGCTTCCCTCCGCTATGGCATTTTCGGCCTATAACATGTTCAGCGCTGTGGCAATCCTGGCCCCCCTGGGGCGGCAGGTCCCGCCAAGGTGCACTCCAAGGGGAATTGGCCTGGGCTGTACCATGCTTTTCATGGTGGCCGCGCCGATTCTGCTTGTCCTGAACCACTATCCCGGGGCGGCCGAGACGGAATTTCCCATGCTGACGGTGGTCACAGCCATCTCCCCAGGACTCGGCATTCCCTATCTTTTGCTCCTGCTGATCGCCATGGTGGTCACCGCCTTTTCCTGCTTTCTGGCTGGTATGGAGCGGCTCTCCGCCGGAACAGAGCTTCACGGCCGGGAGAGGGTCCTCCGGTTTTTCGCTGTCTCCCTGGTGGCCTGGGGCGCGTCTCTGCTGGGCTTCGGTGAACTCATCAGTCTGATCTACCCGGTGTTCGGCGCAGTCAGTGCGGTTTTCCTAACAGGTATGGCTGTCCATTTTTGCAGGGTGAACTGGGGGAATCCGAATGAAAAAGCAGACGGAAAGTGACCTGGTGGCAGAGGCGGTCGCCTACATGAGGCTCCATTTCGCCAGACCACTCAAACTGACAAAGGTTGCAAGGCACGTGGGCTGCTCTCCCGCCTACTTGAGCAGGAAATTTCAGGCCGAACGCTCCTGCACGTTTACTTACTGTCTGAACCAGATCCGGGTAGAACAGAGCAAGCCGCTTCTCCTCAACCCTGCCCTCACGGTAGGGGATGTGGGCTACCTGGTGGGATTTTGTGAGCAGAGTTATTTTGTTAAGGTATTTCGCAGATATACCGGTATGACACCGAGGCAGTACCAGCAGTCGGAAAAGCGGGGTCTTTCGCCCTGAAAGGAGCGCAGTACGATGTATTTTTGCAGACCAGGGCTGGACACAGCGCTGCTTCCCGGATCATTCAAACAGACGATCAGGGGGGAAACGCCGGTTGGCGTTTCCCCCCTGTGTTGCTCTCCGCGCCTCTGCGTCATAGTCTAAGGCAGGGCCATTGCGCCCAATCCAGTATGGAGTGTACCCTTATGAACTATTATGGATGTTATTACACAGGAAGGGGCTGCCCCTGCTCCTGTGATACCTCAGATGACGAACTGTTTCAGCGCGGGCCGCAGGGCCCCCAAGGGATCCCCGGTGAGCGGGGTCCGCAGGGCCCACGTGGTCCAAAGGGCGATCCAGGCTGTCCTGGGCCTGTCGGGCCCCGCGGTATGGCCGGGCTGCCCGGCACCCGCGGACCGCAGGGCGTGCGGGGCGACGCCGGGCCGAAAGGAGATCCGGGGCCCATGGGTCCCCAGGGAATCCGTGGAGTTCCAGGCCCTATGGGCCCGCAAGGCGACCGCGGTCCGGTTGGTCCGAAGGGTGATCCCGGTCCGGCCGGCCCCATGGGTCCGAAAGGGGAACAGGGTGATCCCGGAGCCCGCGGTCCGGTTGGTGAACAAGGTCCTATGGGAGAACAGGGTCTACAGGGTGAAACCGGCCCACAGGGTCCTCAGGGAGAGCGCGGCTGCCCCGGTCCTATGGGGGAGCAGGGACCAATGGGACCAACCGGCCCTGCCGGAGAAGTCGGCCCCACCGGCCCCCAAGGGTTGACCGGTCTTACCGGGCCGACCGGGCCGA
>DXTB01000049.1 GCA_019410105.1 Clostridiales bacterium | reverse complement strand
GCCCGCGCCGCAGATGAGAATGTTCTTGATTTCTTTCATGCTGCTCGACTTCCTTCCAGGCTTAGCAGGTCAGGTAACCGCCGGAGCAGTCGCAGTTGGCGCCAGTGATGTAGTTGGAGGCGTCGGAGGAGAGGAACAGGGCGTAGCCCACGAAGTCCTCAGGCTCGGCCAGACGGCCGATGGGCTCGCGCTTCAGGAAGTTCTGATACACGGCGGACTCGGGATCGAACATCCACTCGGTCAGATCACTGCGGAACACGGTGGGGCAGATGGAGTTGACGTTGATGCCGTACTTGGCGCTCAGATCGCAGGCCATGGAGGACACCATCAGGTCGGCGCCGCCCTTGGAGGTGCAGTAGCCGGTGTAGCCAGCCATGCCGCGCTTGGAGCGCTGGGAGGTGACCACCACGATCTTGCCGCCCTTGCCCTGGTCGACCATCTGCTGGGCAACATACTTGCACACTACATAGACACTCTTGCAGTCGGCATCCATGATATACTGCCAGTCGGCCACGGACTGCTCCAGGATGTTCTGGGGCTTGTTAAAGCCGTGGGTGACGGCCAGGATGTTGACCTCGCCGTACTGGGCCACACAGGCCTTAATCATGGCGTCTACCTGGGCCTCGTCGGCAGGATCGGCCACGCCGTAGGCGCAGTCGATGCCCTCGGCCTTGAACTCGGCCTCCAGAGCCTGGAGCTTCTTCTCGTTGCGGCCGGTCATGAACACCTTGGCGCCGGCATAGCCGTAAGCCTTGGAGAGGACGCAGCCCAGAGCGCCGGTGGCGCCGGTGACCAGGGCGACCTTGCCCTTCACGGAGAACATGTTGTCGACGAACTCTTTCTTCACGTTGACCATTTCTGCTTCCTCCTCTTACTTACTGCGCGTCGGGATAATTGATGATGACCAGCATCTTGGCGGGCTTGCCGCTCTCATTCTTCAGGCCGCGGCCCTCGTTGGGGGGGAAGGAGATGGACTCGTTCTTGTGGATGACGTACTTGTTGCCGTCTTTGTCGGTAACGGTCATCTCGCCCTCCAGGACGAAGTAGACCTTCTCCAGGGGGTTGTCGTCGTAGGCCCAGTCAGCGCCGCCGTCGGGCTCGAACTCGGACACACCGATCCAGAACTTCTGGGCGCCGGTCTCGTCCTTGCCGTGGTAGCGCTTGCAGGTTACGCCAAAATGACCGGCGGGGAAATAGGGCTCCAGCTCTTCATAAGTACGCTTGATCATTTGAAATCCGCTCCTTCTTATGTCAGCATTTTCAGGAAACCAATGCGATGAATTGGAACTTATGCTTTCCTTTTCGAGCCGTAGTGTATCGGAAAATAAAAATTTGTGCAATACCCACAATTATGTAAGTAGATAACCTGTAGGTTTGCACGTACCAAAAGGTAAGTGCTCCGAAATTGTATAATTCGAATAAAAGAGAAAAAGGGATATTGTGTAAACTATTCGGTACAAAAGTGTATCTCTGTGGAAGTTGGATAGGTTGCACAAATTTCAGCAAAAAATTTTGGCGCGTTACAGTGGGGCGGAAAAAGTTTTCCTTGTGGGAGTGGTGGGGGTGTGATATGATAATGCAGGTCTATCTTTATATAGTTGTATCACAAAAGAAAATGAGGTGAACGCCTGTGAAAGCGGACAATTTTGACACACCGACTAATCCCTATCACTATGTGTTGCACTGCATCGGCGGAAAGTGGAAGATGACCATTCTCCATGAAATCTATACGTACGGCAGTATCCGCTTTAACCAGACGCTTAAAATCCTGCCCATCTCGGAAAAGGTGTTCAGCCAGCAGCTCAAGGAGCTGGTGGAGGCGGGGCTGATCCGCCGCATCTCCTACGACACGGTGCCGCCCAAGGTGGAGTATGTGCTCACGCCCAGCGGGGAGCAGCTCATCCCTGCCCTGGACATACTCTATATCTGGAGTATCCGCCAGATGCACGACCGCAGAATCCCCATCGATGCGGATGCCTTTGTAGTGCACAAGTCGGAGAAGTATGTGGACGCACTGGGTGACATCATGCGGGAGAACAACTTCTGGCCCGGGCGGGAGCGCCGGCGCGGCGTGGAGCAGGGCGAGGAGTAAACGTATATTGCGTTATTATAGGGAATTATAAGGAAACGGGCGGCGGAAGCCGTCCGTTTTTGTGTGGTGGTGACAAAAAAGTTAGTATTGCCTTGCCAGGAAATCCGCAGTAAACTTTAACAACGTGTAAAGAAACGGGGAATTGAACGCATATAAGGAGGGGGTACGCTATGCCCGCTGTAGAACAGGATCTTACCCAGGGCAGCGTCACGCGCAAGCTGGTCCGGTATGCCCTGCCACTGGTGGCGTCCAGCCTGCTGCAGGCTATTTATAGTATCACGGACATCATCATCGCCGGGCACTACATCGGTGATGTGGGAATTTCCGCCATCAACAACGCCAGCATCATTATGAATATGCTCACCCAATTGGCCATTGGGCTGACAGTGGGTGGGAATGTGCTGGTGGGCCAGTATTTCGGCAGCGGCGACCACGAGAACCGTCGGAAGTCCGCGGGCAACATGCTCACCGTGGGCCTCATCGCCGGCCTGCTCTTTGCCGCGGGCATTCTGCTGCTGGGACGGCCGCTGCTGATTTTGCTCCAGTCCCCCACCCTGGAGGAGGCCACCGCCTATCTGAGCATCTGCGGCGTGGGCCTGCTGTTCATCTTTGTCTACAATTCCCTCTCCGCCATCCTGCGCGGGGTGGGCAACTCCCGCATCCCGCTGTACTGCATCATTGCGTCGGTGAGCCTCAACGTGGTGCTGGATATCCTGTTCGTGGCAGGGTTCCACATGGGGGTGGCGGGGGCGGCCCTGGCCACCGTGATCGGCCAAGCGATATCCTGCCTGACCGCTCTGGTGTTCTCCCTGCGCCACCGGGCGGATCTGGGCCTGCTGCCCCGCTATCTCCGCCCCGAGGCGGAGATGGTCAAACGCACCCTGAAGCTGGGCTTTCCGGTAGCCCTCCAGTGGACCATCGCCTCCATCTCCTGGCTGGTGGTGCTCACCCTCATCAACAAGTACGGCGTCACCGTCTCCGCCGGCAACGGCGTGTCCAACAAAATCCGCGACTTCTGCCAGCTCTTCCTCTCCGCCCTGACCACCGGCGCGGGCACCATGTGCGCCCAGTGCCTGGGAGCGGGCCTCTATGACCGGGCCGAGCAGGTGATGAAGACCTGCATGAAGCTGGCCCTGGCCATGGCGGCGGTGATTATCGTGGTGGCCGAGGTGTTTGCCCCCCAGTTTGCCATGATCTTTACCCCCGATCCGGAGGTGCAGCACTGGGCGGTGGTCAACCTGCGCATTGAGATTGTCTGCCAGCTCTTCTACGCCGGCATGTTTACCTACAACACCCTGGCCACCGGCTCAGGGCATACAGTGTTCATCATGTGGAACTCCTTCCTCAACTGCATCGTGGTGCGGCTGATCCTGGCTGTCGTCCTGGAGCACTTCCTGGGCATCTACGGCGTCTACATCGCCTGCGGCGTCGCCGTGGCCAGCTCGGTGCCGGTGGGCTGGTGGTTCTACCGCTCAAAGCGATGGATGACCATGAAGAACATCCACTAGAAATAAGGGGCCGGGGGCGCCTGCGCGCCCTGCCGGCCCCCCTTTTTTCCCCAAAGCCGCGCAGAGAAACCAATGTTTTTTACAGTTCGCCAGTTGAAAGCGCGGGCCTGGTACGATATACTTAATACAGACAGTTCAAAATACGGCCATCGGGCTGAGAAATGGGAAAGGTGAATCGGATGGAACAGGCAAAGGTTCAAAACCTGGCATTGACGGCGGCGCGTTCCCGGCTGCTGGCGCTGGATATGGTGTACGGCGCGGCGTCGGGACACATCGGCGGCTCCCTGTCGTCGCTGGATATCCTCACAACCCTGTATTTCCACGTGATGCGGGTGAACCCCGACGCTCCGCAGGCCCCGGAGCGGGATCGCTTTGTGCTCTCCAAGGGGCACTGTACGCCGGCGCTCTACTCCACTCTGGCCCAGCGGGGCTTTTTTCCACTGGAGGAGCTCAAGCAGTTCCGCCGCATTGAAGGGCACATGTCGGGCCATGCCGAAATGCGCCACGTCAAGGGCGTGGATATGTCCACGGGCAGCCTGGGGCAGGGGATCTCCGCGGCCGTGGGCATGGCTCTGGCGGGCAAGGCGGACGGCCGGGACTACCGGGTGTATGCCCTGCTGGGAGACGGCGAGATCGAGGAGGGTCAGGTGTGGGAGGCCGCCATGGCGGCGGCCAAGTACCGCCTGGACAACCTGTGCGCCGTGGTGGACGTCAACGGCCTGCAGATCGACGGCGCCACGGCGGACGTGATGCCCTCTGAGCCGCTGGATCAGAAGTTTGAGGCCTTCAACTGGAACGTCATCCGTGTGGACGGCCACGACTACGCCGCCCTGGCGGAGGCGTTTGCTGCCGCCGCGGCCTGCAAGGGAAAGCCCACGGTGCTCCTGGCCAGGACGGTGAAGGGCAAGGGCGTGTCCTTTATGGAGGGGGACTACGGCTGGCATGGCAAGGCCCCCAACGCCGAGCAGTATGAGAAGGCCCGGGCGGAGCTGTCCGCCCGCGTGGCAGAACTGGAGGGGAAGTAAGCATGGCTGAGAAGATTGCAACCCGCGCGGCCTACGGCGAGGCCCTGGTGGCCCTGGCGGAGGAGTACCCGGAGCTGGTGGTGCTGGACGCGGATCTGTCCGGCTCCACCATGACCAAGGGCTTTGCCAAGGCCCATCCCGACCGCTTTTACAACATGGGCATCGCCGAGGCCAACATGACCGGCGTGGCCGCCGGCCTGGCCGCCTGCGGCAAAAAGCCCTTCACCAACACCTTTGCCATGTTCGCCGCCGGGCGGGCGTGGGAGCAGGTGCGCAACTCCATCGCCTATCCCCGGCTGAATGTCAAGGTGGTGGGCTCCCACGGCGGCCTGTCCGTGGGAGAGGACGGCGCCACCCACCAGTGCATCGAGGATTACGCCATCATGCGGGCCATCCCCAACATGATGGTGGTCTCCCCCTGCGACGGCCCCGAGATGCGGCAGGCGGTGCGCGCTCTGCTGGACTATGACGGCCCCGCCTATCTGCGGCTGGGCCGCCTGGCGGTGGAGAGCGTCACCGACGCTATCCCTGGCTACACCTTCCACCTGGGACAGGGCGTCACCCTGCGGGACGGCTCCGACGTGACGGTAATCGCCACCGGCATGATGGTGCAGATGGCGCTGAAGGCGGCGGAGAGCCTGGCGGCAGAGGGCCTGTCCGTCCGGGTGCTGGATATGCACACCATCAAGCCCCTGGACGGGGAGCTGGTGCTCAAGGCGGCGCTGGAGACCGGGGCCATCGTCACCACCGAGGAGGCCAACGTGGTGGGCGGCCTGGGCTCGGCGGTGGCGGAGTTCCTGGCCGAGCACTACCCGGTGCCGGTGGTGCGCCACGGCGTCAACGACGTGTTCGGCCGCTCCGGCAAGGCGGAGGCCGTCCTGGAGGCCTACGGCCTCACCCCGGAGGGCATCGCGGAAAAGGTGCGCCATGCGGTGAAGCGGAAGAAATGACGGACATCAAGCTCATCTGCCTGGACATGGACGGCACCCTCCTGGGGGCCGATCACGCCACGGTGCCGGTGCGGAATGTCCGCGCCCTGCGGGCGGCGTCGGAGCGGGGGGCGGCGGTGGCCGTCGCCAGCGGCCGGCCGTGGGGATTCCTGCACGAGGTAGCGGAGCAGCTGGGCGTACTGCGCTACGCGGTGCTGTCCAACGGAGCCGCGGTGCTGGACGTGCACACGGGGGAGTGGCTGTACCGCAACTGCCTTCCCGAGGAGACCCGGCAGGCGCTGACGGAGCTGCTGCTGGA
>DXTB01000048.1 GCA_019410105.1 Clostridiales bacterium | reverse complement strand
GATCCCGTCAAAATCGGCATCGGCACCGCCATTCTGGCTGCCATCGTCCATCTGGACGGCTCCGGAGCGGTCACCTTCCTGATCTGTGTGCCCGCGCTGCTTCCTCTGTATGACGCGCTCGGCATGCGCCGCACTACGCTGGCCACCATTGTGGCCCTCTCCGCCGGCACCATGAATATCCTGCCCTGGGGCGGCCCCACCATCCGTGCCGCCACCGCGCTGGGCATGGGCGATAACCCCGTCGCCTTCTTCCTTCCCGTCCTTCCCGCCGTGCTGGTGGGCCTGGTATGTGTGCTGGTTATCTCCGCATTCCTGGGAGCCGGCGAGAAAAAGCGCATCGGCGCCGTGGCTCTCCAGGCCGCCGGAAATACCGAGCAGGAGCTCACCGAGGAGCAGAAGGCCCTGCTGCGTCCCCACCTGTTCTGGGTGAACATCATCCTCATTGTGGCCGCTATCGTGTCCCTGCTGTTCTCCGGCTTCGCCCCCGCGGTGGTATTCATGGCCTTCTACGTGCTGGCCACCGTCATCAACTACCCCAGCGTGAAGGATTCCAAGGCCCGGGTGGACGCCCACGCCAAGGAGGCCCTCATGATGTGCTCCGTGCTCTTCGCCGCCGGCTGCTTCACCGGCATCATGCAGGGCACCGGCATGATCACCGAGATGGCCAGCACGCTAGTCTCCATCATCCCCCATACGATGGGCAAGTTCTTCCCCCTCATCATCGGCATCATCGGTATGCCCGCCTCCCTGCTCTTTGATCCCGACTCCTTCTACTACGGCGTACTCCCCGTGCTGGCTCAGACCGCCGAGGGCTTCGGCGTCGCCGGTGTAGATGTCGGCCGCGCCGCTATCCTGGGTCAGATGACCATCGGCTTCCCCGTCTCCCCTCTGACCGCCTCTACCTTCCTGCTGGTGGGCCTGTCCGGCGTGGACTTCGGCGAGCACCAGAAGAAGACCATCCCGCTGGCCTGGCTGGTGTCCCTGGTGATGGTGGTTGTCGCCATTCTCACCCGCGGCATCGCCATCTGAGCCGCTCTCTCGTCTTTGAAATGTCAATTATCAGAAAGGAAGTCATTGCATGACGAAAACCATCCGCATCGGCAGCGGGGCCGGCTATGCCGGCGACCGGCTGGAGCCCTCACTGGAGCTGATCGAAAAGGGCAACCTGGACTATATCAGCTATGAGTGCCTGGCCGAGCGCACCATCGCCATCGGGCAGCAGGCCAAGCTGAAGGACCCGTCCAAGGGATACAACGGTCTTCTGGAGCACCGCATGGAGAAGGCCCTTCCCCTGTGCTGGAAGCACAAGGTGAAGCTCATCACCAACATGGGCTCTGCCAATCCCCAGGCCGCTGCCCAGAAGTGCGTGGAGATTGCCCGCAGGCACGGCCTGACCGGCATGAAGATCGCCTGCGTCACCGGCGACGATCTGCTGCCCGTCATCAACAAGTACATGGACGCCGAGGTGTGGGAGACCCACGAGCCCCTGTCCAAGCTCCCCGGTGAGATCGTCTCCGCCAACGCCTACATGGGCGTGGAGGGTATTCTGAAAGCCCTGGAGCAGGGCGCCGACGTGGTCATCACCGGACGCGTAGCCGACCCCGCCATCTTCATGGCCCCCGCCATCCACGCCTTCGGCTGGTCGCTGGAGGACTGGGACAAGCTGGGCAAGGGCACCATGATGGGCCACCTCCTGGAGTGCGGCGGCCAGGTCACTGGCGGCTACTTCGCCGAACCCGGCAAGAAGGATGTCCCCGGCCTGGGCCACCTGGGCTTCCCCATTGTGGAGATCTCCGAGGACGGGTCCTTCTTCGTCACCAAGATTCCGGAGTCCGGCGGCATGGTCACGGTGGAGACCTGCTCCGAGCAGATCGTCTACGAGATTCACGATCCCGAGAACTACCTGACCCCCGATGTGGTGGCCGACTTCAAGCAGGTCAAGTTTACCGAGGTGGAGAAGGATAAAGTGAAGGTGGAGGGCGCCTCCGGCAAGCCCAGGACCGAGACCTTCAAGTGTTCCATCGGCTACAAGGACTGCTTCATCGGCGACGGCGAGATCAGCTACGGAGGCCCCGGCTGCGTGGCCCGCGGTAGGCTGGCCCTGGACATCATCAAGGAACGCCTGGAGCTGGTGGCCCCCGGCGTGTTTGACGAGCTGAAGTTCGACCTCATCGGCTGCAACAGCCTGTACTGGAACCCTGACTTCAAGTACAACGAAGAGCCCAGCGAGGTGCGGGTCCGCGTGTCCGGCCGGGCCAAGGCCAGGGCCGACGCCGAGCTCATCGGCAACGAGGTGGAGGCCCTCTACACCAATGGCCCAGCCGGCGGCTGCGGCGCCGTCAAGCGCACCCGCGACATTGTGTCCGTGGCCTCCATTCTGGTGAGCCGCTGCGATGTTAAGCCCGAAGTCGAGATCTTTGAAGTCTGATTTCAAGACAGAAAGGAGGCATTTTCTATGAAACTCTGGGATATCGCACACTCCCGCACCGGCGACAAGGGCAACATCTCCAACATCTCCCTCATCGCCTACGACCCCAAGGACTATGCGCTGCTCAAGGAGAGAGTCACCGCTGAGCGGGTGAAGGAGCACTTCAAGGGCATGGTCAAGGGTGAGGTGGTTCGCTATGAGCTGCCCAATATCCATGCGCTGAACTTTGTCATGTACGCCGCCCTGGGCGGCGGCGTAACCCGCTCCCTCTCCGTGGACATGCACGGCAAGGGCCTGTCCTCCTACCTGCTGGACATGGAGCTTTGAGCCTTTTCAAAAAAAGCGCCGCCCCGGAGCCTGTCGCTCCGGGGCGGCGCTTTGCCGCGTCAGTCCCGATCCATCTCATAGGTGAGCACGCCGCCGGTTCTGGCGTCGATCTTGTACTCGTACTCCATGCCGCCGGCCTTGAACTCCACCTTATAGCAGGGCGTGCGCTCGTCCAGCTCCTCCTCCACCTCCAGCTCGTAGGTGTCGGTCAGCGCCACCCCCGCGTGGGCCAACGCCGCGTCCCGGGCGGCATCCCGCCCGATGGCCTGGTCCGCGGGCAGGGCATTGGGGTGCTCCTCCCGCTTGCTCTTGAGCACGCTGCCGTCCGCGGCAGCAATCTCGTACTCGTACTCTGTAGTACCTGCCCAGAATTCCAGCTCGTAGGTCAGGCGGCCATCGTCAAAGTCCCGCTTGACCGTCAGCCCGCGCACGTCCCCTTCGGCCACGCCCGCATGGGCGAAGGCCGCGGCTTTGGCCGCCGCCTCGCCGATGTCGGTCTGAGCGGTACTTCCGCCGCCGGTCAGGCTGCCGCCCTTTTGCTCCCGCCCGTGCTTAACAATGGCGCCGGTGGCGGCATCTACATCGTACTCATACTCCGTGTTTCCGGCAAAAAACTCCACCTCGTATACCATACGGCCGTCCTCATAGTCGTAGTCAGCCTCCAGGAACACCACGTCCCCACTGGTCACACCCGCATGGGTCAGGGCGGCCTCCTTGGCGGCCTCCACACCGATATAGGCGCTCTGGCTGGCTGTACCTACCGAGTTCAGCGCCGGGTTGGAGGCGGTCGTGCTGGTCTGTCCCCCCGCGCTGTCCGGGGTCTGGACTGCGGTGGAATTGGCCAGCAGATTCAGCTCATTGATGGACAGCCCCACCAGGGACTCAAACGTGAGATGGTTGCTGCTGTCCACCAGGGACTGGATCAGCGTGGCCTTGCCCAGCGAGATGCCATACTCGTCCGCCTTTTGCTGAAGGGCGCTGTCCCCACTGAGGGTCTGGGAGAGGATCGCTCCGTTGACTTTGGCGGAGTCGAGCACCTGCCCGATTTCCGTGGTCAGCTTCTGCTCCAGGGCTGCGCCCCGGGCCGCGTCGTCGTCCTCCACCGAGATGAGGATGGAGTTGGCCAGTTCGTCCACATAGCCGTGCTTGAGCAGAGAGCCCATGATGGCGTTGACCGCCACATTCAGGTCGGCCCCCTTCAGGTCCATGCCGTCGAGAATTTCGTTGGCGTCCGCGTTCAGCGGAACGGCCGAGACCACCTTCTCCTGCCGGTTTACATCCAGCTCCACGCTGGGATTGACATCCAGGGAGATGACCGAAGCCACGGCGTTGGCCTGGTAATACTGAACACCGGCGCCTCCGCCCACCACCACCAGCGCCAGGCAGGCCGCCGCAAGCCAGGCCATGGCCGCCTTTTTCCGCGGCTTCCGCGCCGGTACGGTCATGGGAATCACGTTTCCCCGCCGCAGTTCGCACCGGGAGAGGAGCGCCTCCAGATGGTCGGGCGCGGCGTGCTCCAGCGCGGTGCGCAGACGCTGTTCCAGTTCCTGATCGGTCACAGGGCATCCCCTCCTTCCAGCTTCGTCTTTAGTTTCAGGAGCGCGCGGCGGTACTTGGACAGCACCGTGGACAGGGGCAGCTCCAGCAGGCCTGCAATCTCCCTGTGCTTCCAGCCGGTCACCGCGTGGAGCAGCACAATTTGCCGTTCGTCATCCGCCAGCGCAGTGAGGGCGGCGTCCAGCACCTGCCGGTCCTCCACCGTCACCATCGGGTTCTCCGCTGCCAGCCGTTCCCAGTCCTCCAGAGCCATGTCCTGGGTCCTGCCCCGCTCCCGCAGCTTCATCAGGGCGAGGTTGCGGGCGATGGTCAGCAGCCAGGCCAGCGGTGTGCCCTGGGGACGGTACTGATGGGCGTTTTCCCAGGCCCGCACAAAAGCGTCCTGGGTCACATCCTCAGCGTCATGCTGGTTTTTCAGGTAGGATAGGGCCAGGCCGTACACCGACGTCCGCGTGCGGTGGTACAGCTCTGCCAGCGCCTCCTGATCCCCCCCGGCCAGCCGGGCCATCAGCGGCTCCAGCAGCTCCGGCGCAGTGGCGGTGCGGCGCTCCTCTGCCATTGTCTCAAGCAGGATTAACATGGTGTCGCGCTCCTGTCATCTTCTTAATGTACGGGAGCAGCGTTTTATTGCGCCGCCCCTCTCTTTTTTCCCGATTTTATTATATCCCATTCAGCCGCTAGGAGTAAAGCCCTTTTTTGCTGGGCCCAAGCCGCTTTGTACCGCGGCACAGGAGTGCTTATTCCTGAGCCCCCATGGCCGCCTCCAGCTTCTTGAGTGCTTTTTTCTCAATGCGCGATACCTCGCGCCGCGGTTATTGTAACCAGAGGTCCATTAAAAAAGCGCCTCCGGCGGGCAGAAGTGGAAGTGGATGATGAGCTCCCTCTGTTCAGTTAGCTCCACCCGCTCAATGAGGCTTACCAGAAGCTCCCGGTTGTCACCAGCCTCATCCAGAAAACGCTGAACCAGGGCCCCGGCCTTGTCCCCGGCCTCCGGGCTTTCCCGGCGTTCCAGCTCTGTCACACGCCGCTCCAGTGCGCCGCGCTCCTCGCGGGCCTGCCGGTAGAGCCGTGCAAAATCCGCCTCGGCCAGCAGGCCACTGAGCTGATCCAAATACATCCGGTCCAGGACGGTGGTCAGGCGGCCTATTTTGGCCCGCAGGGCCCGGATTTCCGCCGTGGGATTTTCCCCTCCATGAGCCTCTGCTACGGCAGACCGGGCGGCGGGCAGCAGGGCCGCAGGCTCCAGGCAGGCCCCGCAGGCCTCCCGCAGCTTGGCTACCACGGCACGAGTGACGGTCTGCTCCTGAATGGAGTGGCAGGTGCAGCCCCCTGTCTTTGTGAACCGCTGGTAGGTGCGGCAAACCAGATACCGCACATCCTCCCCCCGGCTGTTTTTCCGGTTGAGCACCGCCAGCGGGTGCCCGCACTCGTGACAGAAAAGCAGCCCTTTCAGCGGAAACTCATAGGTTCGGCTGCGGGTGTGCCGCCGGCTGGCCAACAGACGCCCCACCCGTTCAAAGGTCTCCGGCGTCACCAGCGGCTCATGGGTCCCCTCCACCACCACCCAGTCCTCCGGTAGCTGCCGAATGCACTTTTTGCTCTTGTAACTGACCTTCCGTCGGCGCCCCTGTACCATATTCCCAATATAGGTTTCGTTTTGCAGCATCTCAGAGATGCGCTCACCGCTCCACTGTCCGGTACCGGAGGGATACAGGCCCGCGTAGCACCCCGGAGATGGGATGCCCTCAGCGTTGAGCTGCGCGGCGATCTGGCGGCAGCTCAGGCCCTCCAGCGCCAGCCGGAAAATACGTCGTACCACCGGCGCGGCCCCCTCGTCCACCACAATTTTGTTCTTTTCCGCAGGGTGCATCTGATAGCCATATACCGGCTTGCCGCCGATAAACAGCCCTTTTCGCTGTTTGTCCCGCTTGACGCTGGAGATCTTTTTGGAGATGTCCTTTGCGTACATGTCGTTCATAATGGCCCGGAACGGCGTGATCTCGTTGGCGCTGGAGTCCACACCGGTGTCGATGCCGTCCAACAGGGAGATGTACCGCACACGGTGTTCCGGGAAATAGCGCTCCATATAGTGGCCGGTCATGATGTAGTCGCGCCCCAGCCGGGACAGATCCTTGGTAATCACCATGTTCACCCGTCCGGCCTCAATGTCCCGCAGCAT
>DXTB01000047.1 GCA_019410105.1 Clostridiales bacterium | reverse complement strand
ACGCCCTGGCCCGCTGCGCTGCCGCCCTGGTGGGGGTGGCTCTGCTCTGCCTGGAGGCGCTGGCCCTGGCCGCCCTGCTCTATGCCCGCCTGTTCGGCTGGACGGACTGGGGCTCCCTGGCCCTGCCTGCCCTGGTGATCCTGGCGCCCCCTCTGGTGTTCGCCCTGGGCAGCGGCTGGCTGCTGGGCCGCCTGCGGCCCTGGCTGCTCTATGTGTGGATGCTCCTCCCCTTTGCCCTGGCGGCCCTGCCTCTGCCGGAGGCCCTGGGGCTGTGGAACGGCGGCCTGTGCACGTCCTATCCCCTGACTCTGGGGATGCTGGACCCGGCTTTCTCCCTCCCGGCGGCGGCCTGGGCCGTCCAAGGGCTGCTTCTGGCTGCCGGGGTGCTCCTTTTGCTGGTGGCGGGAAAGGGGAAAAAGGTGTATAATCAGTGACAGACCGTATACCATAAGCACATAGGTTCCAGAAGGAGGCGTAACAGATGGATTCTAACGAGAGCCGGGCGCGGGCGCTGCTGGGCGACCTGTCCGCCGGGTGCAGCGCGGTGGCGTGGGAGACGGCGGACGGCGGACACCTGTGGGGGCGCAACTTCGATTTCAACCGCATTGCGGCGGACAGCAAGGTGACCTTTGTACCACGGGGACAGGTGTTCTACGCCTGCGGTACCGAGCTGGAGGGCAATCTGGAGCCGTCCACCCGCTGTACGGCGGCCTACGCTGCGGTGGGCATCGGCTCCCTGGTGCTGCGTTCCACCCCGGCCCTGTATGAGGGCCTCAACGAGAAGGGCCTGATGGGCGGCCAGCTCTACTACCGCACGTTTGCCCACTTTGCCCCGGAGGCGCGGCCCGGCACCCTGCCCCTCCAGCCGCCCTTCCTGGTGACCTGGTGCCTGGCCACCTGTGCCTCGGTGGAGGAGGTGGCCCGCGCACTGGAGGAGCGGGTGTCGCTGGTGGCCATCCCCATGCTGGGAACCGTGCCGCCCATCCACTGGATGTTTTCCGACCGCACCGGGGAGAGCATCGTGGTGGAGTCCGACCGGGACGGGCTGCACATCTACCGGAACACGGTTGGAGTGATGACCAACAGCCCCGGCTACCCGTGGCACCGTACCAATCTGTTGAACTATCCCCAACTCCGGCCCCTGGATTACGGAGAGCTGGCCTGGGGCGGGGAGCGGCTGGAGCCCTGCTTTTCCGGCAGCGGGGCGGCCGGCCTGCCCGGGGACTGGTCGTCCCCCTCCCGCTTCGTGCGGCTGGCCTTCCTCCGGGAGCACGCGGTCAAGGGCGGGGACGAAGCGGAGGGGGTGTCCCTTCTGTTCCGCCTGCTCCACAGCGCCGCCTTTCCTCTGGGTGCGGTGGAGCTCACCGGGCCGGGGGAGATCACCCCCCACGACCGGGGCGTGGTGCCCTATGACTACACGGTGTATTCCTCCGTCCTCTGCGCCGAGTCCATGCGCTTCTACTGGCTCACTTACCGGAACAGCCGGGTGCGCTATGTGGAGCTCTCACGCCTGCTGAAGGGAGACCGCCCCCTCCAGTTCGCGCTGGGGGAGGAGCCGGAGTTCTGCGACGTGACCGGTGAAGGCGTATAACACTCCAACAGGGCGCACCACGAAAAAATGCAAAAGCTCAGGTGCATGAAGTGTTTGCGCATGCGGGCCGTCCCGTAATCGCATGGCCGTGCCGCGGTAAGCGGCGCATGGCCAACTTTGCTATGCTTATGAATAGCAAAAAGTACCCCCTGCCGCATGCGGCAGGGGGTACTTTTTTATCAAACGCGCTCCGGGTCCCCGGCAATGGGCTGGAAGTATTTTGTCCGGTACTCCTGAAAGAGGTCGTCAAACTCCTGGTTGAAACCGCCGTGATGCAGCTCGTGCATATAGGCGTGGGAGTCGATGCGCACCTTGTCGTCGGGCGAGGAGGTCTGGCGCAGGATGTGCAGAGCCACGTTGGAACAGTGGTCGGACATGCGCTCCAGATTGATCAGCAGCTCCAGGAACTGGGTGCCCAGCTCGATGGTGCACTCACCGGCCTTAAGGCGCTCCACATGGCGGTTTTTCAGGGTGGCGGCGATCAGATCTACAACCTCCTCCAGCGGCTCCACCTGGACAGCCAGGGTGCGCTGGCGGCTCTGGTAGCAGGCTACCGTCTTGTCCAGCGTCTCTCCCACCGCCGCGGTGAGCCTCTCAAGCTCGGCCCGGGCCTGGGGGGAGAAGGTAATGTTCCGGTCGTGGAGGACGACCGCACTCTCCGAGACGTTGACGGCGTAATCGCCGATGCGCTCAAAGTCGGACAGGGTGTGCAGCAGCTCGGACACCCGGGTGCTCTCCTCGGCGGTCAGCGCCCGGTCGGTGAGCTTGACCAGATAGTTGTCCAGCAGACCCTCCAGCTTGTCCAGCGCCACCTCGGTTTCGTTGAGCCGCTCCAGCTTCTTGGCGTCAAATTTCCAGATGAGCTCCACAGCCAGCCGGTAGTTGTCCCGGGCGAACTCGCTCATCTGCACCACCGCATCGTGGGCCCGCTCCAGCGCCAGGGAGGGGGAGGACAGGAAACGGTCGTCCAGCACGGACAGCTCCCGCTCCTCCGCGTCGCCGGGCACCACCGCCTTGACCAGCTTGACGAGCTGGCGGTGGAAGGGAAGAAGCAGGGCAGTACAGGCGATGTTGAACGCCAGGTGGAGGTTGGCGATAGAGCCCATGTCCATGGTGTTTTCCCAGAACGGAAAGCGGAACAGGGCGTTGCCCGCGTACAGAACCACCAGAAAAAAGACCGAGCCGATGATGTTGAAAAAGAGGTGAATCATGGCGGTCCGCTTGGCATTTTTGGAAGCGCCCACCGACGAGATGAGCGCGGTGATGCAGGTGCCGATGTTCTGGCCCATAATCAGCGGCATGGCGATGTTGAAGGAAACCACGCCGGTGGTGCTGATGGCCTGGAGTATGCCCATAGAGGCGGAGGAGCTCTGGAGCAGGGCGGTGACCGCCGCTCCCACGGCTACGCCCAGAAGGGGATTGGAGAAGGCGGTAAACACCGACTGGAACTCCGGCAGATCCTTCAGTGGCTCCACGGCGGAGGACATGGTGTTCATGCCGATGAACAGCAGGCCCAGGCCCAGCACGATCTGGCCCACAATGCGCTTGTGCCCGCCCTTGATGAACATGTAGAAGATGATGCCCACAACCGCCAGAATGGGCCCCAGGAAGGAGGGCTGCAGGAACATCATCACGATGTTGTCCGCGTCGATATCACCCAGGCGCAGCAACTGCGCGGTGACGGTGGTGCCGATATTGGCGCCCATGATGATGCCCACCGTCTGCTCCAGCTTCATGATGCCCGCGTTGACGAAACCGACGCACATGACGGTGGTGGCGGCGGAGCTCTGGATCAGCCCGGTGACGACGGCCCCCAGAAGGACCCCCTTGAATACGTTGCTGGTAAGACGCTCCAGGATATGCTCCAGCCGGCCGCTGGAGAGCTTCTCCAGGCCGTCCGTCATGGTGGACATACCAAACAGGAACGTGGCGATGGCGCCAAACATGGCGACTATATTCGCAATATCCACAATGCTCCCCCAAATCTGACTCCGCGGTCAAATTTTCGAAAAATTTTGCTCATTTCCGACCACGATAAATTATAGCCTT
The DNA here is from genome assembly GCA_019410105.1 of Clostridiales bacterium. The sequence goes on along the minus strand of DXTB01000047.1, from coordinate 3,025 downwards.
CTGGCAGCGGTTCGTAAATATAGAGGGAGCGATTTTTAAAAATTTAGCAGTTCTACTAAAAGCAATGGGGGAAAAACCGTCAATTTCGTTCACGTTCCGCAGGGGAAGCCCGCATGGAACAGGATCGTTGACATAGGGACAGACGCGGGCGGAATAGAGTGGAACTATGGAGGTGTGACAAATGTTCACTGCGTGGATTTTGCTGATGCTCAACAGCCTGTTCTTCACCCTGCGCCTCTCCGGCGGGGGAAGCGGCTCCTTCCCCCGTCCGCTGAAAGCGGAGGAGGAGCGGATGTACCTGGAGCGGATGGCGCAGGGTGATCTGGAGGCCCGGAACATCCTCATCGAGCACAACCTGCGCCTGGTGGCGCACATCATGAAAAAGTACTATACACCCAACGGGGATCAGGACGATCTGATCTCCATCGGCACCATCGGACTGATCAAGGGGATCAGTACCTTCAAGCCGGACAAGAACGTGCGCCTGGCCACCTATGCCTCCCGCTGTATCGAAAACGAGATCCTGATGCACTTCCGCGCCCAGCGGAAGCTGCAGGGGGAGGTCTCCCTGTCGGATTCCATTGACGGGGATGGGGACGGCAACTCCCTGTCGCTGATGGACACCATCAGCGTGGACGACAATATGCTGGAGGAGCTGGATGCCCGTGACTCCTGCGCCAAGGTGCGCCGGTGCGTCAAGCGATGCCTGGACGAGCGGGAGGCCATGATCATCACCCTCCGGTACGGCCTGAATGCCCGCCCGCCCCTGACCCAGCGGGAGATCGCGGCCCAGTGCGGCATCTCCCGCTCCTATGTATCGCGCCGCGGCTATTGCAAGCGCGGAGGGGGATGTCTCCGGGGGCCGGGACGGCCCGGACGGAGACGCCACCCTCACTGCGGTGTCAGAGCGGGAAAAGCCAGCTTCTCGGAGGGAGGCCCGGAGTGCCGGACGTGCGGCCGACATCAACACCAGTGGTACAGTCAGCTCAGCGGATACCGGAGGTATCCGGCCACCAGGTCAATGAATACGCTGTTGGAGGGACTGCGGGTCAGGTGCCGTCCGGCCAGGGTATCCAGAAGGCTGTGGTCCTCAAGTTTCCAGCAGTCCCCGATTACGGTGCGGACAGCGCGCTCCACCGCGATTGAGGTGGTATGGAACTGCTTGGCGGTTTCCCGGTAGAGACGCTTGGTGATCAACTGGAGGGAGCTGGGATTGGCCGCCACCTGCACAGACATGTATACGGTGTAGTCAAATCCGACCAGGTTTCTGCGCACGCCCAGCCGGCGCAGGAGCAGCTCTGCCTTTTGAGAGGCATTTGCCGCGTCAAAAGTAGGTGACAGGGTGAAATTTGTCATAGGACAGACTCCTTTTTTCAAAAAGTAGATGTAAGGGAGCGTCCATGACTGGTGTGGACCGAGCCGCAAGCGACCCTCTGGTGGATGGAGCGCATCCGCTGCTTGACCTCCGATAGGCTTTCCAAAAACTATATGTACGCAAAAGAGGGAAATTGGACAAATGATTGAAAGATGGGAGAGGAATCTGCTTTTTTGTGGGGTTAATTTCCAAGGAAGTCGACAATATCCACGGAATAGGATACTTTTTTTCTTTGACAGCCGTTTGGAATGAATACATTCCGTATCTGGCGCAAATACCAAGGTAAAATCAAACGGAATCCATAGGTTCCAGGCTTGATTTTAAGGAGGTCTTCATGTCAGAGAAAATTAAGCAGGATATCTCAATTGGCAAAAACCTGCATCGCCTGCGCAAGCAGGCCGGACTGTCCCAGGAGCAGGTCGCGGTAAAGCTCCAGGTCATGGGCCTCCCTGTCAGCCGGGAAATCATCTCCCAGATGGAACTGGGCCGCTACAGTATCCGGGTCAGCGTCCTGATCGCTTTGAAGCAGATTTACGGCGTTTCTTATGAGGAGTTTTTTCAGGGCCTGCCAGACAGCCGGTAAAATGCAGGGAAGAAAAGCCGGAGCACCTGTGATAAAATAAAGAGAGAGAGAACAGGCGAGGGGGGAATGATACATGAATGAGGAACAGGGGAAATTCCTGGAGGAAATCTACCACGCGAATTTTAAGCGGATGCTCCTCGAGCTCTACCCCATATTAAAGGACATGCCCTCGGCACAGGTTGCCATTCAGGAAGCGGCGCGGATTGCGTGCCAGAAGCCGGAGGAGATGATGAGCAGCCCAAATCCCGCCGGATGGCTGCGGAAAACGGCGGGGCTGGTGGCGAAGAACATGCTGCGGGAGCAGGCCCGCCAGAAACGGACCTTTCTTCCGCTGGAAGTGCTTCTGCCGGAGAGCGAACCGTCAGAATGGGACGACAGCGACCGCGAATTGGTGCAGTTGTGTCTGGATGTCGTCTCCGAGGAGGATTTTACCCTGTTCCGAAGAGTGACCCTGGATGGTTGGGCCTATGTGGATGCGGCGAAGGCGGCTGGCATTTCCCTATGGGCCTGTTACAAGCGCGTGGAGCGGACGCAGAAAAAGCTCCGCCGCGCCATAGAGGAGCACCCGGAGCGATTTTTTTGAGACCTGTCCAAAAACAGGATGCTGTCTACATATAAATTATTGAAGGGGGCGCAATCGAATGGCAAGCCCGAGCAAAAATCAGAACTACGCCTATCTAAGCCGCCTGAGCACCCAAAAGCTGCTGGAGCTGCTGGCCGCTGCGCCGGCGCCCGCAGAAACGCCCGAGGACAAAGCTTATATAGACGCAATTGTGGAGGTGGTCTTAGAGAGAGAAGAGAGACATCCGACAGGGCTTCTACCCGACCCCGAGCAGGCATGGGAGGAGTTTCAGCAGTACTATAATACCCCGGAGGGGGAGGACCTGTCCCTCTACCCGGCAGAGAACCCCGGAACAGCCCCATCAGAACCAGCCCCCTCTCAGACAGAGTACCGGCCCCAAAGAAGGCCAAAACGCCACTTTTTTCGACGCGTTGTCATAGTAGCGGCTGTGGTGGTGTGTATCGCATTGCCCCCTGCGCTTGGTTTCGAGAATGTGTTTCAGATG
>DXTB01000046.1 GCA_019410105.1 Clostridiales bacterium | reverse complement strand
GCCCTGCGCCGCACCGAGGAGGCGGTGGCCGAGGCCTACGACGAGATCAAGAAGTCGCGGGCCCGGTTCCGTGCCTTGGCAGGAGGCGGCGCCCCGGCTGGCCGCCAGCCCTACGACGTGGAGGCGGAATAAAACCAAACACCAAACAGAGAGCCCGCCGGCGGAACTTCCGCCGGCGGGCTTTGAGATGATCGATAAACCTTCCTGCCGAAGGCTTCGGAGGGAGGAATAGTGTGAAAGGGAACCGTCAGGGTTCCCTTTCGCGTTCGATCAAACGCCTTTTTGAACCTTTTTCGAGGGTTCAAAAAGGCTCTCTGCCTGTCGAGAACTTTTCGACAGGCAGAGAGCCCGCCGGCGGAACTTCCGCCGGCGGGCTCTGCTTTGCTGTGGGAGAGGGCTCAGGGGGCTTTGTAGTCGGGGGCGCGTCCGATCTCCTGGATGAGCTCCTTCATGGCCGCTGCCATGGCGTCGATGTCGGCGTGGTTGTTGAAGTACTGGCAGGAGATGCGGAAGCCGCCCACGTAGTCGGTGAAGCGCTGGGCAATAAAAATCTTGCGGGCGTGGAGCTGCTTGAGTACCCAGCGGTCCACATCCAGATCGTCATAGAGGCGGGCAATGACGATGCCGCCCCGCCGGCCCGGGTCGCGGTGGGTGATGATGGTGGCGCCGATGGCCTCCAATTGATCCATGCAGTAGGCGCTGAGCGCCCAGATGTGTTCCTGGATGTTCTCAATGCCGATCTCGTTGACCAGGCCCAGGCTCTCCCCCAGGGCAATGGCACCGGTGTAGTTGGAGGTGCCGCCGATTTCGTACTTGCGGGCGGTCTCCGGGAAGGTCCAGTCGTGGACGGAGGGAGCGGCGGGATTCTCCCAGTAGGCGCCCCAGCCGCCTTCGGGAACGGTGGTGTTCAGGTAGCCGGCATAGCTCTGCTTGATCTTGGACAGGGAGTTCTTGTTGACATAGAGCACGCCGGTGCCGTAGGGGCTGTTCAGCCACTTGTGGCCGCCGGCCACCAGCAGATCAAAGTGGCACTGCTTGGTGTCAATCTTGGTGACGCCCAACTGCTGCACCGCATCCACCACCAGGAAGATCCCCTTTTCCTGGCAGAAATCACCGATGGCCTTCATGTCGCTGGCCCAGCCGTTGCACCACTCCAGGGTGGACATGACGATGATGCGGGTCCTCTCATCGGCCAGGGCGGCGAAGTCGTCCACCGTGAAGCGGTTGTCCTTGGTCTTGCATACCCGGATCTCGATCTTCTTCTCCCGGCGCATCACACACCAGGGCAGGGCCACCTGAATGAACTCCAGATTGGTGGTGATGATGTTGTCGCCGTCGGCCAGCTCAATGCCGCGGGCGGCGATGTTCAGCCCGTGGGAGGTGCTCTCCACCAGGGCGATCTCATCCGGGTCGGCGTTGAGCAGCTTGGCGGCTTCGTCGTATGCCTTGCCGCGCAGGGAGTCCATGGCGATGTGGTGGGCGCTGGAGTTCTCCTCCTCCTGGGTGGCGGTCATGTCTGCGAAGGCCTTCACCGCCCGCACCGTGCGCTGGGGGGCGAAGCTGACGCAGGCCGCGTCGAGAAAGACCATCTGCTCCAGAACGGGCCACTCCTGCTTGCGGATCGCTTCAAAATCGACGGACATAAGTACTACCTCCTATATTTTTGTGGGTGATGGCTGGGTTGTATTCCTCTGGTTTTCCTTCACTGGTGAAGCAACATCCCTCCAATCGACTGACTTTTTGAGATCAAACGCTATAATGGTAAAAAATTACCAATTATGGAGTTGGGAAAACAGATTATGACAGAGACCGGTATTCTGACGGATGCCTCACCCTGGATCAGCGTCGAGCCGGCGGCATGGCGCCCGCTGACCGAGGGGAGAACGCCGCGCCTGTTCCGAAAAAAGACCTTTCTCTACACTCAGGGGCAGCCGGCGGAGCATTTTTACATCATTCAGCGGGGGCGGGCCTGCATCTCTACCTCACGGGCGGACGGCCACGAGAAACAGCTCTACATCGCGGAGCGGGGCGCCCTGTGCGGGGAGAGCGCCTGTCTGCAGCGGCAGCCCCACGCGTCGGCGGCCCTGGCGATTGTGGACACCTGGGCCTATGCCGTCCCCCGGCTGGCCATGCTGGGGGCGCTGCGGGAGGACTGGGCGCTGAATCAGCGGTTCCTGGAGCTCTGCTTTCGGAAAAACACGGTGCTGCTCGGTCAGGTGCGGGAGCTCTCCTTTGATCAGGCGGAGCGGCGCATTGCCCGGACCCTCCTCAATCTGGCGGCCCAGTATGGGCGGCCCTGCCCGGAGGGGGTGCGCATCTCCATCCGCTTTACCCACCAGGATGTGGCCGGTATCATCAATACAAGCCGCATCACCACCAACAAGGTGATGAAGCGCATGGAGGAGGAGGGGATACTCCTCAAACGGGAGGGCCGCTATATCCTGCGGGCCCTTCCCGCCTTGGAGCGGCTGGCGCGGGGAGAGGGTCAGTAGCGCACAGCCCTTTCGCTCTCCCGGAAGGCGCGGCTGTCTGGCAGGAGGGTGCGCCCGTAGCCGGAGACGATGGCGAAGATAGTCATAACCAGCAAAAGAATGGGATAGAACTGGTGGGTGACGATCTCCAGTGTGGAGACGGGAACCGCGCCGGGCAGGTCGACGGCTGTCATCATGGCGGCGCACACCACCGGCACCATATAGGGCATCAGGTAGTTGAGGGTGCCGCCGGAGCAGATGAGGAGGTTGGCTGTGCGGTAGCCGTGGAGCTGATACTCCTCCCCCAGCCGCTTGGCCAGGGGGCCGGTGCCCACGATGGCCGCGGTGTTCAGGCCGGTGGCCACGTTGAGCAGGATACAGATGGCGACGATGGCGCCCTCGGCGGAGCGGGGACCGACAATGAAGCGGTCCATGGACTGGATCATCATATCAATGCAGCCGCCCTTTTCCAGCAGGTGGATCTGGGCGAACAGCAGCATAACCAGCAGGATGGTGGGGACCGCGCCCTCGATGCCCTCCATGATGAGGCCGCCTGCGCTCAGGGGTTCCGGGACGGAGATGATGTCGCTGAAGGTGATGGTGCCGGTGACCAGTCCCAGGAGTACGCCGGTGACGATGCCATAGCTCAGCGCCTCCAGCAAGTGGCGCTGGAGCAGGCAGAAGACCACCACCACCACGGGCACCAGCAGGAACAGCAGGGCCGTAGGCCGGACCGCGGCGCTCTGGACGGCGGAGAGATCCGCGGCCTCACCGCGGGAGCCAAGCGCCAGATAGAGGATCAGCGTCAACGCCGCGGCCGGCAGGACATATTTCAGGCGGCTGCGGGAAACGCCGCCCAGGTCCACCTTCTGAGAGGAGGAGGCCGCAATCAGAGTGTCCGATACCGGGGAGACGTTGTCGCCGAAGGCCGCTCCCGATACGATGGCGCCGATCATCAGCGCCGGCGTGGCCCCGACCAGATAGCCGATGGGGTAAAGAATGGGGCCGACCACGAAGATGGTGCCCACCGAGGTCCCGGTGGAGAAGGCGATCAGGCAGGTGAGCAGAAAAGAGGCGGCCACGAACTTGTTGCCCAGGAAGTTGAGCTCAATGAGATAGTGGGCCAGGGTGTCCACCAGGCCGCTGGTCTCAATGAGCTGCCCGCAGATTCCGGCCAGCAGGACCGCCATGATCAGGATGCCCCCCACCTTGTTGGTGGCGCCCTCGATGATGGCCTCGCAGTAGGCCGTCTTGTCCTTGGCCAGGAACAGGCAGACGATCATGGGGAGGAGAAAGACCACCCAGTATTCCGGTACGTCCGCCTGCTTGACCGCGATGTAAATTAGCCCCACGATGGCCAGCAGGATGGGCGCGAAGGCCACCCACTTTCCGCCGTAGTAGGTGATGTGCGTTTCCGGTGCGGCTTGTGTTTGATCCATAGGTACCCCCTTTTCAGCACGGATGTGTTCAATTTTGTGAAACAGATATCTGTTGTGGTTAAAAGTATACCTGTATTTTCCATGAATACTATTAAATGCTTTACAAAAGAGGTGGCGTTTTTGGGGGAATATACCCGAATCCCGAACCGCGTGCGCGGCGGGACTGCACCGTTTTTTTGTTTACGTAATACCGCAAAATATAGGACTTTTTTGCCGCCAAACCGCAAGGGATGGCGGTTTTTTGATACCATTTGTAACGAAATGCAATCGAACATATGTTTTTAGTGCTGAAAAGCAGGGGTTTCAGTGGAAAAATCGGCATTTTTCCCGTTAAAAAAGAAGAAAAAACTGTTGCAATTCTGTAACAGAACATTTATACTAGAGAAGAAAGTGGGGCGAAGTGGAGCAAATCACCGCTCTTAAGCAGTAAAGTGGGGGGAAGTGAGCAGCATGACCGGCACCTATGAGCACAGCATTGATGCCAAGGGCCGTCTGTTCATTCCCGCAAAGCTCCGGGAGGAGCTGGGCGTCACCTTCTATCTGGCGATGGGTGTAGACGCCTGCCTGGCCATCTATCCCCAGTCTACCTGGGACCGGTTTACAGAAAAATTTTCCTCCCTGCCTATGAGTCAATCCAAGGCCATGCGCCCCCTATTCGCCAACGCGGCCAAGTGTGAACTGGACAGCCAGGGCCGTATCGTCATTCCCCAGAAGCTGCGCAGGTATGCCGGTCTGGACAAGGACGTGGTGATCCTGGGTGTCAACGACCGGGCGGAGATCTGGAGCGCGGACGCATGGCAGGCCCAGGAGGAGGAAGAGATGACGCCGGAGAAGATGTCGGCCTGTATGGAGGCGCTTGGATTCTGATATGAGTGAGCAGGTATTTTCCCACAAGCCGGTGCTGCTGGACGAGTGCATTGAGGCCCTGGCCATCCGGCCGGAGGGCGTGTATCTGGACGGCACTCTGGGCCGGGCGGGCCACAGCCGGGAGATTGTCCGGCGGCTGACCACCGGGCGGCTCATCTGCGTGGACCGGGATCAGGCGGCTCTGGACGCGGCGGAGGAGCGGCTGGCGCCGTGGCGGGAGCGGGTCACCCTGGTACACAGCAATTTCTGTGCGCTGGACGCCATCCTGGACGGGCTGGGCCTGGACGGGGTGGACGGCATGCTCTTTGATCTGGGGGTGTCCTCCCCCCAGTTGGACGACGCATCCCGGGGCTTTTCCTACAGGACGGACGCCCCCCTGGATATGCGCATGGATCAGACCGACACCCTGACGGCCCGGGCGGTGGTCAACGAGTGGCCCCAGGAGGAGCTGCGGCGCATCCTCTGGCAATATGGGGAGGAGCGGTACGCCCCCGCCGTCGCGGGAGCCATCGTCCGGGCCAGGGACAAGCGCCCCATTGAGACCACGCTGGAGCTGGTGGAGGTCGTCAAGGGGGCCATGCCCCCTGCGGCCCTGCGGGAGAAACAGCACCCGGCCAAGCGGACCTTCCAGGCCATCCGCATCGCCGTCAACGACGAGCTGGGCTCGGTGGACCGGATGGTGTGGGAGGCGGTGCCCCGGCTGAACCCCGGTGGGCGGCTGGCGGTGATCTCCTTCCACTCGCTGGAGGACCGTATCGTGAAAAATGCCCTGGCGGCTTTCGCCAAGGGGTGTACCTGTCCGCCGGATTTTCCCGTCTGTGTGTGCGGGAAGAAGCCCCAGGTGAAGCTGGTCAACAAAAAGCCCATTGTCTCCGGCGCGGCAGAGCTGGAGGAGAACCCCCGGGCCCGCAGCGCCAAGCTCCGGGTAGCGGAAAAACTGTAGAAGCACCGAATTTACCAAAGAGATTGGAGTGGACGGACTCATGGCAACTGCCGTCAAGCGCAGAAGCAGATACACGAATTACAGCCGCGTACCCTATGACGCGTATGATGGCTCCGCGGCGCGGCAGCTCCAGCGGGAGGAGGTTCTTCGGCCCAGGCCCATGGTGCGGCCGCGGGAGCGGGCGGTGGTCCGGCCCCGGGTGCGGGTACGGGAGGCGGGACTGGTTTCCCCCTTCGCTGTGGTGGGATTTCTGGCGGTGGGCGTGTTTGCCGTGCTGCTGCTGTTCAGCTATGTGCAGTTGACCACCATCTCCCAGCAGGTGGTGGAGCTGCGCAGTGAGATGACTGCTCTCCAGTCGGAGGAGGCCAAGCTGCGCACCGCATATGAGCTGTCTTATGATCTGAGCAGCATTGAGGAGACCATGACAGCCAGTGGTGCCATGGTTCGGCCGCAGAACGGGCAGGTGGTGTATGTGGACCTGTCCGAGCCGGACACCGTGACCTTTTTCAACCAGGACGAGGCGGCCGCTGGACTGGACGGCATGTTTGAGAGTGTAAAGTCCATTGCCTCCGAGATTGTGGCATATTTCCAGTGAGTACGGCCATATAGTGATCTGCAGACCCCAGAGAAACAGACGGGCTGCCCCGGGCGGCCCTTGAAGAGAACGAGCAGAGAGGGCGTAAGAAAAGCAATTTTCTTACGCCCTCCTGCGATATATCACCCAATCCCGCGGGAGAGCGGCAGACGAGATTTCTTGAGTGAGGTGAGCCAGCCATGGCAGACAGAAAGAGAAAGCGTATGGTCCAGCAGCAGCCGGACCGGCGGGCGAACCGCACCATTTTGGTGCGCACCCTGTTCCTGCTGACACTGTTCGGCGTGGCGGCGTTCGTGCCGCTGCTGGTCCGGCTCTGGCAGATCCAGATCCGCGACTACGACAAATACCAGGGAATGGCGGTGGAGCAGCAGACCGCCGACAGCACGGTGGAGGCCAACCGGGGCACCATCTACGACCGAAGCGGGGAGACTCTGGCCATGAGCGCCACGGTCTACAACATCCAGCTCTCCCCCAAAGAGATCCTGGCCTGCCAGGAGGCGTATCGAGAGAAGGCGGCGAACGCAGCAGAGAATGGGAAGACACTGGACTACCCGGAGCCCACCAACGAGTTCATTGCCTCCAACCTGGCCCAGATCCTCGATCTGGAGGAGGAGGACATTCTCAAGCGCCTGACCAAGACCTACTCCATGTATGAGATTATCAAGTCGCGGGTGGAGGACGACGAGCGGGACGCGGTGATCTCCTTCATCAACGAAAACCATATCACCGGCATTTACACCCCGCCCACCACCAAGCGCTACTATCCCAAGAACAGCCTGGCGGCCCAGGTGATCGGCTGGGTGAATTACAGCGAAGGACGGGGCGCCTATGGAGTTGAGGCTCAGTACGACGAGGCTCTCTCGGGCGAGACGGGGCGGATCGTCACCGCCAAAAACGGCGACGGCACACAGATGCTCTACCGCTATGAGGACTACTACGACGCCACTGACGGCGACAATCTGACCCTGACCCTGGACAGTGCCATCCAGTCCTACTGTGAGAGCATCCTGAAGAAGGGCATCGAGCAGTTCGAGGTGCAGGACGGCGGCTTCTGCATCGCCATGGACCCCAATACGGG
>DXTB01000045.1 GCA_019410105.1 Clostridiales bacterium | reverse complement strand
CGGGAGCCGGTCTCCTCGTCACAGGTGAAAAGGTACGTCAGCTCCCAGGGGGGCAGCAGGCCCGCCTTTTTCAAAATCAGCGCCCCGAACAGGGAGATAAGGACGCCGCTCTTGCAGTCCCCGGCCCCCAGGCCGTGGGCCCACTCCCCTTCAATATGAAAGGGGTGCTTTTCCGCAAAGCCGGGGCCGAACACCGTGTCCAGGTGGGCGGCCAGCAGCACCTTTCCCCGGGGCTGTTCCGGCCGCACCCGGGCCACCAGATGGGTCCCCAGACCAGGCTCCCTCACCCGCTCTGTCCGGGCCCCCAGCTCGGAGAGCACCGGCTCCAGCAGCCCGGTCACGGCGGCGTTGCCCGCCTCATTGCCGGTGCCGCTGTCGATGGCGCAGATCTGTTCCAGCAGCGCCAGCTGGCGGGGCAGCATCTCCTCCGCCCCGGCCCGGACGATCCGGGCCAGTGTCTGTCTCTTGGCATCCTCCATCGGCCGTGCCTCACTCCGCCAGCAGGTCCACCATGACCTCCGCCGGATCGAAGGCGGCGTCGATCATGCCCACCTTCTGGAGCCAGTCGATGTTCTCCTCCCACACGGACACGTCCTGGGACAGGAAGGGCGCGTCGGCCGTCTCCATGATGGGCAGCAGCACATCAAAGCTTCGCCGTTCCACGGACTCCGTCAAGGGGAAGTTCTCCTCGTCCTGGTTGGCCAACAGGAGCCCCAACGCCTCCTCCGGGTCCGCCTGCATATCGGCAAAGCCCTTCTGACAGGCCCGCAGGAACCGAGTGTACTTGTCCCGGTTGGCCTCCAGCTGGTCCTCGCCGGTCACCAGCATCAGCGCGTAGTAGTTGGGTACGCCGTAGTCCATGACCTCCATGTAGTCCACGGCGAAGCCCTCCTCCTCCAGCGCAGGAACCTCGTGGTTGATGAAGCAGCCGAAGGTGGCGTCCACATTTCCGGTGGTCATGGCGCTCATCAGGTCAAAGCCCACGTCGATCAACTCCACGTCATCCAGCGTGGCGCCCACAGTCTCCAACATCTGGCCCACCGCCACCTCGCCGAAGCGGGTGCCGGAGTAGCCGATGGTCTTGCCGATCAGGTCCTCCGGGGTCTTGATGTTTTTCTCCGCCAGGGCACAGACGATGCTGATGGGCTGCTGGACCACAGCTCCCAGCACCTTCACCGGCACGTCCTCATTGGCCTTGGCGATGATGGTGTCCTCCTGATAGTAGAAGCCGATATCCGCCCGGCCCGCCGCCGTCATGGTCAGGGGATCGCTGGCGTTAGAGGGGAACAGGATATTCACCTGCAGGCCCTCCTCCGCAAAGTAGCCCTTCTCCTCCGCCTCGTAGAGGAAAGCATGGACGGCGTTGGGATACCAGTCCAGCACCACGTCGATGGTCTCCAGCTCTCCGTCGTCCTGCCCGTCCGCCGTGTCCCCGCTTCCGCCGGAGGAGCAGCCGGTGAGCAGCAGAAGCGCCGTCAGCAACAGCGCAAGTTTCTGTTTCATCATCAATCTTCCTTTCTTTATAAACTGGATCCAGGTGATTCCTGCGGGGCCCGCCCCGCAGGTTTCAGGACTCTCCCCTCCAGCGGACGAACCGCTTTTCCAGCAGGTTCACAATGGCCACCGCCAGGATGGCCGCCGCGGACAGCAGCACAATAGGGGCGAACACCCCGGCGCCGTCCAACTGGGTCATCATGCGGCGGGAGAAGTAGCCCAGGCCGCTCTTGGCCCCCAACCACTCGCCGATGGCCGCGCCGATGATGCTCATGGGCACCGCCATCTTGACGGCGGAGAAGAAGTATGGCAGGGCGCAGGGCACCTTGATCTTCAAAAAGATGTCCTTCTTCGTGGCACCGTAAGTCTCCAGCAGCTCCGCCATCTCCGTCTTGGCGGAGCGGAGCCCGTCGTACACTGTGATGGTGATGGGGAAAAAGGTGATGAGCACTGTCACCAGCACCTTGCTCCAGATGCCGTAGCCGAACCACAGCACAAAGAGCGGTGCGATGGCGGTGGTGGGAATGGTCTGGGACACCACCACGATGGGATAGATCATCTTGCGGACCAGGTCGCTCTCGTCCATCACCACCGCCAGGGCCAGGCCCAGCACCAGAGAGATCCCCAGGCCGATGGCCGTCACCAGCATGGTGGCGGGCAGATGAACGGTGAAGAGGACATCCCGCAGCTCCCACAGCTTCGCCAGGATCTGGGTGGGAGACGGCAGGATATAGGCCGCGTCTAATCCCATGGCCCCCGCCTGCCAGAGAATCAACAGGGCGAAGAGAAAAATCATGGCAGGTAGATTTGCTTTACAGGTCTTTTTCATGGGGTCACCTGCTTTCGCAGAAGGTCGATGAGATGCTCCTTCAGCTCCACCATCTCCGGCAGTTTGAGGCAGGAGCGGTCCCGCGGGAAGGACGCGGGGACCGGAATCTCCGCCAGCTCCCGGATGGGGGTGCGCTCCACCACCAGCACGCTGGAGGAGAGGAACAGCGCCTCCTCCACGTCGTGGGTGATGAAGAGGATGGTCCTCTTGTGCCGCTGCCACTGGTCCAGCAGCCACTCCTGCATGGAGATCCGGGTGAGGAAGTCCAGGGCGGAGAAGGGCTCGTCCAGCAGCAGCAGGTCGCAGCCCGTCAGCATGGTGCGGGCAAAGGCCGCCCGCTGCCGCATCCCGCCAGAGAGCTCGTCCGGCATCTTGCTGCCGCAGCCGGCAAGTCCCACGTCGGCCAGCGCCGCCTCCGCCCGGTCCCGGCGCTCCGCACGGGTCAGCTCCCCCTGGATCTCCAAGGGCAGCGCCACATTTTCTCCCACGGTTCGCCAGGGGAACAGCAGGTCCTTCTGGGGCATATAGCCGCAGTAGTGCTTGCGTCCCACAATGGACTTCCCCTCCACCAGAATGGTCCCCGCCTTGGGCTTTAGGAGTCCGTTGGTCATGCGGAAGATGGTGCTCTTTCCGCAGCCGCTGATGCCGATGATGCAGTGGAAGGAGCCGGGTTCCACGGCAAAGCTCAGGTGGTCGATGATATCGAAGTCCTCGCTGGGGTACTGATAGGAGACGTTCTGAAATTCCAGCATGGTCATCGCTCCAGCGTCCAGGCCATCTCCCAGAAGCCCAGCTCATACCGGCTGCAGTTGACGAAGATCTCCTCCAGCCGCTGGTATTCCGCCTCCGTGCAGCTCTCCGCCAGGGTGTCCATCAGCTCCACCAGCGCGTCGTTGGTTTTCTGGTAGTCCTCCCCCGCGTAGCTGCGGATCCACTCGCCGTAGAAGGGGTGGTCCGCCGCGCCGGGGATGGCCGCCAAGCGCGTGCCGATCTCCGCATAGCTCCAGGAGCAGGAGAGGATGGCGGCGATGATCTCCGCCGGCCCGCCCGCAGCGGCACAGGAGAGCATGTAGTGGGTATAGGACAAATTGGAGAGGGCCGGCTGGACAGAAAACACCTGCTCCTCCGTGATGCCCAACCGAGCCATGTAGGCCCGGTGGACCTTCATCTCCCCGCCCAGAATCGCGTCCACATTGGCGGAGAAGGTCCGCATCAGGCCGGGATCCCGGGCCTTCACCACACCGTAGGCGAACACCCGGGCGTAGTCGAACAGGTACAGATAGTCCTGCAGCAGGAACCACTGGAACTTCTCCAGGTCCAGACTGCCGTCTCCAATCCCCCGGACAAAGGGATGGTCATGGCACTGCTCCCAGATGGGATGGGCGGCCTCGTACAGCCGCTGTGTCGTTCTCATTCGTATTCCTCCTATCCAATGGCCGGTCCGCCCCCATGCAAAAAGGCGGGGTCCCCTTTGGGACACCCCGCCTTCGCTCCAATCCTATCTCTTCCGTGCGGAAGAGACTCCGCACGAATAGCTTGTGCTGCGTCCCTACGTTGGCATTACCCACATCAGGTCAGGTCGAGGGACCGGCCCCTCATCTCAGCCTCCTCGCGGAAGCTCCCTTGCACGTTTTATTATAAAAGCCCGTCTTCTTTTTGTCAATAAATTTTTCCCGGTTTTCGGTAAAAATCCCGCATTTACACCAGATGCCGCTCGATCTCCTGCCGGGTGGGCAGGGAGGGGATCGCCCCTCTGCCCTGAACACAGAGCCATCCGCTGACGTTGCCGTACTCCAGCGCCTCCTGCACCAGCGGCTCCGTCAGCTGCTCCGCCTGGGTGACACCCCGGAATCGCATCTGAGACAGCATTCCGCCCCAGAAGGCGTCTCCGGCGCCGGTTGCATCCGCGCAGTGGGCCCGCCGACCCGGGACAGCGAGGCGCCGCCCCCGGAAATATCCTCTGGCACCCTGACCGCCCAGGGTCAGCACCACCAGCGTCAATCCGTACCGCTCCATAAGGGCGGGCAGCTCCGCCTCGCCCCCCAGCATATCGGCCTCCTCCTCTGAGATCTTCAGCAGATCCACGTCCGGCAGGATCTCCCGCACCTTTGCGGCGCAGGCCTCCTGACTGCCGTTCCACATCATGTCCCGGTAATTCACATCAAAGCTCACCAGCCTGCCCATCTCCCGCCCCAGGTGCAGGGCCTTGGCCGTGGCCTCTGCAGCCGGGGAGGCGGAGAGAGAACACGACCCGGCGTGGACGATCACCGTGTCCCGGATGTCCGCCTCCCGTACGTCCTCCTCCCGAAGGAACATATCCGCTCCAGGCTTGCGGACAAAGGTGAAGCTCCGCTCCCCTTCCTCCGTCAAAGAGACAAACGCCATGGTGGTGACCGCCTCCCGGCAGGGCTCCCGCCGGATACAGCGCACCCTGTTTTCCCGGAGGGTGCCCAGCAGGTACCGCCCGAAGTCGTCATCCCCCACAGAGCAGCACATGGCCGCCTCCAACCCGTTCCGGGCGGCGGCGATGGCCACATTTGCAGGGGCGCCCCCGGCGTTTCGAATATAGCTTCCGGGCTCACTGCCCGGCAAAAAGTCAACTAGCATCTCGCCAACGCTGTAAAGGTCCACCAGTGGTCCTCCTTGTCTGAGGTGGTTTTGCAATCATTCGCATCGATTATTAAACCATTTCCAGCGTTCAATGTCAATCGTTTAGCTGATGTTTTTATAGGAGAAAAATGTACTTTTTGTGGGATTTCCGATATTGCGGCAAGCCGCCCCGGGGAAGCACCCGGTTGGAAGAGGTAGCTCCCCCGAGAAGATCCGGGCGATCCCGCCGCAGGCCGCCCCCAGAAGCGCTCCCTCCCCCAGGAAGCGCGGCTTTCTCACCAGGACTCTGCCGCCCCCATCCGCTGGGCGCAGGCGGGCAATGGCGGATTCCAGATCCGCCACGTGCCGGTCGGTCCAGCAGAGTCCGTCGCCGCCCAGCAACACCAGTTCGCTGTTCAGCAGATTCAGGGCGCTGGCGATCCCTGCAGCCAGAAAGTCCACGGTCTCCCGGAACACCCGGTCTACTTCCCCGCTGCCGGTTATCCGGCAGAAATCGGCGTAGGAAGCCTCCAGTCCCGTTCGATGATACAGTTTTTTCAGCACCTCCGGCGAACGAACGTACAGCTCCAGGCAGCCACGGCCGCCGCACCGGCAGGGACGGCCACCGGCGCAGATGGTGACATGGCCCAGCCCCAGGGGCCGTCCTCCCCGGCCCCTGCACAGTTGCCCGCCGCTGAGGACCGCGCTGCCCACCCGGTCCCCCAGGCTGACAAACAGCACGTCCCGGCAGTTCCGGGCCCTGCCGAACAGGCTCTCCACCAGCAGAGCGCTCTGGCAGGTGTCCTCCAGGAATACCGGGAGGCCGTACCGCTCCCGGACTGCCGGACGCACGGATTCCGAGGGACACATCTGCTCCCCGCCGGGCCGCCAGGGCAGGTCCGCCGCCAAGCCGATGGCCCGTACACCAGCCGTCCCGGACAGCATCTTGTCCAACAGCCTGAGAGCGGTCTCCCGCCGCACCGCCTCCGGAGCGTCCTTCGGCAGGTCCGTGCCAGCCCGCCGGAATACCCGGAGGTCCAGCCCGCACAGAACACTCTCACAACGGCCCGGGAGGAACGCCACGCCCGCTGCCTTCGGCGCTTCGGGTGAGAGCCGGAGGCGCACGGGGTTCCGCCCCGGCTCCTCGCTGCACACCACCTCGCTCTCTCGCAGGACATCCCCGTCGATCATCTCACCCACGATATTGGAGATGGTCATTTTGCTCAAGCCCGTTCTCACCACCAGATCCCGCCGGGTCCGGCATGCGCCGGTGGCAACCATGCGCAGGACCAATCCGCGGTTGTCCCGCCTGTTGTCTCCGCTGTTTTTTCCCGCTTTCTCCAGCATGACCTGTCCTTTCCCGCGATGCCTGTCAAACCTCCCGTGCCGGAGTTCGCCTCCGGCATTCTTCATTTGTTTACTATATGACGCTCCCAGAGGCCCGTCAAGAAAAACCGCTCCCCCACCCGGAGGAGCGGTATAGGACATCATCTAAATTCTGTCCCATATCACCGTCCCAGCAGGGCAGCCCCGCCCAGCAGCACCCCATAGACTACCGGCTGGTGGAGCATATATACCGGCAGGGACTGCCTGCCCAAGGCACACAGGGGCGGACACCGGAGCGCGTCCGGATCCAGCCGCTCCATCGGCCCGGCCAGCAGGCGGCGGAGAAAATGCCCCGCCAGGAACAGGAACAGCCAGGGCAGCAGGGAGAAATAATCCGTGGAGAAAAAGTCCGGCGGCGGAAATCCTATGTACGCCGTCAGCAGATTACGGTAAAGTCCCTCCGGCACCGTTCCCAGCGTCCAGTCCTCAAATCCCAGCGTCCCCTGGTTCACGTTCCGCAGCAGGGTGAACAGGGCCGCGCTGGCGGCGAGGCCCACCCCCACAGGTACGTGCCGCAGCAGTTTTTCCAGTGGGACCATCAGCAGCATGCAGGAGCCGATCAGCGTCAGCACGCCGAACCAGATCTGCTCCTCCGGCATGAAGAGCACCGTCACCAGCGTCACCACCCAGCCGCAGCCGAACACCGTCAGTCCCCTCCGGAGGGGCCGCCGCCCCAGGCTGAAGCAAAATCCGGAGAGGAGGATAAAGGTCCAGCAGATGCTCTGCTGCCAGATGTACGCGCCGGTGCCCCGGTACCAATCCCAGTCCGCGTGGAACAGATACACCAAGTCCCAGCAGGCGTGATAGGCGATCATGCTCACCAGCGTCAGGCCCCGCAGGGCATCCAGGGAGGCGATCCGCCTTCTGGGCCGGACCAGTGTCCGAGTCCCGCTGTCTGCTGCCATCTTCCGCTCCTCCTCTCCGGCGACCGGCGGAACCGGTCGTCTATCTCACTCCGGGGTCAGCCCCGGTGCTCCCGCCGGTACTCCGTGGGGAGCTGTCTCGTCACATCCTTGAATGCCCGGGTGAATTTCCCCTGGCTCTCGTAGCCCACGGCGGCCGCGATGGCGGCGATGCTCCCGCCGCTCTCCCGCAGCAGCTCCATGGCCCTGCGCACCCGGTACTCCTTCATATAGGTGGCGATGGGCAGGCCGTACACCGCCTTGAACACCTCCTTCAAGGTGGAGGTGTTCAGCAGATACCTGTGGGAGAGCTCCTCAATGGTGTACCGCCGGTCCAGGTGCTCGGTCAGCAATGCGTGGATCTCCTGGATACGCGCCGTCTGCTGGGAGCCGTACCGGGTCAGCTCCCGCCCGCCGGACTCCAGCCCCTCCAAATACAGCAGCAGCTCCTGGAGCTTCAGCCGGAGATAGGGCAGCCGCCGCATCTCCGGCTGCCGGTACAGGGGCCGGAAGATCTCCTCCAGCTCCGGTCCCGCCGGAAGGGCGAAGGTCCCGCCTCCGCAGAATTTTTCCGCCAGCCTCTCGGCCTGGAAGTCCGCCTCCGCCAAGATGGGGGGCGGCGACTCCGCCAGATGGGTCAAATCCACGCAGATCATCAGCCCCGCGTACATCTCCGCCGGGAAGTGCATCACAGAATCCGCGCAGCAGTCCGCACTGTGGAGGGACAGATCGCCCTCCCCCAGATAGAC
>DXTB01000044.1 GCA_019410105.1 Clostridiales bacterium | reverse complement strand
TGGTGGAGGCGGGGGGAGTCGAACCCCCGTCCGAAAACGCTTCCTCGGGAACCTCTCCGGGCGCAGACGGTCATTTACATTCCCTTACCCCGGCGTAGGCCGTCAAACTACAGGGCTTGGTAGCTTCATTGTTCATGGTGCGCTCAAAGCTTTGCGCACACACGTGCACCACTAAACGACGCCCCGTTCCGGCTCGTGGTCCTTCCGGACGGGACGGTCACGGCTTAAGCCGCGACAAGCTCAACGTTATCGTTGTTCTTTAATTTATAAGTTGCCCATTTTAAGGATGATAGGCGCATCCGCCCGCTATTCCCGCCTCTACGTCCCCGTCGAAACCAGTACGCCCCCGGCTCGTCGCAAAGTCCGCTTTCTTCCGGACACCCGCCAAAGGCGGACATCCGTCAGGCCGCTCCCTTGCTCCTCACCTTCCCGGTGAACCCGCTGACGCTGGGCTTCACCGGGAGAGATGAGGTTGCAGGACATTTCTGCGTGGAATTGAGTCGTGTCGTTGAGCTCTCCTGAAAATCAGCACTTGGCCGGGGCAGGATAGTCCACGCCGAAGGTCTCCACAGTGACGGACTTCATCCGCTGCTCCTGCTTGGGCTTATCCATCCGGTCCCGGTCTGCGTTCACGATGGTATCGGCCACGTCCATGCCCTCGATCACCTTGCCGAAGGCGGCATACTCGCCGTCCAGATGGGGGGCCTTCTCCACCATGATAAAGAACTGGCTACCGGCGGAGTTGGGATTCATGGCGCGGGCCATGGAGAGTACACCCCGGTCGTGCTTGAGGCTGTTCTGCACCCCGTTGTGGCTGAACTCACCGCGGATGGAATAGCCGGGGCCACCCATGCCGTTGCCGTTGGGGCAGCCGCCCTGGATCATGAAACCAGGGATCACCCGGTGGAAGATCAGGCCGTTATAAAAGCCGGACTGCACCAGGCTGATGAAGTTGTTGACCGTGTTGGGCGCCACCTCCGGGTAGAGTTCAGCGACCATTTTGCCGCCGTTCTCCATCTCAAAGGTGACAATGGGATTTTGAGCCATTGGATTCCTTCCTTTCCCAGGGGGATGCCCCCCTCTTTGACATCAATAACCGCCGGTGCGGCGGGATTTCATAGTGCGGTCCATTTCCCTCTTGGCGTCCTTGGCCGCGGCGGAGGCCCGCTTGTCGTAGAGCTTCTTGCCTTTGGCCAACCCCACCTCCAACTTGACCCTGGGACCGCGGAAGTAGAGAGACAGAGGCACCAGCGCGTATCCATCCTGCTTTACCTTGGCGAAGAGGCGGAGGATCTCCCGCTTGTGCATCAGCAGCCGGCGAGAGCGCAAGGGGTCCTTGTTGAAGATGTTCCCTTTCTCATAGGGGCTGATGTGCATGCCGTGAACGTGCATCTGTCCGTCTTTCACGATACAGAAAGAGTCTTTGAGGTTGACATGGCCCTGGCGGATGGACTTGACCTCGGTGCCCGCCAGCTCGATGCCCGCCTCGTACTTATCTTCAATAAAGTAATCGTGGTAAGCCTTGCTGTTCTTTGCAACCACCTTGATTCCCTTGCCGTCCATGTCCTCACCCCCGGCCTGCGTTCCGGCTGTATATGCCTAGGTTTTTATTATACCACGCTTGTCAATAGGTCAGACGGGAAAGTAGGAGAGCAGCGCGGTGAGGGCGTCCTGATCCCACACGGGGCGGCCGTGCTCGGCCAGCCGGGCTTCCAGATGGGGGCGTGCGGTCTCACAGCGGCCGAACTCCGACAGCCGCGCAATGGCCTGCTCCTCCCCCGCTCCCAGCGAGAGCCACCAGCGGTCCTCCCACCAGAGCAGCGCCGCATCCGGCCGCGGTGCGGGCAGATCCCGGGCCGCGGCCACCACAGGCTCCAGCCCGTCAAAGGAAAACCAGGCCCGCTCCGGCGCGCGGACATGGGCAAACACCAGAACGCCGCAGGCATCCGGGTAGGCCTCGATCTCGATGGAGCCCTCCAGAGTGATCCCCGCCTCGTGGAAGGCGGTCTGTGTAATGGCCAGCGCCCGTTCCAGAGTCAGCCCTGCCGGGGTGAGACCGTGCTCCTTCAAGTCCGCAGGTGTGATGTACAGCGCCACGCTGGCGCTTCCGATTGGCTGGATCGTCATAACGGGCCTCCTTTTGCAAAAAATCAATCCGACCGTTGATGGTATTATACCGGATGGCCGTGGACTTTGGATAGCTGTAATGATTGGGGGGATTGGCAAAGGGGCGGAATCTATGATATAATGTGGTTTAATCTGGATGCAGCAGTGCAAAGGCTGTGCAAAGAAAGGGATATGCCGGATGGAACTGATGGAAAAGACAGTGGAGAGCCGCGTGCTCTTTGAGGGAAAGATCATCACGGTGCGGCTGGACAAGGCGGAACTGCCCAACGGCCGCGTGGCCTCCCGGGAAGTGGTGGAGCACCCCGGCGGGGTGGCTATTCTGCCCCTGTTTGACGACGGCACGGTGAGCCTGGTCCGCCAGTTTCGCTACCCCTTCCAGGAGGTGGTGGCCGAACTGCCCGCAGGGAAGTTGGAGCGGGGCGAGGACCACCGTCTGGCCGCCCTGCGTGAGCTGGAGGAGGAGGTGGGCGCCTCCTGCGGGAGGCTGACCTACCTGGGGTGTCTCTACTCCTCCCCCGGCTTTTCCTCGGAGGTGCTTCACATGTATCTCGCCCAGGAGCTGACCGAGGGGTCCTGTCATCCGGACGAGGACGAGTTCCTCTCCGTGGAGCGCATCCCCTTCTCCGCCCTGGTGGAGCAGGTACGGCAGGGGGAGATCAAGGACGCCAAAACCGTGGCGCTGGTGCTGAAGGCCAAGCTGCTGCTGGGACTGTGAGTGTGTGGAGGAATTGCCATGAACAAGCGTATCCTGATCGTGGAGGACGAGAAAAACATCGTCGATATTCTCAGCTTTAATCTGTCCAAGGAGGGCTATGAGACGCTGGAGGCCTACGACGGCGAGGCGGGCCTCCAGTTGGCTCTGGAGCAAAACCCGGATCTGATTCTCCTGGATCTCATGCTGCCCAAGATGAACGGTTTTGACGTATGCCGCAGCCTGCGCAGGGAAAACCGGAGCACACCGGTCATCATGCTTACCGCCCGTGAGGAGGAGACCGACAAGGTCCTGGGGCTGGAGCTGGGGGCCGATGACTATATCACGAAGCCCTTCTCCATGCGGGAGCTGCTGGCCCGGGTAAAGGCCAATATTCGCCGCAATGAGATGGTAGGCGCCGCCGGCGCGGCTGCTCCCCTCGGCGGCAGTCGGCGTATTGAGCACGGCCGTATCGTCATTGATGTCGACCTGATGATCGTCTACAAGGATGATCACCCCCTGGAGCTGACACAGCGGGAATATGAGCTGCTGAAATTTCTGGCCTCCCAGCCCGGAAAGGTCTTTTCCCGGGAGGCTCTGATGGAGCACGTCTGGAACTATGAGGGTTATGTAGGCGATGTGCGCGCCGTCGATGTAGCCGTGCGCCGCCTGCGCGAAAAGGTAGAGGATAATCCCGCAGTCCCGCAGTTTATCGTCACTCGAAGGGGCCTGGGCTATTACTTCAACGCATAAAACTCCAGCAAGGCAAGCCGCAGGTTGAATTCGCGTTGCCTGAAATCTTACATCCCTATGGAGTCTCCGTGTGGCCTGGCGTGCAGGGAACGGACGACTCCGCAGCGCTGTAGTTCATCATAACCGGGAGGCCATCGGGTACTGCTTCAACGCTTCGGCTCAGGACGCCGTTGCATCTCTTGGAAGAATTGGGAGGGGGTGTCTCCATGTTTCGAAGCCTGCACATGAAGCTCATGCTCATCATGACGCTGCTGATTATCTCCCTGATGACAGTGGTAGGTGCATTTCTGATCAATTCGGTTGCCAATTACTACACGCAGGACTTCTATACCCAGATGTCCGAGGCCTTTGGCGACCCGGACTTCTGGAAGGACCTGGAGACTCCCATCGAGGGTGAGGAGGACGCCGCATCCAGCATCGCCCACATTCTGGATACCAACAGCACCCTCGGCATTGACAACCGCAGCCGGAAATACTACGTACTGGACGGTACCGACGGCCACTGGCTGGCAGGCTCCGACGATAAGGAGTCCGGACAGGCGATGCCCAATGATTCCCGCAACCTGATGCGGGTGCTGGCGGGTGAGGATGCCAGCGACGATAACTCCCCCGCCGCCGCCTATATGGACGTAGCCGTGGCAGTACAGCGGGGCGAGGGCCGCTACATCGTCTATGTGCAGGACAACGGCGCCAATGTGTCCGCCCTCAACAGTGAGCTGATCACGCTGATTGTAGAGGCGTTGATCTTCGGCCTGATCATCTCCGTGCTTCTCTCTTTCCTGCTGTCCAAGACGCTGATCACCCCCATTGAGCGGCTGACCGAGGGCGCTGAACGGGTGGCGGACGGCGACTTTTCCCACAAAATCGAGGTGGCCTCCCGGGACGAGATCGGCGTGCTCACCGGCACCTTCAATGACATGGCCCAGCAGCTCAAGCGCACCCTGGAAGAAGTGGAGAACGAGCGCACCAAGCTGGGCACCCTCTTTCTGCATATGACCGACGGTGTGGTGGCCTTCTCCCGGGACGGCTCGGTAATCCAGTCCAACCCCGCCGCCGAGGAGATGCTGGGCCGATCCATTCCCATTGGCGGCAGCGAGAACTACGATACACTCTTCTCCGACATTGCTCCCCTCCAGGGGGTGCTGGCCGTGGAGCAGCCCGGCTACCTGGACGGTGAGCGGGATGTGGGCGGCCGCAGCCTGGAGCTTCTGCTCACCCCCTTTGACCAGGAGCGTCTGGGCGGCGTTCTTGTCGTCATTCACGACGTAACCGAGCAGCGCAAGACCGAGGAGCTCCGCCGGGAGTTTGTGGCCAACGTGTCCCACGAGCTGCGCACTCCCCTGACCAACATCCGCTCCTATGCGGAGACGCTGGCGGACAACGCAGGAGAGCTCCCTCCCAACACGGAAAAGAACTTCCTGGGTGTTATTCTCAACGAATCCGACCGTATGACCCACATTGTGCAGGATCTGCTCACCCTCTCCCGCTTTGACTCCGGCCGGGCCGAGCTGAAGTTGGCCCCCTTCCCTTTCGGACAGGCGGTACAGGATGTCTACAACGCCAACCTGATGGAGGCCCAGCGCCACGGCCACGCCATGGAGCTGGACATCACGGAAGAGCTGCCTGAGATTACCGGGGACCGTGAGCGGATCGTACAGGTGATGATGAATGTGGTATCCAACTCCATCAAATACACCCCCGATGGCGGCCGCATCCGTATCTCCGCCGGCCGCCAGGACCGGCGGGTGTGGATGGAAGTGGCCGACAACGGCATCGGCATCCCCAAGGAGGACCGGGGCCGCATCTTCGAGCGGTTCTACCGGGTGGATAAGGCCCGCTCCCGCGAGTCGGGCGGCACAGGACTGGGGCTCTCCATTGCCAAGGAGATCATAGACCGCCATGAGGGCACCATCGAGTTGGTGGACCGCTCCGGTCCCGGTCTGACGGTACGAATCACCCTGCTGGTGGAGGGCCCGCACCATGGAAGGGAATAAGCGCGTGCGCCGCCGCAGACGAAACACCGTGGAGCGGCTTAAAAACCTGCTGATCCTGCTGCTCACCCTCTCCGCCGTGGTGCTCACGGTCCGGGTGCTGATGTTCAACGGGCTGGTGGATAAGGGCCCCCGGGGCTGGCTGGATCATCTTCTCTCACTTTTAGATCCCGGACAGAGCGTTCCGGCAGACGACCCCGAGGCGACCGGACAGTCCGGAGCCGCCGCCCAGCCCGTGCGTATTGCTGTCTGCGATGGGGTGGACCGCTTTGCGGTTCAGTATGACCCAGCCCAAGCCGACCGCCTGTTCAGTTCGGTAGGCATCCTGCTCAGCGAGGCTCTCTCCAGCGCCGCCTCTCCCCATACAGTTCCGGAGTCAGCCTGGCGGGACGCCCTACAGGCCCCGGGCGTGTGGTTCGACTTCCTGGGAGAGCTCCCGTTGGAGGCCCTATACGCCTGGATGGGCGAGGGTGGCAGCAACCCCTCCCTTACTGCTACAGCCCGCCAGTTGGCCGTGGCCCAGGATCTGGATGGTGGGGTCTCCCTGTACTATCATAATGAATCAGATGGCCTGTATTATGCCTGTGAAACGGAGGTCGCCTACACTGGCCATATGGACGAGCTGGTTTCCGGCCATGGGAGCAACGGTGCATTTTTTGTCTTTGAGTTGGAGGCGGACCGGGGCTATGCCGGGCTGGACCCCTATGTACTGCTCACCTCCGCCACGCCGAGCCCCCTGGTGTACCACTCCGCCAACCCCCTCTCCTCCCCGGACGAGGCCACTGTGTCGGCCCTTCAGGCCGCTGTTTCCTTCCAGACACAGAGCGATGCCCTGTACGAAATCCCTGGCGGCCTGCGCCTTCGGGTAGGACGGGAAACTCTGGAGATCGGCAATGACGGCACCGTGTCCTACCACACCTCAGAGGACGCGGCCTCCCGCTATCCCATCGGAACCACAGATGGCTATACGGTGTCGGAGCTGGTGGAAACCACCCGGCGGCTGGCCGCAGATACTGTGGGCGCCTCCTGCGGCGCCGCCCAACTCTACTTGATGGATATCACAGAAGGAGCCGACGGCACCACAGAGGTCTGCTATGGCTACAGCCTGAGCGGAGCGGCCGTTCTCCTTCCAGAGGACGGCTGCGCCGCCCGGTTCACGGTGCGGAACGGACAGATCATAGACTATACCCTGCGCTTCCGCCGCTATGAGGAGACTGCGGAGCACAGCCTGCTTCTTCCCGAGCGGCAGGCCGCCGCCGCGCTGGAGGCCCTGTCTCCCGAGGGAAGGGAGTTAGTGGTCTTTTATACGGATAATGGCGGTGACACTGTGGAGGCCGGCTGGGCCGCCAGATAGGAATGATGCCCTGTGGAATGGTCCAAATTAAAAAACATCATCCTGCTTCTGCTGGTATCCGTCAATGCCTTCCTCCTGATTCTGGTGGGTGTGCAGGAGAGCCGTGCCGCCCGCTATGAGGAGGATACGCGCCAGGCGGCCGTACGCGTTCTGGAGCAGAGCGGCATCACCTTCGGCCCGGAGCGGGTCCCTCAGGAGGCCGGACTCTCCCCTATGACCGTCACCCGCGACCGAGAAAGCGAGGCCATCGTGGCGCAGACTCTGCTGGGCGATGTCTCTCGTGAGGGGGAAAACGATGTCCGGCATCGGTATTCCAGTGTACAGGGCACCGCTGAATTCTCCATGAACGGCACCTTCTCAGTGCGTTTTCAACCTGGTGCCTGGGCCAAGGAACATGAGCGCTCCTACGAGGATGCCTCCCAGTCATGCCTGGAGCGAATCGATTTCCAGGGCACTCTCATCTCCTCCGAGTCCGGTGAGCGCCCGGGGCAAACGGTACTGACCTACTACCAGAACTGGGAGGGTACCCCCCTTTTTTCCTGTCAGGTCACCCTGCTCTGGCAGGATGACACACTGCTCCGCATGGAGGGCCAGCGCCTGTCCGGCACCATAACCTCGTCCAGCGAGGAAGAGACCCTCTCTGCCGCCACAGTCCTGGTCCGTTTTCTGGCCGGTGTGACAGAGGGTGGCTTTGTGTGCAGCCGCATTGACGAAATGAACGCGGGCTATCTGATTGTCAGCGGCACCACGCGGCCTGTCGAGCTCACACCGGTCTGGCGCATCACCACAGACAGCGGCGCCTATTATGTGGACGCCATAACGGGAGAGCTCTCCCCCACCGAAGATTGACAAATGCCCCCTCCTACCACTTGGACACATCCAGCTTATCCAGGCTGATGCCGACCTGGTTCCATACCTGGATGAGCACCACCTCATCCCCGCTGTAGAGGCAACGGAGCGAATCCGGCGTGATTCCTTTTCCGCAAGCTCAGTCAGCAAGCGCGGTATTTGCGGAATTTTGGACTTGATTGCTACCCGCAATAAGGGAAGGGGCGCCGGGCTGCAATAATTTCATGCCGTACCTCAAATTTTGTATCGTATTTTTGCCTCTGCCCGTGGCACCCTAGTGGTGAGGTGATACTATGGCAAAGCAAGGTATGTCCCGCCCCGAGCGGACGCACAC
>DXTB01000043.1 GCA_019410105.1 Clostridiales bacterium | reverse complement strand
ACTCCCCGCAGTTGGCGGCCTCCGCCGCGGCCCGCACCTCCTCGTCGGTGGCGCCCCGCTTGCCCAGGCGAATGTTCTCCATCACGGTATCGTCAAAGAGCACCACATCCTGGAACACCATGGAGTAGTCGGTCAGCAGCGCCTCCGGGTCCACGGTGGAGATGTCCACGCCTCCCACCTTGATGGAGCCCTCGGTGACATCCCACAGCCGGGCGGCCAGCCGGGCGCAGGTGCTCTTGCCGGATCCGGAGGGCCCCACCAGAGCGGTCACTTCACCCTCCCGGGCGGTAAAGCTCACACCGTCCAGTACCTTCTTCTTGTCGTAGGCGAAGCCCACATGGTCGAACACAATGTCGTGGCCCTTGGGCTGGAACACCTCGGCCCCCTCTGCGGTGGGCGTATCATAGATCTCGTTCATGCGGTCGGCGGACACCTGGGACACGAACAGTTCTGCGATGAGGGCCAGGCTCTGGTCGAAGGGGGCGTACACACGGGTGATGACCAGCAGGAACAAAAACAGCAGCATGAAGTCGATCTGCCCGGAGAGGATCAGGCTGGCCCCCGCCAGGATGGTGGTGGCTACCCCCAGGCGCATGATGACGCTGGCCGCATTAACAAAGATGCCGGTGCCCAGCTCGCCCTGGATGGTGACCTTCTCATGGTCGTCGATCTTCTGGTTGAGCCCGGCCAGATAGCGCGCCTCCTGGTTGGTGGCGCGGATCTCCCGGACATTTTCCAACGCCTCCTGGATGCCGTCGGAGACACGGACCGCGGCCTTTTTCGTCCGCTCCGAGGCCCGGGCGGAGATCTTCCGGGTGCCGAACAGCAGGCCGAAGGCCACCGGCACCCCCCACAGGCAGGCGATGGTCAGCCGCCAGTCATATACCAGCAGGCACACCGCGATAATGGCCGTGGAGATGTAGGCCCCGTACAGGTACCCCAGCACATGGGACCAGACGTGCTCCATGCGGTTCACATCGCCCATGAGGGTCTCGGTGAGATCCGCCAGATCCCGCTTGCCGAAGTAGCCCAAGGGCAGCTTGCGCAGCCGTTCCGCCAGGCTGAGGCGGGTGGACTTCACCTCGTTGTAGACCAGGCTGTAAGTGGCGTGGTACTGCTGCAGGTGGGTCACAAAGGACAAAATGACGAACGCGATTACCAACCCAAGAAAGAGAGCCGGGCCGGGCAGCGGCGCTCCATCTGTCAGGGTCCCAATCAAAGTATTCATGAACAGGTACAGGATGCCCATGCCGCCCATGACGACCAGATTGACAATGACCGTCCAGAAGGCGCCCTTTTTGGTGTTTTTCACGCCCTGGTCGGTAAGGGCGTATTTGCGTTGAAAGTTTTTGCCGAACATCTTCTTCACCCCTCTCTCACTGTTCGCTGGTGATCTTCCACTGGACCGCCTGGTTGTAATCCGCCCACATCCGGGCATAGAGGCCGCCGGCGGCGGTCAGCTCCTGATGGGAGCCCTGTTCCACGATACGGCCCTCCTCCAGCACCAGGATCTTGTCCGCCCCCACGACCGTGGACAGGCGGTGGGCGATCATGATAACGGTGCGGCCCCGGGTCAGCTCGGAGAACGCCTTTTGGATCAGAGCCTCGTTCTCGGGGTCCGCGAAGGCGGTCGCCTCATCGAGGACCACGATGGGCGCGTCCTTCAGAATGGCCCTGGCCAGGGCGATGCGCTGCTGCTCGCCGCCGGAGAGGTAGGTCCCCTCGGAGCCGATCAGGGTGTCCATGCCCTGGGGCAGCTTCTCCAGAATGTCCCCGCACTGGGCGGCCATCAGCGCCGAGAGCACCTGCTCCCGGGTGGCGTTGGGGCGGGCAGCCCGGACATTTTCAAAGATGGATGCTTTGAACAGGCGGCTGTTCTGGAACACAAAGGCGATCTGGTCCATGAGCACATGGGGGTCGATCTGCCGCACATCCACGCCGCCCACCTTCACCGCGCCGGAGGTGGCGTCCCAGAAGCGGGGGATCAGGCTGGCGGCGGTAGTTTTGCCGCCGCCGGAGGGCCCCACCAGGGCCACAGTCTGTCCCGGCTCCGCCGTGAAGGAGACATGGGAGAGGGCGGGTGTCTCCGCGCCGTCGTAGGTAAAGCTCACATCCTCAAATTCCACACGGCTGTCCCGGGGCTTTTGCGGATGTTCTGGATTTTTCAGTTCAGGGGCGCCCATGACCTGATCAATGCGGCCCAGGGCGGTGCCAGCCAGCATAATGCCCGATGCGGCGAACATGATCTTGGCAAGAGCCGTGGAAATGATAGCAGAGAACACCGCGTAAAAAGCGAAGTTCGTGACAAACCCCGCAAAGTCGCCGCTGGCCAGGGCACCAGGCGCCAGGAACAGGGCTGCCGGCACCAGGAATACAAAGGCGCCCTCGGTGAAGGTCAGGTTGATGGACTGGGGGACCCGGCACACCTTGGCCTGATAGTATTCGGATTTGTCGCTGTAATCCTCAATAGCCTGCTGGAACGCCTTGAAGGAGTAGACCGTCTGCTGGAAGATCTTGACCACCGGGATGCCCCGGACATACTCGGTGCCCGCCTTGGTCATACGGTCCTGGGCCGCCTGGTATTCCGCCATCAGCTTGGCGTTGTTGCCCCCCATCATGGAGAACATGGCCACAATGGAGATCACCGCCGCCAGCAGGCACGCCGCCCCCATCCGCCAGTCAAAGACGAACATCATCACCAGCATGGCAAGGAACAGGGTGATGGTACCCACGATGTCCGCCAGGTTGTGGGCCAGCAGGCCCTCGGTATCGGCCGCCGCCGCGTCCAGCCGCCCGCGGATGAGGCCGGAGGCGTTGGCGTCGAAAAAGCCCAGCGGGGCCTTCATCACATGGGCCACGCCCTGCTTGCGGATGTTGGCCGCCGTGCGGAAGGCCGCCAGATGGGTGCACATCAATCCCGCGAAGTACAGGACGATACCGGCCACTGCAAAGGCAAACGCCAGCCAGCCATATTGGGCGACGCTCTGCGCCGCCGTCCAGTCCGGCGCCACCGCGATCAGGTCCCGGGCCGCCAGCCAGATGCAGATGTAGGGCGCCATGCTCAGCAGCATGGACACCGCCGACAGGGCCAGCCCCAGGAAGGTCAGCCCTTTGTGGCTGCCCGCGTAGTCCAGCAGGACGGCCACATCGCTCTTTCTCTTCTGCTTCATGAAAAAACCTCCTCTTAAAGTTAGCATAAACTAACTGTATTTCAAAAAGATAGGGGATTATTCCCCCATCAGTTTTGACCAACCAGCGGTGTAAAACGCCCGCAACTGATCCACATCCCGCATCGCCTGATCCCGGGGCATATCGTGAACCACGATCTCAAAGATGCCATTGAACATCCCGCTGGCAATGATATGGCACAGGGATTTGTCCAGCACCGGGATGTCCTGGCCTAGGCGGCGGAGCACCTCCATGTAGCGTTGGGTGTACTCCACCTCTACCTCCACCATGTTATGGACGAAGTGCTCATAGCTGGTCCCCTCCGCACAGCAGAGCAGCAGCTTCACCGGCTCCCGGTGGGCGCAGATATAGTCCACCATCCAGTCCACACATCTACCGGACTCCAGGCCCATGTGCTCCGGCTGCTCCTTTTCCGGCAACTCGGCAAAGGTAGTCTGTGCTTCCATAAAGCGGCCCATGAGGGCCGCGGCGTGGGGCTCCACGATAGAGTTGAACAGGGCCTCCTTGCTGGAAAAGTAGCCGTAAAAGGCCCCGGTGGTCACCCCGGCGTTCTTTACAATCTGCCGCAGGGAGGCTCCCAGAAATCCCTTGTCCAGAAATTCCGCCAAAGCCGCCTGCTGAATTTTTTCCAGTGTAGCAGTGGACCGCTCCTCCATTCAAACTTCACCGCCTTATAACAGTGTTATATAACGGTGTTATTATACCATTGAGCGGAAAGGGTGTCAACTTATCTGAAAATACTTTTTGTGATCATATCAGCTACAAAGTTGTAGGCGAACCGGCCCACCGCTGTACTGTGACAGGACACAAGGTATACGGTATCGGGCACAGTGTGCCGCTTGTTCTATATAGTTACGAAGAGTTCTCTGTCCACTCTGCCGATGTTCTGCTGGAAAGGGATTTGACATACAGAGTTTTTATACAGCCTTTGTTTTCGGAGGCAGAGCAGTATGGCTATCCTGCTGGGATGGCTTTTGCTTAAAAATTGAGGGTTGACGATTGAAGAAAAGCCATATAAAATAATATCAAAAATATTTGATATGAAGAGGGCTTTATGGAAAGAGATTATAGGGCGGCGGCTCGGGTATTCAAGGCGTTGTGTGATCCCAAACGCTTGGCCATTTTGGAGGAGCTGCGCGGCGGGGAAAAGTGCGCCTGTGTCTTGCAGGAGCCCATGGAGCTGACCCAGTCCGGGCTATCCTACCACATGAAGGTGCTGTGCGAGTCCGGCTTGGTGGAGAGCCGTCAGGAGGGCAAGTGGACCCACTACCAGCTGAGCAGGACGGGCAGGGAGTATGCGGTGAAGCTGCTGCTGGAGCTGACTACGCCGGTTACAGAACAGGGGACACCGCTTGAATAGTGGGAGCGGAACACGCCGTCACAGTAGATGGCGTGTTTTCCAGTAAAGCATCAAAAAAACTTGATCTATAATACATAAAGGGAGGCGGAACGATATGGAGTTATGGAGCCTGTTTCAGGAGCAGATTTTGGGCATGAAGTGGCTGAACGAGTGGCTCGGACGCGGCCTGTCCGCGCTGGGTCTGGATATCCATGGACGGCTCGGCGGCAGTGTACAGTTTTTCCTGTATGACAGCTTGAAAATTACAGTACTGCTCTGTGTTCTGATTTTTTCTATTTCCTATATACAGAGCTATTTCCCACCGGAGCGGAGCAAGCACATTTTGGGCCGGCTCCACGGCGTGGGCGCCAATCTGGTGTCCGCCCTGCTGGGGACGGTGACGCCCTTCTGCTCCTGCTCGTCCATCCCGCTGTTCATCGGTTTTACCAACGCGGGGCTGCCCCTGGGCGTCACCTTTTCCTTTCTGATCTCCTCGCCGATGGTGGACTTGGGCAGTCTGGTGCTGCTGATGAGCATCTTTGGGACTAAGGTGGCCATTTTCTATGTGGTGGTAGGGCTGGCGCTTGCCGTGGCGGGCGGTACACTCCTGGAGCGGCTGCACATGGAGAAGCATGTTGAGCAATTCGTCTTTTCGGCCGGCAGTATGGACATTGAGTCGCCCGAGCTGACAAGGCGAGAGCGGGTGCGGTACGCAAGGGAGCAGGCTGTGTCCACCTTCAAGAAAGTAGCTCCCTACATCCTGGTGGGCGTGGGGCTCGGCGCGGTGATCCACAACTGGATACCCGAGTCATGGATTGAGACCGTTCTGGGCGGCAGCAATCCCTTCGGCGTTGTCCTGGCCGTGCTGGTGGGCGTCCCGATGTATGCGGACATTTTCGGTACGATCCCGGTGGCGGAGGCCTTGCTCGCCAAGGGCGCGCAGCTCGGTACGGTCCTGGCCTTCATGATGGCGGTCACCACGCTGAGCCTGCCCTCGATGATCATGCTCCGCAAGGCGGTGAAGCCCAGACTGCTGGGGCTGTTTATCGCCATCTGCACAGGCGGTATTATCCTCATCGGCTATCTGTTCAACGTGTTCCAATTCTATCTGATTTCCATTTAGGAGGTAACGAAACATGGGACTGTTCGGAAAAAAGAAAAAGGGTACGCCCCCGCCCTGCTGTGGCCGTACCCCTGAAACGGCGGTGCGGGTGGGAGCGGACAAGACCGCCGCCAGCGTCAAGGTGCTGGGCTCCGGGTGCGCCAGGTGCAGCGCCCTGGAAGCGGCCGTCCGTGCGGCTTTGGCGGAGCTTGGGGTGGACGCCGCCATTGAACATGTGACGGACTTCATGCAGATCGCCGCCTATGGGGTGATGACCACCCCGGCCCTGGTGGTGGGAGGCCGGGTGGTGTCCTGCGGCCGCGTGCCGGGCCAGGCGGAGCTCCGGGAGATGCTCCAGGAGGCCCTGGAAAAAGAAACGCTGGAACAGGGCCCTGCGGTGTGATATACTGGCCCCAGTATCACAATGGGAAAGAGGCTGGGACGAATGAACCTATCACCGAACCAAATACTCAGACTGGCCCCCAACAAGGTGGACTACCTGATCCCCGGGGGCGAGATGATCAACGAGTTTCTGGGGGAGGGGCCGGGGGCGCGGGTGTGTTCCCAGATGTGGATCGCCTCCCTGGTGACCTCCGCCCTCCAGCCCGGCACTGCCACGGGGCTGTCCCGGGTGGCGGGGACGGACATTTTTCTGCGGGACTGCCTGGCGGAAAACCCTGCGCCCTGGCTGGGAGAGGCTCACGCCGCGCACTGGGGGGTCAGCCTAGGCTTTCTGCTCAAGCTGCTCCACTCCAGGGACCGCCTGCTGCTCCAGACCCATCCGGACGGGGCGCGGGCGCGGAAGTATTTCGGCCTGCCCTCCGGGAAGGATGAGGCGTGGTACGTGCTGGACACCCGTCCGGGGGCGTGCATCTGGCTGGGGTTCCGGCCCGGCGTCACGCCGGCGTATTTCCGGGGGCTGATCGAGCGGCAGGACACGGCGGCCCTGCTGGACTGCCTGCACCAGATCCCCATCCGTCCAGGGGAGGTGTACTTCATCCCGGCGGGCACGGCCCACGCCATGGGGAGCGATTCCCTGGTGGCCGAGCTGCAGGAGCCGGTGGATATTACCCTGCGGGCGGAGTACATCCGCCCGGACGGCTCCCGCCTGCCGGTGGAGAGCATGTATGGCCCCGCCGGCATGGACGGCCTGCTGGACTGCTTCCATTTTGACTGCCTGCCCCGGGAGGAGCTGCTGGCCCGGCACCGGTTCCGCCCCGCCCCCGGGGCGGAGGAGCCCTGGCGGAAGCGGCTGATCACGCCGGAGCAGACCCCACGCTTCTATATGGATGAGGTGGAGCTGCGCCGGGAGGCCCATGGGAGCGCCCTCTGTGTCAACCGCGGGTTCCAGGTGCTCCTGGTGCTGGAGGGAGAGGCGGAGTTCCAGTGGGAGGGCGGTTCCCTGCGGGCCCGCAGGGGCGAGGAGCTCTTTGTCCCCCACGGCGTGGCCTCCTACCAGTGTACGGCGGAGGGGACGTGCCGCCTGCTGGAGTGCGGGCTTCCGGGCGCGTGAAGCGGCTGCGAAACAGAGGGGCGGAGCGCCGGCCGGCGCTCCGCCCCTCTGTTTCGCTCATTTTCCCCAGGAGAACAGACCCTTTTTCTCATAGGGCTCGCAGCTCACCGACTGCACCGTGTAGCCGGTCGCGTCGATAACCTGGCGCAGCCTTGCCTCGTCGATAGGCTCCTCCGCCACCACGACGGTCTGTTTCCTGCTGTGGGAGGAGGTGACCTTCTTGACGGGGAAGGCCTTGCGGACGGCGTCATTTACATGGGATTCACACATGCCGCACATCATCCCGTCCACCACAAGAGTATACTTTGTCATAAAACCGCTCCCTTTCCGCTCCGCTGTGCCGGAATATATTGTTAGCAACTACTAACCGATCGTAGCACAGCGGAGGGAAACTGTCAAGGGGAGGGCCGCCCGCCGCCCTCGTCCACCAGGGCGCGGATGAGAGCCTCGTCAGCGCGGGAGTGGAGCGCGCCGTCCCACCGGAGGCTGGGGCCGTTGGGGCAGTTTTTCATACAGCCGGTGATGCGGTAGGTGAAGCGGCCGCTGGCGCTGACGCCGCCCGGGCGCACGCCGTAGGTCTCCTCCACAAAGGCGGCCAAACGGGCCGCGCCCCGGCCGGAGCAGCGGGGGCCGCCGCACAGCTCCAGGCGGTGGGGGGCCTCCTCGGTGCGCAGGCCGGGGTAACGCCTGATGATGGCGGACAGAAAGGTATCTCTGAGGGAGAGGGCGGCGGCGATCTCCGCCAGATCGGCGGCGGGCAGTGCGCCGCCGCGCTCCTCCTGCACCTCCCGCAGCAGGGCCACCAGCGCCCCCTGCTCCCCCGGCGCCCCCTGGCGGCGGTAATAGGCGAGGGCTTCCTCCAGTGTCCAGTCCTGTGTCATGCGTCTGCCTCCTGTCTGTCGTTTCCCTCATTATGCCGCATTTCCCGAGAAAGATCCACCCCGGACAGGGAGGACAGGGG
>DXTB01000042.1 GCA_019410105.1 Clostridiales bacterium | reverse complement strand
GCTCCTCCGCCCTATGAAAATGGAGTAGGGTCGGAAGGCTTGAATTTTGGGGCGCACGTTTACCGGCTGACCAGCTCGCCGCGGAAGAAGACGTCCTTGACGTCGAGATTTTGATCCAGAACCACCACATTGGCCCGCTTGCCAGGCTCCAGACTGCCCACCCGGCTGAAGATGCCGATGGCCATAGCCGGGTTGACGGCGGCGGCCCGCACGGCATCCGCCAGGGGGATGCCGAAGGATACAGCGGTCTTCATGCACTTCATCAGGTCGGTGACGGAGCCTGCCAAGGTGCCGTCGCTCAGGGTAGCCCGGTTGCCCTTGACCTGAACGGCCTGACCGCCCAGGGTATAGTCGCCGTCAGGCATGCCGGCGGCCCGCATAGTATCGGAAATCAGGATAACCCGCTTGGAGCCGAACATCTTGAACACGGCCCGCACCACCGAGGGGTGGATGTGCACGCCGTCACAGATGAGCTCCACATTGCACAGGGGGGTGTCCAGGGCGGCTCCCACCACGCCGGGGGCCCGGTGGCTGAAGGCCGGCATGGCGTTGAACAGATGGGTCACCTGCCGGGCCCCCAGACGGAAAGCCTCCATAGAGGTGCCATAGTCCGCCGTGGTATGGGCGATGGACACGGTGACTTCTCCCTCCACCGCCTCAATAAACTCCATGGCACCCGGCTCCTCCGGGGCAATGGAAACGAGCTTGACCAGTCCCTGGGAGGCGGCCATCAGGCGGCGGAACATAGCCACGTCGGGGGCGTGGAGCCACGCGCCGTTCTGTGCGCCCTTTTTGGCCATGGAGAGGAAGGGTCCCTCCAGATTGATGCCGCAGAGGGCGGCGCCGGGCTTATCGGCGGCCCGATGGGCGGCGGCCACCTGACAGATCTTGGTGAGCTGCTCCTCCGTCAGGGTCATACCGGCAGGGCAGATCTGGGTGACCCCCCGGGAGAGCTCATATTGTGCCATAATCTCCAGGCCCTCTGGTTCGGCGTCGGAGAAGTCCCGGCCCATGCAGCCGTGGAAGTGGACGTCGGTGAGACCGGGGATCACATAGCAGCCGGAGGCGTCATAGGTCTTCCCGTCCGCGCTGGAGCCAGAGAGCAGGCGGCCGTCAAAGCAGATGTCCCGCTGGACAAAGCCCTCCTGCAGGTCGAACACTTGAGCGCCGGTTATCCGCATACGGTCACACCTGCTTCCACCAGCTTGTGAAGGGCGGCCTTGTCGCCCACCAGAGTTACGTCAGGATGGAGCTGGAGCACAGAGGCGGGAACCTCCTTGGTCACGGGGCCCGTAAACGCCTTGCAGACAATGTCCGCCTTTTCCTCGCCGCTGACCACCATCAGGATGCGGCGGGCGTTCATGATGTTCTTGATACCCATGCTCAGGGCGTGGCGGGGCACCTCATCACGGCTCTCAAAGAAACGCTTGTTGGCCTCAATGGTACTCTCGGTCAGATCCACCACGTGGGTCTCCAGGCCGAAGTCGTCGCCGGGCTCGTTGAAGGCGATGTGGCCGTTATGGCCCATGCCCAGCAACTGGAGGTCAATGCCACCCAGCTCCGCAATGAGTTTATTATAGGCCGCACACTCGGCATCGGGGTCCTTGGCCAGGCCGTTGAGCACGTGGGTGTTCTCCGGATGGATGTCAATATGGTCGAAGAGATTGTCCTGCATGAAATAGCGGTAGCTCTGCTCATGGTGGGGGGACAGCCCGAGGTACTCGTCCAGGTTGACGGAGCGGGTCTCCGCGAAGGACAAGTCGCCCTTCTTATACCACTCCACAAGCTGCTGATAGAGCCCTACGGGGGTACCGCCGGTGGCCAGACCCAGCACGCAGTTGGGCTTGTAGATCACCTGCGCAGAGATAATGTTGGCCGCCCGGCGGCTCATGGCCTTGTAGTTTTCGGCTTGATAAATGCGCATTGCAACCATCTCCTATCTTTACAGAGTGGGACGGGCGCAGCCTACGCCCGCCCCTGGGGCGTTCCAATGGATCAGCAGAACTTAGCCACGGCGGCGGCGATCATAGCGTGGGCCTCGTCCACTACAGCCGCATCGCTGTCGATCAGGGCGGGCATGGGCTTGCGGACCGAACCGCAGGGCACGCCGTCCTTGGCCAAAATTGCTTTCTGCACGGCGTACAGGTTGCCGTGGGCGGAGCACATCTTGTAGATGATGTGGTCAATCTCATTCTGGATCTGGCGGGCCGCCTCCATCTCACCCTTCTGGAAGTGCTCATACACCTTCAGGAAGAGCTCGGGCATAACGGCATAGGTACCTCCGATGCCGGCGCAGGCGCCCATGGCCAGACCGGAGATGAACTGCTCATCGGGCCCGTTAAAAACGAGCAGATCCTCGTCATGCCACATCTGGATATCCTGGGTTGGCATGGAGGAGTTCTTCACGCCGATCACACGGGGGTTTTTCTTCATCTCCCGCAGCAGAGAGGTGGTCAGGGCCACCCCCGCCAGTTGGGGGATGTTGTAGATGACAAAGTCGGTGTTGGGGGCGGCGGCGGAGATATCATTCCAGTACTGGGCGATGCCGTACTCGGGCAGGTGAAAGTAGATGGGAGGAATGGAGGCGATGGCGTCCACCCCCAGGCTCTCCGCGTGGGCGGCCAGCACCTGGCTGTCGGCGGTGTTGTTGCATGCCACGTGGGCGATGACAACCACCTTGCCCTTGGCCTCGGCCATCACGTTCTCCAGCACCACCTTGCGCTCCTCCACGCCCTGATAGATGCACTCGCCGGAGGAACCGCCCACATACAGGCCGTTTACGCCCTTGCCAATCAGGTGGCGGGTCAGGCCCCGCACCCGCTCCGGTGAGATATTCCCTTCCTCGTCATAGCAGGCGTAAAACGCGGGGATAACACCGTGGTATTTCTTCAAATCGCTCATGATAGTATCCTTCTCTCTTCTCAATCAGAATCTCATTTTATAGAGGCTCCGTTCTTTTGGCGGCACATTTGTAGCGCAGGCTCCGCTGGCTGTGCCAGCGGAGGGGCAACACGAGCGGCGCGTCAGCCCTTGACTGCTCCCATGGCTATTCCCTGGGTAAAGTACTTCTGGAACGCGATGAACACCACAATAATGGGGATGGATGCCAAGGCCGCCCCGGCCATGATGAGGCCGAAGTCGGAGGACATCTCGCCCTGCATGTTAGCGATAGCCAGGGGCAGGGTCCACTTCTCCTCACTGGTCAGCATAACCAACTGAAGAAAATAGTCATTCCAGGTATTTACAAAGGTAAAAATGGCCAGAGCGCCGATGCCGGGCTTGATCATGGGGAACACCACGCTGAAGAAGGTCTTCAGCTCCCCGGCGCCGTCCACCCGGGCAGCCTCCAGAATTTCATTAGGGATCGTCTCAGAGAACTGCTTCATCAGGAAGACACCGAAGGGCCAGCCCACCGTGGGCAGGATGACCGCCCACAAGGTGTCACTCATGTGCAGCAGCTTCATCTCCTGAGCCAGAGGGATAACAATGACCTGTTTGGGCAGAGCCATGGCGCAGATGATGATGGTAAACAGGATGGTCCGGCCGTAGAACCGCTTTTTGCCCAGCGCATAACCAGCCAGGGCGGCGGTGATGCAGGTCAGGATCATTGCCATAGCAGAAATAAACACGATATTGAACAGCCACAGGAAGGCCGGCTTTGCAAACAGCTTATCATAGTTTCCCATCGTGGGATTCATCGGAAACCAGACGGGCACCTTGGCGTTAATATCGATAGCACTCTTGAAGGAGCCGGTGACAATCCAGTACAGCGGGAACAGGAAGAAGATGGCCAACATGATCAGAATCACTACGGCAAACACCTTATAGGCTGTGGAGGTGCCACTCAGGTCGGTCTTTTTCACTTTGACCGGGGTCGTATTTGCACTCATTTTCTCACTCCCTCCTCAGTCTGTCTTCGCCACTTTGAACTGGATGGCGGAGAAAATGGCGATGATGACGGCCAAAACGACACCGATCGCGCAGGCGTAGCCCAAGTCGTACAGCCGGTAGGCGGTGTCATAGACCTGGTACATAATGGTCATGGTGGAGTTCAGCGGCCCACCCTTGGTCAGCAACTGGATCAGCGCAAAGCACTGGAAGGAGTTGATAGTCGTGATAACCAGCACGTAGAGGGTAGTGGGCATGATCTGAGGCCACTTGATCTTCCAGAAAACCTGGAGCTTGGTGGCGCCGTCCACCTGGGCGGCTTCAATGAGGGACTGATCCACGTTGCCCAGAGCCGCCACGTACAACACGATGGGCTGGCCGATAGAGGTGGTAAACAGAATCAGGATTATAAACCAGATAGCGGTTTTAGGGTTGCCCAGCCAGTCAAAGCCAGTCGTGCCCGCCACCTGGTTAAGGATGCCATTGTAGGGGTTCAGAATCCACTTCCACACCACCGTGATGGCCACCGATCCGGTGACCACCGGCAGGTAAAACACACAGCGGAAGAAGGAGCGGGAAATAGAGTGCATCTTATAGATGGCGGAACTCACCCACAGGGAGAAAGCGGTGACACAAGGCACCGCCACCACCACGATAATCAGTGTATTCAGGAAGCCCTTGTGAAAAATAGGGTCCTGAAAGAGCTTGATATAGTTCTCCAGTCCTGCGAACCCCTTGATACCGCCCAAGCCATACTTCGTAAAACTGTAAAACAGGCAGATGAACATGGGTACGACCACGAAGGTAACGAAGAAGATCAGGCTGGGCAGCAGGAACAGATAGGCGGAGATGGTCTCTCTCCGTACCAGGGCGCGGCTCATGCCGGAGAATTGGGACTTTTTTTGGGGCTTCCGTCCGGCCTGGGCCGCCACGGTATTTTGCGTCATGAATGTCTCCCCTCTTTCAAGTGGTATTTGCCTTTTCCTTCACCACTCCGGTGAAAGGAAGATGTGCCCGCCCCCTCTCAGCAGGGAGCGGGCACAGATATGCGCATTCAGGTTCCTTCGGTCAGGTTCAGCCGATATTGGCATTAGCCTGCGCCGCATACTTATCGGCCGCGGTCTGCACATCGGCACCGGTGGTCATGATCTCGGTCAACATGGGCCACCAGTAACCGCGCTGCTCGGTCCAGCCGCCAGTCAGGTTGTAATAGCGGCCCAGGTAGTCGCTCATCAGGGCGAAGGGGGCACGGGTCTCGGCGTCAGCGTCGCCGGTGTAGACATCGCCCCAGTCGGAGTGGACAGGGAAGAAACCGGTAGCCTTTACCGCCTCGACTCCGACAGTCTGGTCGTCGCAGACAAACTGCACAAACTTCTTGGCAGCCTCAATCTTGGCCTCGTCCTTGTTGTTGAACACGCCGAAGCCATAGGGGCCGGCCATCTCCAGCTCGGGCTTGCCGTCGTCAGAGGGGAATGCCATGGCGAAGGGGGTGAACTGGGTCTGAGCGGCATACTGGGTGTAGTTGGCGTAGTTCCAGCAGAAGCTCACGGCGCAGGTCTGGTTGGCGAAGGCCTGCAGCTCGTCGGCCGCGGCGAAGCTGGCATTGGCGGACATGGAACCGTTGTTCACCATATCCTGCAACAGCTTGAGAGCCTTGACGTTGTTCTCGCTGTTGGCGGTGTAGGCGGTCCCGTCCTCATTGACAAAGTAGTCGGAATACAGGTTGTTGACGAGGGCGCGGGTACCTTGGTCACCGCCCTGGGCGCCACAGTAGATAATGCCCGGAGTATTGATGTTGATGGTACCCGCCGCAGCGGCGTCACGCACCGCTTCCATAGCCTTCACGAAGTTGTCGGTGGTCCAGGTACGGGTCTCCTCGTCGATATACTGGAGGGCACCGGCCGCCTCAAAGGCCTCGTAGTTGATGGCCATACAGTGAGCGGCCACGCTCAGGGGATACATGTAGTAGGTGCCGTCCAACTGAGACACGGAGGAGATGCCCTCGGCAATGTCGGAGCCGCCAGTCTCCCACAGGTCGGACAGATCCACCATCAGGCCCTCACGGGCGTAGTTGCCCACGATACGCTCGGGGCCCTCGAAAATGATGTCGGGGCCGGTGCCAGCGGTGATGGCGGAGGTCAGCTTCTGATCACCGTCTTGATAGTTGATGGGAGTGACGGTGATCTTGATATCGGGATTCTGCTCATTGAAAGCAGCAATGATAGGCTCCCAATTGGATGCCTCGGCAAACCCACCGACATTGAAGGACCAGAGGTTGAGTTCAACGGCGCCGCTGGAGCTGCCGCCGGTCTCGCCGCCGGGCGCGGGGGATTCACTGTTACCCTGGGAGCCGTTGCCGCAGGCGGCCAGCCCCAGAGTCATACCGGCGGCGAGCAGGAGCGCAAGAGGTTTCTTCATGTTCATTGTTCTTCCTCCTCATTTTCGATAAATTTTTCTTTCCAGGACGTCTCGTCCATTGTGTAGATTGTATAATTCCGAGGGTGTTTTGTCAATATGCTTTTCGAAGAAAATTTTATTTCTCCAAAAATTCTGCAAATTTCTTTCACGTTTTGCAATACGCGGTCAAATGTGCTTGTCCGAAAGTACCTCCGCCACGGCCTCCCTTGTCTCCGCACTGCCCTGCACATCCCTGCGGCACACCTCATGGAACAGCACGTCCATCAGGTAGAGCTGCGCTACACGGGCCGCCACCGAGCCGCCCTGGAGGGGCCCCTCCAGAGAGCCGCACTGAAGCACTACGTCGGCATAGGCCGCACCGGGGGATTTGGGGAACCGGGTGACCAGGATGGCCACCGCTCTCCGGTCCCGGATGATTTTCAGGTTTTTCAGCAGTTCCTCCGTGGAGCCGGAGTAGGAAAAATACAGTACCACGTCCCGGGCCGTCAGGTGGGAGGCGGCGATGGCCTGCATGTGGGAATCCAGCACCGCGTAGAAGTTGGGCCGGGCGGTGCTGAACAGATGGGCGCACTCCTGGGCCAGGATCATGGACCCCCCCTGCCCCATGCACAGCACCTTTTCCGCGGAAAAGAGCAGATCCGCCGCCTTCCGGACGCTGTCCGGGCGGATCAGTTCCACCGTCTGGGCCATGGCATCCCGGTCAGCGGCGTAGAGCTTCTGACACAGCTCCTCAATGCTGTCTTCCGGCCGGATCTCCCCCGGTACGGTAGGGGCTTCCACCCGCCGTGCCGTGGAGTTGGCTACGGCAAGCTTGAACGCGCTGTACCCCTTGTAACCCAGCCGCTTGCAGAAGCGGGAGATAGTGGCCTCCGCCACGCCGGCCTCCTCCGCCAGCTCGGAGATGGACATGAACTGGGTCTTCTGCTGGTGAATCACCGCATAGTCGGCCACCTTCTTTTCCGCGCTGGTCAGCTGGTAGTATTCACTGTTGATCTTTTCAAATACATTTCCAAAGGGCATAACTGCCCCCTCACTGTCCGGCCAGGAGCTGTCCCAGCATCTGGTCACACATCACCAGCATCCGCGGCAGGTGGAAGGGCCCCTTGAACGTACTGCCCTTACAGGCGGGCATGGTGGGCTTGCCGTCCCGGCGCAGGTAGCCGTACCAGTCGCCGTATTCGGGATCGGAGAAGTGCTCCTTGCAGTAGTCCAGGGTGCGCTCAAACCAGGTCAGGTACTTCTCGTCGCCGGTGTCGCGGTAGATCATCAGGCTGGCGATGAGGATCTCGTCGTGGGGCCACCAGAGCTTCATGTCGTGCTCATAGGCCTCAGGGGGACGCCCCAGGCAGTCGATGAAGTAGAGCAGGCCGCCGTACTCGTAGTCCCAGCCGGCCTCGATGGCCTGGTCAAAGATTTTGACCGCCACCTCATGCTGCTTCTTGTCGCCCTTCCGGTTGGCGTCCTCCATCAGGAACCAGGAGCACTCGATGTCGTGGCCGGGGTTGACCACCCGGCCCTCGGTCACGTCGCCCCGGAACTCGCCGTTGGGGCCGACGCTCTCCAAGGTGCAGCCCAGCTCTGGCTTGTAGTGGTAGCGGAAAATCTCATCCACGCACTGGGCGGCCCGCTCGCTGTAAAGCGCGTCCTGCTCGGGGTCCACCCGGCGCAGGACCGAGGTGATGTTCAGATAGATCATAGGGTTGGCCAGGGCGCGGCCGGAGCGGGTCTCTGGGATGGTCTTGGGGCCCATCCCCGTGGGGTCGGCGACCAGCCCCTGGTTCAGGTTCCAGATCAGGTCGTAGGCCGCGCGGGCCCGCTCCAGGCAGGCCTTGTCGCCGGTAACACCGTAATACTCGGCGTTGGCGATGGCATAGAAGCCCTCGGAGAAGCAATAGCGGCGCTGACGCAGCGGCTTGCCGTCGCCGGTGACGGTGAAGTACATCCGGTTGCCCGCCGCCCGGTTGATGCAGTACCGCTCCATGAAGTCCAGGCAGCTCTTGCTGGCGGCCAGCCACTCCTCCTTCACTCCGTACACGTGGCACAGATAAGCGAAGATCCAAGCGCAGCGGCCCTGCATCCACACACTCTTGTCCGTGGAGAACACCTTTCCCTCCCGATCCAGACAGGTATAGACGCCGCCGTGCACCGGGTCCATGCCGTTTTTCATCCAAAACCGGATGCTGCGCTCCAGTTCCTCCTGAATCCACTTCTGGTGACTCTGTAAACGAGCCTTATGATCCATAATGTCAGATCCCACCTTTCGCTGATTGGGAGAGGTCCCCCATTGCCTCCATCATAACCGCCCTCCCCCCTCCCGTCAAGAGAATTTCGAAAATTATTTTCAAAACCCTGAAAATATGCTTGACAGATTCAAAAAAACTGATAGCCTATAGGGGAAGGAACCTGTCTGTTTCCCACAAAAAAG
>DXTB01000041.1 GCA_019410105.1 Clostridiales bacterium | reverse complement strand
CTGTCGGGCAGCTCCGCGCCCAGCAGGCCCTGCCCGTACTCAAATTCCAGTTTCATGGGCTTCTCCTCTTTTCGTTTGCAGTTTCCCGGCGCTGTCCCGCAGGCCATGGAACAAAACATCGCTCTCCCCACGCAGGCGCTGGAGTTCTTTCGGCGTCTCCACCGGCATGCGTTCCGCCAGGAAGGCGAAAATCCGGTCGGCTTCCTCCGGAGTCTCCTTCAGGCCCAGCTCCTCCAGACAGGTGGGCATACCCAGCGCCCGCAGCACCCGGTTCAGCGCCTCCTGCGCTTCCTTTGGGGCCCCGTTTACCGCCAGTTGGTAGACCAGCGTACTGCCCACCAGCTCCCCGTGGAGGAATCCGGCGGCCAGTTCCGGGTGCACACAGCAGAAGTAGCTGTAGAGGGTGTGGCTCACGGCGGCCTGCTTGCCGCCGCAGGCCATGGCGGAAATCACCCCTGTCACCTGGAGGGCCGCGCAGACACAGTCCTCCA
This sequence comes from Clostridiales bacterium, assembly GCA_019410105.1. The sequence goes on along the minus strand of DXTB01000041.1, from coordinate 8,329 downwards.
GCGCCGGTGTGATCTTTCCGGCCCGAAGCTGCTCAATTGTCTCACACCCATGCTCCAGCAAGAGCCGGTAGGTGTTTTCAGACAGGAGCTGGGCGCTCTGGGAGAAGAGGTTCTTTTCCCACTGATTGGAGAATTGAATGTTGTAGCTGATCTCCGGGTATTTCGCCATGGCATCCACTATGCCTGCCGCGTAGAGACGGGCCGGACAGTCCCTGACGATAAAGTCCAGCTCGGCTATCACGGCAAAGGGCGGGTACCGGGTCCAGTTGTTCCCCACGAACGCGCCCTCGTCGGTGTACTCTACCGCCAGCCACGCTGAGGCGGCGCAGGTAGCCGCAGAGGTGGGGACGTTGATCGCCCGCACCCCCATATGGTCAGCCGCTATTTTAGCCGTATCCAGCGCGCGGCCGCCGCCCACGCCCACCACCAGCTCCGCCCCGTATGCCTGTCCGGCCTGGGCCGCACTTCGAACATTGCCGGGGCAGCAGTGGCCGGAAAAGAGCCAGATCTTTGTATCCACACCGCTTTGCTCCAGGCTGCGGAGCACACGTGCCTCCACCTTGGGCCACACGGCGGCATCCGCCACCACCAGCGCGCGCCGCCCCAGCAGTACGGCGTCCCCTCCCAGATGAGAGAGGACGCCGCTGCCTTGATAGTATCTTCCTGAACAGAGCTGAATCAAATTCCCATTTCTCATATGTACGCCTCTGATCAAGCCGCAGCCCTGCGGGCCGCCAGCTTCTTCTTAATATAGGGGAAGAACAGCATAAACAGCGACAGAAGAATAAAGAACAGGCTGATGGGGGAGGTAAAGAACGTCGCCCAGCTTCCCTTGGACACGATGAGCGCACGGCGCAGGTTGGATTCGCACAGCTTGCCCAGCACCAGGCCGATGACCATGGGCGTCATGGGCATGTCCAGCTTGGTCATGAAGTAGCCGAAGATACCCACGCCCACCATAAAGATGGCGTTGAACACGGAGTAGTCGATGGCATAGGCGCCGATCACGCACAGCATGACCAGAATGGGGACCAGGGTGCTGGTGGGGACGCGGGTGATGTTGACGAAGCCCCGGATGAATACCCGGCCCTGGAGGTACATAAAGATATTGACGGCGATCAGGCCCAGCATAATGGTGTAGACCCACTCCCCGTGCTGGGTGAACAGTTGGGGGCCGGCGGCGATACCCTGCATGGTAAGAGCGCCCAGAAGCACGGCCGTGTTGGTGTCGCCGGGAATGCCCAGGGTCAGCAGGGGGATCAGGGTGGCGCCTGTAACGGCGTTGTTGGCCGACTCGGAGGCCACAACCGCCTCCTCGGAACCGTGCCCGTATTCCTCGGGATGCTTGGAGGTCCGCTTGGCTTCATTGTACGCCAAGAAAGAGGAGATGGCCGCGCCGGTGCCGGGCACCGCGCCGATAAACACGCCCAGAATGCTGGACTTGAGCAGCACCATCTTGTATTTCAGTACGTCGCGGAAGCGGGTCTTCTCCTTTTCCACCTTGACCGCCGTTCCGGTGGCCTTGTTCATGTCCCGGGCCTTGGCCATGATCTCCGTGATGGCGAACAGGCCGATGAGCACGGGAATGGTATCAATACCGCCCTCCATGCGGTTGATACCGAAGGTGAAGCGGCTGACGCCATCCATGGGATCGATGCCGATGCAGGAGATCAGCAGCCCTACAAAGCCCATCAGCAGGCCCTTGATCTGGGACTTTCCGCCCACGCTGGCAATAATCGTCAGTCCAAAGAGAGCCAGGGCGAAATACTCGGCCGGGCCGAACTTCAGCGCAAAGCTGGCAATGGGCGGCGCGGCAAACAGCAGAACCGCACAGCTGAACAGGCCGCCGATGGTGGAGGCGGACAGTGCATCATGCAGAGCTCTTAACCCGTGCCCCTTCTGAGCCATCGGGTAGCCGTCCAGCGAGGTGGCAGCCGAGGCCGGCGTGCCCGGCGTGTTGATCAGGATGGCGGTGATGGAACCGCCGTAGATACTGCCGCAGTAGACGCCCAGCAGCAGCATAACCCCCGGGATGGACGCCAGGCCGTATGTAAGCGGCAGCAGCAGCGCCATGGCCATGGTGCCAGTCAGGCCGGGCAGTGCGCCAACCATAATTCCGCCGGCCAGGCCGACGTTGATCCAGAGCAGGTTCTCCAGGGTAAAAAGGCTGCTCAAAACGGATTCAATCATGCTCCTCTCCTCCTCTTAAGGCAGTCTCACGGAGAGCAGGAAGGTAAATCCCGCCCAGATGGCTACCGCCGCGGCATAGACCACCGGGTAGGCCCAGATCTTTTTCACGCGGAAAATAAGCAGAATAACGGTGGCTGCCAGAAGCGTGGAGATAAAATACCCCAGAATCTGAAACAGTGCCGCATAGACCAGAATCACAGCGGCCAGCAGAAGCGCCCGCAGCTCGTCCCGCAGGGCCCGCTTTCTCTCCTCCTCGGAGGCAAAGGTTCCCGTGCTGTCGGCGCCGCCCGCCTTGCGGTGCTTCACAATGGTGGTGAGCATCAGCGCCAGGCTGAGAATCACCATGCAGGCCCCGATAAAATAGGGGAATACGCGCGGGCCCATGACGGACACGCCCGGATCTTGAATGGTCAGCGGAACCGAGATCAATACCAGCGCTCCCAGTATCAGAAAGAAAAAGGAAGCAATCATATCCTTTTTGTATTGACTCATAAGCTCCCTCCTTTGTTAAGGTATTGTTCTCCGGGCCGCGGGCCGCCGTCGGTCCATGGCCCGGAGAGCGCTTGCTATGTGTTTGGCAGAGGGATCAGCCGGCCAGCAGCTCCTGGTTCACGGCCGCCTCCTCGTTAATACGTTCCACCATCTCCTCGGTAGTCATGGTCAGGGGCAGGAGCTGGTTGGCGTCGCAGAACTCCTTGTACTCGTCGGTCTCGGTGATGGCAGTCAGGGTCTCGGTCACCTTGGTTACCACGTCCTCGGGGGTACCGGCGGGCAGCATCAGGAACTTCCAGACGCTCATCGTCACGTCATAGCCCATTTCCTTGAAGGTGGGGATATCCTTCAGGTTCTCACGTGGGTCCCGCTCGTCGTTGAAGATGCCGATGGCCACGGCGTCACCGGACTCCACATACTGCATGACCTCGCCGGGATGTCCGGTGCAGACGTCAATGTGGCCGCCCAGCAGGGCCGCGATGGTGGGAGAGCTGCCGTCATAGGAGATGCCGGTTGCCTCCACGCCGGCCATGCCGAAGAACTGCTTCTGGGACAGCTCCATCAGGCTGCCGCTGCCGGAGAAGCCGTAGGTCACGGAGTCCATCTCCAGCAAATCGTCAACGCTGGTGATGCCGGAGTCCTTGCCCGCAATCATAATGATTGGCTCATTGGACAGGGCCGCCACAGGGATAAAGTCGTCAATGGTGTAACTGACCTCGCGGACGAAGGGCTGAAGGGTAAACACGCCGATGGCCTCCTGACAGAGGGTGTAGCCGTCGGGGGCTGCGTTCTTGAACTCCGTGGTAGCCACGGTGCCGCCCGCGCCGCCGCTGTTCTGCACCACCATATTGACGCCGAAGTACTCGTCGCGGGCGCCGATCTCGGAGACAATGCGGCACAGGCCGTCGGAGGTTCCGCCAGCATCCCAGGGGCATACCACCGTGATAGTGCTGCTTGGATAGCTGCCGGTGCTGCCGCCTCCCTTTCCGGTTTCGCCCTGATCTCCGCAGGCCGCCAGAGGCAGCGCCAGCGACAGGGACAGGGACAGTGCAAGGACTTTCTTCAGGTTTTTCATAGGAATACCTCTTTTCTTCTTATGATTTTTGCCGCACAGGCGGCGGGTTAACAGGAATAACAGAGCGCTTCCCACAGGCCGGCCAGATAGCATACACCCATCGCCCGGTCGTAGAGGCCGTAACCAGGGCGGCCCCGCTCGCCCCACACCATCCGGCCGTGGTCGGCGCGTATCACGCCGTCAAAGCCCCTCCGGTGCAGGGCCGCCAGAATGGCCGCCATATTCAGGCTTCCCGAGGCGGTCAGATGTCCGCTCTCACAGAAGTCCTCCTCCCCCTCCCAGCGGACATTCCGCCCGTGGACAAAGGGAATTTTGCCCTCCGCACAGAGGCGGTCTGCAATCTTGACCACATCGTTGGCCCTGCTGCTGCCCAGGGAGCCGGTGCACAGCGTCACACCGTTGGATGGCAGATCCACCGCGCCGGTCAGGCGGAGCAGATCCTCCAGCGTGGATACCACCCGGGGCAGGCCAAATACCGGAAGAGGCGGGTCGTCCGGGTGGATGGCCAGGCGTATTCCCAGCCGCTCCGCCTCTGGGGCCACAGCCTGTAGGAAATAGCGCAGGTTGTTCCACAGCCCCGCCTCTCCCAAGGCCCGGTACTGGCCCAGCAGCGTCCGGATTTCCCCCTGCCGGGTGGAAAAGTTCCAGCCGGGCAGCGTCCAGACATCCCGCTCCGGGTTCATGCGCTCCAGCGCAGCCTGGTGAAAGGCCAGGGTGGCGGAGCCGTCCGGCAGGGGCTGCTCCAGCTCTGTACGAATCCAGCCGAACAGGGGCATGAAGTTATAGCAGACGGTATGCACCCCATGGCGAGCCAGCCGCTCCAGGTTTTCCACGAACTGTCCGATGTACCGCTCCCGCTCCGGGCCGCCCAGTTTGATGGACTCATGAACCGGCAGTCCCTCCGCCACCGAGAAGTGCAGGCCTGCCGCCGCGGACTGGGCGGCCCGGGCCGCGATGTCCTCCTCCGGCCACAGCGCTCCGGCCGGGATGTGATAGAGCGAGGTGACAAGCTCCGTCACCGGCGGGATCTGGCGGATATGTTCCAGCGTGACTGCGTCCTCGGGCCCGTACCAGCGGAAGCCGAAGGCCGTCATCCCACTTGGCCCAGAAGCTTTTCCAGGCCCTCCTCAATTGTCCGGCTCTCCTCCCCGCTCAGATCACGGAAGGGGAACCGGGCCGGCCCCATGTGGAAGCCCTGCAGCTCCAGCATCTTTTTGTGGGCCATGACGGGCATAACGCTCCGCACCAGCCCGCGCAGCTTCAGAAGCATCCGCTGTATCCGACGGGCCTGCTCCAGCTCACCGGCATAGTAGCAATCCCAGAGCTGCTGGCACTGCTTTGGAAACACGCTGGCCATGGCGATAATCGCGCCGTCTCCTCCGGACTGAAGGACGGGGAGCACCTGGGCGTCGTTTCCGGTAATCAGCTCGAAGCCCTCCGGAAGTTCCAGGCACTGGAACTCCTGAAACGTCAGGAAATCCATGCTGCTGTCCTTCAGGCCCGCCACGTTGGGGCAGGTGTCGCACACCTCCTGTACCACCTTGGGCGTGATGGGGTTATGGGTCATCCCCGGCATGTTATACAGATACAGGGGCATCCCCTCCGCCAGCTCCGCGGCCTTGCGGAAGTAAGCGGTCAGAGTCTCGGCGTCATAGCTGTGGTAATAGGGCGCGGTGACCGACGCCGCGTGGGCGCCCTCATGCCTGGCCCAGTCAAACAGCTCCTTCATGTCCGCCAGATTCATGGCCGTGGTGTTGAACAGAATACAGCTCTCCGGCCCTGCTCCCTCCACCGCCGCCGTCAGGAGCCTTTTCCGCTCCTCCAACGTCAGATTGACAAACTCTCCAGTGGTGCCGCAGACGAAGACGCCGTGTACTCCTGCATCCGTAATAAATTGGGTCAGCCGCGTGTATTCCCCGTAGTTGATGCTCCCGTCCTCCCGAAAGGGGGTCAATTGGGGGGCGGAAATACCGCGCAGACTGCATATTTTGGACATGGAGTCCCTCTCCTTTCCTGACTGACGCTTTGTCAGTCCAAAATAGCGCCTCTGGCCGCCGGCTCCACATTGCGGGCGTAGCGGGCCAGATAGCCCTCAGTAACCTTGGGCTGGTAGGGCGGCAGCTCGGCCAGCCGCCGGGCGATCTCCCCGTCGGAGAGGTCCACGTGCAGGGTCCCGGCATCGATGTCGATGTCAATGCGGTCGCCGTCTTGCACAATGGCGATGGGGCCGCGGCGGGAGGTCTCCGGGGAGACGTGGCCGATGCAGGGGCCGCGGGTCGCGCCGGAGAAGCGGCCGTCGGTCACCAGCGCCACCGACTCAGAAAAGCCCATGCCCACCAGTGCCGCGGTGGCGGTCAGCATCTCCCGCATGCCGGGGCCGCCCTGGGGGCCTTCGTTCCGGATCACCAGCACTTCGCCATGCTGTACCACGCCGCCGTAGATGGCCTTGACGGCATCCTCCTCACACTCAAAGCAGCGGGCAGGACCGCTGTGCCTGCGCATGGCGGCCGCCACGGCCGACTGCTTGATCACTGCGCCGTCGGGGGCCAGATTGCCCTTGAGTACCGTGATGGAGCCGTGGTCGCTGTAGGCGTCGGACACGGGGCGGATCACCTCCGGGTTGTGTTCAACCACCCGCTCCACATTCTGGCGGTGGGTTTTTCCGTTAACGGTCATCTGATCCAGGTTGATGAGTCCGTCCAGCTCGCGCATCACGGCGCCCACGCCGCCGGCCTGATCCAGATCGAGCATCGTATGGCTGCCGGAGGGCTTGATTTTGGCCAGATAGGGTGTCTCCGCCGACAGACGGCCGATCTCCTCCAGAGACATGTGCAGCTTTGCCTCGTGGGCGATGGCCGGCATGTGCAGCGTCATGTTGGTGGAGCCGCCCACGCTCAGTCCCACCCGGACCGCCAGCTCCAGCATCTCCTGGGTGACGATGTCCCGGGGCCGGATGTCTTCCTCCACCAGGCGAACCACCGCCATGCCGCTCTCCTTGGCCACCCGGTTCTTCTTGCCGCTGACCGCGTGGGCGCAGGCGCTGCCCGGCATCGTCAGGCCCATGGCCTCCGCGATGATGGACATGGTATTGGCCGTTCCCATCATAGCGCAGGAGCCGGGGGTAGGGGACATCAGCCCCTCCATGTACTCATACTCCTCCCTGGAGATCTCTCCGCGGGTCAGCTTTCCCGCCATCTCCTTCAGCTCATAGGTGCCGTACTGCTTCCCCTTGTATACGGCCGGCATCATGGGGCCGCCGGTGACGAGCACGGTGGGGAGGTTGATGCGCAGTGCCGCCATAATCATGGCCGGCACAATCTTATCGCAGCCGCCGATGAGCACCAGGCCGTCCAACTGGTGGCCGCCGGCATAGACCTCGATGGAGTCGGCGATCACCTCGCGGCTGGGCAGCACGCTGCACATTCCCACATGGCCCTGGGAAAAGCCGTCGCAGAGGGAGATGGTGTTCACCTCAAAGGGGACGCCTCCCGCCTCCCGCACGCCGTCCTTGACCAACTGGCCGATGCGGTTGAGGTGGATGTGCCCGGGATGCATCTCGTTATAGGTATTGATGACGCCGATAAACGGCTTGGCCAACTCCTCGTTGACCAGACCCATGCCCCGCAGATGGGCCCGGGGACCCGCCATGCTCAGGCCGTTCACTACCTTGGAGCTTGGGTACTTTGGGTCCTTATAAATCAGATCCATCGGTTCACTCATGCAAATCTGCCTCCCTCATCTCTCTTTTTCGATACCCGAATGGGATAGTGCCAGCCCAGCTTCTCTGTAATGCGGGCCGCACACCGCAATATTTCCCCAGAGTAGGACAGCGCCTTTTCCAAGGAGAAGCGATAGTCCGGCGCGGCAATTCCGATGGCCGCCAGCACCTGGTTATCCACATCAAACACCGGCGCCGCGATGCACACCACGTCCGTATGGTGCTCGTGGTTATCCACTGCGTAGCCCTGAATCCGGATCACCTCCAGCTCCCGCCGCAGATCCTCCGCGTCGGTCAGGGTCTTGCCGGTGAAGCGCTCCCGTTTCACATGGGCCAGGTAGTTCTCCAGCCAGCTCTCGGATTTCCACGCCAGGATCGCCTTCCCACCCCCTGTACAGTGGAGCGGAATCCGTTTGCCCACCGCCGAGTGAAGCCCTACGGAGCTCTTTGCCCCCAGCTTTGCCAGATAGATGGCCTCCATATCCTCCTCCCCGATGAGGTGGATGGTCTCCAGGCTCAGATCGTTCAGATAGGCCATCTCTCCTCTGGCGGCCTCATAGAGAAAGTTTGTCTTTTGGAGCTGTATGGCCAGCAGGCGCGCCTCAAATCCTGCCCGGTAGCACTTTTTTACCTCATCCTTGATGACAAACCCGCAGTGCTGCATCTCCTGGAGAATCCGGTGGGTGGAGCTGGGCGGAATCCCCGTGGCGGCGGAGAGCTGGGCCAGCGAAATCTCCCCCTCGCAGTCGGCCAGCGCCACCAGGAGCTGCAGGGCCTTCATGGAGCTGTAGGTCCGCATCAATTCCTGCAATTCTTTTTTGTGATGCATAGCGATCTCCCAAACATTCTATATA
>DXTB01000040.1 GCA_019410105.1 Clostridiales bacterium | reverse complement strand
CTTCCTGCATCACCAAATGGGTGCAGGGGACGGCGCTGCCAAGCGCCGACAAGCTACCCCGGCTGGCTGCCATCCTGCAATGCAGCATCGACGCCCTCTACGGCCCCGAGCCGCCCGAGGGTGGAAACGGGGCCGCAAGCTGAGAAAGGAGTTGCTTATGATCCGTACACCGGAGCAGCGGCAGATTGCCCGCTGGATTGAGAACCATTATGACATTGACAAGGTGCAGTGCGCCGAGGTGGTTACCAAGAACGCGGTGCGCCTGACCCTTCGGGGCCACGAGCCCACCATCCTGATCCTCCGCCAGAATGGGCGGGTGGACCAGATTCCCGAGGCGGCGCTTTTCGAGGCGGCCGTCTGACCTCATGCCAATATTGTACCCCCAGGGAGGAGTGATTACCATGCCGGAGGAATACCGGAATATCTACAAAATCTGTCGAAAGTCTGCCGGTTTTACCCAGGAAGCGGCAGCGGAGCGGCTGGGTATCAGCGTGGAGAGCCTGCGGGCCTATGAGACCGGCCAGCGGGTACCGCCTGACGAGGTAGTGGAGACAATGTCGGACCTGTACAATGCCTTACATCTGATTGTGCGGCATGTGCGCGAGCGAAATGCCATGTACAGCCGGGTAGTACCGGAGGTGCCTCAGTGCTCCGTGCTGGAGGCGTCGGCTAAACTGACCAACCGGATCTATGCCTTTGCTGACAGCCACGCCGACCGGCGTCTCATGCAGATGGCAGAGGACAATGTGATTGACTCGGCGGAGCGCCCCGAGTTTGATGCCATCATGGAGGATTTACAGGGCATCGTGGAGGCCGCCATGGCCGTGCGCTACGCCAAACAGGGACATCTTGAGGAGGGTGTAAAGTGAAAAAGACAGCCAAACGGCCGCTCACGGACGAGGAGATCATGGCGTATGACAACGTGCCGATTGATGTGGCGGCCCGATACATAGGCTGGTCGTCCCCCACCATCTACCGCGCCCTGCGGGAAGAGCGGGCACCCTTCGGTTTTGCCGTTTGCAGCGGGGAGGCAGGGACGTGGACATACAACATCAGCCCCGGTCTCCTGGTGAAGTACAAGAGGGGAGACCTGCCTACCTACCGCCTCCGGGAGCTGGAGGAGGTCATGGTGCGCCACGTCCAGGAGGCGCTGGATCTGCGGCTGGCCGGAGTGTCGGCGCTCATGGGAAAGGTGCTGAGCGCATGAGCATGATACGGCTGGAGCTCAGCAATCGGGACTATAACACCATCGCGGAGGCCCTGCTGGAAAGCGCCCTGGACTGGGAGCACGCCGCGGACGAGCTGGGGCGTCTGCACCAGTTTTGCGCCCGGACAGGGGACCCGGCCTACGGGGCCAAGCTGGCCCGGTTGGACCGGGAACAGTACCGCCATAGGCGTCTCGCCCGGCGCAGGCGGGCCGTACTGGAGCGCCTGCGGAAACAGAAGGAGGCAGCATCATGCTGATGGAGCTGGATTATGAGACCGTGTCGGCGCTAGAGTCGGCGCTGATCGTGGCAGAGGACAGCAAGATGCGAGATGCCAAGGACTGGGCCAATATCGCCGAGTCCTTGGGGGCATCGGAACAGCGCCGGGCGGCGGATAATCTGGCGGCGTTTTGCGGGGGACAGGCTGACCGCTACCGTAAGGCCATGGATGCCCTACAGAGGGCAAAAAAAGGCCCCAGTCGCTCGGACACAGCGACCAGGGCCTAACATGAAGACACCTGTATTATAGCACACAATTTTGAGTTGCACAAGGGGGGTGGTGCGCCAAATGAGCCAAGGAAACGAACAGCCGGGGTTTTGGGCTCTGATCCCCGCCTCAGTGCGGTACGACAAGGAGCTGCCGCCAAACGCCAAGCTGCTGTATGGCGAGGTGACTGCCCTGTCGGACAAGCTGGGATACTGCTACGCACAGAACAGCTACTTTTCCGACCTCTTCGGCCTGTCTGAGCGCAGCGTGACCCGCCTGCTGTCCACGCTGGTGGACCGCGGCTATCTGCGGGTTGACGTGGTACGGGACACGGCCACGCAGGAGGTCCTGGAGCGGCGGATTTATGCCATCTACAACACTGAGGGGGCGGGGGCACCCCCTCCCGACAAAAATGTCGGGACCCCTCCTGACAAAATTGTCACCACCCCTCCTGACAAAAATGTCGGAGAGATCAATACAAGATCTGATCATATACCCCCTATAGTCCCCCAAGGGGGACCGCCCAAAAAGAAAAAGGCAAAGAGCGTCCCTGCCTGGAAGCCGGAGCGGTTTGAAAAGTTCTGGGCGTACTACCCCCGGCATGAAGACCGGGTGAGTGCCGTCCGAGAATGGGACAGGCTCAAGCCAGGGGACGAGCTGATCGACGCCATTGCACGGGCGCTGCTGTGGCAGACCAAGGAACCGGATTGGCCGGTACCCTACGCCTGCCGTTACCTGCGCAACCAGCGGTGGACGGACGAGCCACCCAGACCCAGGGCGCAGGGCCGGCCGGCAGCCCAGCAGATGACGGGCTGGCACATGGCGATCGTTGACGGAGAGGAGGTGCTGGTGCCAGATGAATCCGGCTGATCTGACCTGGGATCCGGCGGCGGAGCAGAGTGTGCTGGGCTCCATCCTGCTGTCCCCCGCCTGCCTGCCCACAGTAGAGCGGTCACTGCGGCCCGCCGACTTCCGCTTGGCCTCTGACCGGGCCGTCTATGAAGCCGTGCTGTCCCTGGAGCGGGCGGGCGGCTCTGTCGACCCAGTAACTGTCCTTGATCAGACTGCCAAGATGGGCGCGCCAGTATCCCGGGAGTATCTCTTCGGCTTGATGGAGCTGGCTGCCACGGCGGCCAACGTGGAGGAGCACGTCCGCATCGTCCGGGAAGATGTTCTCCGCTCCGGCCTGATGGAGCTGGCCGAGACCGTACATAGCCGGGTGACCAACCGGACGCCGGTGGCGGAGGCGCTGGCCCAGGCCCGCCAGACGCTGGACAAGCTGGAGCGTCAGGGCAGCGCTGGGAGGCTGGCCACCCCGACGGACATCCTGACCGCCTTCTACCGTCAACGGGAGGCGGTGGAAAGCGGGGACGGCAAGGCATACGTCTGCACCGGCTACATGGCCCTGGACAGCCTGCTGGGCGGCGGGCTGATCAACAGCGGGCTCTATCTGCTGGCCGCGCGCCCAGGTATGGGGAAGACCACCCTGGCGCTGAACATCGCCGACCGCGTGGCCAAGGCCGACCCGGTGCTCTTTATCTCGCTGGAGATGGACAGCGATCAGTTAGCTGCCAAGCGCATCTCCCGACTGACCGGCATCCCGTCCGAGCGGCTGCTTATGCAGCCGTTGACCGATGCAGAGGCCGCCCAAACGGCCCAGGCTGCCAGCCAGCTCTCTACGCTCCCCCTGTATTCAAACGAGGCCCCCACCATGACGGTGGACGATATCGGCACGCTGGCCCGGAGCATCGGCGGCCTGCGGCTGGTGGTGGTGGACTATTTCGGCAAGATCGCGCCGCCGGCAGAGCTCCGGCGGGCAGGCCGGTATGAATACACCACAGAGATCTCGGGTGCCCTGAAGAACCTGGCCCGGGCTCTGAAAATTCCGGTGCTGGTGCTGTGCCAGCTTAACCGGGAGCTGGAAAGCCGTCAGGACAAGCACCCCCAGCTTTCCGACCTGCGGGACACGGGGGCGCTGGAGCAGGACGCCGACGGGGTAATCTTCCTCTACCGGGAAGACTACTACGCCGACCCAGGCACGGTAGACCCCAACGTGCCCTCCATGTTGGAGGTCAACCTGGCCAAGAACCGGCACGGTTCTGTGGGCCGGTGCAATATGGCTTTCTCTATGGCGTCCAGCCGGGTTACTGCGCTCGCCAACCGGCCGACGAAGGCCGAGGAAGGGCCGAAACAAATGACTTTGCGGAAATGGAGGCAGCCCTATGGGAAGCGGACGGCGGCTGGAGCTGATTGAGGCGGAGTGCCGCCGGCATGCCGCCCTGGCACGGGCGGACGCGGCCCGCCGGGCCGAGCATGAGGAGGTGGCGGAGGCCCTGGCGTGGGCGCTTCGCTGTCTCGGGAAGGAGGAGCCCATATGCGTATCGGTGAGGCTTACACCTTTGTCCCCGCCGCCTTCGGCGCGGAAATTGGGGGCAAGGACACAAAAACCATCCCCCGGCGGGTGACCGGGCATATTGAGTACATCAACCGGGCCCACCGCTACTTCACCGTCCGGGTGGACACCGGGCGGGGAATCCTGCGGGAGAGCTTCAAATTTTAAACTGGAAGGACGATAAACGTGAAGACAATCGCCATTGTAAACCTGAAGGGCGGCGTCGGAAAGACCGTCACCGCCGTCAATGTGGCCGCCATCCTGGCCACCGAGTACGGCCAGCGGGTGCTGCTCATTGACGCAGACCCCCAGGCCAACGCCACCCAGTCCCTGCTCCCGCCGGGGGAATATAACACCCTGGCCGGGCTGCTGACCATCCCGGACGCCTACTACGACGACCTGCTGTATCACAGCAGCATCCGGGGCCTGGACATACTGCCGGCCGACGACGAGCTGCGCAACCTGGACGTGGATCTGCTCCAGGGGGAGCGGCCCAACCTGCGGGCCATCCGTGACCTGCGGGACGCGGTGGCGGAGGATGACGCATACGACTGCATCGTGATTGACTGCCCACCCGCACTGTCCCCGGCCTGCGCGGCGGCCATCGCCGCCTCCACGGACGTGGTCATCCCCATCAAGGTAGACGCTTACTCGGTCCGAGGGATGAATGAGCTGACAGCCCAGATTGACCGTCTGCGGAGCATCTACCCGGACGTGCATGTGGCGGGCTGCCTTCCCACCATGTGGTACCGATCGGACACGGTGGAGCAGGGGGAGCGGCTACTCCAGGAGCAGGCCCCGGTCCATGTCTTTGCCAGCCACATCCGGCGCAGCCCCAAGGTGGACGAGTCCACCTGGACGGGGGAGCCGGTGGTGAGCTGGTCGCCCCGCTCTGCGGCGGCCCAGGATTACCGGGCCTTTGTAGCAGAGTTCCTGGAAGAGGGGGCGGCAAAGTAATGGCAAAGTTTGATATCACGGCGGCCTTTGCCGCTGCCGTGGGGAATGTGTCCGATTCGGACACATCGCGGGAGGCCATCGAGTACATCGGCCTGGACAAATTGGAGGCTGACCCGGGCAATTTTTACAGCCTGACCGGCCTGGAGGACCTGGCGGCCAACATTGAGCTTTGCGGGCTCCAGCAGCCCATCCGGGTAAGGCCGACGGAGGACGGGCGGTACGCCATCGTCTCCGGTCACCGGCGATGGTCGGCACTCAAACTCCTGCGCAGCACAGAGGGGAGCGGGGACCGATGGGCCAGCATCCCCTGCATCGTGGAGCGGGACGAGGCATCACAGGAGCTCCGGGAGCTGCGGCTGATCCTGGCCAACAGCTCCACCCGGGTGCTCTCCCCGGCGGAGGTGTCCAAACAGGCCCAGCGGGTGGAGTTGCTGCTCTACCAGCTCAAGGAGCAGGGCTATGAGTTTCCCGGCCGAATGCGCGACCAGGTGGCGGCGGCCTGCCAGGTGTCCGCCCCCAAGCTGGCCCGGCTCAAGGTCATCCGGGAGAGGCTGATACCCGCGTACCTGGAGGTATTCGACCGGAACAAGCTCCCGGAGCAGACGGCCTACGTCCTGGCACGGATGGAGACTGCTCTCCAGGAGCGGCTGGCGAACATGCTGCCGAACCTGCCCACCGGGAGCCGGGCGGAGGAACTGCTGGAGCTGGCCAAGGCCGGTACAGACTGGCGGCCAGCCTTCTCCTGCCCCGACGGCAGCCCCTGCAAGCGGGGAGACGCGTTCCTACGGCATGATTTGGACTGCTTCTGCGGCGAATTGTGCAAGGGCGAAACCTGCTGCCTCCGGTGTCCCAAGGCCAAGACAGCATATTATGCCTGTGAGCGCATGTGCTCCAAGGCCAAGGCCGCCCGGAAGTTACAACGAGAAGAGGATGAGGCTATAGCGGCCAAGCGCGAGGCGGAGATCCAGGCGAAAATCCGGGAAAATGTGCAGCTCCGGGCCAAGAGGCTTGCCGCAGCAGCCGATGCCGCTGGGTTAGACGATAATTCCCCCATCTACATCTCAGACTATGGCCGGAGCATGACGGCGGGAAAACTGCGGGAATGGGCCGCGGGCCAGTTCGCGGAAGATGATAGGCTGTATCCCAGCACTCTGAGCCCCAAAGACTACAGCGACCCTGCCAGGCTTGCCGAGGAGCTGGGGTGCTCCACGGACTACCTGTTGGGCGTCACGGATCATTTGACGTCGGCGGCCCTGTCCACGGCTACAGATCTGGAGGCGGACGGCCCCTGGCGCTGGTGGCCGGAGCAGCCGCAGGAGAGCGGCCTTTACTGGTGCATCACGGGCCCTATGTCCCACGGTGGTAGTCTCTACTGGTGGAACGCCGAGGAGGAGCAGTGGGAGCACCCGGCCATGGCCTTCCGGATGTCCCCAACCGTGACCCTTTGGATGAAGTGCCCCCAGTTGCCAGATAGTATGAGCTGGGAGAGACAGGAGGTACAAGAGTGATGCTGACCGATTGTGCCGATGCCGAGATTGAGATAATCGGCTCCATCCACGACGGGGAGGGCGGACAGCATGAGACAATGTAACAAATGGTGCATTGCCAATATCGATGGTGAGTGCGTGGTTGAACACTGTAAAGGGGAAATCCACTCTATGGATAGGCATAGTACACTGTCTCATCAACAGGCGGCGGCCGACTACGAAATGATACAAGATGCGTTTCTGTATTATTTTGGGAGAAAAGAGGGCGAACAGCATGAGCGAGTGGATTAGCGTCAAGGACAGGCTGCCGGAACCGGATAAGGATGTCCTATTATGTTCCGGACTTGGTAATTTTAGAATGGCGGTCGGTGGAAAGTATGAACTGGATGGCGGAATAGCCCACCGGGAAAAAAGAAGGGAGAAACTCAACATGAAAAATAAGAACCTGCGGAGATTGCGCTGTCTGGTGAAGGCGCAGACCTTGTGGCACCTGGAGCGGCTGGCCTATCTGGACGGGTGCGGCGACGTGGGCCGCATGGTAGACAAGTTGACCCGGGACAAGATGCTGGCCCTCCGCCAGTCTGTCGTCGGGCCATGGGCGGCCCACTATGTGGCCCGGGCTAAGAGGGTGGATTGATGGCAAAGCGGCTCAAGACCATCACGGCGGGGCGCCTGGTGGTCGTTGGGTGCTACACCATCCCAACACCCCGCAGCACAGAGCGGGAAAGAAAAGCACTGCGTGAGATCTCCAGCGCAGCCCAGATGACGATTAACGCCAACCGCTCCTGGCAGCGGCTGGAGCTGTTGCTGGCCGCCAACTTCGGGCGGAGAGATCTCCACGTGGTGCTCACCTATGACGACGAGCACCTTCCGGCCAACCGGCAGGCGGCGGTGAAGCGGGTGCGCAAGATGCTGCCCCAACTCCGGGCCGTGCGGAAGTCCAGAGGGCAGGAACTCAAGTACATATATGTGACGGAGCAACTCAGCTCCGAGGGCGGGCGGCTCCACCACCACTTGATAATCAACGGAACCGGGGCGGATCTGGATGTGCTCCGCTCCCTTTGGCCTTATGGTGAGGTGGAGCTGGAGCCCCTGGACACATGGCAGGGCTACGAGGCCCTGGCCAAGTACCTGACCAAGGAGCCCAGGGAGCTGGGCAAGCCGGAGGTGGGGGCGCGGAACTGGGCGGCCTCCCTTGGGCTGAAAAAGCCGAAGGTGGAGAGTGAAATCGTCAAGGATAACCTGACGGTGGCCGCGCCGCCCGGAGCAGTCATCCTCAGCGCACCGCCACCCGTGCGAAACGAGTTTGGCGAGTTTGTCGTGCTGAAATACTATTTACCAATAAGGAAGAAGGAGGAGAAGAAAGGAACCAGGCCACCGCGCAGGCGGAAAAGAAAATAGCCCTCGCGTCTTTATTCGGTCTGGAAACCAGTGGTAACAAGTCCGTGAGGAGGTAGAAAATGCATGGAAAAGTTGCAAAACAGAGGCGAGTGTGGTAAACTAATCGTGAAGGACGGATGGCTGAAATGTCCGTCCTGCCGCAAGCGGCTGCTCCGAGTGGAGCGCGACACTGCGGCGCACAATCTCATTGTCTACTGCCGAAACTGCAAGCGCAGTGTAACGGTAGACATCGACAGAGGCCAGTGCTTTGAGAGCCAGAGCCCGACATGATCCCAGCGTGGGATGTGGTCGGGCTCTGGCTTTTTGTTTTGCCCGGAGGTGATAGCCCGTGGCCATGAAGCCGCTCCGACCATGCCGGCACCCAGGATGCCCGGAGCTCACCCGAGAGGGATACTGCCCCAAGCATAAGCCCAAGCGGGCGGGGCGCCGGGTGTCCGCCCAGTGGCACGGCTGGTACAGTCTGCCCGTCTGGACGGACGACCTGCGGCCCAATCAGCTCCTGCGGGAGCCGTGGTGCCGGGAGTGCGCCCGACGGGGCATACACACCAGGGCCACGGTGGTGGACCACATCCAGCCCCACCGGGGCAACTGGACCCGCTTTATCGACCGGGACAATTTGCAGAGCCTGTGTAAGTCCTGCCACGATCGCAAGACTGCCCTAGAAATGGCGGCGGAAAAACGGCAAAACCGGGGGCATTTTTAGTGCTTGGAATCGGCGAGACCGGCGGGATGCTTGGGCGTGCGCAACGGACCTGCCCGCGCACGGCAAGCCGGAGGCTTGCCAGACCCTACCCCCGGCCTGGAAAAGTTTAGGGAAATTGATGCAAGACCGCACGGCCCCCTCGGTGAGAGATTTTCTCCCCACGGGAAATCCCGAAGCCCGGCGCAGCCCCGCAGGTGGCGAAAGCCGGGAGCAGGCGGGGAGAGAGATGGGGGAAAGCTG
>DXTB01000004.1 GCA_019410105.1 Clostridiales bacterium | reverse complement strand
AGCAACGGGGGCGGCCACAGGGGCAGCCATGACAGGAGCAGCGGCCGCGGGAGCGGCGGCGCCGGTCTTCTCCACCGTTACACTGTAAACCTTGCCGTTCACGGTAACATTGTAGTTCATAGTTTGTTTTCCCCTTTTCTAAAAATGGAATGGGTTGACTTTCCAGTCGTTTTTTGACGGCCGAAAAATCAAACGGTCGGTCCTTCGCCCGCCCGCAGAACGGGCGAAGGACCGAAATTACAACCATTGTAACATTTTTGCAGGATTTCTGTCAAGAAATTCCCGGTACTTTAACGGAAAACTTACAGCACGTCGGCGAAGGCCTGGATGGCGGTGCTGGCCTGGCCAAAGTCGCGCATCTGCTGGTCCACGCCCAGCTTGACGTGGGGGATACCGGCGTCGTCCAGAGCCTTCTTCAGGTAGGGGTACTCCATCTCCTCGGGGTCGCAGAACTGCTGCATGAACAGCACCAGACCCTGAGCGCCGGACTCCTTCACCAGCTGCACCACAAAGTCGGCGCGGCGGTTCTTGTTGGAGTACTCATCGTACAGGAGCACATCGTAGTCCTGGTCGGCAAACTGCTGAGCCAGAGCCATCATGGGATCGCCCTCCTCGCTGGCGTCCACACGGAAAGCACGGGTCTCCTGGGCCACGTCGTCGGCAGCGATAGCGATGTTGTTGTCGTCGAAGATCTGCAGCAGCTTGGGGTTGTCGCAGATGATGCCGGAGGTGACGATCTTCTTGCCCTTCCAGTTGGAGGCGGGCAGCTTAGCCAGCTCGGCATTCAGCTCTTCCAGCTTCTCAGCGTGGACAGCGGGCTCCATGAACCAAGCGGAGCGGAGCACGGCGGAGCGCTCCACAGCGGAGATGGCCTCGGGGTGCTGACCGGCCAGCTTCACGAACTCGCGGCGGGCCTTGCGGCTGCGGTTCATGACCTTGATGGCGTCCCGGAGAGCCTCGTCGGTGATGGTGTTGCCGGAGATCTTCTCCAGCTCGCTCTTCACGTGCATGTACTGGTCCACGGTGAACTGCAGGCCGAAGGCGGGCTTACGGTTCTGGGGATGAGCCAGGAAGATGCAGGGCAGCTTGCCCTCCATGGCCACGCGGAAGTTCTGGCTCATGGGACGCAGGGTGTCGCAGATGGTGGGGGTGATGATACCATCCAGCTGATCCAGGGTGCCGTCCAGCAGCATCTCCAGAGCCAGCTGAGCGATGGTGCAGTAGAAGGTGGCGCAGTACTCCTTGGCCATGGCGATGGTCTTCTTGTTGCTGCCCCAGATGCCCATGGGCACCATACCGGCGGCCACGACCAGCTCCACGGGAGCAAAGTAGGGCAGTACGCCGATGACCTTCTTACCCTCCTGCTTATAGGCGGAGATTACCCGATAGGGGTGTTCGGAACATTCCTTAAACTCGTTCAGCAAAACTTCGGTGCTCATTTCGCCTCAGCCTCCTTCTTCGCTTGATTGGCCTCCATGGCCTCCACCAGGCCCTGGACACGGGTCTCATACTGGGCCTCGTTAAAGTTCCGGGGATCGGCCTGGTCGCCGTCGAAGCCGGCGCAGGGAACACCCAGATCCTTGGTAAAGCGGCGCTGCATCTCGGCCATGTAGCCAGACCAGGGCTTGCAGGAACGGTTGTAGTGGACCAGCACGCCGTCCACCTTGTTGTCCCGGCAGATGCCCTCACGCCAATCAACGCCCTGCTCGATACACACGGAGTTGGGGGCCTTGTAGTAGGCACGAGCCATCTCATCCATGTTGTTGTACACGAAGCCGAAGGCGGGGGCGTACACAACGGCGGTCACGTTGACGCCGTTGGCCTTCAGAGGCTTGAACAGGTTGGGCAGCTTGGGCCAGCAGGGGATACCCTCGAACATAACGCGGTACTTCTCGGGGAAGGGAGTGGTGCTCTTGCCTTCCTTGACGGCCTCAGCCAGGTCCTTCTCCAGCAGCTCAAAGGCCTCGGCGGCAGCCACGCGGCCACGGGCGGTTACCACGTCGGCCATGTGGTTGAACAGATCGAAGCCGCTGTAGGGAGCGGGCTTGTACTGCAGGTAGTCACACACGCGCAGCCAGGCCTTGGCGGTGCGGTTGGCGTTCTCGCAGGCGTGCTCGAACTTCTTCTCGTCGAACTTCTTGCCGGTCAGCTCCTCCAGCTGGTGGATGGCGGCGTCAAACTGAGCGCGGACATAAGCCACGTTGGTGTCGTGGACCTCAACAGTGTTGTTGTAGGGGATGTCGATCATGATCAGGGGGATGTTGCACATACGGGCAATGTTCTCATACCACTTGGTCATGCAGTTACAGATGTTGTTGCAGCACAGCACGAAGTCGGGCTGGGGCATACGCATCTGGCGGTAAGGCTTGATGGCCTCACGGCGGAAGTTCTTGTAGGCGATCTCCTTCTCGGTGGTCTCGGGCAGAGCCTCGATCTCATAGATGTCATCCAGCACGGTGTAGGGCTGCATGGTCTTGGGATCCTTCTTGGGCTTGCCGGTCTCGGGGTCGATGACCACGTTGCCGTTCTCGTCCTTCAGAGGCTTGCCGCTCTTGGGATCGATGATATACTCCAGGGTCTCGGGGTCAAACTTCCGGGACGCACGCTTGCCGGCGGCATAGGCCAGGCTGATGCGGGCGTAGCCGCAGATGTCGTTGTCGTAACCCAGCTCCTCGGCAGCCTTACACATGATCTCACCGTCACGGTTGGCGGCGATACCAGCGGCCTGGTTCTCGGGGTACATCACGTTCAGATCAAAGGCCTCAGCCAGCTCACAGGGGAACTTGGAGCTGGACCAACCTACCAATTTGCCCTCGGCATGGGCCTTACGGGCGTCAGCATACACATCCTCGACGACCTTGCGCAGAGCCTTGACGCCGGGGCTTACTTCTTTAGCCATTGTTGTGTCCTCCTCACTTAAAATCGTCCATATTATTGTTGTCTCGCAAAAGGATCAGTCCTTTTGCTCCTTCAGGTACCGCTGATACGCAAACAGTGCCGCTCCCAAGGCCCCGTTATACTGGGTCAGGGGGGAGGTGTGGATGGTGTGTCCCAGCTCCTCCTCCAGCGCCTTGACCACGCCGGAGTTCTGGGCCACGCCGCCGGTCATAACCACCAGCTCCCGCACGCCCACGCGGTGGGCCAGGCCGGCCACACGGGCGGCCACAGAGTGGTGGATACCGTTGATGATGTCGCACTTGTCGGTGTCCATCGCCAGCTGGCTGATGACCTCGCTTTCGGCAAACACGGTACAGGTGGAGCTGATGGCCACATCCTTGGTGGACTTGGCCGCCAGATCTCCCAGCTCCTCCACCTTGACCTCCAGCACCCGGGCCATAACGTCCAGGAACCGGCCGGTACCGGCGGCGCACTTGTCATTCATGACAAAGTTGGTCATCATACCATTTTCGATCTGCAGGACCTTTACGTCCTGGCCGCCGATGTCGATGACGGTGTGCACGTCGGGGAACAGGAAGCTGGCGCCCTTGGCGTGACAGCTCAGCTCGCTCATCTGGTGGTCGGCGATCCCCTCCAGGGAATTACGGCCGTAGCCGGTGGCCAGCACATAGGCCATCTGATCCCGGGTCATGCCCGCGTTCTCCAGCACCTCAGCAATGGCCCGCTGGGGACCGCTGGTGCCGGCGCCGACGGAAATCAGAGACTTGCTGACGATCTCCTTGCCATCGCGCAGGATCACGCACTTGGAGGCAGTGGAACCAATATCGATACCAAGAGTGTAAATGTTATCCATCAAACTCGCTCCGTCAAAAATATGGTTTCCCCGCTGCGCGGGGGATTGGATATGGTGCCGGGACCCCAAATGGGGTCCCGGCGCACACGCCGGTCATTTCAGGCCGGTCTTACTTCTTGAAGGTCTCGTAGTCCCGGATGGTACGGGGCAGCAGCATCTGATGGAAGGGGCAGATGCTCTCGGGGTTCTGGTAGCAGGAATCGGCGAAAGCCACGATGTAGTTGCGCATCATGGGCATATCCACGATCTCGTCCACCAGGCCAGCCTTGGCGCAGAAGAAGGGCTTGGACTTCTCGTTGTAGTCGTTAATCAGGGCGTTCATCTTGTCGATGGTGGGCTGCAGATCCTTGCCAGCCTTCTGATCCTTGGCCAGACGGCCGGTGTACATGGCGTTGGCAGCGGTCTCGCCGTTCATGACGTTGATCTCGGTGGCAGCGGTGCCCAGAGAGAAGGCGTTGTTGTCGTTGCCCTGAGGACCACCCAGCACGTAGTGGGCGGCGGCGGTGCCGCGGCGCAGAGTGATCTCCATCATGGGCAGCTTGCTGCTCTGGATGGAGTAGATCAGGCTCTGGCCCAGACCCAGCAGCTCGGCCTTCTCAGCGTCGTTGCCAACGTCGATGCCGGTGGTATCCTGGATCCAGATCATGGGCAGACGGTCACGGGCACACAGGGTGACGAACTCGTTCATCTTGATCAGGCCCTGGCGGTACAGCTTGCCGCCCACGCCCATGGCGCCCTGCTTATACTCGGGGTAGTTGGGGAACACGCCCTGCTGGTTGGCAACCACGCCCACCAGAAGGCCGTCCACCTTGGCCAGGCCGGTGATCATCTCGGGGCCATAGCCCTTCTTGTACTCCATGAACTGGCTGCCGTCGAACAGGCGGGCGATGACAGAGTACATGTCGTAGGGACGCTTCTTGTTGTTGAGCACCAGGTCATACAGCTCTACGTCGGAAGCAGCGGGAGACTGGGGAGTGTCCACGCGGAAGAACTCCAGATCGTAGGAGGGCAGCATGTCCAGATACTTCTTGATGCCGGCAATCACGCCGTCCTCACCGGAGTACACCTCACGGAAGAAGCCGGTCTCGCCGTAGTGGATGGCCACGGTTCCGGGAGGATCCGCGCGCAGGCCCTTAGTGGCCTCGATCTGAGCCAGAGCGGCCTCCATGTCCACATAACCCTTGGGGTTCATGCCGCCCACGATGCCGGCGCCGCCCACGGCCATGTTGGCCTTCTCATGGGCGATGAGGATGGTGGGGCTGATGGAGTGATAGCCGCCGCCGGCGGGGTTGGTGCCGTAGATGCCGACGATGACGGGGATGCCCATCTGGTTGAGCTCAGAGTTGCGGTAGAAGGGAGTACCGCCGCCGCGACGGTTGGGGTACACCTTCTCCTGCTGGTCCAGCTCCACGCCGGCGCAGTTCAGGAGGTACACCAGGGGGATACGCAGACGCTTGGCAGTATCGCTGCCGCGCAGCAGGTTGTCAGCCTGGCCGGGCACCCAGGTGCCGGCGTGCTTCTTGTTATCGGAAGCGATGACCACGCACCACTTGCCGTTGACGCGGCCCAGACCCTTGATGATGGAGGTGGAGCCGTTCTTGTTGTCCTGGGGATTATACAGGCTGTTCAGGGGGCACCAGGTTCCGGGATCCACCAGCATGGAGACACGCTGCATGGCGGTCATCTGGCCCTTGGCGTTCATATCCTCGTCCTTCTTACCAGCAGCCAGGGCAGCCACGATCTTGGCGTGGATGTCCTCCTCGACGGCCTTCAGCTCGGCCACGTTCTCGGGGTTAGGACGGACGGCCTTGCCCACGGTGGGCATATTCTGGAAATAACGAGGCATGGAATAGTTACCCAATGTCAGTTCCTCCTATATATAAAAGTTGGTTTGATGGAATTAGTCCTTCGGCACCTTGATGAAGGCCTGGCCGGGGTCGATCTCCTCACGGATCAGCTTGATGATGTCGGGGCTGGGACCCTCCATCAGCTCAGCACGGGACACGTCGATCTCGAAGCCGGTGTTCTCCTGAACCATCTCGGGGCTGGAGAACGGATAGTAGTAGGCCAGGTACATCCGCTTGGTCTCCTCGTCAAACTTCATGATGCCCAGGTCGGTAACCACCATCTGGGGACCACGGTTGCCGGGCAGGCCAGCGCGCTCACGGCCGCCAGGGCCGTCCATCCAGCCGCAGGAGGTGATGTAGTCGATCTTCTCCATGAAGCGGCGCTTCTGGTGCTGCATCATGATGATGGTGTTGCAGTAGGTGGCAATGCCGTTGGCGCCGCCGGAACCGGTGAAACGGGTCTGGGGCTTGACATAGTCGCCCTTGCCGTAGATGCAGGTGGAGTTCACGTTGCCGTAGGGGTCGATCTGGGCGCCGCCGATGAAGGCCACCAGGCGGTCGGCGTCGTGCAGCCACTCATTGGCCTCAAAGCCGATGAAGCGGATGTTGGGCCACTGCACGGCACAGTGAGCCATGAAGCGGTTGTCGCCCACGCTGCGGGGCACTTCCACGGGGGAGCAGTCCATCAGGCCGCTCTCTACGATGGGGTGACAGGAGGGGCAGACAGCCCGCTTGGCCAGGGAGGCGCCGATCAGAGGAAGGCCGGTGCCCACGATGACGATCTGATTCTCCTTGATGTTCTTAGCAATGGCGTAAGCCTGCATCTCCTGCTTCGTGTACTTAGTATAATCAGACATGACAATATACCTCCCTACTTCTTAGTGTCTGGTGGAATAACCCAGGTGGGGCTCGTTCTTCAGGCGCAGCAGACGGGAACCGCCCACCTTGTCCAGCAGCTCGTCGTTATCCTTGACGCTGTAGACCCACTTATCCAGATAGTCCTTGAAGGTCTCGGGGATGGCCACGCCGGCCTCGGCGTCCTCGGCAGCCTTCTTAGCCTTGGCAGCAGCCTCAGCCAGCTTGGCGTCGTCGGGCTTGGCAGCGGCGGCCTTCTCAGCCTTGGCAGCGGCCTTGGCCAGCTGAGCCTTGGCGTCCTCGGCGTCCTGATACTTGGAGGCCTTGTCGTACTCCTTCAGAGCGTGGGAGTCGTTGTCGTAGTAGTTGTAGCACTGAGAGGGCCAAGCGCCGTAGGGGCAGTGAACCACGGCGTCCACGCACTGACCGAAGATGCGGGTCAGGGTAGGATCGCGGCGGATGTACTCGTCGCTGACCAGATCCTCACAGGTGACGATGACCTTACGGGCGGCCACGGCGATGTCCACATCGTGGAACTCGTCGCCCTCGATGATGCAGGTGCCGTCGGGAGAGGCCTTCTGCACGTGGATGATGGCGGTGTCCAGCTTGGGCACGGGAACAGCAACAACCTTCTCACCGGGGTTGAAGGGGTTGTCCACCTCAACGCACTTCAGGTCGTCCACCTTGTCCAGGGTCTTGCGCTGCTCCTCGCTGATGCCCCAGTACTTCATCAGACCGGAACCCTGCATCAGACGCACGGGCAGGAAGGGCAGGCCCAGGGAAGCGGCATGCAGCTGCAGCATCAGCACGTCCTGAGAGTAGTCCTCGTAGGTCAGCTGGCCCTTCTCGATGGCAGCACGGAAGCGGCGGGAGATGTTGGTGTAGCCGGAGTTGGCGGTGTAGCAGTTGATGTAAGCCTTAACACGGCCCTCGCCGATCAGCATATCCCAGTCGCCGCCGGCAGGACCGGCCCAGACAGTGAAGTCCTTCTGGCCCTGGCGCAGGATCTCAGCCACCGCGGCATAGGGCTTACGGTTGGTGGTAAAGCCGCCGAAGGAGATGCAATCTCCGCTCTCGACGAACTTGGCAACCGCGTCGTGCAAGGTGTAGACTTTGTTCATAATGAAAACCCCCATTACACAATTTTTTCGATGTACGGTTTTTATTCCCTGACTTCGCGTGATTTCCAGAATTACACGCTCTGGTTCATCTTGTGCCAGTCTATCACAAGATGTGCAAAAGGTCTTTGGGGAACTTGGCGAAAAGTTTGCATATATTCGCTTCCCATGCTATAATGTTATCATAACACAACCAACAAAAGCGGGCAAGTCTCTGCCCCATGTTTTTGCTTGAATTGTACAGTTCTTCCAGTGGGAGGCCCTTATATGACCAACGTTGACTTTCATCTTCAGCTCAATCACAATGAAACCTGGAGCATGAGCCGACTCCATTTTCATGACTACTATGAACTCTTTCTGCCCCTGACCAGCCCGGGCAATATTTTTGTCAGTGACCAGGTCTATCCCCTGCGCCGTGGCACTTTATATCTGATTGGTGAAAATACCCTTCACCGCACCATCGCCACCGGGTTTCACGCCCGCTATGTCCTCCACGTCAGCCGCAAAACGCTCTCTGATCTCTCCACCCCCCAGACCGACTTTATGCAGCTGACCCGGGACAGCTTTCTGCGGGCTGCCATGACCAGCGAGCAGATGATCGAGATCATCGAGCTCTTCCAGGCCCTGGAGCGCAACAAAAACGACGGCAGCTTCGGCAGCGACATCCACCAGACCATCGCCCTTTTGAATCTGCTGCTGCGTGCCGCTCCCATCCTCACCTCTGCCACTGCCGGTGATGCGGTACGCAACAAGGACTTTCTCCGTGTGGCCCCCATCCTGGACTATATCCGCAACAACCTCTCTGAGCCCCTCACTCTGGATCAGATCGCCAGCCAGTTCTATATCAGCAAGCACTACCTGTGCCGCATTTTCAAATCGGCCACCGGCTTCTCTGTGATGGAGTACATCATCTATAGCCGGGTCCTTAAGGCCCGCCAGCTGCTTAAGGAGGGCGTGAGCGTCCAGCAGGCCGGCGAGATGTCCGGCTTCTCGGACAACTCCCACTTTATCCGCACCTTCGGCCACCTCACCGGCACCTCCCCCGGACGCTACGCCCGGGAGTACCAGACCAGTGACCAGGTGCTGCTGAGGGAAAACGGAAAGTCGGGGAAAAATTGATTTTTTAACATAAAAAAGGCGGAGCGGCTATGCCGCTCCGCCTTTTCCTTTGTTTAATCTCTGGGCCTGCGGTAAAAGTTGCCCGCCAGCCGCTCAGTGCGCAAAACGTTGATAAATGCCTTGGGGTCGGCTTGATGGACCATGCGGGTCATTTTCCTCACCTCACCCACATAGACCACTGTGTAAATCAGGACACAGCGCTCGCCGTTATAAAGCCCCACACCCTCAACTAAGGTTGCGGTATGGTGCAGGTCCTGGATCTGAGCACACACGCCGCCAGCGCTTTCCCGTCCGGTGACGATGAGCACCGTAACCTGGGTGCTGTCCGGGTCCATGACACGTACGACCTGGGTAGAGGCAAACTGGAAGATAATGGAGTAAAGGGCGGAATCCCAGCCAAACAGGGCTCCCGCAATGATCAGCATGACCACATTGCCCGCCAGAATGTAGTTCCAGGTACTCACATTCCACCGCTCCATCAACGGAATGGCAATGAAGTCGGTTCCGCCGCTGGTAATGCGGACATAGAGGCAAATACCAATGGATACGCCGTTAATGAGTCCGCCGAACACTGCCACCAGCAGAGGGTCCTCCGTAATGGGGAAGGAGGGCACCAAGTCGGTAAAAATACTGGTAAGTACAATGACAAAGCAGGACCAAAGGGTGAATCGCTTGCCCACATACTTCAGACAGAACAGGGCAGGCAGGGCATTGATGGCGATGTTAATGGGGCCAAAGGGCAGTTCTACCCCGGCAAACTCCCAGGCACATCGCATGATCAGGCGGGTCAGTCCGGTAAATCCTCCGGGAAACAGATCGCCCGCCTGGACAAAGCTGTTGAGGTTAATTGCTACGATCAGTGCAGAAATGGTGGAAATGATCAGCCGGGCAATCACCGATTCTGCCAGATCCCGCTTTTTTCCCTGATTCACGCAGACACCTCGTTTACTTTACCTCAGACAGAACGTCCAGGTTCTTCATGAAGTACTCCACGCCAGACCAGATGGTGGTCAGCACGATCACTGCCACGCAGATGGCGCTGAGCTCCACAAACCGGGGCACCAGCAGCATCAGGCAGATACACACCATGGTAGAGGCGGTCTTTACCTTGCCCGACCATCCGGCGGCAATGACCCGACCCTTGTCGGCAGCCACCATCCGCAGACCGGAAACAGCAAACTCCCGGATAATGACCACCAGCAGG
Organism: Clostridiales bacterium; assembly: GCA_019410105.1. The sequence continues at coordinate 41,074 of DXTB01000004.1, read as the reverse complement.
GCCCAGCCGGGCATCTGGCCGATCTCTACAAACCACAGCATGGCGGCCGTCACCAAGCACTTATCCGCCAGGGGGTCCATAAACTTGCCGAAGTCGGTGGTCTGGTTGTAGTGCCGGGCGATATACCCGTCCAGGGTGTCGGTGAGACTGGCCACGATAAAAATAGCCAGTGCCCAGTAGTTGGCCCCCGGCACCTGCAGGTAAAGCACCAGCAAAAACAGGGGGATCATAACCACCCGAGCCAGGGTCAGCTTATTTGCGGTATTCATGAGAATATTCAGCTCCTCTTACTCTTCCTTACTCTTCGATCTCGCCGGTCAGGTCGCCGTCGGACACGCCGGTGATGCGCACAGGGACAAACTCGCCGGCCGGCACCAGCCCGGCGGCAGTAAAGTACACATGGCCGTCGATCTCCACCGAGTCGGCATAGGTCCGGCCCACAAAGCACCCCGCCTGGCTGTCAAAGCCCTCGCAGAGCACCTCCATCACCGTGCCAAGCCGCTCCTCGTTATACTCGTCCATGATCCGGGACTGGAGATCCACCACCAGCTCTACCCGGCGCTGGGCCACCTCGGGGTCCACCTGGTTTTCCATCTTCTCAGCCAGGGTACCCTCCTCGGGGGAGAACTGGAACACACCGGCCCGCTGGAGCTTCTGCTCCTTGAGGAACGCACACAGCTCCTCAAACTCTTCCTCGCCCTCGCCGGGCAGGCCGCAGATGAGGGAGGTGCGGATCACCACGTCGGGGATAGCCTTCCGCAGGCGGGCAAACAGCTCTTCCAACTCTGCCTTGGTATTGCGGCGGCGCATGGCCTTCAAAATAGCGTCGTTGCAGTGCTGGATGGGAATGTCCAGATAGTGGACGATCTTCTTCTCCTTGGCAATGACCTCCACCAGCTCATCGGTAATGGCCTCGGGGTAGAGATAGTGCAAACGAATCCAGTGGAAGGGCAGCTTGCACAGCTCTCGGAGCAGACTCGCCAGCGTGGTGCCGTCCCCCAGGTCGGTGCCGTAGCGGGTAATGTCCTGAGCGATGACAATCAGCTCCTTCACCCCGGAGTCGGCCAGGGACTTGGCCTCCTCCAGCAGGTGATCCATAGTGCGGCTGCGGTAGCGGCCACGGAGCTTAGGGATGATGCAGAAGGCGCAGCCGTTGCTGCACCCTTCGGCAATCTTCAGGTAGGCCGTATAGGGCGGGGTGGTGACGATCCGCTCCCCGTCGTCGTAGGCCCGGTCAATGCGCTCGAAGTGCTCCGGCCGCTCCCCGGCCATCAGCTCCTCCACCGCAGTGACCACGTCGGTATAGCTGCCGGTGCCCAGCATGCCGTCCACCTCAGGCAGCTCTTTCCGGATATCGTCAGGGTAGCGCTGGGTGAGGCATCCGGCCACCAGCAGTTTTTTCAGCTTGCCCGCCTGCTTGAGCTGGGCCAGCTCCAGAATGTTCTCGATGGCCTCGCTCTTGGCCGACTCAATAAATCCGCAGGTGTTCAGCACCGCCACGTCAGCCCCCTCGGGCTCCCCGGTGACGGTGTGGCCCGCCTTGCGGCACAGGGCCATCATCTGCTCGGTGTTCACCAGATTTTTGGCGCAGCCCAGGGAGACAAAAGCAATTTTATAAGGCATCATATCGCTCCTAATCTCGTCATTTTTTAATCCATATCATCCCGGCTGTACCGGTCCAGGACCGGCCGGATCTCCTGCCACTGGTAGCCTCGGCGCAGCAAAGCATCGGAGACACGCTTAAGCTCCCGGCGGTCCACTTCTTTCCCGGCAAGCTTCTTGGCCACAAAGGCCTCAATGGCGTTTGTCGGGTCCTGTGCCTCCTCCAGGGCCTGCTCCCAAAACTCCCGGGGAACCCCCCGTCGGTAGAGCTCGTCCTGGAGCTTCCGCACGCCATAGCCCTTGCCGGAGTAGTGGCGCACTACGGTGGCAGCATACCGCTCGTCATCCAGCAGCCCCAGCTCCTCCAGCCGGTCACAGATCTGGGCGGACTCCTCCTCAGAGGCCTCCCAGCTCTCCAGCTTGCGCTCCAGCTCCCGGCGGGAGATGGGCTTGGAGGCCGCCAGGTTCAGGGCTTTCTCCTTCAAGCCGCTCTTCCGGGCGGCCTGGTTGATAGCCTGGAGTTCCTCCTCCAGAAGTTCCTTCCCAGTATATAAGGAGAAATTCAGCACCTCATTTTCGCCCACTCGCAGCAGGGTGCCGTCCTCCAGCTGGACCAGCCAGCGTCCCTGCACACGTTGGGAGGGCTTGAGCTGTACGATCTTCACTTAGTCCTCGCCGTCCTGGAAGTCGTCGGCGGAGATATCCACCGCCCGTCCCGCAGCCCGCGCGGCCGCCTGGCCCTGCTTGGACAGGAGCTTGAAGGAGTTGGCGCGGATCTTGGCCTCCAGCTCGTCGGCCAGATCGGGGTTATCCCGCAGGTACTGCTTGGCGGCGTCCCGGCCCTGGCCCAGGCGCAGCTCGCCCATGGCAAACCAGGAACCGCTCTTCTGCACCAGATCCAGCTTCACGCCCAGGTCAATGAGCTCGCCCACCTTGGAAATGCCCTCGCCGTACATAATGTCAAACTCCGCCTCACGGAAGGGGGGAGCCACCTTGTTTTTCACGATCTTGGCACGGGTGCGGTTGCCGATGATCTCGGAGCCGCTCTTCAGGGCCTCAATACGCCGCACGTCGATACGCACAGAGGAGTAGAACTTCAGCGCCCGGCCGCCGGTGGTGACCTCGGGGTTGCCGTAGACCACGCCCACCTTTTCACGCAGCTGGTTGATGAAGATCACGATACAGTTGGTCTTGGCGATGGAGCCGGCCAGCTTGCGCAGAGCCTGGCTCATCAGGCGGGCCAGCAGACCCACGTGGCTGTCGCCCATGTCGCCCTCGATCTCGGCCCGGGGGGTCAGAGCGGCCACCGAGTCCACAACCACCACGTCGATGGCGCCGGAGCGCACCAGGGCCTCACAGATCTCCAAACCCTGCTCGCCGGTGTCGGGCTGAGCGATCAGCATGGAGTCAATGTCCACCCCCAGGGCCCGGGCGTAGGTGGGGTCCAGGGCGTGCTCGGCGTCAATAAAGGCCACCTCGCCGCCCCGCTTCTGGGCCTCAGCCACCACATGGAGGGCCAGGGTAGTCTTACCGGAAGATTCCGGGCCATAGATCTCAATAATACGGCCCCGGGGCATACCACCGATGCCCAGAGCCAAATCCAGGGACAGAGAACCGGTGGGGATAGCCTCCACCATCACGTCCACATTCTCTCCCAGGCGCATGATGGAGCCCTTGCCGTAGGCCCGCTCGATCTGGGCCATGGCAGTCTCCAGCGCTTTCTTCTTATCCGAGGCGGGAGCGGCGCTCTCCACCACAGGCTTTTTGGTTGCCATATTGCAATTACTCCTTTTCTTTCCTCGGCGGCCGGGCCGCCCAGCTATCCCGCGCTTGGCGCAGGGTTATCCGTTGATGGTTCCCTCCACCACACGCCAGATGCCCTGGGTGTCGGCGGTGGTCTGAATCTGCTCAAATCCGTTCTGGGCCAGGATGTTTTCCACATCGGGAGCCTGGCCGATCCCCACTTCAAAAATCAGCGTACCACCCAGCCGAATGGCATTTTTCCATTTGGCGGCGATAAAGCGGTAGAAGTCCAGGCCGTCCTCACCGCCGTCCAGGGCCATATGGGGCTCGTAGTCCTTCACGCTGTGGTCCAGACCTTCGATATCTCCGGTGGGGATGTAGGGGGGATTGCACACGATCACGTCAAAATCCCACAGGGAAGATGCGGGAGGCTCCATGGCGTTCACCGACAGGCAGGTCACCCGGGCGTTGAGCTCATTGCGGCGCACATTCTGCTTGCACACCCGCAGGGCGCCCTCCGACAGCTCGCCCAGTACCACCCGGCAGTCCGGGGCGTTGGCAGCAATGGCCAGACCCACACAGCCGCTTCCGGCGCACAGGTCCAGCACCCGGGCACCCTCGCCCGCCGCTCTGGCCCGCAGGATGCCCCGCTCGGCCAGCACCTCGGTGTCGATGCGGGGGATGAGCACGTCGCTGGAGATATCCAGGGGCAGGCCGTAAAATTCCCACTCCCCTACGATATAGGCCACCGGCTCTCCTGCCAGGCGGCGCTGCACCAGTTCCTCTACCCGGCGCTCCATCTCCCCGGAGACATACAGGGACATGTCCCGGTAGAACTGCTCCCGGCTCTTATCTGCTGCATAGCAGATAAGCTCCCGGGCCTCCAGCTGTCCTGACTCAATACCCGCCTTCCGCAGGCGTGCCCGAGTGTCCAGGAATAAATTGTTATAGGTGGTAGCCATTGCCTCACCTTCCGTCTTTTTTCTATACTGTGAGGAATATATCCTCTGTATTTTTCCTTTTTGGAATCGATTTTCTGTGTTGAAACAGGGTTAGCGTTTCCCGTTGTCACGCTACCGGATCACGCTGCGGGCTGGGCGCATGGCCGGGTCGACAACTCCTCCGACTCCGGGCAGACCCGGCTCAGCCTCTGGCTGCCCCTGGGCTCTGCCCATCCGCTCCGGAGTCTGTCGCCCCTATGCGCCTGCCCTCCGCGCTTCTTCTTACCACGCGTCCTCGCCCTTATTCTCCGGCAGCACCAGCTCCAGGGCCTTAATGCCCACCTCGATCATGGAGTCATCCGGCTCAAAGGTGGTAAAATTCTGAAGCCACAGGCCGGGGGCCACCAAAATCCGGGTAATCGGTCCGTCGTGCCGTCCCGCCCAGCGGTTAAATTCGTAGCTGATGCCCACGATCAGGGGCAGCATGGCCAGATGGGCCAAAAAGCGCCACACCACGTGGTGGATCGGCCAGATAGCAAAGATCACCGTGGACACCAGGATAGAGATGGCAATTACCATAAACAAAAAGCTGGTGCCGCAGCGGGGATGGTGCCGGGGCTGCTTGCGCACATTTTCCACCGTCAGAGGCAGTCCCGCCTCATAGCAGAAGATGGTCTTGTGCTCTGCGCCATGATACTGGAATACCCGGTGGATATCCTTCATATGGGAGCAAAGTGCTAGATATCCAATAAAAATGATGATTTTCAGCAAGCTTTCTGCCACATTGCGCACCAACATAGAGTCGGTGAACAGGGTCACCGCAGTACCCAGCAAAGTAGGCAGCAGGAAAAACAGGCCGATGGACATGCCGATGCCCAGCACCACCGCCACCATAATAAAGAAAGATGCGGCCTTCTCACTGCCCAGCTTTTTTTCCAGCCAAAGCTCAAACTTGGAAGGCTCCTCCTCCTGTGCATCCTCGTCCTCGGGATAAAACTCGGCGGAATACATCAGCGCCTTTACGCCCTCCACCATGGAGGCCAAAAAGGTCACCACGCCCCGCACAAGAGGCAGCCCCAGCAGGGGGTACTTGTCCTTAATGAATTTCAGTTCGCTCTCCCGAATGGCCATCTGGCCATCCGGCTGGCGCACCACAATGGCCTGCTTTTTCGGCCCGCGCATCATGATGCCCTCGATCAGCGCCTGGCCGCCGCACATGGTTTTAAAACCGCCCTTCGGGCAGGCGCAGTTTTTTTGCTCTGTTGACATGAATCTTGTTACTCCTTTTTTCCAGGGACAGGCAGACCCACAGGTATTCTATCAAGTTCCTATGGGAATTGCAACCGAAAATTCGAACTTATGTTTCAATTGGCAGCCGGACTGTCACCAGACATCCTCCGCCCTCGGCATTTCCAATGTCCAGGGTTCCCTCATGGCGGGTGACAATCTCCTCACACACGGCCAGTCCGATGCCGGAGCCTCTGGCCTTGGAGCTTCCCTTATAGAACTTATATTTTACGTGCGGCAGTTCCTCCTCCGGGATACCGGGGCCATAGTCTCGGATGCGGATGACCGCCGACTCCTCCTCCTGGGCAATGGATACGTCGATGCGTTTGCCCGAACCGCCGTGCTTGCCCGCGTTGTCCAGCAGGTTGCAGAACACCTGGCGCAGCCGCTCCGGGTCGCCGCTGATGGGCACTGCCTCCTCCGGGCAGTCCTGGTAGGTCAACTCAATGCCCTCACGGCGGAAGAACTCCCGGTAGGTATACACCGCGTCCTCCAGCTCCGCCTTCAAATCCAGCGGCTCCACCGACAGGGTAAAGCGTCCGTCCGACATACGGGAGAATTCCAGCAGCTCCTCCACCATGTTGGTCAGCCGCCGGGCCTCGGAGACGATGATGTCCATGCCCTTGCGCACATCCTTGGGGTCCCGCAGCTCGCCGCTCTGGATGGTCTCGGCCCAGCCGGTAATGGCGGTCAGGGGCGTGCGCAGCTCATGGGAGACGGAGGAGATAAACTCCGACTGTGTCTTCTCCGACTGCTTGATTTTCAGGGACATGTCGTTGATGGTGTCGGTCAGTTCCCCAATCTCATCATCAAATTTCTTTTCAATCTGTACACCATAGCTGCCGTCGGCAATGAGCCGGGCAGTTTCCGTAATGCTGGCCAAGGGCTCCACGATGGAGCGGACAAAATACAGGTTGGAGAAATACACCAGGGCCAAAATCACAGCGCCCAGCAGACAGGCCAAGGCTACTGACAGGAAAAACTGCCAATCAATAGCCACCAGTGAGGTAACGTACCGCACGATGGCTACGGTCTGCCCATGGTAGACCACTGGAGCGGAGGCGGCCACAATCCGCTCTCCGGTGTGGGGGTCAGTCCCCATCCACGCTTTGGACTCCTGATTGACCAGTGCGCTCTGAATATCCGGTGTGCCCGGCGTAGTACCGGCCGCCAAATCATTGCTGGAGTACTGCACCGCCCCGGTGGTATCCAGGAATTGCAGTTCCAGCCTGGTCTTATTCTCAAACTCCTGCACCGCACTTTGCGCATTGGTCCAATACTGACTGCGGGTATAGGAGGCAAATCCCCGGGCCCGGTCCTCCGCCTGGCGCTGGAGATCGTTCATGGTGGTGGTATAGTAGTAACTCCACATGGCCGCGGCAAAGGTGCCCAAAGCCATGGCCAGCACCAACAGTACCACGCCTACGCTGTTAATGAGCCAGCGCCGCCGGATACCTCTAATTTTCACTTTATCCGTTACAACGACCTTCTTGGCCATTTGAGCACCTCCCCTCCCGGGTTATGGATTTTTACGTAATGATTTGATTATGGATTGTCTGATACGGTAATCTCTGCGCTTCGCATGATCACGCTGCGGGCTGGGCGCATGGCCGGGTTGACAACTTCTCCGACTTCGGGCAGACCCGGTTCAGCCTCTGGCCGCCCCTGGGTTCTGCCCATTCGCTCCGGAGTCTGTCGCCCCTATGCGCCTGCCCTCCGCGCTTCTGGTTCACGCTGCGGATTGGGCGCGCGGCCGGGTCGATAACTCCGCTGTCTCCGCCGCCAAACAGAAGGCCTCTGGGCCTTCTTGGTTTGCCGGCATCCGCTCTGTCGTTATCTCCCCTGCGCGCCTATCCTCGCGCTTCGTCTTGTCATGCTTCGCTTTGGGCCCATGACCGGGTCGCTTTCGCTCCGTCTCGGGTAAAAACCACTCCCGCATGGCGGGTCTTTGGTTTTCACCCTCGCTCCGCTCCAAGCTCCCCTATGGGCCTAAGCTCCGCACTTCTCCTTAACTCCCCCACTTATATCCATAGCCCCACACAGTATTCACATAAGTGGGCTTGGTGGGATTGTCTTCAATTTTGATGCGCAGGCGGCGGATATTTACATCTACGATTTTCAGCTCACCGAAGTAGTCCTTGCCCCACACCGCATCCAGGATTTCCTCTCGGGACAGGGCCTTCCCCGGGTTTTCCATAAACAGCTTGACAATGCCGTACTCCACCTGGGTCAGCTTTACCCGCTGTCCGTTCTTCTCCAACGTACGGTTGCGGGTATTCAGCAGGAAGGGCGGCTGGCTGATCTCGTCAGGCGAGGTCTCCTCCTCTTCCCCGCCGGTACGGCGGAACAGGGCGTCCACTCGGGCGGTCAGCTCCGCCGGCGAGAAGGGCTTGGTCACATAGTCGTCTGCACCGGTCATCAGGCCGGTCACCTTGTCCATCTCCTGGGTCCGGGCTGTAAGCATGATAATGCCGATCTTGTTGTCCATGGCCCGGATGCGGCGGCAGACCTCAAAGCCATCGATGCCAGGCAGCATAATGTCCAGCAGGGCCACCTTAATGCCCGGATTCTCCTTCAGGGCCACCAGAGCGTCCTCGCCGGTGGCGGCCTCAATGGTCTGATATCCCGCCCGCTTCAGGTTGATGACCACGAAGCTGCGAATGTTCTCTTCATCTTCCAGCACAAGAACTTTTCTCATGGTTTTCCTTCCTTTCGCAGCATATCTTAGTCTGACCATCCGCTCTGGATCAGCTGGAAGGCCGATACCAGTTCCGTCTGGTCCATTCCGCAATCCCAGGAGGAGTTATAGAACGAGGCGGCATACACCGCGTTTTCCTCCTCCCGCAAGATGAAGCGATTGGACGTGTTGGCCCGGTTGGTCTGACTGGTAAATTTGTAGATCACCAGGAAGGGGCTGGGATCTCCGCTCTCCTCCAGGTGATAGAAAATCACGGCCCGCTGACCGCTGATAGCGTCATAGCGGGAGATGGTGATGGAATCCTTCCAGCTGTCCGGAATGATCAGATACCATCCATCCGTCACATTGTGGTAGGTGGTACACACCGCATTACGCTGGCCATTATCATCGTACTGATACCAGTCGATCAGCCAGTAGTCGGAGGCGGTACTATCCTCCTGTCCCGGCAGCGGGCTGGGTTGGGGCAGCTCCAGCACCCCGTCCCCGTTGACGTCGGCAGGCTCCAGGTCCACATAGCGGCTGAGCGTCTCCCGGCTGATGCCGGTCTCCGGCGCCAAGCTGATGTTGGTAAGCTTGCCCTGCTGGTAGGAGATCACGTCCACCACATGGCTGCCATCCGACAGCTCCGAGGAGACATACAGCGCTCTCACCGGCGGATCGCCGTTGATGAAGTTCTGTTCCACCCCGCCGCGGCCTACACTCACCACTCCGGTGGACAGCGGCGCACTGTCCAGCTTCTGGAAAGTGCTGTCCTTCCAGCCGTACACGTCTACCCCGCTGTTGGTCAGCGAGGGATCGATGCGCACAATGGCCACTTCGGTTCGGGTGTCCTGGTCGATATCGGTGAGGATATAGTCTCCATAGGCGGTGGTCATCCATTCGGTGCCCCGCAGATCATCTTTCTGCACGGAGGTGGTTGCGTTTTTACTGGCATCCGCCGCAGAGTTTGCCATTTGCAGCCGGGTGCGGCTCATAGGGGCTTCCACCGAGTATACACCGAGTAAATAGGCCCCGGTACTCATCTGCCAGCTGACCACCACTTCTTTTAAGCCGCTGCCGTCCAGATCAGCATAGTCCACCCGATAGATAGCCGAGCCGTCCCCCTCCAGCATGGCGCTGACGGTGTAAGTTTCGTCCTCTCCTTTGGTGAAAAAGTAGATCTTCTGGGGCTTCTCTGCCCCCGGGACCCGGAAAAAGGTGACGGCGGTCTCCCGCTGGCCATCGCCATCCATATCCTGCAGCTGAATCAGCGCGGTATTATCGCCGGAGAGGACCGAGGTATCATCCACCTCGACTCCATATTCCTGGGCCAGGCTGTCCTTGACCTCCCGAATCTTCTGGGTCAGATTTTCGTAATCCGCAGAGCGCTCCGGGCTCTGATAGAGTTCCTCCGAAGAGCGGAAAAAGCAGCCCGACAGCACCAGTACCAGTGCCATCAGCATGGCAGCCAGCACCCCTGTGGAAATCCATCTGTTCTTCACAGCCCGCACTCCTTTCTCTCATCCGCTTTGCGGCCTTGGTTCCATAAAAGTCCTGTTTATCATCATACCATAAAAGGAAAGAAAAGAATATGGATTTTTCGAAAAATTCCAGGTTCTTTTCCGGCATTATCACGAAAAGCAGGCGCGCAGCGACAAAACTATGCCGCCGCGCGCCTGGCGCAAACAATCAGGATGCCTGGGGCAGAGTGACCATGGCTTTAAACAGGTCTCCGTCCACCACCAGCTCAAAGGTACCTCCCTGCAGCTCAGTCAAGCTGCGGGCAATGGACAGTCCCAGTCCGGAACCCTCCGTGGTTCGAGAGGTATCGCCCCGGACAAAGCGCTCCATCAGCCGCTCCGCCGGAATATTCAGCGCCTCCCGGGACACATTCTTGACCGCCAACGTGACACTTCCCTTGCCCCGGATCAGTTCCACGTAGATTCGCGTACCCTCCAGGGCATACTTGGCACAGTTGCCCAGCAGGTTATCAATGACCCGCCACAGGTGGCGCCCGTCGGCGTAGACGTAGCTCTCCCCCTCCGGCTCGGTGCATACCACCGTCAGATGGCGCTCCTCCAGCTTCTCCTCGTACTCTCCCAGCGCCTGGCTGAGCAGCTGGTTCATACCGATCCGCTCCCGGTTCACCGACAGGGCTCCGGTGGACGCCTTAGACGCCTCCACCAGATCTTCTGTCAGCTTTTTAAGCCGCTGGGACTTTCGGTCCAGCACCTCGATATACTCCTGGGCCTTGGGATCGGTCTGCTGTGTGGCTTTCAGGAGATTCACATAGTTGATGATGGAGGTCAGCGGCGTTTTCAGGTCATGGGATACGTTAGTGATAAGCTCCGCCTTGAAGCGCTCGCTCTTCATTTTCTCATCCACCGCGCTGTTCAGGCCGCTGGAGATGTTGTTCAGAGACTCAGCATGGCGCTTAAGCTCGCCGGGCAGGCGGGTGGTATCAATTTTATGATTCACATTGCCCGCGGCAATCACATCGGTCCCCTTCCGGATCCGGCGAAATCCCGCCGACCACCAGCACACGATGACCAGCACCACCACGTTCACCACCATGCCGGGCAGCGGACGGTAATAATACAGCGGCTCCCAGTAGTCTGCAAAAAAGATCACGCCCAGATAGGCGAGAAAGGCCAGGGTGCTTTTCCACGTAATGGGCAGGGTCTTCATAAAGTAAGCTGCACTGGTCCACAGAAAGACAGCCAGCCGAAGCACCAGCGTGGTATGGACCAGAATATGGGCTTTACAGCGCACTGTGACGGTGCGCAGCACCAGGGCTGCCACAGCTGCACCGCCCACTGCAATCATCCCAACCAGAGGGATGCTCTTGCGAACTGCCGCATCTCCATAATCCCACCAGTTCCACCAGGCGTCAGAAACTCCTCCCAAAAAATACATTTCCATAATCAGGACTGTTCCCAGCAGGAGAAGATAGGCCTCCAAGGGGATGTGCTCCTGCCAGGTGACAGCAACTTCCTCTTGCCCCGGCTTGTGACCGGACCCCCAAAGGGCAAACAGAAAGAGTCCCGCTGCAATTGCGCTCAAGATAATGGTCTGGCCCATGTACAGGTCCAAATTGGCCTGATCTTCCAGAAACTCTTTCTGCACGAAATAGAATTCATCCTGGACGCCGGTCTGGTCCATGGTCTCCATGGGCAGGACCCCATAGAGGAGTTCTCCCCCTTGTTCCAGCTCTATGATATAAACGGCCTCCACCTGCTGCTCCAGCGTCCCCAAGCTTTCATCCAGGTTGGACGCGATCACTTCGCTTCCATTTTCCGAAAAGACCTGGTATCGGAAGTTGGTGTTGGCCCGGTCCAGTTTTTCTTCTGTCTGCTTTACCTCACTGCGGTAGACCTGCTCCGTCTCAAAATCCAGTTCCCCTCTCAGTGCATTCTGGGAATCCACATAGACCCTCACTCGGCCTACGTAGTCATCCAGTACCCGGGAAAATCTTCCCGTATCCTGGGGTATACTGTCGTTAGCGCAGGACAAAGCCAGAATCATTTTCTGCCCGGACACGGCGCAGCCCCATACCGCCAGCAGGAACAATACCCAGGCCGCCAGACGGATCAGCAGGTTTTCCTGCACCTTCCGCACTTAAATACCTCCCTTGTCCATCTTATAGCCCAGACCCCAGACCACCTTGAGGTACCGGGGCTCGGCAGGGTTGATCTCAATTTTCTCCCGCAGGTGCCGGATGTGGACGGCCACCGTGTTTTCCGAGCCGTAGGCAGGATCGTTCCACACCTGCTCATAGATCTGGGCCGAGGAAAAGACCTGGCCAGGATGGGTCATGAGCAACTTCAAGATGTTGTACTCGATGGGGGTAAGGGATACGGGCTCCCCGTCCACCGTCACCAGCTTGGCCCCGTCGTCCAGCGAGATGGGACCGACGCTCAAAAGTCCCGGCGCCTTCTCCGCTCCGCCCAGGGCGGTATAACGCCGCAGCTGGCTCTTCACCCGGGCAATGACCTCCAGCGGGTTAAAGGGCTTGGTAATATAGTCGTCCGCACCAATATTCAGGCCCAGAATCTTGTCGTTGTCCTCGCTTTTTGCCGTCAGCAGGATAATGGGCACATTGCTCCCCTCCCGCAGCTTGGCGGTGGCGCGGATTCCGTCCAGTTCCGGCATCATAATATCCATCAGAATCAGGTGGATCTCATTTTGCTCCACCGCCCGCAGAGCTTCATTTCCGTTATACGCCTTGACAGTCTTATATCCTTCGCTGCTCAGATAGATATCCAGGGCGGAAACGATATCTTTGTCATCATCACAGATCAAAATGGTGTGCATGCTGTCCTTCTCCTTTACAAATGTTCTCTCATTGGTAGCATAGCACAGTCCTTTTAAGATGCAAGGCTTAAAATCTTAAGAACCGCTAAATTTTCTTCCATTTCCCCTGCCAAAGCCCGGATTTCCATTTTACTCTTGCAAATCGGGGTAAATTCATGTATAATACAGAAAGCCTTTGCCGGTGTGATGGAATTGGTAGACGTAGTGGACTCAAAATCCACCGCTGGCGACAGCGTACCGGTTCGAGTCCGGTCACCGGCACCAGCTCGTCGCAAGCGACATATCGCTTGCGACGAGTTTTTTATTTTCTTAAAAACTCATCGCGCGCTCATTCTGCTGCTCCTCGCTTCCAAATCACAACCGCTTGCGCTGGGTTGCGATTTGGTTTTGGGGGCAACCCGAGAACTGTTTGGAGCTTTCAAGTCGCCGCAGATACCATATCGTTCGCGGCGACTTTTTTACAAAGGAGGGGCCTGCTTTGAAGTATCGCAAGCAAGGACTGGCCGTTCTGGCCGTTCTGATTCTCCTTGTCATTGGTTTTTTGTGGTTTGGCTTTGGCGGCGAGAAGACGTACCACGGTACGGATGCGCTGATGGCCAAGGCCCGGGAAGTTATCCCCATCTCGGACGCGGACACCGCAGAGATGACCTACGCCGGATTATGCGCCAAGGATGACAAGGCTCTTATCTGGTTTATCTCCGGCAACGAGTATCAGGCGCACTACTATCTGCCCATGGAGTGTACCATTGTAGGCGAGAATGAATATACCTATGAACACGCCCACAAGCCGCTGGAGCGGGGCCTGGATATTGCCGTCCTCCCGTGGCAGAGAGGATATGCGTTTTTAGTCAACAACCCCAACTGCCGCACCATCAAAATCATTGATGAGGGTGAGACGATTCTGGAGGAGATCAAGCCCGACAGCTGTCCCTATGTCTTTTACTATGATCAGGTTCCTTCCGAATATTATTTTCTGGACTCCCAGGGCAATGAGATCCGATGAGGGGACTGCGTCGCCTTATTTTGCGTAACAGAATGAAAAGGAAGACACAACAAAAGTTGTGTCTTCCTTTTTTGATCGGGGCAATACAATTTGAATCCGTGGTCTGACCCGTTTGAGGCAGTTGCCCGCCGGACCACCGCCATACCGGTCTTCTGGCCGGCGGCGCAGGTGTGCCGTACAAGCGTTTTGGCCTTTGGCCAAAACCTTGGCGCAGGCAGAATTCACTTCTGCCGAGCATTGCAATCACCGGAGGGTGGAGACGGCAAAGCCGTCGAAACCCAAAACAAAAAGCAGTTGCTTTCGCAACTGCTTTTTGTTTTGGTGGAGACAACAGAACTCGAATCTGTGACCTTCCGCGTGTGAGGCGGACGCTCTACCGGCTGAGCTATGCCTCCATATTGAACGGCTAAAAAGTGGTGGTGACCCGGACGGGACTCGAACCCGTGTTGCCGCCGTGAAAGGGCGGAGTCTTAACCGCTTGACCACCGGGCCGTTTTATATGGAACGGACCGATGTCCGAACATTGTGAATGGTAGCGGCACCTGGATTCGAACCGGGGACAACTCGGGTATGAACCGAGTGCTCTAGCCAACTGAGCTATGCCGCCGTGATTTGCTGTCCTCTCGAACAGGACAAGTGAGAGTATACCCGATTTCCCCCTGGTTGTCAACGGTTTTTTCAAAATTTCTTCAAAAAATTTTTCAAGGGGAAAAACGTCCCATCACGGCCGAAAAACCGCCCGCAGCCCCCTCTCTCCCATGACGAAAAGAGGGGCTGCCAGGGCGGCAAAAGCAAGGCAAAATCAGCCGGGCTGTTTGCTGAAATTCTTGCGGTGATTGATCATGATCTCCGCAAACAGCTGTCCGGTGGTGGGAGGCGTGTATGTAATGGCATTGGCTCCGGCCTGAATGGTGCGCAGGATGTCCTCCTCCTTCGGGCCGCCGGTGGCGATAATGGGCACGTCCGGGAACTGGGCGCGGATCTTGGCCACGATCTCGGGCGTCTTGGCCGCACCCGACACGTTGAGGATGTCTGCCCCTGCCTCCAGGCGTCCGGCAATATCCATATCTCCGGAGACAATGGTGGTGATGACCGGGATATCCACAACGGCCTTCATCTTGGCAATGGTCTCATTGGTAATGGGAGCGTTCACCACTACGCCGGAGGCACCCTGGTGCTCAGAGTACTCCGCCAGGCGCACCGACCGGTCCCCGTTTGTCATACCGCCGCCCACACCCACAAATACAGGCACCTCAGAGACACTGATGATGGCCTGGGTGATGGAGGGCTGGGGGGTAAAGGGATAGACTGCGATAATGGCGTCCGCATTGACATTCTTAATAATGGCTACATCGGTAGAAAAAACCAGAGATTTAATCCGCCGCCCAAAAATACGGATCCCGCTGCACTCGGAAATGCATTTGGGAACCGTAAGCAGATGGCTGCGGAGGGTACCACTATACTCCGGTATTGTTTTCATAGACATTCGCTCCTTCTCGTGACATGTTCGATTACAGTTTCTGTTTCTTTTCTTCAGCCTCTTTGTGCATATTATACCACACCTTGTCATTGTATTGTATAAGCATTTGTAAATTTTTTGTTAGCCATGCGGTTTTGTTGTATAAAAAAGGCGCAGGCAAAGCCTGCGCCTTACATGGAGAAACTTATTTAAAATACTCCGCGCCGGACTCGAAGAGGGGCTGGTGCTTCTCGCCGGGAATGTTCTTGCCCACCAGGGGACCGCGGCGCTCCAGATGGCCCATCTTACCAAAGACGCGGCCGTCGGGAGAGAAGATGCCCTCAATGGCCTCCAGAGAGCCGTTGGGGTTGACGTCGATGTCCATAGAGGGATTACCCTCCAGGTCCACGTACTGGGTGGCTACCTGGCCGTTGGCAATGAGCTGCTCCAGCACGCTCTGAGGCGCCACAAAGCGGCCCTCGCCGTGGGAGATGGGGATGGTGTGCAGGTCGCCCACGTTGGACTTGAGCATCCAGGGAGAGTTGACGCTGGCCACACGAGTGGTGACGTAGCGGCTCTGGTGGCGGCCAATCAGGTTATAGGTCAGAGTGGGGCAACTGTCGTCCATCTCCCGGATCTCGCCGAAGGGCACCAGGCCCAGCTTCACCAGGGCCTGGAAGCCGTTGCAGATACCCAGCATCAGGCCGTCCCGGTTCTTCAGCAGGTCGTGGATGGCGTCAGTGAGGGCAGGAGAGCGCAGGAAGGAGGCAATGAACTTGCCGGAGCCCTCGGGCTCGTCGCCGCCGGAGAAGCCGCCGGGCAGCACCACCATCTGAGCGGAGCGGATGGCCTGCTCCAGGGCCTGGGCAGACTCAGACAGCAGGCTGGTGGACAGGTTGCGCACCACAATGATCTCCGGGTCAATACCCGCCCGCAGGCAGGCCTTGGCGGTGTCGTACTCACAGTTGGTACCGGGGAAGACAGGGATGACCGCCTTGGGACGGGCCACCTTGTGCTTGCACACGGCGATGGACCGCTTGTCCCAGGAGATGGCCTTCACGTCCTCGGAAGAGCCCGCCTTAGTGGGATAGACGCTCTCCAGCACGCCGTCGTTGAGCTTCTGGAGCTCGTCAATGGATACCGCCTCGCCGGGCAGAGCCACGAAGGGAGCCTCGTTGGTCTCGCCGATGCGGACGGCGCAGAGGTCGTTAATGTCCTCAGACAGCTCGGCCACAATGGCACCCACCATGGGGGCATACCAGTCCACGTCCTCCATACCGGCCTGGAAACCAATGCGGTTGCCGAAGGACATCTTCATCACCGCCTCGGCCAGGCCGTTTTCCACCGCCCAAGCGGCCTTCACCTTGCCCGCCTCACACAGGGCATGGAAGGCTTCCCAGGCGCTCTTGGTGTCCTCAGAGCGGAACAGGTACACCGGGTGATCGGCGGCCTTGAACTCGGGAGACAGGACCTGCTGGCCCTGGATGGGAGCGATGGCAAAGGAGATGAGGGTGGGGGGCACGTCCTTGTCCAGGAAGGAGCCGGACATGGAGTCCTTACCGCCGATGGCAGCGGCACCCAGCTCCAGCTGAGCATCCAGAGCGCCCAGCAGGGCGGAGAAGGGCTTGCCCCAGCGCTGAGGCTCATCCCGCAGCTTCTCAAAGAACTCCTGGAGGGTGAGGTAGGCCTTCTTATAGTCGGCGCCGGCGGCCACGATCTTGGCCATGGAGGTGTATACGGAATTGTGGGCGCCCGCGTAGGGGTCCACAGACAGCTGGTCCGGGTCACAGCCCCAGGCCATCACGCTGGCCTGGTCGGTCTCCTGGCCGGGCTCCACCGGGAACAGGGCGGCCATAGCCTGGGCGGGGGTGCGCTGGGTCTTGCCGCCGAAGGGCATCAGGACAGAGCTTGCGCCGATGGAGCCGTCGAAGCGCTCGGTAAGGCCGCGGCGGGAGGCGCTCTTCAGGCTGGCGGCCATCTCCTTCAGGGAGTGGACGGAGGACTGGGCCAGGGCGGTGCGGTCCTTCTTGTCCACGCGGAGGGTGGCGTGCTTCACGGCACCGTTGGTGTTCAGGAACTCACGGCTGAGGTCGGCGATCTTCTGTCCCTTCCAGTGCATGACCATCCGGGGGCTCTCGGTGACCACGGCCACCTGATAGGCCTCCAGGTTTTCGCTCTGGGCGGCGGCAATAAACTTCTCCGCATCCTCAGGGGCAACCACCACGGCCATACGCTCCTGGCTCTCAGAGATGGCCAGCTCGGTGCCGTCCAGGCCCTCGTACTTCTTGCGCACGGCGTCCAGGTTGATCTCCAGGCCGTCGGCCAGCTCGCCGATGGCCACGGACACGCCGCCGGCACCGAAGTCGTTGCAGCGCTTGATGAGGCGGGTCACCTCGCCGTTGCGGAACAGGCGCTGGATCTTCCGCTCCTCAGGGGCGTTGCCCTTCTGGACCTCGGAGGCCATGGTGGTCAGGGACTTCATGTTGTGGCTCTTGGAGGAGCCGGTGGCGCCGCCAATGCCGTCACGGCCGGTGCGGCCGCCCAGCAGGATCACCACATCGCCGGGGGCGGGCACCTCACGGCGGACATGGTCGGCAGGAGCCGCGCCTACCACCGCGCCGCACTCCAGGCGCTTGGCAATGTAACCCTCGTGGTAGACCTCAGCCACGTGGCCGGTGGCCAGGCCGATCTGGTTGCCGTAGGAGGAGTAGCCCGCCGCGGCGGTCTGGGCGATCTTCCGCTGGGGCAGCTTGCCCTCCAGGGTCTGCTCCACCGGGGTGCGGGGGTCGCCGCAGCCAGTGAGGCGCATGGCCTGGTGGACGTATACCCGGCCGGAGAGGGGGTCGCGGATGCACCCGCCGATGCAGGTGGCCGCGCCGCCGAAGGGCTCGATCTCGGTGGGGTGGTTGTGGGTCTCGTTTTTGAACATCAGCAGCCAATCCTGCTCCTTGCCGTCCACCTTGGCGGGCACGTGGATGGAGCAGGCGTTAATTTCCTCGCTCTCGTCCAGCTCGGGCAGCAGGCCGCGCTTTTTCAGGGTCTTGGTGCCGATGGTGGCTACATCCATCAGGGTACGGGGGCGCTTGGCAGCCTTCTCCTCCCCATAGACCTCCACCCGGGCAGCCAGGTAGCGCTCATAGGCGGCACGGATCTCCGGGTCATCGATGGAGATCTCGTCCAGATGGGTGGAGAAGGTGGTGTGGCGGCAGTGGTCGGACCAGTAGGTATCCACCACGCGGATCTCGGTAATGGTGGGGTCCCGCTTCTCCTGGTCCCGGAAGTAGGTCTGCAGGAACTTCAGGTCGTCCAGGTCCATGGCCAGGCCAAGGCGGGAAAGGAGCTCCTCCAGAGCCTTCTCATCCATGGCGATGAAGCCCTCCACCGTGTCCACGTGGTCGGGGGCGGCGTGGGTGCGCTCCAGGGTCTCGGGCTTGTCCATGGAAGCTTCCCGGCTCTCCACAGGGTTAATGAGGTACTTGCGGATCTTATCCAGGTCTCCTTCGCTGATGGTGCCCATCAGCAGATACACCTTGGCGGTGGCGATGATGGGACGGTCCACGCCGGACTGGAGCTGGATGCACTGCTCACAGGAGTCGGCACGCTGGTCATACTGGCCGGGCAGGGCCTCCACCGCCAGCACCTGGTGCTCCCCCTGGGGAGCGGGGAACTGCTCGTCATAGATCACGTCCACCTGGGGCTCAGAGAACACCACGCTCTTGGCGGCCTCATAGACCTGGGGGTCGATGCGGTCGGCATCGTAGCGGTTCAGAATGCGAACCGACTCCAGACCCTGCACACCCAGCTGCTCCTGCAGCTGACGGCACAGGCCCTGGGCCTCCACGTCAAAGCCCGGTCTCTTCTCGGAATAACAGCGGTAAACACTCATGTCCATTCCTCCACACGAAATCCAATTTCTTTTTTATTTTACCGTCCACTGGGACAGATTGGAAAACACATTCCCCTGCACGGGGCTTAAATTCTCCACCCGGTCATACTGGGTGAGCACCGTCCCCTCCCGGAAGCAGATGGGGGCGATGGGGGCATTTTGATTTAAGTAACGCAGCAGGGTGGTCATCCGCTCCACCCGCTCGTCTCCCTGGGCCCGGCGCACATTGTCCAGCAGCCCCGGGACCGCCGCGTCGTTCCAGCCGCCGTAGTTCAGCTCCCCCTGAGGGGAAATGAGGGACGTCAGATCAAAATCAGCGGTGAGATATACCTCCGCCAGATAAAGGTCAAACTGACCCCGCTCCAGCGCTTTCACATAGTCCTCCCAGGCCAGGCGCTCCACCGTCACCCGCAGGCCGGCCGATTCCAGGTCCTCCTCGATGCGGTTGGCCGCGGCGCTCTTGGCCATATCTTCAATGTTGACCAGAAGAGTCAGAGATTTCCCCTCTAGGCCCAGTTCCTTGAGGGCGGACAGATCATACTCCAGCTCCTGGGCCAGCTCCGTGTCATACAAGGCGCTGTCCGGATGAACAGGCAGCGTGGCGGCCGTGGCGTGGCGGGCGTAGACGTTATCCGTCACATAGCTGCGGTCAATGGCCTTGGCAATGGCCTGACGCACTTCCGCTTTCTGGCACACCCCGTGGGCGGTCTGGAACCCCAGATAGATGAGCCCTGTGGTATTGTATTCCCACACCTCGTAGCTGCCGGAGTAACCCAGCTCGTTGCTGCCGGTGATGTCCGCGTCGATGAGGGTCACCTCGCCGGAGTTGAATGCGGTGCCCACCTGCTCCTTCTGGGTCATGGTGGCCAGAGGGATCTGCTTGATGCTCAAGCTGTCCGCTCCCTGCCACCAGTCCTCCCGGACATTGAGATAGAGCTTGCCGTTCTGCTCGGACAGAACATAGGGGCCTGTCCCCAGGGGACGGTTGGAGCTGTCCAGGGCGATGGGGATATCCAGCAGCGTAGGCAGAGCCCCATTGGGTACGGTGAGGGTAATAGTCACCTGATCTCCGGAGCCGGACACGCCGCTTACATTGGCCAGCCGCTTGGCATAGCGGGATGCGGGGTCCTTGGCGGTCTGGAGCGCCTGGGCCACGATCTCCCCAGTCAACGGGGTTCCGTCGGAGAAGGTCACCCCGGCGCGCAGTTGCAAGGTCCAGGTCAGGCCGTCCTCGCTGACGGTGTAGCTCTGACACAGCTGAGGCGTAGCGGTAAAGGTACTGTCCACCGTAAACAGGCTCTCATACAGCAGAGGGGCCAGAGTCAGATTGGCCTGGCTGGTGGACAGGGCCGGATGAAAGCTGTAGGCGGGGTAGGCCGCCAGGGTAAAGGGCTGGGTATTCTTCTCCTCCTGGGAAGAGGAGCTGCTGCTGGAGCTCTGGGAGCTGGAGGAGGAGCTGCTACCCTCCCCAGTGTTCCCGCACCCGGCCAGCAGAAGAGCCAGCACCAGCAGCAGGATGCCAAATCGTCTCATGTACACCTCTTAAGTCATTGGATCTGAATCACCGTGGCCAGACTGCCCCGGCGCACCCCCAGGCGGCGGTGAGACCAGAACAGGTCTCCCCGGCAGGCGGTACACACCTCGCACACGGCAATGTGGTCGGGAGCCACTCCCGCGTCCATCAGCCAGCGGCGGTTGGCTCCCTTCAGATCCACGTGGTATTTCTCGCGGTTTTCCGGGATGGGATGGATAAATTCCTCCGCCCGCTCCCCCATGCCTTCCCGCAGCCCGTCGGGCACGTCGGCATGGGTCTCAAAGCAGCAGGTGGAGATTCCCGGCCCAATGGCCGCCAGGATATCCTCGCCCCGGCAGCCGTAGTCCTGTTTCATTCGCTCCACTCCCCGGGCGGCAATGCCCAGGGCGGTACCCCGCCAGCCCGCATGGACGGCGCAGGCCACCCGCTTGACCGGGTCGCACAGCAGCACGGGGATGCAGTCGGCGGTAAAAATACAAAGGCTCAAGCCCTTTTCTCCTGTGATCAGGCCGTCGGCCTCCGTCTCTCCGCCCTCGCCGGGGAAGGAGACCTGGTCTCCCCACCCTGCCTGACGGACAAGGTCTGAGTGGACCTGATGGTTTTTCACCAACGTGTCCGGATCGGCTCCGATGGCATGGCAAAAGCGGCGGAAGTTCTCGCTTACCCGCTCCGGCTCATCCCCCCGGCCTGCCCCCAGGTTCAAGCTGTCCCAGGGCGCAGGGGACACGCCCCCAACCCGAGTAGAAAAGCCGTGGGCAAAGCCAGCCTGCTCCATCTCATCACAGGAATAAAAAAGGACGCCATGGCGTTCCTTTCGAGTGATTTCCACAGCGTTTCCTCCTTACGGTCCATGGCGGCCAAAGCCGCCTTCCAGTTCCAATAGAGTTTTATTGTATCCCAAAACATCCCCGCTGACAACCCGTTACAAGGGAGAAATGTGCCCGTCTCCGGAACAAAAATAGCCGCGGATATACCAAAGCTTCTTTCAGAGCAGAACAATCGTCACTCCGTTGTTGTGCCGCTCCAGGTCCGGGTCCTTGCGCAGGGCGCCGCAGCGGCGGAAAGCCGCCAGGGTGGCGGAGTTGAAGATGGAGAATTCCTCCCCCGGGATCACATCCCGGATCTCCCCCGCCCCCTTCATCTTCGCCAGGCGGCTGCGGGCCTGAACCCGAATCTTACCGCCCTTCCCCGAAGAGCCATAGCCGTGAATGATTTTCAGGGCGGTACAGCCCATGGAGCGGGTCCGGCGCAGCTCCAGAGTCAGCTGGCTCAGCGCGGTCTGGACCGTGGGCATGCCCAGCTCCAGATTGACCTCCCGCATCTCAAGCATCCCAGTCTCCGTTGGTCTGGCGGAAGGCCTTGGTCAGGCGGTGGATGAGCACCAGATCGCTCACTCCGTCAAACACCAGGGCAACTCCCAGAATGGTCATCAGCACCTCGGTGGCCCCAAAGGGATTGAGCAGAATCAAGATGCCCAGCACCAGGGTAAGGCCCGCCAGCAGCAGATCCATCCACCAGCGCTCCCAGCCCTGCCGCATGAGGCTTACTGCTCCCTGCAGGTCGATCACGCCGTGGAAGATCAAGATGGCGGCAAAAATAAATTGAATCAGCACGATGACCGAGGCCGGGTTGGTAAACAGCCACAGGCCCAGGGCGGTGAGGATCACTCCCGGCAGCAGAAACCATACCGGGAAGCCGGTCTCCCGCCGCTTGGACAACCAGCCGAAGATATAGATCACTCCCGTCAGCACCAGAGCGCTGCCCAGCAGGGCACACAAAAGCTGAGCGGAGCGGTTGGGCACAAAGATGAGCAGCACCCCCATCAGAATGGTCACGATGGCGGCTACCATGCTGCTGCGCCGCTGCTCCCGTAAAATATTTCGCATGATGTTCCTCTCTTTCTCTTATCCCGGCCAGATGGTCCGGCCGTCCTTAATGGTCTCCAGCACCGGAATATCCCGCAGAGCCATGGGATCTGCGGTCAAGGGGTCCTGCCCCAAAATCACAAAGTCCGCCGCTTTCCCAGCGGCCAGGGAGCCCTTCCGGTCCTCCTCAAAATACTGGTAGGCGGCATAGACCGTTACCGCCTTTAATGCCTCCAGGGTGGAGATCCGCTCCTCCTCCCCCAGCAGACGGCCCGTCTTGGTGCGGCGGTTCACCGCGCACCACACGGTCTCCAGCATGTTGGGCTGAATTACCGGGGCGTCCTGGTGGAAGGTGAAAGGAATCCCCAGAGCACAGGCCGTACCGGCGGGGCTGATGTGTTCGGCCCGCTCCAGGCCGAAGTTTTTCACGTGGACCTCCCCCCAGTGGTACACGTGGGCCACAAAGAAGGAGGGAATCATCCCCAGGGCCTTGAGCCGGGGCAGCTGGTCCCGGCCCACCAGCTGGGCGTGGATCATCACCGGCCGGCGCAGCCGCCGCCCCGTCTCCCGCTCCAGCCGCTCCATGACGGATAGGTACTGCTCCGCCGCCTGGTCTCCGTTGCAGTGGGCCAAGATCTGCACATCCCGCTCCAGGGCGCTTTTCAGCCGCCCATACACCTGCTCGTCGGTGAGGACCGGATAGCCCCGGTAGTCCTTCTCCCCCTCATAGGGCTGGCGCATCCAGGCGGTGCGCCCCTGGGGAGAGCCGTCCAGGAAAATCTTGTCGCCGCCGATTTTCACGTGGTCTTTATAGTGCCCCACTCGGTCACCAAACTGCTCCATGATCTTTTTGCAGTCCCGGGGATCGGCGTAGGCTACTACATCCAACTTTAAAAGCTTTTGGGCCAGCATGGCCTGGTAGAGGGGGAGCATGGCGTCCATGAACATGCCCTCCTGCACCGTGGCGATGCCGTAGGAGGCATACCGGTCCTGAGCCCGGACCAGCGCGTCCATCAGGTCCTTCAGGTCGGGCATGGGCACCTTTTGCAGCAGGCCGAGGAAGGCGTTCTCCTCCATGTAGCCGGTGAGGCGGCCCTGATCGTCCTTTTCCATCACGCCGCCCTGGGGGCAGGGAGTGTTCTCGTCCACCCCCAGCAGCTCCAGTGCCCGAGAATTAAATACCCCCACGTGGCCCGAGGCGTGCTGGATGACCACCGGGTGGTCGGGGCAGGCCCGGTCCAGCATCCACAGGTCGGGCGGGCACCCCTGCGCCAGATCGTTCTGGTCATAGCCGGTGCCCCGCACCCACTCTCCAGGCTGGAGGTGCTCCCGCTGCACAAAGTCGCCCAGCCGCTGGCAGATCTCCTCCTGGTCGGCACACTCCCCCAGCTGGACCTGGAGCAGGGAATTGGCACAGGCCATAAAGTGGCTGTGGGGGTCCAGGAAGGCGGGCATCAGACACCGCCCCTCCAGGTCCACCTTCCGGGCCTGAGGGCCTGCCAGTTCCAGAGCCGTTTCCAACTGGCCCACATAGCGGATGACGCCGTCCTCTTCCACCAGGGCCTGGGCATACAGCGGCTCCTCCATGGTCAAGATGGTGCCGCCAAAATAGACGCTTCGTGCCATACTTACACCTCGTTTTCTTCGTCTTTGGGGTGATTGTATCATCCTTTTTCGCCCCCTTCAAGGGCATAAATGTGAACAGACGGTTCCGGATTAGTTTTCGCTCCCCTGCTCTCTCTATGCAAAAAGCGTCCGGCTTTTGCCGGACGCTTTTGTTTGTTTAAAGGACGTCTGTATTTTTGACCTCTTGGATGTTGTGCTTCTTGGCATAGCCGGTGAGCATCAGGGTGAGGGCGCCATCGCCGGTGACGTTGCAGGCGGTGCCGAAGCTGTCCTGGAGGGCAAAGATGGTCATCATCAGGCCGGTGCCGGTGTTGTCAAATCCCAGCACACTGACAATGAGGCCCAAAGAGGCCATCACGGTACCGCCGGGCACACCGGGGGCACCCACGGCGAAGATACCCAGCAGGAAGCAGAAGAGGACCATGGTGCCCAGAGAGGGCAGCTTGCCGTAGAGCACCTGGGACACGGTCATCACAAAGAACACCTCGGTGAGCACCGAGCCGCACAGGTGGATGTTGGCAAACAGAGGCACGCCGAAGTCCACCAGGTCCTGGCGCAGCACCTTGGACTTTTTAGCGCCCCGCAGCGCCACGGCCAGAGTGGCCGCGGAGGACATGGTACCCACGGCGGTGAGGTAGGCAGGGCCATAGTGCCGCAGCACTTCCCAGGGATTTTCACCGGAATAGGCGCCGGCCAGACCGTACAGCACGGCCAGCCAGATATAGTGGCCCACCATGACAATGAGGATCACGATGAGGAAGACGGGCAGCTGCTTGGTGATGGAGCCCTGATAGGCCAGACCGGCGAAGGTGCCGGCAATGAAGAAGGGCAGGATGGGGATGATCACCCGGGTGACGATATCCAGCACGATGCGCTGGAACTCCTCCAGCACATTGGTAATGGTATCCGCCTTGGCCCAGGTAGCCGCCAGGCCCACCAGCACCGAGAACACCAGGGCGGACATGACGCTCATGATGGGGTCAATAGCCAGGGTGAACAGCAGCTCGGGAGTATCCCGCAGGCCCTCGGCCGCCGACTGGATGGACAGGTTGGGGATAATGGCAAAGCCCGCTCCCATAGACATGAGGGCCGCACAAACAGAAGAGCTGTACGCCAGCACCAGAGCCAGGCCCAGCATCCGGGAGGCATTGCTCTTCAGGCGGGTGATGGAGGGGGCGATAAATCCGATGATGATCAGGGGCACGCAGAAGTTAATCAGAGATCCCAGCAATTCTTTGATGGTGAGAATGACCTGTATCACGGTGGCATTGGCCACCAGGCCCACCACAATGCCCACGATCACGCCGACCAAGAGCCGGAAGGGCAGACTGCTCGTCAATTTTTTCATACCAACACTCCTATTCCCCAGTTTTTTCAGGCCGAAGCCTGGGGCACACCGCAGCCTGCGGGGCACACACTTCCCCCGTGCTGCATTGCACTTATCATACCATATTCTCTTCCTCCTCTCAAGTGCGTAATCCTTCCACTGACCCGGCCTGTCTTAAATTTTACACACATTTGACCTCCAGCCGGTTGCACCCCCTCCATTGACAGGTATATGGTAAAAACCAGCAATTTATTTTCGGAGGCTGGTTATGAAAGACCCCAATCTCAACCGCCTGCTCAGCCACGGGATCATTCTGCTCGGCTGTATTCTTTTTGGCGTCTCCTGTATTTGCTTTGGCACAGAGCCCCTGCACCCTCTCTCCCTGCTGGCGGGCGCGGTTCCCTTTGCCGGGCTTGCCTTTTCTTTTTTTGCCGTGCGCTGTCCCTACTGCGGGCATACCCTTCCTCTGCGGTGCCTCTGGACCTCCTACTGCCCCCACTGCGGAGAAAAGCTGGATTGACCTCTGGAGCAAAAACTTTTTCAGAAACCCCTTGACATTCTTTTTCGGCTATGCTATTATAAATCCCGCGCTGAACAAAGCGCAGTTCCAGACCACGCGCGAGTGGTGGAATTGGTAGACTCGCTGGCTTCAGGTGCCAGTGCTCGCAAGGGCGTGCGGGTTCGACTCCCGCCTCGCGCACCAAAAAGAAAGACATCTGCTTTTAGCAGATGTCTTTCTTTTTAGGTTCCGCCGCCGGTCGGGCGGCTCCACCCTTCGGTGATTGAAATGCTCGGGCGAAATGAATTCGCCCTCCGCCAAGGTTTTGGCCTGTGTCCAAAACGCTTGTACGGCGCAAAAGCGCCGCCGGCCGGATGGCCGGTCGGGCAGCGCACCTGCCCCTACTTTATGATTTTACAATGTCGTTTTATCCCAAGAAAAAGCAGGGCACCTGAGGGTGCCCTGCTTTTTTATCTATGATAAACTTCTCAACTGCGATCCATGCCGCAGGCATAGGACTGCTCAATCAAGCACCGGTCCTGAGTCACAGCGTCATAAAACCGGAATCCGCCGGCAAAATTATAGCAGTCAAAGCCGTTTCCGGCCAGGATGCGGCAGGCAATGTAGCTGCGCAGCCCGCTCTGGCAGATCACATACACCGGCTTGCCGGGAGCAATCTCGCCCAGCCGCTCCCGCAGTTCATCCACCGGGATATTGACAAAGCCATCCACGTGTCCCTGAGAAAATTCCTCCTCCGTCCGGGCATCCAGCAGTGTCACGCTTCCGTCCCGGGGCAGCCGCTCCACATCCTCCAGATGGAACTGCTTGATCAGTCCCTGGGTCACATTTTCAATCATGAACCCTGCCATATTGACCGGGTCCTTGGCGGAGGAATAGGGAGGCGCGTAGGCCAGGTCCAGCTCCTTCAGCTGTACC
Source organism: Clostridiales bacterium (assembly GCA_019410105.1). The sequence continues at coordinate 14,375 of DXTB01000004.1, read as the reverse complement.
CCGTTCAACCCCGCCCGGATGGCCGTGGCCAACACATCAATGCGCTTATCCACCCCGTCATAGCCCACGATCTGGGCGCCCAGCAGGCGGCCGGTCTTCGGTTCAAAGACCACCTTCATGGTCATCAGTTTTCCGCCGGGGTAGTATCCCGCGTGGCTCATGGGCGAGAGGACCACCGTGTCCGCCTGAATACCCAGTCTCTTGGCCGTGGTCTCATTGATGCCGGTGACGGCGGCGGTGAGATCAAAGACCTGGATGACGCTGCTGCCCTGGGAGCCGGCATACCGGCTGTCGCCCCCGCAGATGTTGTCCGCTGCGATGCGCCCCTGCTTGTTGGCAGGGCCCGCCAGCGCGATCAGCGTATCCTCCCCGGTGACAAAGTGCTTGACCTGGACCGCGTCACCCACCGCATAGATGTCAGGCACCGAGGTCTCCATGCGGTCGTTGACCAGGATACTGCCTCTGACGCCCAATTCCAGCCCCGCCTCTTTTGCCAGGTGGGAGTCCGGTGTCACGCCGATGGCCAGCACCACCATATCCGCATGAAGGGGAGCGGCATCCGCCAGCAGCACATCCACTCCGCCGTCCTTTTCCTCAAAGCCCTCCACGCTATGCCCCAGAGCCAGCTTGACGCCGTGCCGGCGCACCTCGTTATGGAGCAGCGCCGCCATATCCGCATCAAAGGGATTCATCAGCTGCTTGGGCCGCTGTACGATGGTGACCTCCATTCCCAGCTTGCGCAGATTCTCCGCCAGCTCCAATCCGATGAAGCCGCCGCCCGCCAGCACCGCCGACTTGGGCTGATGCTCCTGGATGTAGGTCTTAATGCGGAAGGTATCCTCCACCGTCCGCAAGGTAAACAGCTGCTTTATTCCCATGCCCGGGAGCCGGGGCTGGGTGGGCTTGGCCCCCGGAGAGAGCAGCAGCTTGTCGTAGGACTCCTCAAACTCCTCCCCGGTGGTCAAATTCCGCACCGACACCACCTTACGCTCCGGATGGATGGCGGTCACCTCATGGTGTACCCGCATGTCCACCCGGAAGCGCTCAAAAAAGCTCTCCGGAGTCTGGAGGGTGAGCTCCTGGGGGGCTTCAATCACACCGCCGATGTAATAGGGCAGGCCGCAGTTTGCGTAAGAGACATAACCGGAGCGCTCAAACACAATGATTTCCGCCTTCTCATCCAATCTGCGAATCCGGGCGGCCGCGGTAGCTCCTCCTGCCACGCCGCCTACAATCACGACCTTCATATTATCGCTCCACCTCTCCTTTGTATGCGGTGATCCCACCAATGTTTTTTGCCTTACTGTAACCCATTCTCTCCAGCATGGAGACCGCCTCTCGGCTTCTGGCTCCGCTGTGGCAATAGACAAACAGGGGCGTATCCAAATCCGCCACCTCTTTTACCTGGTCCATCACATACAGGGGAACATTCTTGCTGCCCGGAATATGTCCCTGCCGGTACTCCTCCGGAGTACGCACGTCCAGCAGAACGGCCCCCGGCGCTGCATGATATTCCTGAACGCCCTGGTTGATATCCGGTCCCATCAAAAAATCAAAGATTCCCATCTTGTCGGCCTCCTGTTGTTTGTAAAATCGTCTTCTGTGACTGTAGTATATCCCGCAGCAGCCCGCTGTTCTGTGACTTTATTACATTCTCTTCCCTTTTTCCACAAAATATGAAAAAAGACACGACTCCCGTCGTGTCTTTTCAAGCATCTACCGCGCAAGGGAGGCGGAACCCAAAAAAGAAAGACATCTGCTAAGAGCAAATGTCTTTCTTTTTTGGAGCTACTGGTGGGAATCGAACCCACAACCTTCTCATTACGAGTGAGATGCTCTGCCATTGAGCCACAGTAGCGCCTAATTTCCCTAATGCCCTCAAACGGGCAGGTTATATTTTACCGGACTTTCTCCTGGAAGTCAAGGCTTTTCCCCTGGAAGCAGAAAAAAGGCGCCATCCTGTACGGATGGCGCCGTTGAGGGAAAACAAAGGGATTACAGCATCTCTTCGTCCACAATCTGGGCCTTGATGAGGTTGGTGGAGCCGCTGCGGCCCAGAGGCACGCCGGCAGTGATAACCACGGTGTCGCCGTTCTTCACCAGGCCCTCCTTCAGGGCGCACTCCACAGACAGGGAGAAGATGCGGTCGGTAGAGTTGACCTCGCCGGTGAGGAAGGGATACACGCCCCAGCAGATGGCCATCTGACGGCGGACCTTTTCCTGCATGGTGAGGGCCGCGATGGGGCAGGCAGGACGGAACCGGCAGATCATCCGGGCAGTACGGCCGGAATTGGTGGCGGCCAGGATGGCGGTGGCGTTCAGGTCCATGGCGGTCAGGCAGCAGGTGTGGGTGATGGCGTCGTTGATGTTGGGCTCGGGAGTGATGCGGTGCTTCTGGAACTGACGCCAGTAGTTGATGGACTGCTCGGCCTCTTCCACAATGCCCACCATGGCAGCCAGAGCCTCCAGGGGATACTTGCCGCCGGCGGTCTCACCGGAGAGCATCACGCAGCTGGTGCCGTCAAACACGGCGTTGGCCACGTCGGACACCTCAGCACGGGTGGGACGGGGATTGCGGATCATGGAGTCCAGCATCTGGGTGGCGGTGATGATGGGCTTACCAGAGCGCAGGCCCTTGCGGATGATCTGCTTCTGCAGCACAGGCACCTTGGCGGCCGGGATCTCCACGCCCAGGTCGCCGCGGGCTACCATGATGCCGTCAGAGACCTCCAGGATCTCGTCGATGTTATCCACGCCCTCCTGGTTCTCGATCTTGGAGATGATCTGAATATTATCTCCGCCAAAGCGGTGCAGCACCTCACGAATGGAGCGCACATCGTCAGCCCGGCGGATGAAGGAAGCGGCAATGAAGTCAAAGTCGTTCTCCACGGCAAACTGGATATCGCTGATATCCTTCTCCGTCAGAGCGGGCAGGTGGATATGCACGCCGGGGATGTTGATGCTCTTGTTGGCAGAGAGAGTACCGCCGTTCTCTACGGTGCAGCGGATCTCCTGGCCCTGAATCTCCTCTACCCGCAGGGCCACCAAGCCGTCGTCAATGAGGATCTCCATGCCGGGCTTGACTTCCTCGTGCAGCTGGGGATAGGTAACCGCCACACGCTCGGCGTTACCCACCACATCCTCGGTGGTCAGGGTGAAGGTAGCGCCGGCCTCCAGGCTGATGCTCTTCACGTCAAAGCTCTTGATCCGGATCTCAGGACCCTTGGTATCCATAATCGTAGCCACAGGACGGCTCATGGAATCCCGCACCGCCTTGAGCTTGTTCAGACGGCCCAGGTGCTCCTCATGGTCACCGTGGGAAAAGTTAAACCGGGCAGCATCCATACCGCCGCGAATCAGCTTGCGCATCATCTCTTCGCTGTTCACCGCGGGGCCCAGTGTACAAATAACCTTTGTCTTTCTCAACATATTCTCGTTCCTCCATTCCTTCAGGGACGTTCTTTATTTTCTTCTATTACGCCATTATCATACCCGATACCAGCCGCTTTGGCTAGCGTTGAAATGGATAAAAATGAATTCCGTTTCCAAAAAAAATCAGGCAAAGCCGTGTGAAAGTAAGGACATTTCACATCTGCTTTGCCTGAATTTTACCTGTGTCTTCCAGTTATCCGAAGGTTTAACCCCGGTAAGAATCTGCCAGTGCCTTAAACTTGGGCAGAGCCCGCTCAATCATGTCGGTCTGCACGCAGTAGGCCAGCCGGAAGTGGCCGGGCGCGCCAAAGCCGGAGCCGGGCACCAGCAGCAGATCAAACTGCTTGGCCCGCTCGCTGAAGGCCATGTCGTCCGGCTCCAGGGAACGGGGGAAGAGATAGAACGCGCCGCCGGGCTGGGCCACGTGGTAGCCCATCTCCCGCAGGGAATGAACCAGCAGCTCACAGTTCTTCTCATACACGGACAGATCACTGGTCATGTCGCAGCACAGGGAAGTGACCTGCTGGAACAGGCTGGGGGCGTTTACATAGCCCAGAGAGCGGCCCGCGCCGGCCACGGCGGCGTAGACCTCCTTGCTGTCGGTAACCTGGCCGGGCACCAGCACATAGCCCAGGCGCTCGCCGGGCAGGGAGAGGGACTTACTGAAGGAATAGCACACAATGGTGTCCTTGTAGATATGGGGAATCCAGGGCACCTCCACCCCGGCAAAGGCGATCTCCCGGTAGGGCTCATCGGAGATCAGGTAGATGGGGTGGCCGTACTCCGCCTCTTTTTTCTCCAGGATAGCGGCAAGCTGCTCCAGAGTCTGGCGAGAATAGACCACGCCGGAGGGGTTGTTGGGGGAATTGACCACCACGCCCTTGGTGTTGGGGGTAATGGCCTTCTCAAAGGCGTCAAAATCGATCTGGAAGTGCTCGATCTCCGGGGGAATCAGCACCATTTTGGCTCCCGCTCCCTCAATGAACACCTTGTACTCAGGGAAGTAGGGGGCAAAGACAATAAACTCATCCTCCGGGCAGGTGAGTCCGTTGAACACACAGCACAGGGAGGCGGCTGCGCCCACGGTGATGTAAAACTGGTCGGCCGTATAGTCCCCGCCAAAGCGGCGGTTCAGGGAGTCGGCAAACCGCTGCCGGGCAGCCGCGTCGCCCTGAGCGCTGGTATAGCAGTGGATCACTTCCGGCTGCTCCTGCAGGATGCGGATGGCGTTCTCATTGACCGCGTCAGGGGCAGGAACACTGGGGTTGCCCAGAGAAAAATCAAACACATTCTCCCGGCCAACCTCTTTGGCCCGCTGATTGCCATACTCAAACAGCTCACGGATTACAGAGCGGGCCGTGCCCAGCTGCAGCATACGTTTGGAAACCATGGAACAAACCTCCTGGAAATAAATTCATTCATACACCGGTCCGCCATGTCACATTTTGTCCCGGTGTCTTATCATTGAGCTTTATTATAGCACGCCTGTTTAGCACTGTAAAGCGTTGATTTTTTCGCCCGCATCTCTGCGATTTCCTGTCGTTTCACTTTATTTCCTCTGATTTCCACACACAAACTTGCAGTTTCAAAATTTTTACATCTCTCCTTGTGCTATTTTACCAATTTACAAACTTTTCATTTGTCATTATAATCAATATACAACAAACACGCAGATTTTTCCGGCCGCCTGTTCCAAGCTGCCGCAGCATCGCTGCCGCAGAAGCACGTCGACTCCAACCTTCCTGGAAAGGGGGCATCTCCATGCAAATCATTGTCGGAAGATCGATTCAAAATCAAATTGCCGCCGGACCCCTGCACTTTTATCACCGCCATTCCTTCCCAGTTGTCGCTGTGTCTCAGCTCTCCCAGGAGGAAGAGATTCACCGTTTCCATCTCGCCCAGCAGCGCTCCATCGTCACGCTGTCTCGGCTCTACGACCAGGCAGCCCGGGATGTGGGAATCCAGGCCGCCTCTATTTTTTCTATCCACGCCATGCTTTTGGAGGACACCTCCTTTGTAGAAAGCATCCTGTCCATCCTTTCCAAGCAACATACTACGGCGGAATATGCGGTACAAACCGCAGGCAACAGCTTTGCCACCGCCTTTGCCGATATGGACAGCCCCTACATGCAGGCCCGAGGCGCCGATATTCGGGATATCTCCAACCACCTCATCCGCTGCCTGCTGGATATTCAGCCCCCGGACCCTCTTGGGGACCGTCCCGCCATTCTGGTCTCCGACGAGCTGTTGCCCAGCGAGGTATTGGCCCTGGACCGGCGCAAGCTGCTGGGACTGATCACCTGGCACGGCAGTGTAGACAGCCACACCGCCATGCTGCTCCGGGCCATGAAGATCCCCGGCCTGGCCCAGGTGGATATTTCCCCCTCCTGGGACGGACATCCCGCCATCCTGGACGGCTTCAGCCAGTGTCTGTACGTGGACCCGGAGCCCGAGGTATTCCGCCAGCTGGGGCTGCATATTCCCCGCCATCTTCAGCGCCAGGAAGACCAGGCCATGGCCGCGGCTGTGGATTGAGTCCTGTGATTCAAATTTTATATGGAAAAAGGACCGCCGAGGCGGTCCTTTTTTTATGCTTCCGGACTGTGGAATACGTGGACCCGCTCCTCACCCCGCAAAATACGCAGGGCGCCCAGCGCCAGCGCTTCCATCTCGTTTTCTCCCGGGATGACCACCACCTTCACCAGGTTGTGGAGGTAATCGATCACCATGCCGGTGAGCATCTTGGAGTTGGCCAGGCCGCCGGTGAGGATAACAGCATCGATGAGCTCGGTAAAGCAGCCCAGCATAATGCCCACGCCTTTGGAAATTTGCAGTGCCTGGGCCTTATACACCAGCGAGGCCCACTCGTCCCCGTTCTGGATGCGCCGCTCGATCTCCTGGCAGTCGTGGGTGCCCAGCAGAGCAGACATGCCTCCCTCGCCCCGCAGCTTTTTCAGCATTTCCGGCTTGGTATACTTGCCGGAGTAACACAGGTCCACCACGTAGAGCATATTGAGGCTGCCCGACCGGTCGGGTGAGAAGGGCCCGGCGTCGTCGGACACCGAGTCAATGATCCGGCCATGGCTGTGGGCGGAGATGGAGATGCCTCCACCCAGATGGGCCACCACCAGGTTCATGTCCTCGTACTTGCGCCCCAGAGTCTCCGCGTACTTGTGGGAGGTAGCCCGGGCGTTGAGCACGTGGCAGAAGCTGGTACGGGTAACCTCTTTGAAGCCGGTGACCCGGGCCTCGGGCAGCAGCTCGTCGCTGGTCACGGCATCGTAGATATAAGCGGGGATGCCCAGAGGCTGGGCAAAGGCGCGTGCCATCAATCCTCCCAAATTGGAGGCGTGGTCAAAGGCGGTGTGGTGGCGCAGGCAGTCCTCCAGCGCGTCGTCTACCTGATAGCCGCCCGCCACAATGTGGGGAATGATGCCGCCCCGGCCCACTACCGCCGACAGGGTGGACAGGTCAAAGCCCTCCTGGGCCAGCCACAGCCGCACCAGAGCTACCCGGTAGTCCAGCTGGTCATACAGCGTGGGATAGGGGGCCAGGTCCTGATTGGTGTGCACCATATTCTTCACCGCCAGCTGATGCTCATCCTCATAGATGGCCGCCTTGGTGCTGGTAGAGCCTGGGTTGAGTACTAACAAACGATAGGCCATGTCCGTCGCCTCCTGTCACTTGTGCCGCTCATCGCGCCATGGCGGCGGCGATGAGGATAGAATCGTACTTCTCTGCGGGGGTAGCGCCCCGGGAGTTGATGGTGATAGGCACCGACGCCCCCAGCACCAGCCCCGCCATGTCTCCTCCCGCCAGGCCGTACAGAGACTTGCCCAGCAGGTTGCCTGCGGTAATATTGGGCACCAGGAAGATGTCCGCGTCTCCGGCCACGGGACTGTGGTAGCCCTTGATGGCCGCCGCCTCCCGGTCGGTAGCCAGGTCCAGAGAGATGGGGCCCTCCACCAGGCAGTCGCCAAAGTCGCCCCGCGCTCCCTCCTCTTTGAGGGCGGCGGCATCCACCGTCTCCTGCATCTTGGGGTTTACCGTCTCCACCGCGCACAGCACCGCCGCCTTAGGCTGATCATACCCCAAAAAGCGGCACAGCCCCAGGGCGTTATGCAGAATGGCCCGCTTCTGCTCCAGGTCGGGAGCCACCACCATACCGCCGTCGGTGATAAACATTAGCTTGTGGTAGGCAGGCACGTCCAAAATAGCCACGTGGGAGAGCACTGCGCTCTCCCGGATGCCGGTGCCATGGCGCACCACCTCTTTGAGCAGGGTTCCGGTCTGGAGCATTCCCTTGATGAGCAGACTGCCCCGCCCCTGGCGGATCAGCTCCACCGCCCGGCGGGCACACCCCGCCTCGTCCTTCTCGTCCACCACATCCTCCTCAGGCACCTGCCAGCCCATGGCCTGAGTCAGCCGCTGGATCTCTGCGGCATCGCCCACCAGCACCGGACGGATGAGCCCGTCCTCCTGGGCCTGGCGCACTGCCTGGAGGGTATGTTCCTCGTGAGCCGCGGCCACCACGGCGGTCTTTGGCGGAATATGCTTTAAATCCTGCTTCAGCTGTTGAAATCCGGAGATCTCCATATCCAATTCCTCCCAACCGGCGGAACCCTCCGCCTTCTGTCCCTGGGGGACAACATTTTTCTTGGCTTTATTTTATCAGTTTTTCAGAAAAAAGTATAGAGAAACTTTGATTTTCCGCGTTAAAGCAACAAATTCAGGCTTCTTTTTCTCCCCATGTCATTGTCTTCGATTTTGTGCTCTATAATTTTTTCTTGACTTTATCGCTTTTATGCGTTACAGTTTAACGCAATAAAACGTCCGGAATATTTTTTCCTGCGAGAGGGTGAAACGATGGCAATCAAAGTAGGACTTCTTCTGGTTTTCTTCTCCGTCATGGTGGGCATCGGCCTCTACTGCCGCCGCCACGCCACCAATGTCAACGGCTTTGTACTGGGGGGACGCTCTGTGGGCCCCTGGCTCACCGCCTTCGCCTACGGCACCAGCTACTTCTCCGCGGTGGTCTTTGTAGGCTATGCGGGACAGTTTGGCTGGAAGTACGGCATCGCTGCCACCTGGGCTGGCATCGGCAACGCCCTGCTGGGCTCTCTGCTGGCCTGGGTGGTCTTGGGACGCCGCACCCGCATCATGACCCAGCATCTGGACAGCGCCACCATGCCGGAATTCTTTGGAAAGCGTTTTGGCTCCCAGAAGCTGAAGGTAGCCGCCTCGGTGATCATCTTCATTTTCCTCATTCCCTACACCGCCAGCCTGTATAATGGTCTAAGCCGCCTGTTCGGCATGGCCTTTGACATCGACTATGCCGTTTGCGTGGTGGTTATGGCCATTCTCACCGGAGTCTATGTGATTGCCGGTGGCTACATGGCCACCGCCATCAACGACTTTATCCAGGGCATCATTATGATCTTCGGCATCTGCGCCGTCATTGCCGCGGTTCTGAACAGTCAGGGCGGTTTTATGGCGGCTCTGGATGGTCTGGCCCAGGTCAGCGATGCCTCTGTCTCTGACACTCCCGGCGTATTTGCCTCCTTCTTTGGCCCCGACCCCCTGAACCTGCTGGGCGTGGTGCTGCTCACCTCCCTGGGCACCTGGGGTCTGCCCCAGATGGTACAGAAATTCTATGCCATCAAGGATGAGAAGGCCATCGACACCGGCACCGTCATCTCCACCGTGTTTGCTGCCATCGTGGCGGGGGGCTGCTACTTCCTGGGCGGTTTTGGCCGTCTCTTCTCCGACCAGGTGGATGTAGCCGCCAACGGCTACGACTCTATCATCCCCACCATGCTCTCCGGCCTGTCCGATCTTCTCATTGCGGTGGTGGTCATTCTGGTGCTCTCCGCCTCCATGTCTACCCTCTCCTCCCTGGTGCTGGCCTCCAGCTCCACGCTGACCCTGGACGTTCTGAAAGGCCGAGTCATCCGGGAGAACGATGAGAAAAGCCAGGTGCTGGTCATGCGGGGCCTGATCGTGCTGTTTATCGCCATCTCTGTGGTGCTGGCTATCATCCAGTACCGCTCCAGCGTCACCTTTATCGCTCAGCTCATGGGAGTGAGCTGGGGCGCTCTGGCCGGCGCCTTCCTGGCCCCCTTCCTATATAGCCTCTACTGGAAAAAGGCCACCCGGGGCGCCTGTTGGGTCTGCTTCCTCTTCTCCACGGTCTTTATGCTGGCCAATATTTTTGTAGGCAGCCGCTTTCCCGCCATTCTCCAGTCCCCCATCAACGCAGGCGCCTTCTGTATGCTGGCCGGGCTGATCCTTGTCCCGGTGGTCTCCCTGCTTACCCCCAAGCCGGACCAAACTCTGGTGGACGAGGCCTTCTCCTGCTACGACCGCAAGGTGTTGGTCCGCCAGCGCCAGGCCCTGGGTGAACGGGACTAATCCCCAATTTGTCTTAATATTTGGGCCAAAAACTCCATTTCTTGAGCAAGAAACACCATGTTCAAAGCACAGGCCGTGTGGTATCCTATGGAGGATATCACACGGCCTGATGTTCGCCGCTGACTGGAAACTATACGGGACTTTCCCGCAAAGAAAGAGTTGATATTATGATTATTGATATCCACACCCATACCTTCCCGGATAAGCTGGCCGCCACTACCATTCCTAAGCTGGAACTGATGTCCCACACAAAGTCCTATGTGGACGGCACCAATGGCGGCTTGATGGCCTCCATGGCCAAGGCCGGGGTAAACTACTCCGTTGTGCTGCCTGTGGCCACCAGCCCCAAGCAGGTAGTGCACATCAATGACAGCTCCGCCCGCATCAACGAGCAGTTTGAGCAGACCGGGATTTTCTCCTTCGGCTGCATTCATCCCGATTATGACGACTACCGCGCCGAGCTGGCCCGAGTGAAAGACCTGGGCTTGAAGGGCATCAAGCTTCACCCGGTCTATCAGGATGTAAACTTTGACGACATCCGCACCCTGCGCATTCTGGATCGGGCGGCTGAGCTGGGCCTCATCGTCCTCACCCACTCCGGCCTGGATGTAGGCTTCCCCGGCCGGGTGCGGGTCACCCCTGCCATGGTGCAGCATGCGGTGAAGGAGGTCGGCCCCCTCACGTTGATCCTGGCCCACATGGGCGGTTGGCGCAACTGGAACGAGGCGGAGCAGCTGCTGGCCGATGCCCCTGTGTATCTGGATACCTCCTACTCCCTGGGCACCCTCTATGCCCTGGATGACGGCTACTACAAGCCGGAAGATCTGCCCATGCTCAGCCAGGAGCAGTTCCTGCGCATGGTACGCACCTTCGGTCCCCACCGCTTCCTCTTCGGCACCGACAGCCCCTGGGGCGATCAGTCTCAGGGCGTGGAACGCATCCGTTCCCTGCCCCTCACAGAGGAGGAGAAGGCCGGTATTCTGGGTGGAAACGCCCAGAAGCTCTTGAACTTCCCAGAAAAATAAACAACAGGGCGTCATAACCGTTTTGGTTATGACGCCCTGTATTGTTTTATCGGAAGAATCGAATGTTCATATCCACATTTCCGGAGATACCGGATACGCGGCCGCTGGAAGTGTACTGCCACATATCAAAATCATAGTAGAAGGTGGGCAGGTTGTTGTACTGGGCCAGCCAGAAGGGATAGTCCATCAGCTTGCTCAGATCATATTGGCTGTATCCCTCAGAGGGGTTAAAGTAGACCATGGCCTCATAGCCCGCCGCCGTAATATCTGCACAGAAGGCATTGGCCATCTTGCACATGGTACTCACGCTGGGCACCTTCTGGGTGCGGGAGCCGGCATAGTTCTGCCGCTCCCAGTCAAAGACCACCGGATAGGTGAGATCATAGTCCTTCACCTGCTCAATGACGTAGGCGGCCTCCTCCTGAGCCTCCTCCACGGTAATAGCCTGGGAGAAGTAGTAGACGCCAACATCCAGCCCCGCAGCCAGGGCGCCTTCGATGTTCTGGGTAAAATACTTATCGGGCATCATCTTACCCTCGCTGCCGTAGCCTCGATATCCCACACGAATGATAGCGAAATCGATACCCGCATCGGCCACCTTCTGCCAGTCGATCTCCCCCTGATAGACGGATACATCAATACCCAGAGCCGTCTCTACCCCCGGCTCGTTATAGGTCATATATCCGTTGGAATCCTTGGAGAAATAGCTGGAACTATAAGAATTGACCGGCACTCCGTCTAAAATATCATAATAGGTGTTCTGGAACAGGATCTGTTTGCCGTAGGTATGTACCCGGTCAATCTGCCAGATAATGACGCTGATCTCCGCGCGGCTAATGGGCTTGTCCGGCAAAAAGACTGTTTTTCCGTTTTCGGTGCTGCCGGTAATAACTCCCATCTCATACAGCGCCGTCAGATAACCATCGTTGACGTCAGAAAAAGGAGATTTTGCCTGGGAGGGAGACAATCCCAGTGCCTTTGCAGCCAACTGAGCCACCAGAATCCGGGGCATAGCTCCATCCAGATCTCCGATCTCTGCACGGGTGAGGTAGCCCTTGGACACCGCATAGTCCGCATAACCGCTGGCCCAGTGGCTGTCCGTTGCAGCAATATTTCCACTCCCTGCAGCCTTCAGCACCATGACCAACGCAGCGCCCGCACTCAAAGAATCGTTAGCGCCAAAATAGCCATTTCCATATCCATCGATATAGCCTTTGCTGTTGACTGCTGCCACATAATTGTAGTACCAGTCTCCTTTCTGAACATCCACAAAGGGGCTGGTGTATCCCGAGGGAATGGTTAATTTATAAGACCCGGCCAATACAGGCTGAATCCCCACGACGGCAGCCAAAGCCAGCGCTGCGGCACGCCGTTCAAGCTTTTTTAAATTCATCTTGCTTTTTTACCTCCATTTTCGGGTTGACAATAATCAGACGAAGTTATTATATCAAATGTCGCTTTCTGGCACAATAGGTAATTCTGGAAAAGAAAAAGGACAAACAGAAATCTGTTTGTCCTTTTTGTGTTGGCGTTACCTATCTTCCCGGTCCGTCTCCAGACAAGTATTTTCGGCAGAAGCGAGCTTAACTTCCGTGTTCGGAATGGGAACGGGTGGACCCTCGCCCTAATCAACACCAACTATTTTAACCGCTTGCGCGACTAAAATCACTATAAACTTTTGAGAAAACTGGTGACCCGTACGGGAATCGAACCCATGTTTGCGGCGTGAGAGGCCGCCGTCTTAACCGCTTGACCAACGGGCCAGATGGTGCGCCTTCACGGATTCGAACCGGGGACCCACTGATTAAGAGTCAGTTGCTCTACCAGCTGAGCTAAAGGCGCATACTTTCTTTCGAGAAAGAAAGTATGCAAAGAAAGCTTTCTACTTCTTTCTTCTTTACTTCCTTCTCTCCAGAAGGGGATACGCTTTTCTGTACCTTGAAAACCAAACAGCGAAACTCACATTCATTGCTTACAAGCGCCTGCATCCTTCTTTGACCTTGCTAGGTCAAGCCCTCGGCTTATTAGTATCGGTCAGCTACATGCCTCGCAGCACTTCCACCTCCGACCTATCAACGACATAGTCTACGTCGAGCCTTACTCCTTTCGGATGAGAGATCTTATCTTAGGGGGAGTTTCACGCTTAGATGCTTTCAGCGTTTATCTCGTCCAGACGTAGCTACCCAGCTGTGCCGTTGGCACGACAACTGGTGCACCAGAGGTCTGTCCATCCCGGTCCTCTCGTACTAAGGACAGCTCCCTTCAAATCTCTTACGCCCGCAACAGATAGGGACCGAACTGTCTCACGACGTTCTGAACCCAGCTCGCGTGCCACTTTAATCGGCGAACAGCCGAACCCTTGGGACCGAATACAGCCCCAGGATGTGACGAGCCGACATCGAGGTGCCAAACCTCCCCGTCGCTGTGGACGCTTGGGGGAGATCAGCCTGTTATCCCCAGGGTAGCTTTTATCCGTTGAGCGACGGCATTTCCACTCACATACCGCCGGATCACTAACTCCAACTTTCGTTACTGCTCGACCCGTCGGTCTCGCAGTTAGGCTCGTTTATGCGTTTACACTCACTGCACGATTTCCGTCCGTGCTGAACGAACCTTTGAGCGCCTCCGTTACCTTTTAGGAGGCGACCGCCCCAGTCAAACTGCCCACCTAACAGTGTCCCCCGACCGGATTCACGGCCGCAGGTTAGAAAACCAGCAAATCAAGGGTGGTATCCCAAGGGTGACTCCACCAAAGCTGACGCCCTGGCTTCCAAGTCTCCCACCTATCCTGTACATGATTTACCGATTTCCAGTATTAAGCTACAGTAAAGCTCCATGGGGTCTTTCCGTCTAGTTGCGGGTAACTGGCTTCTTCACCAGTACAACAATTTCGCCGGGTGGGCTGTTGAGACAGCGCCCAAGTCGTTACGCCATTCGTGCGGGTCAGAACTTACCTGACAAGGAATTTCGCTACCTTAGGACCGTTATAGTTACGGCCGCCGTTTACTGGGGCTTCAATTCAGACCTTCGCTTGCGCTAAGCCCTCCTCTTAACCTTCCAGCACCGGGCAGGCGTCAGCCCATATACGTCATCTTTCGATTTAGCATAGACCTGTGTTTTTGGTAAACAGTCGCTTGGGCCTATTCTCTGCGGCTCCCCTTAGGGAGCTCCCCTTATCCCGAAGTTACGGGGTAATTTTGCCGAGTTCCTTAACAACCCTTCTCCCGTTGGCCTTAGGATTCTCTCCTCATCTACCTGTGTCGGTTTGCGGTACGGGCACCTTAGCATACACTAGAACTTTTCTCGCCTCGTCATTCTCCAGCTTCCCTACTTAATTTCGGTCCCTTACGCCCGGGTCAACCAACGCCCGGGTCTGGATAGCTCCAAGTGTCCTTCTAGCTTAAGTTTCGGTGGCTACGGAATTTCAACCGTATGTGCATCGACTACGCCTCTCGGCCTCGCCTTAGCTCCCGGCTTACCTTGGGCGGACGAACCTTCCCCAAGAAA
>DXTB01000039.1:6743-9165 GCA_019410105.1 Clostridiales bacterium | reverse complement strand
CCAGCGCGTACTGCATGCCCAGGCTCACTGCCGTGATGGCCGCCCAGCAGCACAAGCCCATCAGAATGGGTCTGCCGCCGGTCCTAACGAGTTTGATCAGATCGGTATTGAGCCCAATGGCCGCCATGGCCATGATGATGAAGAACTTGGACAGCTCCTTAAAAGGAGCAAAGGCCGCTGCGTCCACTCCTGCCAGGGACGCCCCCGTAGTAATCAGGGAAGCCAGCATGAAGAACAGGAGGAAGAAGGGGAACACCCGCCGGAGAGAGAAGCTTCCCTCCCCCGCGCCGCCTGCCCGCCTGGCCCGGGCGGTGCGCCGGAGAGCCAGCGCAAGGGTGATGGGGATGATGGCCAGAGTGCGGGTGAGCTTGACAATGGTGGCGGTATCCAGGGTGTTGGCCCCGGGGTGCATTCCGTCCCAGGCCGCGGCAGCGGCCGTGACGGAAGAGGTATCATTCACCGCCGTGCCGGCAAAGAGTCCGAAGCCCTCGTTTCCCAGACCCAGCAGGCCGCCCAGGGTGGGGAACAGGAGGGCGGCCGCCACATTGAACAGGAAGATGACCGAGATGGACTGGGCGATCTCCTCGTCGTCCGCGCCGATGACCGGGGCGGTGGCCGCGATGGCGGAGCCGCCGCAGACGGATGAGCCCACTCCCACCAGGGTAGAGATGTTGGAGGGGATATGCAGCAGCCTGTGCAGAAGGAAGGACACCACCAGGGAGGTGGTGATGGTGGACAGGATGATGGGCAGGGACTGAAGGCCCACCTTGGTGACCTCCGACAGATTCAGTCCGAAGCCAAGCAGGATCACGGCATATTGCAGGATTGTTTTTGATGTGTAGGCGATGCCCGCCTGAGCCCGGCCCTTATCCCGGACAAGCAGGGCGATAGCCATGCCTGCCAGGATGGCGAACACCGGCCCGCCGATGACCGGGAGCGCCCGGCCCAGCATCCAGCAGGGAATGGCGATGCACAGGCACAGCAGCAGCCCGGTCCCTCTCTCGTTCCAGTGCTTCATGTCATACTTCCTCTCTTTCGGATGGGTGCCCCTATCATACCGTAAAATTTCCATCAGGTAAAATGATACTTATTTATTTTTCTATAAGAAATATTTATTGCTTCTTTCCCCCGTTTCCTCCCTTGCCCCCGGAGCGCTTTTCCTGTATAATGTGGTACAGTATTGCGCAACTGCGTGGAAAGGGAGCCTTTTTATGCTGCAAACGGTCATTCCACAGGGGTACGCCCCCTGTCTGAACCTCTATGACACTCAAAAGGCCATTGGCCTGCTCAAGCGCCTGTTTGAGGATACGCTGGGCGGCGCGCTGCACCTGCGCCGGGTCTCCGCCCCCCTGTTTGTGGAGGCCTCCACCGGCCTGAACGACGATCTCAACGGCGTGGAGCGGGCCGTCTCCTTCGACATTCCCGACGCCGGGCGGGACGCACAGGTGGTCCACTCCCTGGCCAAGTGGAAGCGGATGGCCCTCTACCGCTACCAGTTCTCCGTGGGTGAGGGCCTCTACACCGACATGAACGCCATCCGCCGGGACGAGGAGCTGGACAACCTGCACTCCGTCTATGTGGATCAGTGGGACTGGGAGAAGATCATTGCCCCCCGGGACCGGAACGCCGACTATCTCCGGCAAACCGTGCGCACCATTGTCTCTGCCATGGCAGAGACCCAGCACACCCTGCGCTCGGTCTTTCCCCAACTCACCGCTCTTCCTCCGCTGGGGACGGAGGTCTCCTTCGTCCCCACCCAGGAGCTGGAGGAGCTCTGGCCCGACCGCTCCCCCAAGGAGCGGGAGGATGCCTGGGTGAAAGAGCATCCCGTCACCTTCCTGATGGGCATCGGCGGCGCACTCAAGTCGGGCCGCCCACACGACGGCCGGGCCCCCGACTACGACGACTGGACCCTCAACGGGGATATCCTGGTGTGGAACCCAGTGCTGGAGCGGGCTTTTGAGCTGTCCTCCATGGGCATCCGGGTGGACGCCGCCGCCCTGGACCGTCAGCTCACCCTCGCCGGGTGCGAGGCACGGCGGGAGCTTCCCTTCCACAAGCTGCTGCTGGAGGGCAAGCTGCCCCTCACCATCGGCGGCGGCATCGGCCAGTCCCGCCTGTGCATGCTCCTGCTGGGCAAGGCCCACATCGGCGAGGTGCAGGCCAGTGTCTGGGATGAACAGACCATCCAGGCCTGCCGCGACGCCGGGGTAATTCTGCTCTGACGCCGATTGGGCTTTGCCCAGGCCCGCGCCTTTGGGCGCGTCCAAGCGTTTTGCTCTGCAAAACCTTGATGCCGGGGCGATTCATTCGCCCCGCGCAGATAAAATCTGTGGGGTCCCCGCCCGGCCACGGTCGGGCGGGGCTCAAGGCCCACATCGGCGAGGTGCAGGCCAGTGTCTGGGATGAACAGACCATCCAG
>DXTB01000039.1:0-6643 GCA_019410105.1 Clostridiales bacterium | reverse complement strand
GCCTGCCGCGACGCCGGGGTGATTCTGCTGTAACGCCGCGTCCGGCTTTTGGTAAAAGTGGAACACGGGGCGGCCTATGAGTGGGCCGCCCCGCGTCTGCCTGCGGTGCAAAAGTGCTTGTACGCTCTCCTCCGGCTATGGTACACTAGCAGGCGAACCGAATCTTTGCACACGGAAAGGACCACCATGGATATTTTGGAGCAAATCAGGGCCAATTACGGCTCCTTCAGCCGCCCCAGGCAGCGTATCTCCGACTTTATCCTGAATTACCCGGAGCAGTGCTGCTTTCTCTCCCTCAGAAGCTTTGCCCAGCAGGTCGGGACCACGGAGGTCACGGTCCTGAACTTCTGCCGCGGCCTGGGACTTGGCAGCTATATGGACCTCAAGAAGGCGCTTCAGGACTACCTGATCGTGCGCGTCAACGCCGGAGACCGGCTGAAGCTGGCGGTGGCGGGCAGCGGCAGTGCCCAGGATCTGTACCAGCGGGTCTGCCGCGCCGAGCGGGAGGCCCTCCAGAGCACCCTGGACGGCAACTCCGTGGAGCTGCTGCTGGCCTTCACCCAAGCCCTGCGCCGGGCCAGGCGTATTTTCATCGCCGCCCATGACTTCAGCCGTTTTCCCGCCGGATACCTGGAGCACCGGCTGCTCTCACTGGAGCTGGACTGCTGCATCCTGGATCTGCAGGCCCGGCAGGATATGTTCCGGCGGCTCTCCGCCCAGCCGCCCCAGGATGGGCTGCTGATTGCCATTACCGTGCCCCCGTACGGCAACGACACCATCGCCCTGACCCGCTACTGCGCCTCCATCGGCATGCCCGTGGCAGCCCTTACAGACCGGCCCGATTCCCCCGTGGCCCGCTGCGCCCAGACTACCCTGCTCTGCCATGTGGAGCTGATGGGTATGACCAACTCCTTTACCTCCATGGTCGGCCTGGTGGACACCCTGGCTATGCTCTATACCTTTACCAGTGGCGCTCCCACCCAGGAGGAGAAGACCTGCCGTGACACACTGCACCGAAAGTTTGACAGTTGTTTTTCCGACCCAAACACTTCAATATGAATTTAATCCTGCACAAAATCCCCTCTTTTTATGGAAAGAGGGGATTTTTCTATCAATTTGCCTGGCGATCCGTCGCGAAAAACAGTTGCAATTGACAAAAGCATTTGCTATAATTTAGTTTATCTTACTACAGTAAACGCTGTAGCAGAAGACATTAGTAAGGAGGAGTATGCATGAATCCTACCGCACGGAAACTGACGGCCCTGTCTCTTGCCGCGGTGATGGGCCTGGGCCTGGCCGCCTGCTCTGGCGGCAGCGGAAATGGGGACGCCACCGGCACCGCGTCCCCTACCCCCGGCACCACCGCAGAGCCGGCATCCTACGCCGACCAGATCGTGGTCGGCATTACCGCCGAGCCCAAGTACATTGAGCCCAATGCCCCCGGTATGGGCCCTGCCGAGGTTCAGGTGTCCCAGCAGATTTTCGAGGGCCTGGTCCGCACCGGCGACGACGGCTCCATCGAGCCCGTCCTGGCCACCGACTGGACCATCAGCGACGACGGCCTGACCTATACCTTCAATCTGGTGCAGGGCGTCAAGTTCTCCAACGGCGAGGATGTGGAGCCCAGCGACTGGGTCTGGTCCTTCTACCGCGCCCGCGACTACGAAACCTCCAACTACCGCTATATCGCCGAGGCCATCGACACCGTGGAGGCCACCGACGAGCAGGTGGTCATCACCCTCACCGAACCCAACGCCGCCTTTCTGGCCGAGCTGGGCTGCTTCAACATGGTGCTGGGCGACCAGTCCTATGCCGAGAGCATGAGCGACGAGGAGTACCTGAAGAACCCGGTCGGCACCGGCCCCTACATGCTGAAGGACTGGACCCAGGGCAGCAGCCTGACTCTGGAGGCCAACCCCTACTACCGCGTGGAGGGCATGCCCAAGACCAAGGAGATCAAGTACGTCCTGATCGCCGACGACAACACCCGCCTGATGCAGCTCCAGTCCGGCCAGATCGACGTGGCCCCCACCTTCCCCTTCTCTCTCGCCCAGGGCGTGGAGAGCAACGAGGCCCTGGCGCTGGACATCTTCCCCTCCACCCAGATCTACTATCTGACCGTCAACACCACGAAGCCTCCCTTTGACGATGTCAAGGTGCGCCAGGCCCTGTATTACGCGCTGAACAAGTCCGAGCTGGCCAGCGCCATCGCCGGCGAGTACGGCACCCCTGTGGCCGCCATTGTCTCCGAGACCCAGGGCGACTGGTGCAACACCGATCTGCAGGTGACCGAGTACGCTCCCGACACCGCCAAGCAGATGCTGGCCGATGCCGGCTACACCGAGCCCGTGGAGTTTACCCTGTCCATCCGCACCGGCTCCACCTTCTATGAGCAGATTGCCACCCTCATCAAGTCCGAGGTGGACCAGGCCGGCTTCTCCTGCAACATCGAGCTTCTGGAGTCCGCCACCCTGACCGACAAGTACAGCTCTCAGAGCCACCAGGCCACCATTCTCCAGTGGGTGGACGACTACCAGGATCCCTCCGGCGTGGTGGGCTGGACCGTGGACTACGATCAGGCCCAGTGCTTCTACACCGGCCTGAACGACGAGGAGCTGGACGCCCTCTACATGGCCGCCCAGACGGAGATGGACCACGACAAGCGCGTGGAGATGTACCGCGACATTCAGCAGCAGGTGTATGACAACGCCAACGTCATCCCCCTGTACCGGAATGACTTCGCCTTCGCCCGCTCCGCCAAGGTAGACGGCCTGCAGGTCAACCCCTTCTACGTGTACCAGGCCATGTACTGGACCAAGGCCAACTGAGCCGCGCCCTCCCGTTCGCCCGGACGGCGGGGCCCCAGCCGCGGGGGGTGGAGCATACGGCTCCATCCCCCGGCTCTTTTTGCGGGACGCTCTGTCCATGGGGAAGGCGCGGCTTCCCCGTGGACAAGGCGTTCCGCAGTTCCCCGGGAACGGGACGTGCGGTCCCACGAACTGACAGAGGCAGGTGTAACTTCTTGAATCGACTCAACTACATCCTCAAACGGATCCTTCAGATGATTCCGGTTCTGTTTGTGGTCACCATCCTGGTGTTTTCCATCATCCGCTTCATCCCCGGTGAGCCAGCCCGCCTGATTCTGGGCGAGAAGGCCACAGAGGAGGCTGTGGCCGCCCTGACGGAGAAGCTGGGCCTGAATGAGCCCCTGCTCACCCAGTACCTCCTGTTCTTGAAGCAGATTTTCACTCTGGACTTCGGCAACTCCTTCACCTACCAGATGCCGGTGTCCGAGCTTCTGGCCTCCCGCTTTCCGGTGACCCTGGCGCTGACCCTGATGAGCACGGTGATCTCTCTGGTCATCAGCCTGCCCCTGGGCTATTTTGCCGGCGTCCACAAGGACCGTCTGGGCGACCAGGTGGTGCGCACCACCTCCCTGGTGGCCATCTCCATGCCCTCCTTCTGGGTGGGCCTGCTGCTGATGATCGTCTTTGCCCTGAAGCTGAAATGGCTGCCGGCCGGCGGCTGGTCGGACACCCTTCTGGGACAGTTCCGCTGCCTGATCCTGCCCGCCGTCACCCAGTCCCTCATGACCTCCGCCCTGCTGCTGCGCAACACCCGCAACTCGGTGGTGGACATCACCCGCATGGATTATGTGGACTTTGCCCGCAGCAAGGGCATCACCAGCGGCGAGGTGCGCACCCGCCATGTGATGCGCAACGCCATGATCTCCACCGTCACCCTTCTGAGCATGCGCATGGCGGCCATGCTGGGCGGCTCAGTCATCATCGAGACGGTGTTCTCCGTACCCGGCATCGGCAAGCTGGCCAGCGACGCCATCTTCGGCCGGGACTATGCGGTGGTGCAGTATGTGGTGCTGCTCTTTGCAGTGCTGGTGCTGGTCATCAATCTGATCACCGATATCCTCTATTCCTTCCTGGATCCCCGGGTCAATCTGTAGAAAGGGGTGTACGAATGAAACGTTATCACGGCGTCAGTCCGCTGGAGCAGAAGCGCTCCATGCCGGCGTGGCTGGCCAAGCCCTCTTTCGTGATCGGCCTGCTGATTGTGCTGGTGGTCATCCTCATGGCCCTGTTCCCCCAGTTCATCGCCCCCTACGATCCCATCGCCACCGACGTCACCGTGTCCAACCAGGCCCCCAGTGCGGCCCACTGGTTCGGTACGGACTTCTACGGTCGCGACATCTTCTCCCGCGTCATCTGGGGTACCCGCATCGATCTGCTCATCGGCGTGCTGGGCGTGGTGATTCCCTTTCTGGTGGGCGGCATGATCGGACTGCTGGCCGGCTACTACGGCGGCTTCCTGGACAGCCTGCTCATGCGCATCACCGATATCATGATGGCCTTCCCCTTCACCATCCTGGTCATCACCATCATGGCCATCCTGGGCCAGGGACTGATCAACCTGTTCATCGCCCTGTGGCTGGTGGGGTGGATGAGCTACGCCAAGCTGGTGCGCAGCGAGGTGCTGGTGCTCAAGGACTCTGAGTTCATCCAGGCCGCGCGGGTGGCCGGCTTCTCCGACGCCCGGATTCTGTTCCGCCACCTGCTGCCCAACGTCATCAGCTCGGCGGTGGTCTTCGCCGCCTCCGACGTGGTCATGTGCATGCTCACGGGCGCGTCCATGAGCTTTCTGGGCCTGGGTGTTTCACCCCCCACACCGGAGTGGGGCTCCATCCTCAACGAGGGCCGAAACTTCATCACCTTCGCCTGGTGGCCCACCCTGTTCCCCGGCCTGTTCCTGGCCGTCAGCGGCGTCGGCTTCTCCCTGCTGGGGGACGGCCTGACCGACTTCCTGCGCACGAAAGGACGGTGAGCCCGGCATGGAAAAACTACTTGAAGTCAGTGATCTCCACGTGGCCTTCCCCAGCAAGCGGGAGACCGTCCGCGCCGTGGACGGCGTCTCCTTCCAGGTCTTCCAGGGGGAGACCTTCGGCCTGGTGGGCGAGTCGGGCTGCGGCAAGAGCCAGACCCTCCGCTCCATCCTGGGCCTGCTGAAGCAGCCCGGCCGGATCACCGGCGGCGAAATCCGCTACAAGGGGGCGGACATCGCCAAAATGAGCCAGCGGGAGCTGCAAAAAATCCGGGGCAAGGAGATCTCCATGATCTTCCAGGAGCCCATGACCGCCCTCAATCCGGTGCTGCGCATCCGCAGCCAGATGTACGAGGCCTTTGAGGGGGAGAAGCTGTCCAAGGAGGAGAAGCGCCGGCGGGCCATTGAACTGCTCAAGCTGGTGGGCATCCCCTCCCCCGAGACCCGTCTGGATGAGTATCCCCACCAGTTCTCCGGCGGCATGCGCCAGCGCGCCATGATTGCCATCGCCCTGGGCGCCCGGCCCAAGCTGCTGCTGGCCGACGAGCCCACCACCGCGCTGGACGTAACCATCCAGGATCAGATCATGAAGCTGCTCAACCAGCTCAAGCAGGAACTGGGTATGAGCATCATCCTGGTGACCCATGATCTGGGCGTCATCGCCCAGATGTGCGACCGGGTGGCCGTCATGTATGCCGGCCAGATCGTGGAGATGACCGACACGGTCACGCTCTTCAGCCGCCCCCGCCACCCCTATACCTACGGCCTGATGGGCTCCCTGCCCAACGAGGAGACCGCCGGCACCACGCTGGAGGCCATCAAGGGTTCGCCCCCCAACCTGGCCCACCTGCCGGAGGGCTGCCCCTTCTCCCCACGGTGCAAATACGCCTGCGACCTCTGCCGCAGGGAGCGGCCCGCGCTCACCGAGGTGGAGCCGGGCCACCTGGCCCGCTGTCACCGCCTGGACGTGACCGCGTCCTTCCAGGGCCTGATCGAGGTGCCGGACGGCGCCGGACGAAAGGAGGACACCCCCCATGGCTGATTCCCGTCCCCTGCTGCTGGAGGTGGAACACCTGTGCAAATGGTTTCCGCTGAAGCGGACGGCCGGCGATGTGCTCCAGCGGAAGGAAAAGCGCTACCTCAAGGCCGTCAACGACGTGTCCTTCCAGCTCTTCAAGGGGGAAAACCTGGGTCTGGTGGGCGAGTCGGGCTGCGGCAAGTCCACCCTGGCCCGCACCATTCTCCGGCTGTATGAGCCCACCAGCGGCACCATCCTCCTCAACGGCACGGACATCTCCCACATGAAGGGCGATGCGCTCCGCAGGCTCCGCCCCCAGATGCAGATGATCTTCCAGGACCCTTACTCCTCCCTCAACCCCCGTATGTCGGTATATGACACCATCGCCGAGATGCTGCGGGTACACAAGGTGGTGCCGGCCGAGGAGCTCCCCGCCCGGGTGGAGCAGCTCCTCACCATGAGCGGACTGACCATGGACATCGCCGAGCGCTTTCCCGGCGAGTTCTCCGGCGGCCAGCGCCAGCGCATCGGCATTGCCCGGGCCCTCTCCCTCAATCCCGCCTTTATTGTGGCGGACGAGCCCGTGTCCGCCCTGGACGTATCCATCCAGGCCCAGATCATCAATCTGCTTGCCCAGCTCCAGCGGGAGCTGGAGCTGACGGTGCTGTTCATCTCCCACGATCTGCGGGTGGTGCGCCACATCACCCACCGGGTGATGGTGATGTACCTGGGCAGCAATGTGGAGGTGGGTCCCACCGAGGCCATCTTCCAGCACCCCGCCCACCCCTATAC
>DXTB01000038.1:7389-9419 GCA_019410105.1 Clostridiales bacterium | reverse complement strand
GGGGGAGCAGTCGGGCAGCATGCCCCGTTCCGCGCGCTTCATCCGTCCCCAAAAGGTTCCGGCATCCGGGGAATCCCCCTGAGTGCCTCCGTCCGGGAGGCCGCCGTGGTGCCCCGCCGCCGCAAAGGCAGCCAGAGGCTGCCCCATACGCCAGCAGGCAAAGGCGCCGGCGGTGGCGTGATCCACCTTGGGGCCGTTGTCAAGGCGGCGCTGAAATTCCATGGAGTATTTTCCGAGGTCGTGGCTCAGGCCGGCCAGCCGACCCAACTCCTCCGCGCCAAAGGGAGCGGCAAAGAGAGCGCACCGCTCCGCCGTCCCGTTGAGGTGCTCCGCCGCCGTCTGTTTCCGGCCGTCGCCGGCAATGTGGGCCAGATAGGTCATGGGAAAACTACCTCCGTTCTCAAATGTTTCTGAACGTAGAATACCGCCGGATAAGCCCGATAGACCGGACATTTTGCCGTAATGCCAACTATAACTATAGTTGATTTTGCGCAAAACCGCAAGTAGAGAGAAGAAAGAATTGTGCAGATAGCTATGGTCTGGGTGGCGCTTGTGTTATAGCGGGAATTGTGATAAAATAGCTCTGATTCTGTAGAAAAGGGGTGTGCCGTATGAGCGACACCGAACTTCAGTTCCGCACGTCCACCTTTGGCGGGTTTCAGAAGCAGGATGTGCTGAATTATATTGAGACGTCGAACCAGGAGCACCGGGAGAAGCTGGAGGCCGTCCGGCGGGAGCTGGCGGAAGCCGAGGCGGCCAAGGCGGCCCAGGCGGAGGAGACCGCCGCGGCCCAGGCCCAGACGGAGGCCAAGGAGAAGGAGCTCCAGGCCCTGCGGGGGGAGCTGGCCGCCGCCCACAAGGAGGCGGAGGAGCGCAAGCTGGAGATCTCCCTGCTGGAGGAAGAGCTGGAGAAGGCGAAGCAGCGGTTGGCCGATACCGAGGCCCGGCTGAAGGAGAGCGAGGAAAAGCTGGCCAAGGCTGGGCCGGCGGCGGCGGCCTATGAGAAGGTGAAGGACCGCACCGCCGGTATCGAGCTGGAGGCCCACTGCCGCGCCCAGGCGGTTCAGGCGGAGGCGGAGGAGCGCATCCGCAAGACACGGGCCGAGGTGGAGCAGTGGCTGAACCGGGTACAGGGGAATTACGGCCGCCTGCGCGCTGATATGGACGCGGCGGTTTCCAGGGCCTGTGGAGAGCTGGACCAGGTGCGGCAGACGCTGGAGCAGATCTCCGGGGAGCTGGCCCGCCAGGATGAGGGACTGGACAAGCTGACCAAGTCCTGCTGTGCCGAGCTGACCCACCGTGCACCGGACCCACTCCCACTGGATGAGAAATAAGCAAGCCGGCTGACCGAAGCCGCAGCATTTGTGTGGCAGGCTGATGTTGGAAATGCAATCAAATGGGGTGAGGATACGGAAATAGCGGAAGTGAAGGAACGGCAGCCTGCATTGCTCCAGCAGCTTCTGAAAATTTGGGAGCAGTCCGTGAGGGCAACGCACCACTTTTTATCCAGCCGTGAAATAGAACAGATCAAGGAATACGTTCCCGGGGCGCTGAATTTGGTTCCAAGGCTTGTCATCGCCAGAGAGGAAAGCGGAGCTCCGGTCGGATTTATGGGAGTAGATGGCGGCCGCCTTGAAATGCTGTTTCTCGTTCCGGACAAACGGGGAAACGGCTTGGGAAGGCTGCTCGTTGAATATGGGATGAAGCATTGTGGGGTTAAGAGCGTGACGGTCAATGAACAGAATCCAGAGGCAAAGGGTTTTTATGAGCACATGGGATTCTGTGTATATAAAAGGACAGACTGCGATGAACAGGGAGCGCCGTATCCCCTTCTATACATGGAGATTTCTCAACGGTGATGATAGGGGCACCGGGACGGGTGGACACAGTTCAGCTTACAGAGAAGACAGATAAGGGAAGAGCCCTTGCGCGGCCGCGCAAGGGCTCTTTTTCAGGGACAAACGCAGAGAAGCAGGCGGACGACCCACTCAGGGGCCTCGGGGAGCTGGGCGTGGATCATCTGGAACAGG
>DXTB01000038.1:0-7289 GCA_019410105.1 Clostridiales bacterium | reverse complement strand
TATAGTAGTTTTGGATGACAGCCTGCTGAGGGGAAGGGGCTGCGGGCTTTTCGGGCTCGATTCCCCGCACCAGATAGTCCAAACTGACGGCAAAATAGTCGGCCAAGGCGGACAGGTTGTTGAGATCCGGGGTGGCGGCCCCCGCCTCCCACTTCTGTACCGCCTGCCGGGAGACCCCTACGGTGTGGGCCAGCTCCTCCTGGGAAATGCCCCGCCCTTTGCGGAGCTGGTAGAGCCGTTCACGAAATTCCATGGTGATGAACCTCCTTTTTTCTTGGGCTCATCTTAGCAGAACGGCCCGGATAGACGCAACCAACCGGAGCATCCAATTTGACAACCAGCAGTAGCACCCCTTGGGGCGCAAGGGCTTCAAACCCGGCCAATGTCGGTGCGGAAGTGCATGTCCTGGAAGTGGATGTGCCCCGCGGCGGCGTAGGCGCTGTCGATCGCGGCGTTCAGATCCGGCCCGGTGGCGGTGACGCCCAGCACCCGGCCGCCGTTGGTGAACACCGTGCCGTCGTCTCCCAGTTTGGTGCCCGCATGGAAAACCACGGCCTGCTGTCCGGCATCCTCCAGGCCGGTGATGGGCAGACCCTTGGCGTAGGAGCCGGGGTAGCCGCCGGAGGCCAGCACCAGACAACAGGCCGCCCCGTCCTTCCACCGGATGTTCAGATGGTCCAAAGTGCCGTTACGGCAGGCCAGGAAGATGTCCAGCAGATCGGTCTCCAGCAGGGAGAGCACCGCCTGGCATTCGGGATCGCCGAAGCGGGCATTGTACTCCACCACCTTGGGGCCGTCGGGGGTGAGCATCAGGCCAAAGTAGAGCACTCCCTGGAAGGGGCGGCCCTCCGCCTTGAGGGCGGCCACCGTGGGCAGGAAGATCTCCTCCATACAGCGGCGGGCCACCTCGGGCGTGTAGTTGGGAGAGGGGGAGATGGCGCCCATGCCGCCGGTGTTGGGGCCCTGGTTGCCGTCAAAGGCCCGCTTGTGATCCTGGGAGGAGGGCATGGGAACCAGATGCTCCCCGTCGCAGAAAGCCAACACGGTGACCTCCGGGCCGGTCATACACTCCTCGATGACCACCCTGGCGCCGGCCTGGCCGAACTTGCGGCCGTCCATCATGGAACGGGCGGCCTCCTGGGCTTCGGCTACCGTCTGGGCCACGATAACGCCCTTGCCCAGGGCCAGGCCGTCAGCCTTCACCACGATGGGCGCGCCCTCGGCCTCAATGTAGGCCAGAGCAGGGGCGAGCTCTGTAAAGGTTTGATACTTTGCGGTTGGAATGTGGTACTTGGCCATCAGATTCTTGGAAAAGATTTTGCTGGCCTCGATGATGGCGGCGTCCGCCCGGGGGCCGAAGGCGGGGATGCCCGCATCCTCCAGGGCGTCCACCATGCCCAGGGCCAGGGGATCGTCCGGCGCCACCACTACAAAATCAATGGAATGGGTCTGGGCCCAGGCCACCACTCCATCCACGTCGGTGGCGGAGAGGGGGACGCACTGGGCCAGGGCGGCGATACCGCCGTTGCCGGGGGCGCAGTAAAGTTGTTCCACTTGCTCACTCTTAGACAGTGCCCAGGCGATGGCGTGCTCCCGCCCGCCGCCGCCGACAATCAAAACATTCATTGCTTACACCTCAATTCAGCGCCAGCCCCAGGGCCCATAGGCCCAGCAGGTGCGCGGGATAGAACACATAAAAGAACCACTTGCTCTGCACACCCAATTGCCCACGGTACCAGGCCAACAGAAGGAGGGATGCCTCGGCGCACAATGCGTAGAGAGCAAACACAGGGAGGGCATGGAGCAGATAGCCCGCCATCCAGTCCGGCCGGAACAGTGGGAGGGAGAGCAGCCCTATCAGGGGCTGGTAGAGCAGATAGAGGAGAGCCAGACCGGCTCCCAGACAGAGCAGCTTTCGGCGGCGATTATCACCGCAGAGGTAAAGGGCGAAGATCAGGAGCACGGCGGGGAAGCCGTAGTCCACGTTGAGCAGGAGTGCCAGCGCACAGGCCGCGAACAGGGGAATGGCCGACACGGCCGGGCCGTGCTCTGCTTTGGACAGACGCTCATAGCCATAGATGGCTCCGGCGCTGAGGAAGAAGGTGAGGAGCACACTTCCGCCCCAGACGCCGGTGGCCAGGGTGAAGGGCGCCTGGGAGAGAAGGGCACACGCTCCCAGCCGGATGAGATAGCGGTGGAAGAAGCGGGTGCGGCGGCAGCCCTCGGCCACGAAGTAGGCGAAAATGGGAAAGGCCAGCCGCCCGATGAGCCGGGGCAGCCCATCCGCCCAGGTGGGCAGGCCCAGCTCGGTCAGCATGGTGGGAAAGACCATCCCGATATGATCCACCAGCATAAACAGCGCGGCCAGATATTTGAGAGCGGCGGCGCTCAGACCGTAGCGGTGTGCCTCCATTAGTGGTGGAACAGCCGCATCCCGGTAAAGGCCATGACGATGCCGTACTTGTTGCAGGTGGCGATGACATGGTCGTCCCGGATGGAGCCGCCGGGCTGGACGATGTACTGTACGCCGCTCTTGCGGGCACGCTCCACATTGTCGCCGAAGGGGAAGAAGGCGTCGGAGCCCACGGTCACGCCCGACTGGCGGGCGATCCACTCCTTTTTCTCCTCCGCCGTGAGCACCTCGGGCCGGATTTCAAAGGTGTTCTGCCACACGCCGTCGGCCAGCACGTCCTCGTACTCGTCGGAGAGGTAGACGTCGATGGCGTTGTCCCGGTCGGGACGGCGGATGCCGTCCACGAAGGAGAGGCCCAGCACCTTGGGATGCTGCCGCAGGAGCCAGTTGTCCGCTTTGTTCCCCGCCAGACGGGTACAGTGGATGCGGCTCTGCTGGCCCGCGCCCACGCCGATGGCCTGGCCGTCCTTCACATAGCAGACGGAGTTGGACTGGGTGTACTTCAGGGTGATGAGGGCGATGAGCATGTCCCGCTTGGCGGACTCGGGCAGCTCCTTGTTGTCGGTGACGATGTTGTCCAGCAGGGCCTCGTTGATGGCGAAGCTGTTGCGGCCCTGCTCGAAGGTGATACCGAAGACGTCCTTGTGCTCCACGGCCTTGGGGGCATAGTCCGGGTCGATCTGCACCACATTATAGCCGCCCTTGCGCTTGGTTTTGAGGATGGCCAGGGCCTCGTCGGTGTAGCCAGGGGCGATCACGCCGTCGGATACCTCCAGGGCCAGGTAGCGGGCGGTGTCGGCGTCGCACACATCGGAGAGGGCGGCCCAGTCGCCGTAGGAGCACAGCCGGTCGGCACCCCGGGCGCGGACATAGGCGCAGGCGATGGGGGAGAGCTCCATATCCTCGGCAAAGTAGATTTTCCGCTCCACGTCGGTGAGGGGGGTACCCACGGCGGCGCCAGCGGGGGAGACGTGCTTGAAGGATGCGGCGGCGGGCAGGCCGGTGGCCTCCTCTAGTTCTTTCACCAACTGCCAGGAGTTGAAGGCGTCCAGAAAGTTGATGTAGCCCGGCTTGCCGTTGAGCACCTGGATAGGCAGCTCGCCCTCCTCCATAAAGATGCGGGCCGGCTTCTGGTTGGGGTTGCAGCCGTATTTCAGTTCCAGTTCTGTCATTGCGATAAACCTCCGTCAAGTGAGCGGCGGCCGCGGGCCGCCCTCGGACTGTGTATATCTGGGGCGGCCTGCGGCCGTCCGTCAGGCTGATGCATGCTTGTTTTTGATCACAGTCTCCCAATCTCCGGTTTTCCGGTCGATGTAGCGCACAAAGAGAGAGACCTTATTCTCCGCGTTGAGGCTGTCCCACAACAGATCGGCAAGCTCCGCGGGGGTGCCGCAGGGGATTTCCACCTGCTCCGGTTCCCCCACAAAGGAGGGCAGGGGGGTGCCGTCGCCCATGTAGGTGTGGATGAAATGGCCCTGCCCGGCGCGGGGGGCCTCATAGGCGAAGAAATACCGGCGGCAGGAGGCGGGATCGCCGTCCGCGCTCTTGAGGATGGACAGGGTATAGTCACCGTTCTTTTTCACCAGCCCGGAGATACGGGGGGTGTAGTTGGGGGCGTCGGGCTCAAAGGTCCGGGTGTGGAGGGCCTGGGCAAAGGTCTTGCCCGCGGCCAGTCCCTCGCGGATGGTGTCGGTCTGGTCGCCGTTGGTGACGATGGTGGAGGTGCCGAACACCCGCACAGGGGCGTAGATAATAAGGGAGGGGTCGGTCATTTTGGAGGGGGCAAAGGCCTGGGTGCGGATGCCGTCAGGGGTCTCCACGAAGACCCGGTTGCGGGAGTTCTCGCTGCGTCCCATGATAAAATAGGCAATGACGGACTTCTCCCCGTCGGGGGAGCTGCCCAGCACGATGCCGCGTCCGGGATAGGGGTTGCTGCGCAGCAGCGTGGTAAGATCCAGGTTTTTCATGATAATCTCCATTCTACGATATCATACTGTTATTGCCTTGCTGAATGTAACATTTGTGAGGAATTCTTGAAATAAGTCTACAGACAGGGGGATGTATTATTTCGACAATCCCTCGGGAAAGAAATGCGCACACCAGTTGCAGTAATATGTTCTCATGACACGGTTTTATCGAACATAACTGCACCCGCTAGGTCACTGTTGGTATTTAATATTTCCGGGTCTGCAATCGACACCGGAGCATCACGCTTCACGATTTCTTCTCCAGTAAAATCCCATCCGCCACGAGGAGTAATTTCGTTTGTATTCACCATTACTTCCATATCTTGATACATGAATCTTAACCAACCTGCTGCAAGCGTATCTTCCACGAAATACTCATAATCGTCCACACCGATCAAGGAGAAAAAATCTTCAAAGGACATGTCATCTTCCATGTCTGGGAAAAGTATGTTTGCGGTGGTGACAAAGCCCGCACATTTCAGCTGTTCCTCACATTCGCTCATGGCCTTTTCAGAATCGCCGCTCTGCGTTCCGAAAAAGTAATAAGCATATTCCGCCTCCGGCTCCCCAAAGCATATAGCGGCACAATCTGGGGATGAATCTAAGCTTTCAATTATTTCGCCTTCTGGATGCTCATTTTTTAATTCGATGAGTGTTTTCCCGATGTCATTCAAAAATTCAGGCGTTTGACCGCTGGGGGCTGCGGGCGCGCAGGCGGAAAATACGAATGCTGCAAGCAAAGATAGGATTACAATGACTGCGGTTCGCTTCATCTGAAAACGCCTCCTATCGTGCTAATCATGAGCCGCCAGCCAGCGGATCAGGGAAATACACGCCAGAACAACAGGAACCAGCAGAACGACCAAGCCAAGCAGCAACAGAGCGAGCCCGTAGTCTCCGCCAAGCCAGATTCCACCAAAGAACAGGAAACCGCCGCTGAGGACAAGTGCCAGAAGACGCAGATCGCTCATGTCTCCATACCTCCTATGAAATTATAAAATATGGACGATCCTTCCCTCCACACAGAGCCGCCCCTCACAGAACAGGGAGACGGCCTGGGGAAGGATATGCCACTCTGCCTGCTCCATCACCCGGCGCTGGAGTACCTCGGGGGTGTCCCCCTCCAAGATCTCCACCGCCCTCTGGAGGACGATGGGGCCGCCGTCGGGCTCTTCATTGACGAAGTGGACGGTAGCGCCGGTGAGCTTCACGCCGTAGGCCAGGGCGGCCTCGTGGACGTGGAGGCCGTAGTAGCCCGCGCCGCAGAAGGAGGGGATGAGGGCGGGGTGGACGTTGAGGATGGCGTTGGGGAAGGCGGCCACCATCTCCCCGGTAAGGATGTGCAGGAAGCCGGCCAGCACCACCAGCCCGATATTCAGCTCACGGAGCTTGTCCACCAGGGCCACGGTCATCTCCCGGTTGGAGGCGAAGTCTTTCCGGGCCACCACATAGCCGGGGATGCCGGCCCGGGCGGCCCGCTCCAGGGCGTAGGCGTCGGGCCGGGAGGAGAGCACGGCGGCGATGCGGCCGTTTTTCAGCTCACCCCGGCTCTGGGCGTCGATCAGTGCCTGGAGGTTGGTGCCCCCGCCGGAAACCAAGACGGCAATTCGTACCATGCGCCCTGCCCTCAGACCAGCTCCACGCCGGCGTCGCCCTTGATCACGTCGCCGATGACGTAGGACTGCTCGCCCGCCCGGGCCAGCACGTCCAGCGCGTGGCCGACCTGATCCTTGGGGATGGCGATGACCAGGCCGATGCCCATGTTGAAGGTGTTATACATGTCCCGCACGGGGATGTCACCCGACTTCTGAATGAGCTCGAAGATGGCGGGCACGGGGTAGGAGGAGGTGCGGATGCGGGCGGTGAGGCCCTCCTTCATCATGCGGGGCACATTCTCATACAGGCCGCCGCCGGTGATGTGGCTGATGGCCTTGACAGTTACGCCGTGCTGGCGCAGGCATTGGATGGACTTTACATAGATGTGGGTGGGGCGCAGCAGCTCCTCGCCGATGGTGCGGCCCAGCTCGGAGACATAGATATCCAGAGCCTTGGGGTTGTCCAGCAGCACCTTGCGCACCAGGGAGAAGCCGTTGGAGTGGACGCCGTTGGAGCACAGGCCGATGAGCAGATCCCCTTCGCAGAGGGTGGAGCCGTCGATCATGTCGGACTCGTCCACCAGACCCACGGAGAAGCCGGCCAGATCGTACTCGTCCTCGGGATAGAAGCCGGGCATCTCGGCGGTCTCGCCGCCGATGAGGGCGCAGCCGGCCTGACGGCAGCCCTCGGTGACGCCGGAGACGATGGCCTCGATGCGGCTGGGCACATTCTTTCCCACAGCCACGTAGTCCAGGAAAAACAGGGGAGAGGCACCGGAGCAGATAATGTCGTTGACGCACATGGCCACGCAGTCGATGCCAACGGTGTCGTGCTTATCCATGAGAAAGGCGATTTTCAGCTTGGTGCCCACGCCGTCGGTACCGGAGACCAGGACGGGCTTCTTCATGCCCGCCACATTGGGGGCGAACAGGCCGCCGAAGCCGCCCAGAGAGCCCATGACACCGGGAATGTAGGTGGACTCCACCAGGGGCTTGATGCGGTTGACCGCCTCGTAGCCGGCGGTGACGTCCACGCCGGCGGCGGCGTAGGATTCGGAATGGGAGTTCTTCATGTCAAAACCTCCAGATAACAATGAGGAAATGGGGCGCTGGGGTAGAGGAAAAAGCCTTGCAGAGTTTTACCCGCTTTGCGGGTAAAAGAATTGCAAAAGAGGTCCGCAGGCGAATTCAGTTCGCCGGAGTACGCCGCTGCTTGCTCCACCATCGGCGGGCAACCACCTGCGCTGTGCACAGGTGAGGGGGGATCAAACCCGCTGTGCCGCCGGGGGCGGCGCGGGGGGGGGTGTACCAGGG
>DXTB01000037.1 GCA_019410105.1 Clostridiales bacterium | reverse complement strand
GTGCCAGAAGTTTTTGGATATGGAGGGCTCCATCCACGACGGGGAGGGCGGACAGCATGAGTGAGTGGATCAGCGTCAAGGAGAGGTTGCCGGAGGAACAGCAGAGAGTTATCGTGCGTTGTGAGCGCATTGGAACATCTGTAGGTTGGATTTTGTGGGGTGAATGGATGACGGATATTGGGCCCAGTGCGGGTAAAATCACCCACTGGATGCCCCTCCCAGACCCGCCGAAGGAGGGATAGCCCTTGAACCGTGCAGAGCAGGAGGCCCTTATTATCAAATATCGCTATCTGGTACGCTCCGTGGCCTATTCTGTCTCCAATGAGGCAGCTAAAGACGAAGACGCCCTACAAAATGGTCTGATCGGTTTATGGGAAGCAACCAAAAAGTGGGACGGAAACCGTCCCTTTGAGCCTCTGGCCCGCCGCTGCATCCGCTGCAACATTATTGATTACATACGCTCGATACACCCGGATGACTCGTTGGAGGAGGACATTCCATCCGAGGAGAACATTGCAGCTCTCCAATCCTATGAGGACCAGGACTTTCTTGCTCTGGTTTATAAATTGTTCCCCCGCCGAAGCCGGGAGCGAAGGGTGCTGCTGGCTCTGATGCGCGGAGAATCCAAGCCAGTTATCGCCGCCAAGCTAGGGTGTTCTCGTCAAACCGTCTACAATATCAGTCGGGCCGCCTGGCAAAAACTACAGGTCGAAGCCGAACAAGAAGCGCAGGGGCGTTGACCCCTGCGCTTTCTTTATAGCCTGTATTGGTCGAGCATGACCCTTATGTGGGCCACATCATCCACCATTTTCTCGTGCTATCAGCCCCAGTTCGCCTTCTGGATTGCCAGCTTCATTTCTGAGGTCAGAAACGCTCCTGGAACCGCACGCGGGCCATTGACATGCCTTTACCCCATTCCAAGCCTGGCCAAGAGGAATCCAACCACTCCGGTGATGATGGCCGTGATCACTGTCTCCCAGCGCTTGTTCGGCTTCTCTTTCAGGGCGTTTATATCAGCGGACATGGTGGCAAGCTGTGCAATGATCTGGCTGTACTGGGTGGTAACAGCCGTCATACCACGCTCCAAGGCCCCAAGGCGGTTGTAGATCTTCTCGTGAGAGCGTGAGCGCTCCTTCTTCTCGTCCTCCAGCGTCCTCTCCAGTGCCTTGATGCGGACGAGGGAAGCGCAGTCCGTCCCGCTGCACTCGTGCTCCGACATCGGTCACGCCCCCTTCCCCTGTGCCCGCTCGGCCTGTGTTCCGAAGTAGAACGCAATGATAACGGTGAACACGGTAAGGAACTGGTCGATGCCCACCATCCCACTGGCGGAAAGATAAGCAAATACCACCGTCAGAATAAGGGTGACGATGGACTTCACGGTCAGCAGTCTGGACAGTCGTTCTTTCATGGTAAGTACCTTCCTTTCTAATTCTTGCTCATAAGGCTCCAGAAATAGTTTGCCTGGGCCGCAGTCATACCGGCCCTTTGCAATGCTGTCAGCTTTTCCTCCTTCTTTCCGTCTCCGGAATAGATAGCATAATATCGTTGGTAGTCCTCAACACTCAGGCCCCAGTCTCGTGCCCGCTCCCATTTCCGGCGCCCTGCATCCGATACCTGTTCCACGGCATAGAGCACATCCTTTTCCTCCTGGCTCAAGCCACTGGTTTCAATGGCGGCGATGGTCTCAGCCTGGTTCGTCCTTCCACTTCCGTCCGTATCCTTTTCCTGGACGGCCCAGTGCAGATAGTCCTGTGCCGGCATACCGGCCTGATATGCCTCCCGCACCTTCTTTCCGCTGAGGAGAGAGCCCCCATACTGCCCACGCAGCAGAAGATATTCCGATGTCGAAATGCCAAATTCTTTCTTTGCGTTCTGGGCCTCCGCTACCCAATCTTCCGGCTGATAATCACTGACCGCAGCCTTCCCTAGCATATCGGCGTAGTTATACACGCTGCTCACCGCCTGGGTCTTCTCCTCGTCTCCAAGGCTTCGGTACAGGCTGCTGTCCAGCAATTCCTCCAGAAGCTTAAACTGTGTCTGCCCTCGCTTCGTGGCATATTCCACATATTGCTCCCCGGTCAGATCCACCCGCTCGCCGTCCACCGTGATGTACTTCTGCGGCCGATCCGGCACCACGCCGCCGTCTCCGGTCTGGTTGTAGAGCCGTTGAATCTCTTTGTCTACGTCCGTCACCTGCATACTAGAGGTATAGGCCGGATTCAGGAAGTTGTCCATCGCCCGCATGGGCAGCGTCCCGCTCTTCTCCTCTCTCCCCCATGCGTCGATATAGGGCACTTGCTGGTAGTCCCAGCCTGGAATCCGGGCGCTGGCCCGCCCGATGGCGTACTGGATATCGGTGGGCAGCCGCAGGTTCTTGTCGGTGTAGGTGGTCATGCGCACGTCCTCGGCGGAGCGCTCAATCTGTCCGCCAAAGGTGGGGATTGGCTGCGTGAAGTAGCTGACCAGCGCGGAGGAGACCAACGCCCCCAGCTTGTTCTCCGAGAAGGAAACACTGTCAATTACATCGTTGAGGGACTGGAGCATGGACAGCTCCAGCATGGGGTCGGAGATGGACTTCAGGGCGGTGGAAATGCCCTCCGCCGTGTTTCCCCCCTGTCCCATGGAGTCCATCAGCTCCACGCCCATGAAGAAGGGCAGGGCCTCCGGGGCCAGCCAGTCCAGCGTGACATTCCCGCCGCCGGGCAGGTTCAGCGCGTAATTCTGTACGCCCGTCAGGTCGTTGATGGCGTCCTGCCCCTCGTCGTCCCCGCCGCCGCTGGTGACAATCCCCTGGGCGAACAGGTACGCGCCCAGCGCCATGAGCCCCGAGCCGGTGAGTCCGGAGGCGATGTGGTCGATGGCCTCCGCTCCCGTCATCCTGCCGCGCTTTACCTGTATCAGATCGTAGGTCAGGGCCTTTGCCAGCCCGGCCGGGCTGTACTCCATGCCCCGCACCAGGATATTGGCCGGGGTGCGCTTGAAGGGCAGGACGGCCTCACCGGCGGGCCCTAGGTCGCGGGCGATCTGCACCACCTTATCCGATACCATATTCCGATCCTGATAGGTGGCCTTCAGTGCCTCCCGCCCCGCGTAGTCCCGCGCCCGGCTGAGAATCTGCGCGTCCACCGTGTTGTTCCGCATCTGCTCCGCTGTCACGCCGTTGGATTGGAGATAGCCGGCCAAAGCGTCGGCGTAGGTGATACGCTTGAAAATGGCGTCCTCCGCCTCCAGGGCCCAGGAGTTTATCTTGCGGCCCGCCTCCAGAGGGGCGGTTCGGAAAATACGGCGGCGGCTGTTGATTTCCGTTCGAATGTCGTCATACTTGTTCCCGGAAAGCACGTCCTGCACGTTTGCCCAATCGGCCCACGCAGCCTTATAGAGCGCGGGATTGGCCGCGAACGACTTGGTGCGTCCCAGCCTTCCGCCACTGACCTTGGAGACCCCCGCCTCGATGGTTGCCGCCACCCGGTCTTTTGTCCAGCGCAGCGGCTGAAATCCGACGTTGCCTACGACGTTTCGGATATGCGTCCTGGGGTTAAAGAGCATCGCCATGTACCGCCAGGCGTTCCATTTATCCTGCCATGTGGCGGGCACCTGGGCGGCCACGTTATCCTTGATTTTATCCAGCACTGCGTCCCGGCCCGTCTGGTCGGTCTGCTGGTTGAACTCCTCAATCAACGCCGGGTCGATGGTGATCTCCAGATCCTTGTAGTTTTTCTGGATGGCCTTTTCCAGCTCAATTACCATGCGCTGGGCGGCGTAAAGCTGGTCGCTGGGGGCCAGCTTGCGCAGGATGGAGGCCGCCTGTACTGCCTGCCCGGCGGTGGTCTCCATCTGCGCGTAGAGGGAAAGCAACTCCGCCGTGGCCTTCCCGTCTCCCGCGTTGGCTGCATTCACCAGAAGCTGCTGCCCCAGGGTGGCAATGTCCTTGGAAACTAAGCCCTTGCGCACCTGGGTGGAGAACTCCTCCAGCGCCCGCTGATATCCCTTCATCTCAATGGTTTTCACGGCCCGGTCAATGGAAGCCCTGTCACTCACTCGGTCATAGGACAGCTCCCCGCGCAGCACCATGTTCTGAATGTCGCCCACCGCCTCGTCGGGAATAGCCTTTGCCCCCATGGAGGTGGAGGCGGTCTTGCGGATGGGCCGCCCCTGCGGGTCGGTGGTGGGCACGTCCACCGGGCGGGCCGCGTTGGCCCCTTCGGGGAAGAACTCGCTCTTGGTGCCCTGGAACTCCGACCAGGGGTCGAAGCCCTTCCGAGCCGCGCCGACGGAACTCTCCGGGCCTGTCTCAAAGGCAGGCCCAGGCCCCTCCCTGGGCGTATCCTGTGTTTCACCGCGATCGCCCTGCTGTAGGTTGACATCCTGCCCGGCTGGGGGTATACTGTTTCTAGCGAGGACATCATCAGCCATCGCCTGGGGCACTGGACGCCCTTTGGAAAGAAGCTGATAAATGTCCTCGTTATTTTTTGTATACAGCACATTTTCGCCATTATTACCAATGATTCTTTGGATATAATCCGCCCCAAATGCAGATGCAACATCGTTTTGAACATCAATTGCACCCTGTGCATTTAGGTGGATCGGAATAATAACAGGTTTTCCGTCCAAATCGTTCCATTCTGTAAGAACGATCTTACTCGCAAGACCTCTCGAATTGCTTTGCGGGTTCTCTATAATTGCAATGGGGTCTGCAAGTTGATAAGGGAGATTTTTAAGCGCTGATAGCCCAAGATTATGCTTTCCACCCATATATCCGGATGGATATGCAATTTTCCTTGCGACGCTTTGCCGCATGTGCAGATCAAGCGCAGGCGCTCCATACTCAGCGAGAATGGATGGCGTCTGCCCGAGCACGATATCGGCGCCAGTAGGAAGCGTGCCCATAAAAACGCCGTCGATTGCAGATTGATACCGGCGTATATTATCTATTGAAACAAGAGGTTCCACATCTGCATTTTTCTGCCCAGCTCCAGGAAGTTCCGCCCGGATAACCTGCTCGCCCGGCATGCGGTTATCCGCCTGCTGATAGGCGGGGGAACCGGGCAGGAAGAGGCCACTTTTGGCCTCTTCGACCGTCGGTAAGGTAACGGCCAGCGGATTTCCGCTGGAATACCGGGCCATGTTCTGACCCGCCTGGATATTGGCGGTGGCTCTCTGGGTAATGTCCTCGTTGCTCCCGATAGCCCTCCGAGTGGTTCTGATGTCGGACGCCGCATTAGAAATCGCCCCCGGCAGCTCTAGGCCGCCCTGGAGCACTCCGGCGGCCACCG
The DNA here is from genome assembly GCA_019410105.1 of Clostridiales bacterium. The sequence goes on along the minus strand of DXTB01000037.1, from coordinate 4,712 downwards.
CGCCCATGATGGCACTCTGCGCAATCTCCTCCGGTGTGGCGTTGGGGGCGTCCGGGTCATAAATGGCCCGCTGCAAATAAGGGGTGAGAACGGTGGAAAGCGCCTCCTCGCCGCCCTCGCCTGCGATATCCAGGGCCCGGCTGACCAGGGGGCTGGCCTTGACTGCCTCGGCAATCTTCCCCACCTTTCCGCCGCCCAGGCCGGGAATGCCGCCCGCGATGCCCTCAATGGCGGTCTCCAGGGCCCCAGAGGCCGCGCCAAAGGCCAGCGCCCGCCCGGTGTCCGCCCCCTCCGCTTTGGCCTGGCTGGCCGCGTTGCCCGCCGCCTGAATGCCGAACAGCGCCCGGCCCACGTTCTCCCCGCGGGAAAGCGCCTGGGCGGCGTTGAGCCCCTTCCCTGCTGCGGACACAACCTTGGACGCGCCGATGCCGGGCAGCATCTGAACGATGGCCTGTCCAATGCCGGTTACGTTCTGCGCGCCCTGGCTGGGGTTGTACTTCTCCGCCAGTTTCTGCTCCAGGTCTTGCGTTATACTGTTATCTAAAAAAGCATCTGCGTTTCGGCCGGCCCACTCTGATACCGGGTTGGGAGCCAGGCCACCAAGAGAACTGATCCCCTGCACTCCCTTATAGAAGCCGCTGCCGATGAAGTCTGCAACCCCTTCCGCCGCCCCTAAAAGAGCGGTACCAGCCCGTCCCCATGCGTATGGACTAATGAGTTCATCCGCAGAAGACGGCAAAATACTGAGACCTTCAAAAAATCCACTCTTGGCTGGGGTGGTCAGGGGGTTGGTTTTCTGCTTAACCGTCGGAAGTGTGACCTTCTTTCCCTTGCTCTCCGGCAAAGAGGAGGGAGCTGTGGTTTTACTGATACGTGGAGACGGGGCAGCGCTCTGTGATACACTCTGCTGCAAGGTGTTAAAAACCGTCTGCGTTGTCGGCCGCTTTTTCCCAAGCGGGTCAACATTGATTGCGCTCCCTGTTACCTTGGATTGCAGCTCTGACAGCTTCGCCATAAGGGCACCTCTAAATCAAGGACTGAATATTACCGAAACTGGGCCGGGAAGGGACTGTCGAAGTGGTTCCGCGCCGGAATTTGATCAGCCCGGTAGCAGGATCTTGATATGCTTCCACCTGTCCACTATCCACCATCTGCTCCAGGTAGGCCCTGCTGACCGGCCCATAGCCGAGCGCCGTCACGCTGGACATGTCGATTCCACTCCATTCTGAATTGTTCCCCTGCACCTGGCTGCCACCAACCGAACCTCCTGCGTTAGAGGTTGGGGCGGATACGTTCTCGACGGTGCCACTGCCGGTAGTTCCTCCAGTACCTCTCCCGGCATTTCCGCTCCGGCCTCCCGCGGCCGTGAGGGACGCCTGGAGCGAAAGCTGATTGATATACGCCTGCGCGTCCGCCGCCGTAATGCCCATGGCGTCCAGCATCTCCTGAGAGGGCATGAGGCCCATCTCCAGAAAGGTGTTCCCGTACTGGGCCATCTGCTGGCGCTCGGCCAGAGCCGAGCTGGCCGCATCCTGCTTCTGCTGATATTGGAGCTGCTGTTTCTGGAGATCCATCTGATACTGCTGCATCAGAGCCTCCATGTTTGCCTGCTGGACACGCACCTTTTCCTGATACAGCGCCGACGCCAGAGCGGCGTCGCCGTTGGCCTCCGCCTCCGCGATAGCATTGTTGTACTCCACCTCGGCGTTTGCCATCTGCTGCTCCAGGTCGGCGTAGGTCTGGGCTTCCGCTGTGCTCAGGTCATTCAGATTGTTCTGCAAGGCTACGTTGCGGGCCAGCTCGGCCTGGCCGCCCGCGCCGGAGTTCAAACCCGCCGCCGCCGCATACTCATTGAAGTTCCGGGCCGCCAGCTCACTGGCCCCTGCCGCCTGGTTCCGGGCGTTCTGATACCGGGTGTCCACACCCTCCCCCGCCCGGTTGATTGCATTGACGTTCTGCTGGTAGGCGTTGTTGATCTGCGCCAGAGCAGCACGTTTTTGAGCTGCAAATGCGTCGGCCAGATAGTCGGAGTAGTCTTCCACTTGAGGTAATTGGGTCTGCTGTTTGATATAGTTTTGCGCTGCGTGGTACAGGTCGTCATACATGTACTGATTGTACCCGCTCTGCTGCGCCTTGTTTACCCGCTGGTCCAAGAGCCGCTGAACCTCATCTGCGGAAGCACCCGCGTTCATGGCGTCCCTGATCAGAACGCTGTAATCATTCTGTCCGCTGGCGTCCGTGCCATAGCTGGAGCCGTAGCCATTACTGCCCGTGCTCCAGTTACCGCCGGACGGCCTGGAAGAACTGCCGCCGCTGGGCCTGGACCCGCCCACGCCGCTGGGCCTGGAGGCGCTGGAACCTCCCGTGGTGCTCCACTTGCCAGTACCGGGATTGAAGGTGGAGCTTCCTCCCGTCATGCTGTCAATCTGGCTTTGCAGGCGTTCGTTCTCCTTGTGCAGGCGGTCTTGCTCGGCCTTATTGGCTCCATGCCACGCCTGGGAGTTCTTGTTCATCTGGTCTTGCAAATCCTTGATGCTTGCCATTTCGTCCTCCTTTCCAGCTTGTTCAGCTCAATAGGTTTAAGCGCTCCAGTACGACGGCCAACTCCTGCCGGGTCATATTATCGCGGGGCCGGGTGCCATCCAGCACGCCCTTGTCTTTGGCTTTCTGCCACGCCTCAGCGGCCCAGGCGTCCGGGGTATCCTCTGCGTTGCCCTCTCCTGGATCGGCCTGCCACGCCACGCCCAGGAACTCACAGATGCCCTTTGCGGTGGCCTCGGCCAGTTTGTCCCGGTACTTGCTATCCTTGAGATACTCCGTGTCCATCTTGTTGGTATGGAAGCCGTACTCAATCAGGCAGGCGGGAGCGTCCGTCTTGGCAAGCACGGTATACATCTCGTGCTTGATCGGTTCGCTCCGCAGGGCCACCCCGGCAACATGGAAGGCGTTGACCAGTTTGGAGGCCAGCACATTGCGCTGGGCCGTCATGGGCCCGGCGCTGGTGTATACCTCCAGCCCGGACGCACTCGACCATCCGCCCTCCCCGGCCGCGTTGGTGTGGATGCTCACAAAGCAGTCCGGCTTTGCTTTGTTGCTGATGTTGGCCCGCTCCGTGAGGCTGGGGTAGTTGTCCGCTGTCTTGGTGAGCACCACGCCCACCCCCTGGGCCTCCAGCAGCGGCTTGACACGCTGTGCCATATCCCACGTAAACTCCCACTCTTTGTAGGTGCCGTCCGGGGATCCGTTGACGTTGCCCGGCCCGTGTCCGGGGTCAAGGCATACAGTATGCTTGCTCATAGGCTTGTCCTCCTCTTCCGGCGGTGTCTGCTCCGCCTGCTTGAGATACACGCAAATCCAGTTGTGCACCTTGCGGCTGGCGGTGATGCGCTCTCCGCCAAAGTCGCACTGGCTGGAGCCGCCCCCATCCAGCATAACGGCGGAGGCCCAGCCCAGCCCGGCCAGCTCGTCCCGCAGAGTTTCCGGCGTGGCTGCGTCTCCGGTCCCATCGCCAGAACAATAGAGGGCCAGACTGCCACCACGCAGGCCAATGGCGCTGCGCCCCCTCTTGCCTCCCTGGGCTGATCCGTAGGAGGGCTTATCCACCGGCTTGCCGGAGGTAACGAGGGCGGTCACAGCGATAAAGTTGGCCGCTCCCCCGTACTCGGATGTCATGCGGATGTCCGGGCCCTTGTCCCAGGCGTAGCCCATCGGACGCCAGGGCGTGCCGGAGAGCATCGCCCCGCCCACCTTAAGCAGCGGGCAGGGGGTGCCGTCTGGGTTCCACATGCCGCCATTGAGCACGTAATGAGCCTTTGTTTCAGCCTTGACCTGAGAGAGCGTCTTGCGGCAGTTGGTGACTCTCAGCTCAATCCGCTCCACGGACGAGAGCGGGACGTATGTAATGAGCTTACTCATTTGATTCACATCCTTTTATCCAGCGATCCCGCTGTTGATTACTGTTCCGGGGCCAGTAGCCCGGCCAGCTCCTGGTACTCCTCCGGGGTGAGCCGGTCGGCGGCGAGATAGACATCCATCTTGTCCTGGAGGCCGTCGGTGCGGCCCCGGTCAATAAGCAGCTTGCAGAGATTAAATACCGTGTTCATGTCCTTCCCCTTCCTCAAACAGCATTGGTGGTGATTTCCAACATACAAAGTCGTTCCTCGTGCTCGGACAGCATGTCCAGAGTGATGTCCTCTGCGAGGGGCGGCTGGGGTTCCGGCTCCGGCTCTGGAGGCCGCTCAGTAGGCGTGATGCCCACCAGCTTGTCCCCCTCAATCTGGAGGTCACACCAGCCATAGGTCGCCCACACCGCGTCATGGAGGTGGGCGGGCACCTCTATGTAGTCATCCAGCCAGCAGGCGCTCCGCCCGCTCTGGCTCTGGATCGGGTGCTGGCCGGTTTCCAGCGGTTCAATTTGGATGATGGTCATAGTTCCTACCTCCACTTTAGCCAAATGCAACATAATGATACTTTTCATTATTGTTTGTGGTATTATTGGCTATAAGAAATCCTGTATCTGTTATCGTCAAACCATCATTACTTGAAATATCATTTGCGTTCCAACGGTAAGTCAGACCCGGCAATGCAATACGCCTTGTGTTTGGGCTGGCCTCGCTTAAAACGACAATATACTGTGGTCTAAACCCAAGTTCTATATTAAAAACTCAAAATCCAGCAATATCAGGGCTCGAACGGCAAAGGTGTAGGAGTAG
>DXTB01000036.1:9001-10522 GCA_019410105.1 Clostridiales bacterium | reverse complement strand
GGTGGCGGCCGCCACCAGCGCCAAGGAGATGCTGCGCCAAGGCTGGCAGCACGAGTTACAGGTGACCACAGACTGGCTGGACGCCCGCCGCTGGCCCATTCCGGATGCCCAGTTGGAGCGCCTCTACAATACCAATCTGTTCTTCTGCCTGTTCTACTCCGCCGGGATCACCTTGGATACCGAGGAGCTGGTTCTGGTCACCAGCCGCAGCCCGCGCTACTATGTGAGCGCGGCTTACTGGGACCGGGACAGCCTGCTGTGGAGCTTTCCTACGGTAGTGGACGCCGACCCGGCACTGGCCCGCCGGATGCTGGACTATGTATTCGGCCGTCAGCGGCGCAACCTGGGCGTCCACTCGCGGTACATCGACGGCACAGTCCTGGAGCCTGGTTTTGAGCTGGATGAACTGATGGCCCCGGTGCTGGCCCTGGAGCGCTATGCGGCTGCCACAGGCGACCGGGACTGTCTGGAGGACAACGCGATCCGCGCCGGGCTTACGGATATTCTGCGCACCTTGCGCACCAAACGGCACAGGTCGATCCCACTGTACGAGACCTTCCTTCAGCCCACCGATGACGTGCGCAGCTACCCCTACCTGACCTATGACAATGTGCTGGTATGGAAGGCGCTTCGCGCGCTGTCCTCCCTGTATCCTGAAACATACGGCGACCTTGCCGGGGAGGCGGAGGAGCTCCGCCGGTCGATCCTGGAGCACTGTGTTGTCCAGGGCCCGAACGGCCCATACTATGCCTGGTCCACGGATCTGGAGGGCCATACAGATGTATATGACGAGCCGCCAGGAAGCCTGCTGCTCCTGCCCTACCTGGGCTTCTGCGCGCCGGATGACCCCGCATATCAGAATACAGTGCGTCAGATCCGCGCCCCGGAGTATCCTTACAGCTTCGCCGGGTGCGCCTTTGCGGAAATCGGCTGCGCCCACGCCCCCCATCCCTGGATGTTGAGTGTGGCCAACAGCCTGCTCAGCGGGGAGGCGGAGCGGTCGTTGGATCTTCTGCGCCGGGCGGAGATGGACAACGGCATCGTCTGTGAGAGCATCAATGAGCACACGGGCCGATCCGCGACGGGAGACGCCTTTGCCACTTGCGCGGGGTTTGTGTGCCACGCCCTGCGGTATGCGTTAGGAGGCGTGTCCTATGAGAACTGACGTGAAGCGCCGGGGCTGGACAATTTCAGCGGAGGGGAACGATCTTGCCGACCGCTTCCTGGAGAGCGTCTTCTTTACCGGCAACGGCCGCATGGGGGCCCGGGGTTACCCCGCTTACCGGCCGATCCGCCGGCCGTTGGACGCCGGACTTTTCTTGGCTGGCTTTTATGACCGGATCTCCGACAGCACAGAGCTGACGGATTTTGTCAATCTGCCCACCCCTATCTGGTACCAGATCCGATTGAATGGCCGCATACCGGCCATTCCCTCCCATTTGTCCCGCGCGCTGGATCTCCGTACAGGTCTGCTCACCTTCCGTTACCGGCTGAGTATTGCGGATGACTGGGTGGATGTGC
>DXTB01000036.1:2360-8901 GCA_019410105.1 Clostridiales bacterium | reverse complement strand
CCCGCTTTTGTTGCAGATACCGGTGACGGCGTGGGAGTGCGCTGCACCAGTGACGCTTCCGATGCTCCCATCGCCTTGGAGATCGCCGCCCGGCTGACTTCCAGCCGCGATGTGGATCCCCTGCTCCAGCTGGATGTGGAGCCAAGCTGGGACTTTGTAAGTGCGCTGGCGGAGAATCAGGCCGCATGGGAGCAAAAGTGGGCGGACTGCGACATTGTCATGGAGGGGGATGACGACGCGCAGACGGCGCTGCGTTATGTGATCTACCAGTTGGCGGCCAACTGCTCTCCTCGGGACCACACCGTGAGCATCGGGGCTAGAGGGCTCACCCACACGCGGTACAAAGGCTGCTATTTTTGGGACACAGATCTCTTTCTGACGCCCTTTTATGACCTGACCGATCCAAAGGCTGCCCGCAGTCTGGCGGGCTTCCGGGTCGGCACGCTTCCCCAGGCCAGAGCGCATGCGGCGCGGATGAATGGCGCCGGGGCCCGCTACCCCTGGATGGTGTCTTATGACGGCACCGAGCAGTGTGAAAGCTGGGACATCGGGTGCAGCGAGGTCCACGTCACCGCTGACGTGGCCTATGCTCTGGGCCAATACCTGGATTGGACCGGCGATGACCGCCTGTTCTTCCAGGGGGGCGCACAGGTGTTGGTGGAGACAGCCCGCTTCTGGGTCAGCCGTTACTCTCCCGCCCCCGAAGCCGGGAAGGTCAATCTGCTGTTCTGCAAGGGCCCGGATGAATACTGCGGCATTACCAGCAACAATCTTTTCACCAATGCCATGGTAAAGCACAATCTCTCTCTGGCGCTGACCGCCGCCGCACGGCTGAAGAAAGAGGCGCCGGAGCAGTATGCGGCCCTGAGCCTGTCCAAAGCGGAGTGCGCTGCTTGGGAGATACTACGCGATGCCATCCAGCTTCCCAGGGATCCAATCACCGGCCACTACCGCCAGGACGATACGTTCCACCTGCTGGAGCGCGTTGAGCCGGCGGAGCTCAAATCCGGCGACGAGGCCAGCTATCACCAGGTCTGCTTCGACCGGCTCCAACGCTATCAGGTGATCAAGCAGGCGGATACGCTGCTCCTTATAACCCGTCTGCCAGAGCAGTTTACCGAAGAGGAAAAGCTGGCCGCCTGGGAGGACTTTGAGCCCCTGTGTATCCATGACTCCACCCTCAGCTTTGCCAGCCACGCCCTCTTTGCGGCCCAGAATGGCCTGGCAGAGGCCGCTGAAGCCTACTGGCGGAAGGCCCTCTATCTGGACCTGGAGGAGGTTATGGGCAACACGGGCAAGGAAGGGCTCCATCTGGCCTGTCTCGGTGAGACTTGGAATACAGTTATCTTTGGCTTTGCCGGACTGCATATCGAGAACGGCGTTCCAAAGTTGTCCCCTCATCTCCCCAATGGCCTTGTATCCATGCAGTTTCACTTTTATTATCGTGGGCAGCGATATGAAGTTCAGATTGCTGAAGGGGCTTCCAAAATTTTTATCGCCCCAAATAAATCATAATTGCTAATCGCATTCGTAGTTTATTGCACGCTCTCCCAGACCTACTATCAGTAGAACCTACGGACTTGTGCCATAATACTGCTCGTATGGAGCATCCTGCTGCTGTTTTTTCTCCCATAGATCGTCGATTAAAAGATTTTTCTATTGAGAGACGGAAGCAACTGCACTCCAAATGGTGCGGCCGCTTCGGGGCACAGTCCAAGTTCCTTTCCAATGCGTACCGCGTTTTCCTGCGGAGGCATCCTGCCTCCTCATAGCCATAGAGAGAGGCGTTGTATACCGGCAGTCCGGCCGCATGGAAGGCACTGAGCAGCAGTTCTCCGCGGCAGAGAGTCCCATCAGGGGATATGGCAGCACTCACGCCCAGCCAGCCGTTTTGATAGCACCGCTGGATACTGAGCTCGGACCGCTCCTTTGGGGAATCGCAGGACAAGGTACTTCCATCGAAAGCCCGGAACAGCAGGGCAGCCCACTCCCGGACTGTGATGGGACGCTCCGGGCTGAAACTGTGTCCGCCCTTACCGGCTGTGATCCCACACTCCGCCAGATAGGTCACGCTCTCATAAAAGGGAGAACCGGCGGGGACATTGGAAAATCTGCCCGCGGCGGAGGCGGGGAGCCCCGCCATCTGTAGGCTGAGGAACATTGCCGTACACAAGGCAACGAGTCGTCTCACTTTCATATGTCAATCTGACCTTCCTTCACAAAATAATATGGGTATGGACCTTTGAGTTAGTAAAGGTGACAGGCCCGCCCCCTATAAAGGGGCGGGCCTGTTCGCTTTTGGATCACCACTTCGAGAGGATTTTGCCGTACATCTGCTTTTTCTCCTCCGCATACCGCTGGACTACCAGAATCACGGTGTCTCCTACCAGGAAATCGGAGTCCTCATGCTGGTAGGAGTAATCACACATGCACACGGTCCCATCCGGGAGATTGCAAAACACGCCGCCGTATTTGCCGGCGATCATGGCCTGCCGTCGGCTGCCGATGGGATGCCGCTCTCCGCGCCGCCATAACCGCTCCAAAAGACAATTATAGTTGATGCCTAAATTTCATTTTCCAGATCGCGGCTGTCCGTCAGAGGGTGGGCTTCAATCTTCTTCCATGCCGCACTGACCGGACGTTTGCTCCGCTCTAGATATGCAATTATTCTACTATTTCCCACCTCTGGAGAAAGGCTCTATGCAGGACCAGGAAAGCAGACAAAAGCAGAAAATTCACACGCACTTTGCTTTGTAATATACTAAAAACGCACATTTTGATTCTCGCATGGATCACACTGTAAAAACCAGGGATATTTTAACTTATCACTATATCGAAATTAGATATTTTTATTATAATTTTAGGAGTGTTCTCCGATGAAGAAAAAGGACACGCTTGGCAGGCGTTTGTGACCTACAATCCGGGAAATCGGAAACCGCCACGGATTATCGGTCACAAACCTTAAATCCGCACTTGCGGAGTCGTTCAACGACCGCCGTAAAGGATGGGCAGATGAAAACGTGGAGTATGGAGAGGAAACCATCGGCGGCTATCTGTATGACCGGACTTGGCCTGATACGGAGTGCCAGACTTGTATAGACATAGTGACAGCCGCATTTGAAAGCGCCGTTCTATCCGACAGGACGAATGAGAATGCCATCAGAAAGGGACAGCAACAGGTCAAAAGCGAGATTGAGCGGCTTTATCGGGAATACGAAAGGAAAGCTTATCTCGATACCTATACACAGGAAATTTCCGTAGAAGCTCTGAGGGCTTCCATGCTCCATATGGAGCCCACAATCGCACAAATATTGCTTGATAATCTGGCCGCCTGTAAAAGCCTTGACAGCTATGATATTGCTTTCAGGAAGGCTATCAGTACCTTTGAGGATGACCGCATAAGACACATAACAGAAGCAATCAACCAGCGCAAGCTGTCTTTTTTAGTAGGAGAACTCAATCATAAACTTTTTTCCCCGGACCTGTTTCAATGGCTGGCAATTTGGAACAGGGGACGATCTAAAATTTCAAAGTCCGCGGAACGCATATCCCAGCTTGCGGAGAAGCAGGCAAGGGAGCTGGAATGGAATGAGGATAGCTTTCAATCCATGTTCGCCGTTGTCACACATATCACAGGGGATGGCATCCCGAAAAGCCCTATTTATCGCCGGGAGGAGCTGAACTTACTGCTCCTGTTTAAGTATTGTTTGGACGCTGAGCAGAAAGCCTCCGTACTGAGGGATTACACAGTGTAGGGAATGCCCACCGTGCCACAGCCGCCTCAGGCGGTCAGGACCGAAAAAAGTCTGTCCCGGTTTCGTAAGAGTCGGGGCAGTTTTTTCGCAAGTGGCTACACCAGTCTTGACGGCCTGTTTCGCCTGTGTCGTATGGTAATCAAGCAAGCTCGCAAGCGAGACTTGCTGACGCAATTACTACAGGACGGAGGCGCCGGGAAATTCAAGGCCATAGCGGAGGCCCACGGCCTTACCTGTGTCCTCTGCGGACAGTACGAGTGGAACACTATGCCGGGGGGCAATCTGGTTGAATACGCACTTTCAAAGGGGTGGAACGAGATACGGATCGGACGGAGCAGCCTTCCCCCCGTTCTTCCACTCCGGAGCTGCGGGGACGGCCCAGGGCGGGGCGGGGACGTCGGAAAAGGTCTCCCCTGCGGCGCTGGCCGGGACAGGCAAGCCCACGGCCAGCGCCTGGGATAAGTCGGTGACTTTTTTCTTCATATCAGCGGCCTCCTGTGCTTTTGCTTCTCTTGCGTCGGGACCCTTGGGGGGCGGCTGCCCCCTGTTGGCCCTTCCGCAAGAGGCAAAAAATGCTGTGCGGGGTATGTATATCCCCACACAGCATATCAGTCTGCAACACAGCCGCTAAAACCCTCTTGCCAGAATGGGGCAGGAAAGGTTATAACAACAGCGTAGTACGGATTTTCCGTTGTATGGGTGGTCGTGTCACCCACATAGGGCCTCAGGCGCTCGCTACACCTGGGATCCGACGCAATATTTCTGTACCTCTTGGCTCCTATATTACCCAGTCAAAGCAAAATTGACAAGCCCTTTTTTCACTTTCTGGGCCCGGTCCCTGTCCTGCCTCTCTCATGGAGCAGGACGGAGGCCGAATATCGTTTATTGTCGGGCAACTGTTAGAACTTCCCAAGTGTGGGAGCGGTTTCTGTATCTATATTTTAACGTATGTGAAAGGTCGGTCTCCCATTTCGGTACCGCCTATCTGGTTCCATTCATCAAAGAGGCCAACTCCTCCTGGGAGATCCCCTATATGCTTCTCAGATGAATGAGTTGCTTTGATACACTTACGGTTTGAATCCTCCTTAAGTTCAGCCGTGACCGGCCGTACTTAAATCATGCATGTTTCAGCGGCTACATACCACCTACCACCTGCACTCAAATCCGCAACTCCGGGTTGCACTCCCTCCAAACAGGGCACCAGCAGCACATGTTCTCTGTCTGAAACGGCTCTCGTCGTTTTATTCCGGCTTATGGGCAGACAGGAGCAACATCATGGGCCGGCGCAGCTCGTCGGCCATGCCGGGCACGTCCATCAGCCGGGGATCGGGCTTGGGCTCCACCAGGGCCTTGAGGACAAACCCGGTCTCCAGCAGGGTCTGGACATAGGTGGTCAGGGTGTGGTGGTATTTGACCACATCGCAGCCCAGGAAGCGGGCGGTGCGGCGGCCTTCGGTGAAGTATCGGTCCACAGGCCAATGGAGGGGCGCACCGCCGGGGCCTGGGTACCACTCCTGGGAGCCCTCGGCGGTAAAGACCGGGTGCTCGCAGGAGAACACAAAGTCCCCGCCGGGGGCCAGCCAGTCCCACACCCTGCGGAACACCGGCCCCAGCTCCTCCACATAGTGCAGGGCCAGGGAGCTGAGCACCGCCTCAAAGGAGGCGGGCGGGAAGTCCACCTCCTCCATGGCCCCCCGCACATAGTGGATGCGGCCGTCGAAGGTGTCCGCCCGCGCCTTCTCCAGCATCTTCTCCGACAGATCCACCCCGATCACCGCCGCGGCCCCGTGGTCGGCGGCGTAGCGGCAGTGCCAGCCGAAGCCGCAGCCCAGATCCAGCACCCGCTTGCCGGAAAAGTCGGGGAACAGCTTTTGCAGCGCGTGCCACTCCCCGGCGGCGGAGAGGCCCTCCACCGACCGGGGGAAGCGCCGGTACTGGCTAAAAAACCCCGGGTTGTCGTAGTTGTTCTCCTTCATATATTCTCTCTTCCTTTATCCCCGGTAGGGCCGGTAGCCGCCGCCCCGCCGCCTGCCGCCGTAGCGGCCCCGGCGGTGATGAAAGCAGAGCCGCCACACCAGGAACACGACTGCGGCCAGCACCAGCACCGCCGCGAGCACGGCCAGCCAGCCAAACAGGTTCAGGTTTTTCAGCAGGCTCAGGGGGTTCCAGGTGGCGTGCTCTACCTTGCGCCCCTCGGGGGCGGCATAGCGGCCATCCACCTCTCCCATGGACTGGAGGTAAGAGGCCAGGGCGTACCACTCCTTCACCTCGGAGCCGTTGGGGTTGTAAATAATGTGCTCCTCATAGTCGGTGATCACATTGCCCTGGGCGTCCTTGGGGGTGATGGCCAGGATGCCGAAGGACTGGTCGTTGACGGTGCCCAGCATCTGGCCGGTGTAGAGTCCGGTCACCACCCGGTAGAGCCGGTCGTCGTCGATGGGAACAGCGGAGCCGTCGGGCAGCACCTGGGCGCAGTCGGTTACCTTATTGAAGATCATCCGGCGGGGGTTCCATGTCCAGGTCATGCCGGAGCCGTAGATCTGGGCCACCGGCATGAGGGGGGACACCGAGGCGTCCACCTCAAAGGCGTCCCTCAGCTCCTTCCCCGTGATCCACACCGAGATGAGCGGGTAGCCCGGTGTCCCGTCCGCCCCGGAGCCCAGGGAGGAGACATTGAACACGTCGGAGGTGGTGATCTCCCCAGCGGGGAAGGAGCCGCGGATCACCCCCGCGGCCACCACCGCGAAGTCCACCGGCACGTAGTCCGCCCCCTCCGCCTGCTGCAC
>DXTB01000036.1:0-2260 GCA_019410105.1 Clostridiales bacterium | reverse complement strand
CACGGTTTTCTCCCCGTTTGGCTTCCACTCCACGGTGAGGACGCCCAGGTTGGCGGTGTACTCCCCGCAGGACACAATCAGGGTGTCCCCCACGCGCAGGGGCTCGTCCAGGGTGGTGTGGGTGTGGCCGGAGAGGATCACGTCGATGCCGTCCACCCGCTTGGCCAGCTCGTAGTCCTCGCCCTTTCCCCTGCCGTCGGTGCCGCTGTGGGACAGGCAGATGATAAAGTCGGCCCCTGCCTCCTCCAGGGCGGCCACGGTACGCTCCGCCGCATCGGCAATCGGCTCAAACTCCATGCCCGACATGGGGGCGTTGCTGTCCGCCTCCTCCCCCATCAGGCCGAAGATACCGTAGCGGACGCCGCCCCGCTCCAGAATCAGGTAGTCCCCGATGCCGTAGCGGTCCCACGCCGCCCAGGTGTCCGCGTCCTCCTCCGGGGGCTTGTAGTTGGCCTGGACAATGGGGGGCACCGGATCGCCGCTGTCCACGGCGGCGTTGAGCATCTCCGCCAGGCCGCGGGCGCGGTAGTCAAACTCATGGTTGCCCAGCGTCGTGGCGTCGTACCCCATCGCACCCAGGGCCCGCAGCTCCGGGGCCTCCGTGGCGTAGATGGTCTGGAACAAACTGCCCATGGAAAAATCTCCGGCGTCCAGGACCAGGGCGTCCGGGTGGGCCGCCCGCTCCTGTTGGATCAGGGTGGCCAGACGGGTATAGCCGCCGTATTCCCCGCCCTCCTCATCCGGCATGGGGAGGAAGTGGTCGTGGGTGTCATGGGTGAACAGAATCGTCGTTTCATAAGTGGGTGCGTTAGCAGAGGCCAGTCCGGCCAGCGCCCCGGCCAGCAGACAGGCCGCCAGGCCCAGCCGAAGCGCGCGTATGCGAATCGGATGATGCATCTCATTCCCTCCTCTGCCCCTAGTTTGCCACATTTCTCCGAAAAAGGGAAGCCCCAACCGGGCCTTTGAAATTTCTCTTGACACTACGCCAACTGTCTGCTATACTATTAGAGCAAAACAAAGCAGGATCGGTGCCCCCATCCTCACCTCCAGCCCACGGCAAAGAGGTCAATCAGGTTTCCCGTGCGCGCCCGATGCGGCGCGTGCGTGTTCAGGTTGGATGCGGGTACCGGACTGGTAGCCGTTTTTTTGTATGTATCTGAGAATTGGAGGTGCTTTCGTATCAGCAAACAGGGTCATCAAATCAACGAAGAGATCCGCGACAAGGAGGTTCGCCTGGTCTCCGACACCGGAGAGCAGCTGGGCATCATGTCCGCCCGGGAGGCGCTGGAGCGCGCCATGGACGCGAATCTGGACCTGGTGAAGATCTCTCCCACCGCGAATCCCCCCGTCTGCAAGCTTATGGACTACGGCAAGTACAAGTTCGAGCAGACCAAGCGGGAGAAGGAGGCGCGGAAAAACCAGCACGTCGTGGAGATCAAGGAAGTCCGCATGTCTCCCAGTATCGACGTAAACGACTTCAATGTGAAGCTCCGCAACGCCCAGAAGTTCCTGGCCGAGGGCAACCGGGTGAAGGTCACGGTCCGCTTCCGCGGCCGCGAGATGGCTCACACCGACATCGGCAAGGGCCTGCTGCTCAAGTTTGCCGAGCAGTGCGGCGAGGTCGCCACGTTGGACAAGGACCCCAAGCTGGACGGACGGCACATGTCCATCTTCCTCTCCCCCAAGGTTGCCAAGGAAGCCAAGAAGTCCTGAACCCCGCACGTTTTGAATTGAAAGAAAAGGAGTTTTACCACCATGCCTAAGCTCAAGACTCACAGCGGTGCGAAAAAGAGATTCAGCCTGACCAAGTCCGGCAAGGTCAAGCGCGCCCACGCCAACAAGCGTCACCTGCTCAACGGTCACGACAAGGACACCAAGCGCAAGAGAGGCCTCCGCGCCGGCGCTTATGCGGACAAGACCAACGAGCCCGCCATCAAGCGCATGATCCCCTACAAATAAGATAAGACTGATTTTTACCTTAACATAGGAGGCTTTTTACAATGGCTAGAGTCAAAGGCGCGATGATGACGCGCAAGAGAAGAAATAAGGTCCTCAAGCTGGCCAAGGGCTACTGGGGCGCCAAGAGCAAGCACTTCAAGATGGCCAACGAGCAGGTGATGAAGTCCCTGTCCTACGCCTACACCGGCCGCCGCCTGAAGAAGCGCGACTTCCGCTCCCTGTGGATCACCCGCATCTCCGCCGCCTGCAAGATGAACGGGATGAACTACTCTACCTTCATGAACGGCCTGAAGAAGGCCGG
>DXTB01000035.1:7424-10818 GCA_019410105.1 Clostridiales bacterium | reverse complement strand
GATACTCTTGTCAAAGCTCAGTCCTTCTGGTATTATGAAAGGTAAGTTTTTGACAAAGGAGTTTTGACGTGTTTGAAGTCCTGAAAACAGAGGGAAAGGCCCGCCGGGGTGTCTTTACCTGCGCCCACGGCACGGTGCAGACGCCGGTGTTCATGAACGTGGGCACCCAGGGGGCCATCAAGGGTGCGGTGTCGGCCCACGATCTGAAGGATATCGGCTGTCAGGTAGAGCTGTCCAACACCTACCACCTTCACCTGCGCCCCGGCGACCAAGTGGTGCGGCAGATGGGCGGCCTGCACAGGTTCATGCGGTGGGACGGCCCGATCCTGACCGACTCGGGCGGGTTCCAGGTGTTCTCCCTGTCGGGCCTGCGCAAGATCAAGGAGGAAGGGGTCACCTTCGCCTCCCACATCGACGGGCGCCGCATCTTTATGGGGCCGGAGGAGTCCATGCAGATTCAGTCCAACCTGGGCTCTGATATCGCCATGGCCTTCGACGAGTGCGTGGAAAACCCGGCGACCTATGAGTATGCCAAAGCCTCCTGCGAGCGCACCCTGCGCTGGCTGGCCCGGTGCAAGGCGGAGCACGACCGGCTCAACGCCCTGCCTGATACGGTGAATCCCCGCCAGATGCTCTTCGGCATCAATCAGGGCGCCACTTTCCCGGAGCTGCGCATCTGGCACATGAAGGAAACCGCCAAGATTGACTGCGAGGGCTACGCCATCGGCGGCCTGGCGGTGGGGGAGCCCACCCAGGTGATGTATGACATCATCGACGCGGTGGAGCCCTATATGCCGGCGGACAAGCCCCGCTACCTCATGGGGGTGGGTACCCCCTCCAACATCATCGAGGGTGTGGCCCGGGGCGTGGACTTCTTCGACTGCGTGATGCCCGCCCGCAATGCCCGCCACGCCAAGCTCTTCACCTGGTCGGGGGCGCTGAATATCCGCAATGAGAAGTACAAGCTGGACGAGCGGCCCATCGACCCGGACTGCGACTGCCCGGTGTGCCGCTCCTTCTCCCGGGCCTATCTGCGCCACCTCTTTGCAGCGGAGGAGATGCTGGCCATGCGTCTGGCGGTGCTTCACAACCTCTATTTCTACAACAAACTGGCCGAACGTATCCGCCAGGCGCTGGACGCGGGCCAATTCGCGGCATTCCGGGCGGAGTATTCCGAGAAATTGGCCGGGCGGCTGTGAAGTTTCTGTGAATGAGGCGAAAAGGGCTTGTCAAAATCTGCTTTTCGCTTTATAATGTCCTATTGGTGACGTTTTAACGTCAAAGTATGAATCGGAGGGGATTATTTTGCTGACACAGACTGCTGGCGTTCTGCTGACAAATTCAGGGACGAATGGTAGTGCAAGCTTATTGAGCATGCTTCTGCCGTTCGTGATCCTGATCGCGGTCTTCTATTTCCTGCTCATCCGGCCGGAGAACAAGAAGAAAAAGGCGGCGGCCAAGATGCGCTCTGAGCTGGCGGTGGGCGATGAGATCACCACCATCGGCGGCGTGGTAGGCACCATCTGCCAGGTGAAGGAGGATACCATCATCATCGAGACCAGCGCCGACCGTGTGCGTATGGAGTTCACCAAGTGGGCCATCTCCACCAAGGGCACCCAGTCCACGGAGAACGCTCCTGCGGACACCAAGGATTCCAAGGACAAGAAGTAATAGTGAACGCCCTCCCTGCATAGGTTTCAGTAGGAATCCATGCCAAGGGAGGGTGTTTTTATGAAAAAAAAGGAGGAGGAGCAGAGCGCAAAGCTGATCCGCTGCGGAATGGGGCTGGTGCTGGGGGGCGTGGCCGCGCTGGCGGTTTGCTTTGTCTTTCTGCTGGTGGCGTCGGCGGCCATTTCCGGCGGACTGGCAGGGGAGGAGCTGATGTATCAGCTCACCATCGTGGGATGTGTGCTGGGGGCCTTTGCGGGCGGCCTGCTGGCAGTGCGGCGCTGTGGGAGCCGGGCGCTGATCGTTGGCCTTACCACCGGCGGAGTGCTCTTCCTGCTGCTGCTTACCATCGGGGCGCTCTGCTTCGAAACGGTCTCTCTGGAGGCGGGGGGCATCGGCCTGCTGTGCGGCTCCCTGTGCGGCGGAGCTGCCGCCGGAATCCTGGGCGGCGGGGGTAAGAAGAAGCCTGCCCGGAAAAAACGCAGAAAATAATTGAAATCGGGCGGAGAATGTGTTATAATCGCTCCAAACCATCGTTATGGGAGGGAAACCAGAATGAAGCATGTGAAGACGCTCAACGGCGCGACTCTGAAGAAGAGCGCCGCCCACGGCGGCTGCGGCGAGTGCCAGACCTCCTGCCAGTCCGCCTGTAAGACCTCTTGCACCGTTGCCAACCAGAAGTGCGAGAACCAGTAAAAACGAACTTGGCTCGAAAAGGGTGGGGCATCCCACCCTTTTTGTATGCCGTAATAAAGTGAGGAACGAACAAATATGGTACATACCTTTCAATGCCTTGGCGTGAATATCGCCGTGGATGTCAACAGCGGCGCCGTCCACGTGCTGGACGAGCTCACCTACCACCTTCTGGAGCAGGTGCAGCCCCCCATGGGAGAGCACTGCCCGGCGGAGCTTTGCGCCAGGCTGCCCCAGTACGACCCAGCCGCCCTGGAGGAGGCCTGGCAGGAGCTGCGCGGTCTGGCGGCCGAGGGGCTGCTTTTTGAGGAGGACGACTACATTGACCGGGAGAAGGCTGCCTCCATGCAGCAGCAGGCCCTGGTGAAGGCCCTGTGCCTCCATGTCTCCCACGACTGCAACCTGCGGTGTAAGTATTGCTTTGCCTCCACCGGCGATTTCGGCACCGGCCACCGCATGACCATGGACTTCGAGACCGCCAAACGGGCCATCGACTTCGTCATCGCCAAGTCGGGCCACCGCCGTAACATCGAGGTGGACTTCTTCGGCGGCGAGCCGCTGATGGCCATGGATACCGTAAAGAAGACGGTGGAGTACGCCCGTTCCATTGAGGAGGAGCACGACAAGTGCTTCCGCTTTACAATTACAACTAATGGTGTGCTCCTCAATGATGAGAACATCGAGTACATCAACCGTGAGATGTCCAACGCAGTCCTGTCCATCGACGGGCGAAAGGAGGTCAACGACGACCTCCGGCCCACAGTCAACGGCAAGGGCAGCTATGACGTGATTGTGCCCAAGTTCCAGAAGCTCATTGAGGGCCGTGGGACGAGGGACTACTACCTCCGGGGCACCTTTACACGATTCCATCAGGACTTTGCCGAGGACGTGAAGGCGTTGGCATCCATCGGACGGAATATCTCGGTGGAGCCGGTGGTTGGGAAGGAGGAGGATCCCTATGCCCTCCAGGAGGCAGATCTGCCCGCCCTGAAGGCGGAGTACGAGCGCCTGGCGGAGTATCTCAGGGACCACC
>DXTB01000035.1:0-7324 GCA_019410105.1 Clostridiales bacterium | reverse complement strand
AGCGCGTCCAACCTGCTTGTCAATGGCGACATAAAAAAGCCCCACCGTGTGGGCTGTGAGTTGGAGCGAAAGCGGCTGGAGTGTGCCATCGCTCTGCGGGCGATCGCGGCCGGAATGGCGGAGTGACATATACAGATCGTAATTATACAAATCGTAATCTCTGCTACAAACAGACAAAAAGTGATGAATTGAGCCGGATGTCGGCAAAAACAGTGACTATAATTTTAGTAAAGAGGAGCACCACAAAGTGTGGCGCTCCTCTTTTTGTATACACAGTTTACATAATTAAGTGAACATAACAACTTGGCATAATATACAAAAATGAAGTTTTTTCTTTTCCGTCCTTGCACAAGACGGCCTGGTAAGCTATAGTTAGCATGTAAACCGTTGGCACGCGTCTAATCGAGGCCCTGTCCGCATATGCTCCCATGGGAGGTGAGGGCGATGCGCAGGGCGGCGGAAGCGTGGAGAATTTCAGGGGATGGGCTTATTCCGGTGCTGGCGGTAACTGCGGCCTGCTTTTTGTTGGGCGGGCTGGTAGGATGCCTGCTGGCATCCCATATCGGAGGCGGGGGTCAGGAGAGCCTGGCCGCCTACGTGGAGGGATTTCTTCGCGCCGCTCAGGCGGGGGAGATTACAGCGCCTGCGCTGGCCTCATTGGTGTGGGACACCGTGCGCTGGCCGTTGCTGGCGCTGCTGCTGGGCTTCACCGCGCTGGGGCTTCTCGGGCTGCCACTTCTGTTTGCGGTACGGGGATTTCTGCTGGCCTTTTCGATTGCCTCATTTGTGCGCCTGTTCGGCGGCGTGGGCTGTCTGCTGGCCCTTTTGGTCTTTGGGGTGAGCGGTGCGCTTTCGGTGCCGGTGCTGTTTGTGCTTGGGGTGCAGGGCCTCCTGGCCGCCCGGGTGCTGGCCGGACGGGTCTGGGGGGATGGGAAAACCCCTCCGCCCTATGGAAAACTCTATTTTTTCCGCTGCGGCGCCTGTGCCGTCGCGCTGTGTGTGAGTCTGCTGCTGGACTGCTTTGTAGTGCCCGGCCTGGTGTCCAGCCTGGCGGGGACGTTCCTGAGCCTATAGAGATACTGCGAGAAGGTGTTGGACGGATGGATTATCAATCAGGTTATGCGCACTATTTGACAGAGGAAAAGCGGGCCTCCGCCAACACGTTGAGCTCCTATCTGCGGGATGTGACCCAGTATCTCCACTGGCTGGAAGGGGAGGGGGTTCCGCCGGAGCAGGCCGCACAGAAGGATGTGGAGTCTTATACGAGATTTTTGTCGGCCAAGGGTAAGTCGGCGGCCACGGTAACCCGGTCGCTGGCCTCTCTGAAGTCTTTCTACAGCTATCTGATCGCGGAGGGCAGGGTGTCCGTCAATCCGGCCAGGGGGCTGGCCCCGGCGAAGGTAGAGCGGAAGCTGCCCCACATCCTTACCTCCAAGGAGGTGGAACTCTTTCTGGAGCAGCCGGATGCCTCGGATGCCAAGGGCTGCCGCGATCGGGCCATGCTGGAGCTGCTTTATGCCACGGGTATCCGCGTCTCTGAACTGATTGGTCTGGATCTGGAAAATGTCAACCTGTCCGCCGGCTTTATCCGCTGTTCCGGCCGGGGAAAGGAGCGGATGATCCCCCTCTACCCGGCGGCTGTCCGGGCGCTTCAGGACTACATAGAGCACGTGCGGCCCCAGATGCTGGAGCACCCGCAGGAACGCGCCCTGTTCGTGAATATGAGCGGGGAGCGCATGAGCCGCCAAGGCTTTTGGAAGATCATCAAGCACTATCAGGAGAAGGCCGGAATTCAGACAGAAATCACCCCTCACACCCTGCGCCACTCCTTTGCCGCCCATCTGCTGGAAAACGGCGCGGATCTCCACTCCATCCAGGAGATGCTGGGACACGCGGACATTTCGTCCACCCAGATCTATGCCCAGTTGGTCAACCAGAAGCTGAAGGATGTCTACAACAAAGCCCACCCGAGAGCCTGACTGACGGGCCGCGGCGCGCTGCGCCGCGGCCCGTTTTTCGGCTTGCGCCGCCGTGCCCGCCGTGGTAAAATAAATTTCGTATGGACTCAGGAGGGGAACGGATACCATGCTGATTTTAGGCATAGACCCCGGCTTTGCCATTGTGGGCTTTGGGCTGGTGGAGGCCGATCGTGGCCGTCAGCGCCTGGTGCAGTGCGGCGCAATTACCACACCGGCAGGGGAGCCCCTGCCCGCACGTCTGCGGCAGATCGCCGACGATATGGACCTGTTGCTGGCCCAATTCCAGCCCCAGGCCATGGCAGTGGAGGAGCTGTTTTTCAACAACAATATCACTACGGGCATCGGCGTGGCCCAGGCCAGGGGAGTTCTCCTGCTGGCGGCGGAGCGCCGGGGGGTGCCCATCTTTGAGTATACCCCCAGCCAGGTCAAGCAGGCGGTGGTGGGCTACGGAAAGGCGGAGAAGCGGCAGGTCATGGATATGACCCGCCGTCTGCTGAATTTGAGCGCCGTTCCTAAGCCGGACGACGCCGCCGACGCGGTGGCCATCGCCCTGTGCCACGCCCGCTCGTTTACCTCCCGCCTTCAGAGCCCCGACGCGGCCCGCCCGGGCAGCGGGCGCTATGAGGTGCGGAAACAAGTGCGTTAGGAGAAGCAAAAACAATGTTTTATTATCTGAACGGCGTGGTGGCTCACATGGCCCCCTTTCTGGCGGTCATCGACTGCGGCGGGGTGGGCTATGCCTGCCGCACCACCAACAACACCCTGTCCCATCTGCAAAAGGGGAAGCCGGCCAAGCTCTATACCCACCTGAATGTCCGTGAGGACGCCATGGAGCTGTTCGGCTTTTCCACGGAGAATGAGCTCAACTGCTTCCAGCTCCTCACCTCGGTGTCCGGTGTGGGGCCCAAGGCTGCGCTCTCCATCCTGTCTGCGGCCACACCCGAGTCCCTGGCCATGAGCATCATCACCGGGGACGAAAAGGCCCTGACGGTGGCCCAGGGCATCGGGAAAAAAATCGCCCAGCGTATCATCCTGGAGTTGAAAGACAAGCTGGCCAAGGGACAGATCGCCCCCGGAGGCGAGAGCTATGGCGGCACCGGCGTCACGGTAATCCCGGAGAACAAGTCCAGCGAGGCCGCTGCCGCCCTGGCAGTGCTGGGCTACAGCCAGAGCGAGATTGCCGCAGCTCTCAAGGGCATTGACGTGGACGGCCTTGCCCTGGAGGAGATCATCAAGCAGGCGCTGAAAAGGATGGTCAAGAATTAACGTCGGGCTAAAAATGCGCTTGGGGAGCGGTTCATTTTTATTGCACGCATCTACGTCAGAATGAGGAAGTGAACATACTTGAGCATTGACTTTTCCGATACCGGGTTTGAGACCCAGGAGCCGCTCGTCACCACATCGCTGACGCGGGATGACGAGAACGAGGGTTCCCTGCGCCCCAAGACCCTGCGGGAGTATATCGGGCAGGAGAAGGCCAAGGGCAACCTGGAGGTCTTTATCCAGGCCGCCAAAATGCGGGGCGAGCCCCTGGACCACGTTCTGCTTCACGGCCCGCCCGGCCTGGGCAAAACCACCCTCAGCGGCATCATTGCCAACGAGATGGGGGTCAATATCCGCATCACCTCCGGCCCCGCCATTGAGAAGCCCGGCGATCTGGCCGCGCTGCTCACCAATCTGGCGGAGAACGACATCCTCTTTGTAGACGAGATTCACCGGCTCAACCGCTCGGTGGAGGAGATTTTATACCCGGCCATGGAGGACTTCGCCATCGACATCATCATCGGCAAGGGGCCCTCGGCCAACTCCATCCGGCTGGATCTGCCCCGCTTCACCCTGATCGGCGCTACCACCCGGGCAGGGCAGCTCTCCGCACCCCTGCGGGACCGCTTCGGCGTGACCCTGCGCCTGGAGCTCTACACACCGGAGGAGCTGGCGCAGATTGTCACCCGGTCGGCCGGCCTGCTGGACGTTCCCATAGAGTCGGACGGCGCAATGGAGATCGCCCACCGCAGCCGCGGCACGCCCCGCATCGCCAACCGAATGCTGCGCCGGGTGCGGGACTTTGCCCAGGTGAAGGCCGGGGGTGTGATTACCCGTCCGGTGGCAGACCAGGCGCTCACGGCACTGGAGGTGGACCACCTGGGGCTGGACGCCGTCGACCGGCGGATGCTCGCCAGCATCATTGAGCACTACGGCGGCGGCCCGGTGGGCCTGGAGACCCTGGCGGCTACCATCAATGAGGAGGCAATTACCCTCGAGGACGTCTATGAGCCCTATCTGATGCAGATGGGTTTTCTCACCCGCACCCCCCGCGGGCGCTGTGTCACCCGTCGGGCCTACGAGCACTTGGGCCTGACCGTGCCCGGCGGGGCCTGCGGACTGGAGCAGCTCTCGCTGTAGGGGGGAGCTGGGTGAAAAAGAACCCCCTGGTTCCCATCCTGGGCGGCGGTGTAATCGCGGCGCTCGTTCTGGGCGTTATGGCGGTAATTGTGCTGGTGGACGCCGGGCTGCTGCATCTGCTGGGCGTCCGCTGCGACTCCTTCGGCTGGCTGGTGCTCTATGTTCTGGTGGAGGCGGTGCTCGGCCTGCCCCTGGAGCTGTTCACCGCTGGCCTGACCAAGGCGCTGGTCAAGCTCGGCTGGGCCAGTCCCCGTCTGGCCAATCTCCTCTACATCCCGCTGGACGCCCTGTGCACCGTCTTTGCCTTTTGGGTGGCCGATATGCTTATGGAGCCGGTGGAGGCTAACCTCCTCGCCGTTTTGGTGGTGGGGCTGTTGTCCGCCCTGTTCTCCAGGCCGGTGAAACAGGCGGTGCGGCGGAAGAAAACGCCGCTGGAGGGAGAGTATGACCAAGCGAATGACGATCGACTGAACTGATAAGAATGAGGTGGCTATCGAATATGGGTAAATTATTTGGAACCGACGGCATCCGCGGTGTCGTCAACGACGGACTGGACGCCATGCTGGCCTTCCGGGTGGGCATGGCCGCCGCGCAGGTGATGACCCGGGAGAAGGGAGGCGGACAGCCTCGATTCACCATCGGAAAGGATACCCGCATCTCCTCGGATCTGCTGGAGGGGGCGCTGATTGCGGGGCTGTGCTCCGCGGGGGCGGATGTGCTCCACCTGGGCGTGATCCCCACGCCCGCCGTGGCGTGGATCACCGTGGACACCAAGGCGGATGCGGGCATCGTGATTTCCGCCTCCCACAACCCCTTTGAGCACAACGGAATCAAAATTTTCAACGGCCAGGGCTTCAAGCTCTCCGACGAGCTGGAGGGGAAGATTGAGGAAATTTTGCTGAACGATATCGCCGTGCCCCTCAAGACCGGCGGGGAGATCGGTCGGGTGATTTACGCCGATGAGAAGGAGTCCCAGGATTATATCGACCACTTGGTGTCCACCATTGGCTCCGAGCTGGCGGGGCTGCATATTCTGGTGGACTGTGCCAACGGCGCGGCCTCTGCCACTGCGGCCCGGCTGTTTGACCGGTTCCCCGACCTGCACACCGACGTGATTCACGCCGATCCCGACGGCGTCAACATCAATAACGGCTGCGGCTCCACCCACCTGGATCAGTTGAAAGCCATGGTGAAGGCGGGCGGGTATGATCTGGGCATCGCCTTTGACGGCGACGCGGACCGCTGCCTGATGGTGGACGAGGCAGGAGAGGAGATCGACGGCGACCAGGTGATCGCAGCCTGTGGGCTGGCGCTGAAAGAGGCGGGGGAACTGGTCGGCGGAGCTATTGTGGGCACCGTTATGAGCAATCTGGGCTTGCACCGTTTCTGCAAGGAGCACGGCATTGGGCTGTTCTGCACCAGCGTGGGCGACCGCAACGTGCTGGAGAAGATGGAGGAGTGCGGCTATGTCATCGGGGGCGAGCAGTCGGGGCACACGATTTTCCGGCGTTACGCCACCACCGGAGACGGCCAGCTCACCGCGCTACAATTCCTGGATCTGCTCTGCCGCTCCGGCAAGAAGGCCTCCGAGCTGGTAGGGGAGTGCAAACGCTATCCCCAGGTGCTCATCAATGTGCCGGTGGCCGATAAGGCAAAGAAGGAGGCTGTCCTGTCGGCCCCTGCGCTTCAGAGCGCCGTGGCGGAGCAGGAGGAAAAGCTGGCCGGAAACGGTCGTGTTCTGGTGCGCCCCTCCGGGACTGAGGCTCTCATTCGCGTGATGGTGGAGGCTCAGACCGAGCCTGTAGCGCGGGAGACGGCGGAGCTTTTGGCAAATGTAATAAAAAATCATGGATCTTAACGGGAAATTTTTGCGCAAAAGCTTGACAAATCCAGAATTATCCGCGTATAATGTATAAGGAGAACCGGTATGAAACCAGATCATATTCCTTCCCAGGAACTCACGGACGAAACGCTGTGCCGTTTGGCCGCCTCCGGCGACCGTGTGGCGGAAGAGCGTCTGGTCATGCGCTATAACCGCTTGGTGCGGATGTGCGCACGCCCCTATTTTCTGGCGGGCGGCGACAGTGAGGATCTGATTCAGGAGGGTATGGTCGGCCTGTTAGCCGCGATCCGAGAGTATGACTCCTCCAAAGCGGCTGTATTTCGCACTTATGCGGAGGTCTGTATTAAGAACCGCCTGTTCTCTGTGATAAAAGCAGCAGCGAGAGATAAGCACACACCGCTGAACAACTCAGTCTCGTTCGAAACCCCTCTTTTTAGCGGGAACGGAGATCGGTTTGCCTACCATGCGCCAGGCCGGCAGGTGGAAGACCCGGAGGAGATATTTCTCAGCCGGGAGTCCTTCCGGGAGCGAATGGAAACACTGATGGGCCAATTGTCCGGTTTCGAAGCAAGCGTACTTCGGTTGTATCTGAACGGTCTGTCCTATTCTGAAATCGCAGCCGAGGTAAACAAGTCCCCGAAATCGGTGGACAACGCTGTCCAGCGCATTCGGCGCAAGTTGGCACAGCAATCTTCATCTGGCGATGTCAGCGTAAGCTGAACGCAATATTACTGACCCAGCACAATCGGATCATCCGGACCTGGGCAACAAAGCAAAGAGAGGGTAAAATCATGTACGAAGACAAGACTCTGGTATGTAAGGAATGTGGCCAGGAGTTCGTGTTCACCGCCGGTGAGCAGGAGTTCTACGCCGAGCGCGGCTTCCAGAACGAGCCCCAGCGCTGCAAGGCCTGCCGTGATGCCCGCAAGGCCGCTTCCCGTGGCCCCCGCGAGTATTTCACCGCTACCTGCGCTGCCTGCGGCGGCGAGGCCAAGGTGCCCTTCGAGCCCAAGTCCGACCGTCCCGTGTACTGCAGCGACTGCTTCGCCCGTATGCGCGAGCAGGGCTAACAGCCAACTTGAAAAGGACGCCCACAGGG
>DXTB01000034.1 GCA_019410105.1 Clostridiales bacterium | reverse complement strand
GGACCGGAACCGCCGGACGACACCCTGGTACGGGCCATACAGGCCCTCCCGCCAAAATACCGGGAAGTGATCATCCTTTACTATTACCAGGAGTGGAAGGCCTGGGAGATCGCCCAGAGGCTGCACGTTCCGGTCTCCACCGTGACGGTACGGCTCTCACGGGCCCGGGGACTGCTGAAGGAACGTCTGAAGGGGTGGTACTATGAGCAGGAATAAGCAGAGCATGCACGCCGAGCTGGAGACGGCGCTCTCGGAGCTTCACCTGAGTACGGAGCGGTGGGAGGCAATTTTGGCCGCGGCGGGGCGCATGACGGAGAGAGAAAACCGCCGCCGTCCGCTGCGTACCGGCCTTATGGCGGCGGCTATCTGCGCCGCTCTGGCCGTGACCGCCGTCGCAGTCTCACCCCCTCTACGGGAAACGCTGATCCAATTCCTCGGCAGCTTTGAACCCTACGCTCAGGAGGTAGAGGGGGTGTCGGCTACGGACCAGGGCATCGAGCTGCGGGTAGTGCGGGTTTTGGCGGATAAGAATGGGGGCACTGCATACCTGGAGGCGGAGGATCTGGTGGGGGAGCGGCTGCACGAAAGTGCTGCCCTGGAATCCTACCGCGATCCCTGTATTGCCTACGACGCGGAAGCCGATACGGTACTGTTTGCCCTCGCGCTGGACGATATCGCTCCGTGCCAGATGCAGACGGGGGATGTGTATACAGTAGAATTCTCCCGCGTTCTCCCCGCAGTGGAGCCATTTTTCGCACCTCTTCCGTGGGAACTTCTGACTGGAGAGCGGCTGGATACCCTGACCGTAGCGACAGAGAAGTACATATCGGGAGAGAGACGGGAGGAAACCAGAACAGTGCTGGTCCCCGGCCAGACGCCGGCGGAATTGGGCACGGAGCTGTGCAGCCTGTCCTCCATGGGGTTTGACCAGGACGGGGCCTTTCACATTCAACTCCGGCTGGCGGACGGCGTCGGCGGGGAATACGGCTACCTGCAGACGGGTATGCCGCAGGTGGAGTGGGAGGTGGGCGCCATTGGGGAGATCCACACCACATTCCAGTGGGAAGGAATATCGTACTACGATATCCGGTTCCGTACGCTGACGGCGGAGCATTTCGGCCAGTTCCGCATTGACCACATATGGGGCGAGCTGACCATGGGGCAGCCCATTGAGGGGGAGTGGACCCTGAGCTTCCCGCTGGAGCTGCTGCAGGAGCGCACGATTGAGCTGGAGGAGAAGCTAAACAGGCAGGTGATACGGGAGATCACCCTGACGGCTACCAGCCTAAAGACACACGCTCAATTTGAAGATTCGGACTACCCCACCTGCAATGGGTTTCCACTTACCGTCTATTTGACGGACGGCAGTACCATGGTGATCCCATATAACGGAAACTGCGACCGCAGGACAGTCTTTTTCACGGAGGAGGACACCCTGACCTATTACGCTCCTGGAAACAAGGGCCGCTGGGGTGAGGATATCGTATGGTATTTCCCGAGAGCCATCGATCCGAGGGAGGTAACAGGTATCGCGATCGGCCAGCGCTATCTGCCGATGAACCAGGACGGCACCGCTGGGCCGGGGTGCTGGCTGGACCGGCTTCCGGAGTAAGGCGCGCTGCGGCGGTTGCATAAAATTGCCCCCGCCGGCTCATACTGAATCCAAACGACATTTTGGGAGGGTATGGGCATGGATGAGACGAAGCAGACTGCGGAGACCGGAAGCGAGGAGGGCGGCGACCAGCGCCAGCAGCAGATCGTGGATATGGGCTCCTCCACCATCCGGACGGAGCGGGGGACCATCCACACCCTGACCATTGTAGGACAGATCGAGGGCCACCAGGTTCTGCCCTCCTCGGCCAAGACCACCAAATATGAGCACGTCATGCCCCTGCTGGCGGCCATTGAGGAGAGCGACGAGGTGGACGGCCTGCTGGTGCTGCTCAACACCGTGGGGGGCGACATCGAGGCGGGCCTGGGTATCGCCGAGCTGATCGCCTCCATGTCCAAGCCCACCGTCTCCCTGGTGCTGGGGGGCGGGCACTCCATCGGCGTGCCTCTGGCGGTGTCGGCCAAGAGGTCCTTTATCGCCCCGTCGGCGGCCATGACCATCCACCCGGTGCGGCTGAACGGCCTGGTGATCGCGGTATCCCAGACCTTCGACTACTTTGCGCGCATCCAGGAGCGGATTATTCAGTTTGTCACCCGGAACAGCCGTGTAAAACGGGAGGACTTCACCCGGCTGATGCTCCAAACCGGGGAGCTGGCCGCGGATGTTGGCAGCGTGATCTACGGGGAGGAGGCGGTGCGCCTGGGACTGATTGACGAAATCGGCGGCCTGTCCGACGCGCTGGCCTGCCTGCACCAGATGATGGATGAGCAAAAAACGGGGAGCGCCGCAGAATAATCTGCGGCGCTCCCTTGTCTGTTGCCTGTTTATGACGCCTCCCGGAACCAAAAGCCCTCGAAGTCACCCTTCATGACACGGTAGCCATTCATCATACAGTCGTAGGAGAAGGCGCGGATCAGGTTGCCTTCGCTGTCATACTCGCCGAATTCATGGGCCACACCGCTGTTGACCACATAATTGCCGTCAAAGGACTGGGCGTTTGAAACGATGCTGGAATAGGTGACGGGAAACTGCTTGGCCAAAGAGAAGGTTTTGGCGTTGGAGTCCACCAGATAATAGGTCACATAGGAGTGGATTCCAGACCCACCTGTGAGGCTGGTTCCAACACTGTCGGGCAGCTCAGGCTCGTAGTCGTCCCGGGTGCTCAGACTCCAATAGTTGTTGTCGTACATGCGCAGAAGGTATTGTCCCTCCGGCAGGCTGTCATCCTCCACCAGCTCCACGTCATGCTGGCCGTACTGGGGGACAAAATCCCCTTGGGGCTGATAGGAGAGCGACTCATACTCCGTCCCCGCCCAGAACGCGGGATCGCCGATCAGGGCGGTGAGGGTTGGTGTGCTGTGGACGCCGGATACCTGCACAATGGTGGAGGTCTCCCGGGAGCTGACCAGGATGCTGTCGTCCGCCTGCCTGTATTGAACGGAGTTGAGGTGGAGCCAGTCGTCCTCGCCGGCCTGCCAGAAGGAGGAGCCGGTGAGGGGAACGGGATGGGTCATGGCGCCGTAATAGCCGTCCATCAGCGTGGAGAAATCCACGAGCTCGGTAACAGCGCCGGTTTCGGGGTCCAACTCGACAACCACATCCATCACGGTGTCTTGTTCCGTGTCGTTGACCAGGGCCAGAATGGTGCCGTCCGGCCCCCAGTTGATGTCGTGGTGCAGCTCATACTGGCCCAGGTCATAGATGCGGATAGCCTGACCAATGGGGGTCAACAGCGCGATTTTTCGGCTGCTGACGCAGGTGTAGAGTCCCATGTCGGTGTAGAGGAAACGGTCGGAGTGGAAGCCCTCCAGTACCATCTCATAGCGCAGCACGCCGGAGTTATCAAAGAAGAAGGTGTAGCCGTAATAATCGCCCAGTCCGGTGGCGTAGAAGAGGCCGTTGCTCAGTGCGGCGGCGCTGTCCCCGTCGGTGTATGTAAGCCGGCTGTCATAGCCGGAGCTGGAGGGGGGCATCTCAATGGTGAAGGTGGCGCGCTCCTGTACCTTGCCCCACTCGCCTATGGCCTCCAGTGTCACCTCCTGGGTCTCGCCCGGGACGAGACCCACCAGCAGGAAGCAGTGCTTCCTGCTGAACTGCTTGTCCCCCAAGCCCTGCGCTGTTGCGGTATAGTCAGGCAATTCTGCGCTGGTGGTGTGGATGGTATAGCGGATTTCGCTTTTCCGGTCCGTCTGGAAGGCGAGGAGGAGCCCGTTGCTCCCGGTTCCAAAAGGATTTAGGAGGGCCAGCGGCGCGTCGATGGCGGCGTTCCCCTGTTGCTGTACCAGTTCCATCAGCTCCTGCCCCAGCCGGTGCTGAACCGACTCGTCGTAGTAGGTGAAGCCGTCCTCCTCATACTCATCCGGCACCATCCGGGAGACGGGAATGCTGGCCTCGCAGGGGGCGGAGTAGAGGGAAACGCCCCGCTCCTCACTGGCATACATACGCTCTCCCAACTGGATGTTCCAATCGTCCCGGCTGCTCATCTCAGAGTCCATCAGCACATGGACGATGATTTCAAAAATGGCAAAGCCGCAGAGCAGAACGGCCAAGGTGATCAGCAGGCGTTTGATCCACTTTTTCTTATTCATCGCACGACATCCCCTTATGTAAAGTCCATAGCTTCCTCCTTCCATATAGTAGCCGACGCAGCGAAAGTGTCAAGAGTTAAAATGTAAATTTTGAGAGACGGGCTCAGAAAATGGGCGTAAACAGAACGGGTCCACAGCCCGAATCGGGCTGTGGACCCGGCTATTCCCACCGGCATCCGTGTGCGATGCCAGTGATCGTACCGATACACTTCAGAGAGTCGTTCTCATGGATGATAATGTCTTTGAAGTTCAGATTAGGGGCGACCAGTTTGGTGATGCCCCGTTTATAGTACAGGCGGCGAATGAACGCCTCCTGATTGAGAAGAAACAGGCCATATTCCTGGCGGGAGGCATGCTCCCTTTTGCAGAGCAGAATGGTTCCGGCGGAGTAGAGCGGCTCCATACTGCCGTTGGTGAGCAGAACGGCAAAGTCTGCCTCACGGGCGGCGGCATCTGTCTCGGGGATCAGTACAGGCCGCAGAAAAAAGGAGTCACCCAATGGGTTGGAGTCCCCGGGAGGAGCGGTTACATAGCAAAAGGTCCGCTTGACCGGCAGATTTCCTGCCAACCGGCCAGGCGGCATATTGAGAAGTTCGGTCATGGTATCCACCGCCCGCTTGCTGTGAGGCTCCAGATCCCGGTATTTCATGAGAAATTGAATTTCCTCTGAGGAGAGCAGTAAAATCCCATCGTCCGTGGAGGTGCTGACATGGTATTCAATCGGAAGCTCGTCATCTAAAAGGTAGTGTATGGGAATGCGCAGGACCTGAGTGATCTTGTCCACAGGCCCGACGGCTGGATTTTTGGTTTGACCGGAAAAGATTTTGTTCAGAGTCCCCAGCGGAACGCCTGACTGCTGTGCGATCTCCTCCGTG
This sequence comes from Clostridiales bacterium, assembly GCA_019410105.1. The sequence continues at coordinate 6,291 of DXTB01000034.1, read as the reverse complement.
GTCAAGTGGCGCAGCTTCTTGATGTAGGCCAGTTTTTCGGTCATGGACATGGAACACCCCTCCTGTACGAACATGAGTTAACCGGATGTGGTAAAAAAATCCGGTGAACCGGTCAAAATAACCGGATTGTATTGACATTCCTCTCGAAATACATAATATAGGGATTAGCACGGAAGGAAATACAAGATAGGGGGATGGTCGAAAAACACTGACCTTGAAAGGGGCAACGGTTAGTATACCACGGCAAAGGAGAGAACCTGGTCGAATTCAGTCGTTTATCACCGAAAAGTATTAGGAATGAGGAGAGAGCTTACATGAGAAACAACCACAAGACGTATTGTGTATTCCTGGATGTGGCCTCCCACCCGCAGATGTACGGAATTCGGGGGACGAATGGCATTTGCGTGGGACGGATATCCACGGACTTCCAGGAGGTAAACCGGCTGGCCGAATGCTGCAACAGCGCGGGATTGTCACCGGTACATCTGGCCGACGTGGTGGAGGACTTCCGGCACTCGTGAAAGAGCGGGGCGGCGGGCCGCTTTGCTCTTGACCACAGAGCGGGAAGCGAGTAAACTAATGTATGGCATTCGGCTGTCGAACATGAGAGAAAGGCCACCCGCCGGGGTGGCTTTTTCTTTGCACTTGGAAGGGGATGAATGGATGGTTCAGGAGAAGAGGGGGAGGTGGCTGGCCCTGCTGCGGAAGGAGCCGGTACTCTGTATCGCGGCGGTTTGCGCGGCAGTTTCCACGCTTCTCAATCCGCCCTCGCCGGCCTATCTGAACTATATTGACTGGCGGGTACTCACCCTTCTGTTCTGCCTGATGGCGGTGGTGGCGGGACTGCAGGAGTGCGGTGTTTTTGCAGTGCTGGCCCAGCGGTTGCTGGCGGGGGAGCGGCGGATGCGCCTGGTCAGCCTTGCCCTAGTGCTGCTACCTTTCTTTGTGTCCATGGTGGTGACCAACGATGTGGCGCTCATCACCTTTGTTCCATTTGCGGTTCTGGTGCTGGGGCTGATCGGACGGACGGAATACCTGGCCCCCCTTGTGGTGCTCCAGACCATGGCCGCCAACCTTGGGAGCATGGCTACCCCGGTGGGTAATCCGCAGAATCTCTATCTTTATGCCGACTACGAATTGACGGCGGAACAGTTTTTTGGGACCATGCTTCCGCTGACCCTGGTCAGCCTGGCTGTGCTGACGGCCGCATCCCTCCTGTGTGTCCGGGATGAGGGAATTCAGGTCCGGTTTCAGGAACAGGCGGAGCTTCGAAGGCCGGGCCGTCTGGGGCTGATGGCAGGCCTGTTTGTGCTCTGCCTGCTGTCGGTATTCCGGGTGCTGCCCTATCCGGCGCTGTTGGCCGTGGTGGCGGGCGGTCTGCTGCTCTTTGACCGGGGATTGTTTCGCAGGGTGGACTATGGCCTGCTTGCTACCTTTTTCTGCTTCTTCCTGTTTGCCGGAAACATCGGGGCCTGCGGCCCGGTACATGCCGCCCTGGCCTCCTTGATGGAAGGCCACACGGCGCTGACCACCGGCCTGACCAGCCAGATCATCAGCAACGTTCCGGCAGCAGTGCTCCTGTCCGGATTTACAGCGGACTGGCGCGGCCTTCTGGTGGGCTCCAACCTGGGCGGGTTGGGGACCCCCATTGCCTCGCTGGCCAGCCTCATCTCGCTTAAGGTCTACCTGCGTACGCCGGGGGCCAGGCCGGGGCGCTATCTGCTGCTGTTCACTGCGGCCAACGGGGCTGCATTGGTTCTCCTGTGCCTATGCGCTGCCCTTCTGGCCGGGTAGATGGAAAGATGGAATGCAATTCCTTTTGAATGGGGGTTGCAAGGCGGGAAAAGACATAGTATAATACAATTTACTGCATTTTCTATTGATTTCGAGATACATGGAGAGGGTTCGGCATGAATCGTACTTTGGAACACATCCTCCCACGGGTTCAGAAGCCCGCCCGGTATACGGGAGGGGAGTATAACGCAGTGGTCAAGGACCGGCGCGCGGTGGATGTGCGCTACGCGCTCTGCTTCCCGGACACCTATGAGATCGGCATGTCCAATCTGGGCGTGCGTATCCTTTACGGGCTAATGAACGAGATGGATGGGGTGTGGTGTGAGCGCGTGTTTGCCCCCTGGGGCGACATGGAGGAGGAGATGCGCCGGGAGGGGATTCCCCTGTACGGCCTGGAGAGCGGCGATTCCATCGCCGATTTCGACCTGATTGGCTTCTCCTTGGGCTATGAGATGGCCTATACCAATGTGCTCAACATGCTGGATCTGGCTGGCCTTCCCCTGCGTAGCGGGGAGCGGACAGAGCTGTCTCCCATCGTGGTGGCGGGGGGAACCTGCGCCTTTAATCCAGAGCCCCTGGCCCCCTTTGTGGATCTGTTCGTCCTGGGGGAAGGGGAGGACGTGAGTGTGGAGATTATCCAGCTCTACCGCCAGGCCCGGGAGGAGGGCTGGGGTAAGGAGGAGTTCCTCACCGCCGCGGCCCGGATTCCCGGCGTCTACGTGCCCTCTCTTTACGAGGTGAGCTATCACGGCGACGGCACGGTGGCCGCCGTCACCCCGCTGGAGGGGGCTCCGGCCAGGGTGACCAAGCGCATCGTCCAGGACTTTGACAAGAGCTATTTCCCGGTTAAGACCATTGTACCCTCCACCGAGATCGTCCACGACCGGGTGATGCTGGAGGTGTTCCGCGGCTGCATCCGGGGCTGCCGCTTCTGTCAGGCGGGCTACGCCTACCGGCCGGTGCGCCCCCGCAATCCCCAGCGGCTGGTCCAGCAGGGCATCGAGGCGTGCCGGGACTCCGGCTACCAGGAGATGACCCTCTCCAGCCTGTCCACCAGCGACTACCGGGCATTGGAGGGGCTGTGCGACGGCCTGCTGGAGTGGTGCGAGCCCAACAAGGTCTCCCTGTCCCTGCCCTCCCTGCGGGCGGACAACTTCTCCCTGGGCCTGATGGAGCGGGTGCAGCATGTGCGCAAGTCGGGGCTGACCTTTGCCCCGGAGGCGGGCACCCAGCGCCTGCGGGACGCCATCAACAAGAATGTGACGGAGGAGGAGATCCTCCGCTCCTGCCGCACCGCCTTCTCCGGCGGGTGGAGCAGCGTGAAGCTCTATTTCATGCTGGGCCTGCCCACCGAGACCGACGAGGATGTGCTGGGCATCGCCGAGCTGGCCGAGAAGGTATACAAGGCGTGGAAGGAGTGCACCCCCAACCCCAAGCGGGGGGTGACCATCACCGTGTCCACCGCCTGCTTTGTACCCAAGCCCCACACCGCCTTCCAGTGGGAGGCCCAGGTGAGCATGGAGGAGTACCGGCGGCGGGTCAAGCTGCTGCGGGACAACATGCGGGGGCGTTCCATCCGCTACAACTGGCACGATCCGGACACCAGTTTCCTGGAGGCAGTGTTCTCACGGGGGGACCGCCAGGTGGCCGACGTGATTGAGGAGGCCTGGCGCCAGGGCGCCAAGTTCGACGCCTGGAGCGAGTATTTTGACTTTGACCGCTGGATGGCGGCCTTTGACGCCTGCGGCCTGGACCCCGCCTTCTATGCCAACCGGGTGCGGGAAAAGGACGAGGTGCTGCCCTGGTCGGTCACCTCCACCGGCGTGACCACGCCCTTCCTGTGGCGGGAGCGGGAGCGGGCCTATCAGGCGGTGATCACCCCCGACTGCCGGGTACAGTGTACCGGCTGCGGGGCGGACAAGCTCTATCCGGGAGGGAAATGCGATGCCGAAGCATAGATTAGCGTTCAGCAAGGCGGACACCGCCAAGTTTATCTCCCATCTGGATCTGATGCGCACCTTCCAGCGCTCCTTCCTCCGGGCGGGGATCGCCATCAAGCACACCGAGGGCTTCAATCCCCACGCCTTTGTCTCCATCCCTCTGCCCCTGTCGGTGGGCTTCTCCAGCGGGTGCGAGGTACTGGAGTGCCAGGTGCTGGACACCCCGCTGGATCAGGTGCCGGCGAAGATGAACGCCGCCCTGCCCGCGGGCATCACCATCCAGCGTTGCTATGAGGCGGTGCGGCCGGTGAAGGAGCTGTGCTACGTCAACTATATCGTCACCCTGGAGTATGAGGCGGGGGCCCCCTTCGGCGCGGAGAGCGCCATCCGGGATTTGCTGGCCCGGGACTGCCTGGTGATGACCAAAAGGAGCAAGAAGGCCAAGAGCGGCTTTACCGAGGTGGACCTCATTCCCCTGATCGCTAGGGCAACCGTGGAGGAGCGGCGGGACACCATCGCCCTGGACCTGGTGCTCCGGGCCCAGAATCCCGGCCTCAACCCGGAGCTGGTGGTGGCGGCCATCCGGGAGCACTGTCCCGACGCCGCCCCCGACTTCGTCATCTTCCACCGCCGCGCGGTGCTGGACGGCCAGTTTCAGACCTGGGAATAAGAGACAACGAACAAAGCCCGCGGGATATAAAATCCTGCGGGCTTTGTTCGCTTCAGGCCGGAAGCCTTACCAGAAGTACCAGAACAATGACACAGAGATTGTTGCAGGCATAGGCCGCGCCTGGACCCAGCCAGTCGGCCAGGACTCCGGTATAGGAGATGCCCAGGGGGATCAGTATCCCGGAGAAGAAGGCGAGCAGGGCAAAGAACCGCCCCTGCTGTTCCAGCGGTACCCGGGTTTGGAAATAGGAGATCAGCGGGACGTTGATGCAGGCGGTGAGCCAGCCGATCAAAAGCTGGAAGGTGAAGAAGAGGACAAAGTAAAGCTTTGGAACGGAACGCAGAAGGGGCGCGGCCAGACCAAGGGCGGCCATCAGGGCGCTGTTGACCAGAAACAGGGCGCGCAGGTGTTCCAGGGGGCGGAGGTGGGCCGCCCGGATCAGGAACAGGCTGGCCAGCAGGGTTCCGGCGGTGGAGGCGGAGACCGCCAGGCCGTATCGGGACTCTGGAAACTGGTACAGCTCCACCAGAATGCCGGGGAAGATGATCTCCTCGCTGTTGGCTACAAAAAAGTTGAGGGCCATCACCAGAAGAAAGAGGGAGAACAATTCCCGCCGGCCCAGCAGATATCGAATACCGGCCCGCAGGCGGGGCGGTTCCGCCTGCTGGATGGGGCGCGGCGCGTAGGGAATGAAGCACTCCTGGAGGGCGGAGAGGCCGTAGGCCAGCGCGCACAGCAGGAGGATGGCCCGGAATCCACACAGTCCAAACAAAAGCGCGCCCGCCGCAGGGGCCAGTACCGCCGCGCCGTGATCCAGCAGGCTTTTGATTCCATTGAGGGAGGAGAGGCGCTCCGGTGGACACAGCTCCGAAAAGAGAACCTTGGATGCAATTTCGAACAAATGGGACAGCAGGTGAAAAAGCATGGTGCCCGCAAGGAGGAAGGGGAGCGGGGGGCCGGGGAAAAGCAGGAGAAGGGCACAGAGCGCGCTGGCACCAAAATCACAGAGGATCAGCAATCCTTTCCGGTGGGCGCGCTCCACAAGCGGCCCCAGGAAGGGAACGGCCAGCAGGGGCGGAAGGCTGGTCAGGGTGAAGAAAAGGCCGGACGCCCCCAGACTCCCGGTGCGCTCGAGCACATAGAGAGGCAGGGCGACCAGATAAAAGGAGGAGCCGAACCGGGAGACCGTCCGTCCGGCCAGCAGGAGGGCGGCGGCCCGGCCGCCGACAGCCCGGCCCACCGCCTACTCCTTGCGCCAGTAGGCGGTGCCGGAGGCGGTGCGCTCCAGAAAGCCGTATTCGATCAACAGGCGGCGGAGGTAGGGAAAGTCCTCATAGATCCGGCCCAGCAGCCGGTTGACCTCCTTCTCCGTATACTGTCGGCCGGGCTTGAACTGCTCGGCGATGGCGCTGAGTACGACCAACTTGCGCTTTTCGCGGGCAGGCCACTGGCGCAGGGCGCCGGCTTCGTCAAAACAGGCGGCCAGGATGGCCTGCCGCTCCTCATTAGTAACGGCGTAGCGGGCATCAACCATGGACGCAGTGGGATGGGGGTGGCAAAAGCCGGTATCCACCGGGCTGGAGATGCGGCTGGTGCGCAGTAGCTCCATCAGGGCCAAAAAGAGTCGGGCCTGCCGCTCCTTTTCCCGGAGCTTGAAGCGGTGATTGCGCACGGTGGAGGGGGAAACCCTCTTCTGCGCAGCGATTTCCTTATCCGTGCAGCCCTCCGCGAGCATGCGGAGCAGCTCCAACTGAACCTCGGACAGCCCCAGCAGACCGGGGTTCCGGTGGAGCAGATACTCCAGCACGGAGCCATGGGCCTCCCGGAGATGGAGGGCTGCCATGGCCTCGGCATCATAGAAGCGGCCCCCGCGGGGAAAGACCTCCC
>DXTB01000033.1:6525-11690 GCA_019410105.1 Clostridiales bacterium | reverse complement strand
CTCATGCCCCCGCCTCAACGCCGTCTATGGTCTGCTGGACAATGGACTCCATCATATCGCCGGTGAGAGCTCCCGGCACATAGCCGAACACATTCCCATCCGCGCCGATCATGAAGGTGGTGGGAAAGGCGGAAATGCCGTAGGAGTAGAATACCTCTCCTGTAACGTCCATCACCACCGGGAAGGTGTAGCCGCCGTCCTCCAGGAACTGCTCCACCTCCGGCTGAGTAACATCCTGATTATAGGGGTACTCCTCCGACTTTGGATTGGCCACGCCCAGAACGATCACATCTCCCTCGTTGTTCCCGTATTTCTCGTAGAGCGCCTGCACCTCCGGCATCTCGCGCTTGCAGGGACCGCACCAGGTCGCCCAGAAGTTGAGAAACACCGTCTTGCCCTCATAGTCGGAGAGGGTATGCTCCTCCCCGTACTGGTCCACCAGGGTGAAGTCCGGCGCGGGAATCACCGGCCGCCCGCTGGCCGCCGGGCTCTCCTCCGGTCCGGCGGGCACGCTCCCCTCTGGTGTGGGGTCCGGAGTTCCGCTTGTCTGAGCCTGGGGCGTTTCGGCCGCTCCGTTGCCCGCCGCGCTGGACAGGTAACTGGTAATGCCGTTCATGAAGCCAGTCAGTGTCATGATGCCCATAAGCACCAGCAGGACCGCGCCCACCTTCACAGTGTAGCGTACCACCCTCTGGTGGCGCTTGAAAAAGCCCAGCACCGCCCCGGTAAACAGTCCCACGGCCAGGAAGGGGACCACAAAGCCGAGGGTGTATACCGCAATCAGCAGGAAGCCGCGGGCGGCGCTGCCCGCCGAAGAGGCCATCAGCAAAACGCTGCCCAGCGTGGGGCCCACGCAAGGCGTCCACGCAAAGCTGAAGGTAAAGCCAAGCACCAGGGCCACCAGCGGGTTCATAGCCCACCGGTCCAGCCGGAAGGGCAGCCGGTGCTCCCGCTCCAGGGCGCCGGAGCGCCCGAACACGCCGAATTGGTACAGGCCAAACAGGATCATAATGATGCCGCTGATGCGGGCAAACCAGGTCTGGTTGCTGCGGAAAAAGCTTCCCAGTGCTGTAAAGCCGAACCCCAGCAGAAAAAAGGTAAAGCTGATGCCCACCACAAAGAACAGGGTGTTGACCAGTACCCTCCCCCTGGGATAGCGGATATTGCCGTCGCTGTCCACGTCCCTGGCGCCTCCCGCCAGATAGCTGACGTAGAGGGGCACAAGGGGCAGCACACAGGGAGAGAAAAAGCTCAGCAGCCCCTGTAAAAACACCGTAAGTACCGGCACGCTCGTCTCCAGTGAAAGACCCATATTCATCTCCTTTGTTTCAAATAAAGTCTGCTGTCCAGCTCAGCCAGGCTGATCTCCGAAAGCCTGCTCCGGCAGCCCTGGTCCAGCTCCTCCAGCAGACCGTCCATGACCTCCGACATACCCGATGCCTCCAGGCAGGGCTGATCCACGCCCCCGCCGCGCCAGTTGGTCGACACGAACCGCACCTCTAGCGCCCGGGCTACCTGATCTAATGTAAGGGCGGCGGGATCGCCCACAAAGCGGTAGCCGCCCTCATTCCCCTCCTTGGTTTCCACCAGTCCGGCCCGCTTCAGCCCCGCCATGATCTTCCGCACGCGGGCCGGATTGGTACAGATACTGCGGGCCAGCTCCTCACTGGAGAGCTGCTCCTGCCGCCGGTTCAGGCAGATCAGGGCGTGGACCGCCACACAAAACGCACTATTCATGACAGGTTTTTATCCTTTACAGCATCCTCCAACAGGAACTCCTCCGCATAGTGGGCCGCCACGGCCCCGTCTGCCACTGCGGTGACGATCTGGCGCACCGCCTTAGTGCGGGCATCGCCCACCGCAAAGACGCCGGGCACGCTGGTGCGGGTGGTTTCATCCGCCACGATATAGCCCGAGGGGTCCAGCTCCACCTGGCCGGCAAACAGGGCCGTATCCGGCACCCGGCCGATGGCCACAAACAGGCCGTCGCAGAACAGCTCCCGCCGTGCGCCGGTGCGAAGATCCTCCACCTCAACGCCTGTCAGGCGTTTCTCCTTGCGCAGAGCGGTAATGCGGCTGTTCCAAAGGATCTCAACGCCGTTTTCCCTCAGCGCGTCCCGATAGACCGCCGAGGCCCTCAGCTCGTCTCTCCGGTGGACCAGATAGACCTTTTTACAAAGCTTGGCCAGATAGAGCGCGTCGCCCACAGCGGTGTTTCCGCCTCCGTTGACCACTACCGTCTTGCCGCGGTAGAGCATGCCGTCGCAGGCGGTGCAGTACGCCACCCCGCGCCCGCGGAGCGCCTGCTCGTCCGGCAGGCCCAGCTCCCGAGGGAACGCCCCCGTGGCCAGGATCACCGCCTCGGCCTCAAAGCTGCCCTCGGTGCTCTCGATCCGCTTGGGCCGGCCCGCCAGCTCCACCGAGCGCACCTCGCCGTATACCGTGGACACGCCGAACCGCCAGGCCTGGCGCTCCATCCGCTCTCCCAGCTCGAAGCCGTCAATGCCCTCCTCAAAGCCGGGATAATTGTCAATCCGGTCCGTGGTCGCCATCTGGCCTCCGGCGGAGAGCTTTTCCAGCACCGCCACCGAGCGCCCGCTCCGGGCACAGTACAGGGCCGCCGTATAGCCGCCGGGTCCGCCGCCGATCACAATCACGTCATAGTGCTTTACACCCATCCGGCGCACCTCCTCTCTTACAGTCCGGCCCACTCTACAATCTGCGCCTTTGAGCCGGGGGCGATCAGCGGCTCTCCCGCCTGTCCATTCCGAAATACCAGCAGCGTGGGGATGGTCTCCACCCCAAACCGCTCTGCCAGCTCCGGCTGCTCGTCCACATTCACCTTGCCGACCACCATCTGCTCCCCATACTGTCCAGCCACCTGGTCCACCGCAGGGGCAATACGCCGGCAATAGGTGCACCAGGGCGCCCAGAAGTCCACCAGAACCGGCTTCTCCGCCCTCAGCACCTGCTCCTCAAAATTTTCTTTCGTGATGACGATCGCTTCCATTACATTCATCCTTTCTGTTTGCCCTTTTCTTTTCTACTGGAGATAGGGTTCCAAGCCTTTGCGGCTTCCACTCATACTTATTTGTAATTTTTTTAGTTACAGTTTGTACTGTAACTTTAGCAGATACAGAATGATCTGTCAAGCGAATTCTCCCTGCCTTAACAAATTCTTTATCTAAATCCGTCAATCCTTACTCCATTTCAATCCACTCCATACTACAATAGGGATCATTCAGAAAGGAGCTCCTTTGCTGTGATTGAATTGAAAAATCTCTACAAGTCATACCGCGGAAAATCGGTACTGATGAACATCAGTCTGACCATCCAGGACAACGAGTTTTTTGTCCTGATCGGTTCCAGCGGATGCGGGAAAACGACCCTGTTGAAAACGCTCAACAAGCTCAACCCCATTGACAAAGGCGAGATTCTCATCAATGGCACCCCCATCAACCGGATCAAGGTGACCCAGCTTCCCCGCCTGATGGGCTATGTCGTCCAGGAGGGCGGCCTGTTCCCCCATATGACGGTGGAGGACAACATCGCTCTGGCCATGCGTGTGGCCGGGTACCCCAAGGAAAAAATCTACGACCGGATCACCGAGCTGCTGGAGCTGGTCAACCTGGAGCCGGACCAATACCGCAGCCAGTACCCCTCCCAGCTCTCCGGAGGCCAGCGGCAGCGCATCGGCGTAGCCCGCGCCTTTGCCGCCGACCCGGAGATCATCCTCATGGATGAGCCCTTCTCCGCCCTGGACCCCATGACCCGCGCCGAGCTCCAGGACGAGGTGCACCGGCTCCAGCTCCGGTTCCACAAGACCATTGTTTTCGTCACTCACGACATGGATGAGGCCGTCAAGCTGGCCGACCGCATCTGCATCCTGCAAAACGGCCATGTGGTCCAGTGCGACAAGCCGGAGAACATCCTCAAGCATCCCGCCAACGAGTACATCAACTCCTTCATCGGCAAGAACCGCCTGTGGGAGAACCCCTCCTTTATCCGGGCTGAGGACATCATGTGCCCCCGCCCCATCACCATCTCTCAGAGCCGCACAGTGGTGCAGGCGGTACAGCTCATGCGGCACTATAACATCGACAGCCTGCTGGTCACCGGCGACGACAATAAGTTTGCCGGTATGGTGTGGCTCCAGGATCTGATCGGCATCGACCAATACAGCTCCCCGGTCTCCTCGTTCCTCTCTGACGATTATCTGTCCGTCCGGGTGGACGACAGCCTGAGCACTGTACTGGAAAAGGTAGCGGACTATGGCGAGAAGGACTTCGGCATCCTGCCCGTCCTGGATGCGGAGGGAGCCATTCGCGGTTTCCTGAACCGGAGCAGCCTCCTCTCCACCCTGAGCCGCCGCTTCATCGACGAGCCGGTTGAGCGCGACGAACAGGAGGGTGCGTAATTATGGGCATTTCATTCTCTCTGTCCTCCTTCTGGGAGCTCCTGGTCTCCCGCTGGCCCGAACTGGTCACCGAGCTTTTCCGCCACATCAACATGACCACACTGGCCCTGCTCATCTCCCTGGCCATCGGTGTGCCGCTGGGCATCCTTATCACCCGCAACCAGACAGCGGCCAAAATCGTCATTGGCATCGCCAACGTCATGCAATCCATCCCCTCCATCGCCCTGCTGTCCCTGGCCGTCTGCTTTCTGGGCATCGGCACGGTGCCCGCCATCCTGATGGTCTTTGTGTATGCCTTCCTCCCCATTCTGAAGAATACCTATACCGGCATCATGAGCGTGGACCCCAAGAACCTGGAGGTGGCCCGGGGCATGGGCTTGACGCGCACGCGCTGCCTGTTCCTGGTGGAGCTGCCCATCGCCGCCCCCTTCATCATGGCCGGTATCCGCATCGCCGCCGTGGCCTCTGTGGGCACTATGACCATCGCCGCTTTTGCCGGTGCCAAGGGTCTGGGCTGGTTTATCAATCTGGGCCTCAACTCCCTGAATGTGGAGATGATCCTGCTGGGCGCCGTCCCGGTCTCCCTGCTGGCGCTGCTCTTTGATTTCATCTTCGCCAAGCTGGAGCAGGCGGTCACCAGTGAGGGCCTGCTTCCCAACGAGCAGATCCAGAATCTGCCCAAGAAGGTCATCCGCCGCCGGCAGGTGATCGCCGTGGGCGTGTGTGTCGCCCTGGTGGTGGTCGCCAT
>DXTB01000033.1:0-6425 GCA_019410105.1 Clostridiales bacterium | reverse complement strand
GCCATGAGCGTCCGGCCGGAGATCGCCGAGCAGTATCAGCTCGAAACCCTCACCGATCTGATGGCCGTAGCACCCGAACTCCGTCTGGGCTGTACCGCCGACTTCACCCAGCGGGAGGATGCCCTTCCCCGCCTGGAGTCCACCTTCCATACCAAGTTCGGCGAGGTCAACGCTTTGGACGTGGCGGTGCGCTATATCGCCATCGACAGCGGCCAGGTGGATGTTATCGACGCCTTCGCCACCGACGCCCTCCTCTCCAAGTTTGACCTGGTTCAGCTGGAGGATGATGCCAGCTTCTTCCCGCCCTACTACGCGGTCAACTTTATCCGTCAGGAGTGTCTGGACGAGTACCCCGAGCTGGAGGAGGTGCTCGCCCTGCTGGACGGCCGCATCTCCAATGAGGCAATGGCCGCCATGAACGCCGAGGTAGACCTCGAGGGCAGAAACGCCGCCGATGTCGCCCATGACTTCCTGGTGGAAGAGGGCCTTATCTGACCCATACAAAAACCGGGGTTCCCACAACTTGTGGGAACCCCGGTTTCTCTTTTTCGTTCTGACTCAGCCGATGAACATCGCATCTCCAAAGGAGAAGAAGCGATACCGCTGCTCCACCGCCTCTTTATAGGCGGCCAGGACATGCTCCCGGCCCGCCAGGGCGGATACCAGCATGATAAGGGTGGACTCGGGCAGATGGAAGTTGGTGATAAGGCAGTCCAGCGCCTTGAAGCGATAGCCGGGATAGATGAAGATATTCGTCCACCCCGCGCACTCCTTCAACGTGCCGTCCTCCGCCGCCCAGCTCTCGATGGTGCGGCAAGAGGTGGTACCCACACAGATGACCCGCCCCCCTTCCCGCTTGGTACGGTTGATGGTCTCGGCGGTCTCGGCGGAGATCATGCAGTATTCGCTGTGCATCTCGTGGTCGGTGATCTCCTCCTCCTTCACCGGACGGAAGGTGCCCAGGCCCACATGGAGCGTCACATAGCAGACCTTTACCCCCATTTCCTGCACCTGCTCCAGCAGGGCACGGGTAAAGTGGAGTCCGGCGGTGGGTGCCGCGGCGGAGCCGACCTCGCGGGAGTAGACAGTCTGGTACCGCTCGGGGTCGCTCAGCTCCGCCTTGATGTAGGGCGGCAGGGGCATCTTGCCCAGCCGCTCCAGGGTCTCCAGGAAGATCCCCTCATACTCGAAGCGGACCAGCCGGTTGCCCCCCTCGCATACCTCCACCACCTCGGCCTTGAGGGAGCCGTCCCCAAAGGACAGCCGCGTCCCCGGCTTCAGCTTGCGGCCGGGGCGCACCAGGCACTCCCACACCTTGTCCCCCCGGTCGATGAGCAGCAGCACCTCCACCGCGCCGCCGGTGGGCTCCCGATGGCCCAACAGCCGGGCGGGCAGCACCCGCGAGTCGTTGAGCACCAGGCAGTCCCCCGGGCGCAGGAGGGTAGGCAGATCAAAAAAATGCATGTGCCGGGTGGCTCCGGTCTCCTTGTCCAGCACCAGCAGCCGGGAGGCGTCCCGCCGCTCCAGCGGGGTCTGAGCAATCAGCTCCTCCGGCAGATAAAAATCAAAATCAGCGGTTTTTATGGCTTGCGCACCTCGATTCCAGTATAGTAAAAGGTCAGAATATCCTTGTAAGTATCACCCTGCTGGGCCATGGAATAGGCACCCCACTGGCTCATGCCCACTCCGTGCCCCCAGCCGGATCCAGTGATGGTAAAGACGCCGGAGCTGCCGGCCGACGCGGAGGGCTTCACCTGAGAGATGACGCCGTCCCCGCCGATGGCATAGACCTGCCCCTCAGTCAGTGTGCTCATTGCCCCACTCCCATCCACGGCATAGGCTCCGTTCAGTGTACTGAGGGAACCGGTGCCATTGACCGCGTAGCCTCCTCCGCTGCCGCCCGATATGGTGTAGTGCTGGGAACGCAGCCCCAGGAAGGTGCGGCACGCCTCCCGCGTCTTGCTCCAGCTCCGGCCGTTGGCATCGGTGAAGGTGATCTCGATGGCATTTCCGGTGGGACTGGTCTTGGTCACCCGGAAATCCACGATGGCGCTGTTTCCATAGCCTTTGCTCTGGAGCAGCTCGGTAAGCTCTTGGGCGGTATAGGTCACCGTCCAGTTGTAGTTGGAGATACGGTCCACGACGGAGGCCTCATAGGGGTCAATCTTCCCGATGAGATAAGGGTAATCCCTCCCCCACACGTTGACGGCGCTCTCGCTGGCTCCGCCGTTGTGGGAGGAGTAAACCGTCTGGTCCGCCACCCGCCCGTTGTACCACAGATACACCCCGCTGGTCTCCTCCACCGCCCGGCGGCTGTTGTCGCTGGCGTTAGCGATACCCACGTAGGCCTGACAGTCAGTGGTGTTGCACAGGTCGAAGCCCTGGCTCTGGTGCTTGCCCGCCTGGAGCTTTCCATAGGCGTAGCTGCGGGCGCAAACCGTCTGGGCTTTCAATGCCTCCAGGGGCCATGAGGGGCTCATCTCCTGGACGATGACGCCCTGAAGATAGTCGTCCATGGAAAGCACATTGACCACCGTGATGTCCCCGCCGTTCCGGCGGTATTCAAACGCCCCGAAATAGGAATAGCCCCGGAAGTAGGTTTCCGCCTTCACCGTGTCGTCCCGACCGGGCTTAACCGCCAGATACAGGCCGGAGGTGCTGTCAAACTGAAAGAGGACCGTATTGGTGCCCGTCTTTACCACAGAGATCCCCGCCCCCGAGGTGCCCGCCACCGTGGCCCCGGTCAGGCCGAGGGAGGCCTGGGCCGCCTGGGCGGAGGTACTGTCCAGGAAGGAGCCCACCCGCACATAGTAGGTGCCGTCGATCCAGGCCGGGAAGCCATCGCTGTACTGTGCTGCGGCGGCCGATGCCTCCTCAAAGGTGGCGTAGGTCTGGGGGAGCTGGAGATGGTAACACCCCACGGCGATGTCGGAGGTCTTGCTGTCGTAATAGCCGGAGCCGCTCCAGTCCACATTCGACCCGTAGTACACATTCTGGGTTTTCACCATGGAAACCGTCGTCTCACTGGTGTAGCCCAGGAGCTGGAAGGTCAGATCGCCGTCAAAGTAGCCGAAGCGGTAGCCGCTGCCCACGTCGTTGGCCAGGTTGGCCCCCGACAGGGCGTTTCCGCCGTAGAACAGGCCCACCCGGACCATCGGGTTGGCCTCCGCCGAGGCCGCACCAGCCGGAGCAAGCCCACTTATCAATAAAATTGCAAGACAGGCGGTTACAAGCCGCAAAATATTTCCTTTTACCCTCTGCTTCATTGAATCACTTTTCAACTCTCTTTCATTGACACATGGGCTCCATCTGTGGTACAATCTTTGAAAACTAATCAGTATCAGATGCAGGATAGGAGCCGTGGCGGTTTCAAAAACGACAGGGAGCGCCCTGCACCTAAGTTGGACTGCGCCGTAGCGGTATCGTCTTTGACATTATAGTACAAAATCAGCGGACATGTAAACTGCTGATTTTCTTTTTATATGAAAGTCCTCATTTTCCCAGTCTCAAACAAGCTGGATCTGGAATAGGATATTATGGAACGACGGAGGTATTGGTTATGGAAAAGTACAGAGTTGGCGTCATCGGCGGCACCGGCATGGTCGGTCAGCGCTTCGTTACCCTTCTGGAGAACCACCCCTGGTTTCAGTTGACCGCCATCGCGGCCAGCAGCCGCTCTGCGGGCAAGACCTACGAGGAGGCCATTGGTGGCCGCTGGGCCCTGGATGTCCCCATGCCCGGGGAGGCCAAGGACATGGTGGTGCTCAACGCGGAAACAGACATCGACCGGATTGCCGCCCAGGTGGACTTCGTATTCTCCGCGGTGGACATGAAGAAGGAGGAAATTCAGGCCCTGGAGGAGGCTTATGCCCGCCGCGGGTGCCCCGTGGTCTCCAATAACTCCGCCCACCGCTGGACGCCCGACGTGCCCATGGTGGTGCCGGAGATCAATCCCGAGCACCTCCGGGTCATCGAAGCCCAGCGCAGGCGTCTGGGAACGGAGCGCGGCTTTATCGCCGTCAAGTCCAACTGTTCCCTGCAAAGCTATGTCCCCGCCCTCCATCCCCTGCGCGCCTTCGGCCTGGAGCAGGTGCTGGTCTGCACCTATCAGGCCATCTCCGGTGCGGGCAAGACCTTCGAAACCTGGCCGGAGATGGTGGACAACGTGATCCCCTACATCGGTGGTGAGGAGGAAAAGAGCGAGCAAGAGCCCCTGAAGCTGTGGGGCCGGGTGGAGAACGGCGTTATTGTCAATGCCGCAGGCCCGTCCATCACCGCCCAGTGTCTCCGCGTTCCCGCCTCCAACGGCCACATGGCAGCCGTTTTCGCCCGGTTCCGGAACAAGCCCTCTCTGGACGAAATCAAAGCCGCCTGGGCGGGCTTCCAGGGCCGTGCCCAGGAGCTGGCCCTGCCCTCTGCCCCCAAGCAGTTCCTGCACTACTTTGAGGAGCCTGACCGCCCCCAGACCCGGCTGGACCGGATGACCGAGGGCGGCATGGCCGTGTGCATCGGCCGGCTGCGTCCCGACACCCAGTACGACTACAAGTTCGTCTGTCTGTCCCACAACACCCTCCGCGGCGCGGCCGGCGGTGCGGTTCTCCTTGCTGAGCTTCTCTGCGCGGAGGGGTATATCCAAAGGAGGTAAACCCCATCTTATGCGAGAGCCTGTTTTCACCGGAGCCTGTACCGCCATTGTCACCCCCTTTGACCAGAGCGGCGCCATTGATTACGGCTGCTTCGGCCGCCTGATCGACCAGCAGCTCGACCACGGCGTGGATGCCATCTGCGTCTGCGGAACCACCGGCGAGAGCGCCACCCTCTCTATCCGGGAGCACATCGCCGCCGTGGCCTTCTGCGTCAAGCGGGTTAACCACCGGGTGAAGGTCATTGCCGGCGCGGGGAGCAACGACACCTCCGCTGCCCTCTACCTCTCCCAGCACGCCCAGGACTCCGGCGCGGACGCCCTGCTGCTCGTCACCCCCTATTACAACAAAGCGTCCCAGACCGGCCTCATTCAGCACTACACCTACATAGCCGACCGGGTGGAGCTGCCCATCCTTCTCTACAATGTCCCCTCCCGCACCGGCGTATCCTTTACCGCCGAGACCTACCAGCTTCTCTCGCAGCACCCCAACATCAACGGGGTCAAGGAGGCCAGCGGAAACTTCTCCCTGCTCTCCCACACCCGCGCCCTCTGCGGCGATGACTTCCACATCTGGTCGGGCAACGACGATCAGGTGGTGCCCATGATGAGTCTGGGGGCCAAGGGGGTCGTCTCCGTGGCGGCCAATCTCGTCCCTGAGGTGATGGTTCAGATGAGCCACCTCTGCCTGGAGGGCCGGTTCCGGGAGGCCGCTGCGCTCCAGATCGAGTACACCGACCTCATTGACGCCCTCTTTCTGGAGGTCAACCCCATCCCCATCAAGACCGCCCTGAATCTGGCCGGCTATGAGGTGGGTTCCCTGCGCCTCCCCCTTTGCGCCATGTCCGACGGGCACCTGGAGACCCTGCGCCGCGCCATGGAGAGCGCTCACCTGCTCCAATAGCGCAGAGAAAGGATGTGAACTATGGTTCAACTGCTCCTCTCCGGCTGTAACGGCCGGATGGGCCATGCGGTAGAGGCTATCTGTGCCGCTGAACCGGAGCTGGAGCTGACCGCCGGCTTTGATCTGCTGGGCGCGGATATCCGCGATTTCCCGGTATACGCCTCCCCCGCCGAATTTCAGGGAGAGGCCGACGTTGTGGTGGACTTCTCCAGTCCCTCGGCCCTTCCCGCTCTGCTGAGCTTCGGCCTGGAACACAGGATGCCCCTTGTGCTGGCCACCACCGGCTATGACCAGGGACAACTGGAGGAGATACAGCAGGCTGCCCGTTCCATCCCTATCTTTCGCTCCGCCAACCTGTCCCTTGGCGTAAACATCCTCGTCGAGTTGGTACGCCGGACCGCAGCGGTGCTGGGCGGGAGCTGTGACATCGAAATCGTGGAGCGGCACCACAACAAGAAGATGGATGCCCCCAGTGGGACGGCCCTCATGCTGGCAGAGGCCGCGGCGGACGCCCTCCCTTGCCAACCGGAGCTGGTCTGCGGCCGGCAGGGTATCCGGCGGAGCCGGGAGCGCTGTGAAATCGGCATCTCCTCGGTGCGGGGCGGTGGAATTGTGGGCGACCATGAGGTGCTCTTTGCCGGGCGGGATGAGCTCATTGAGCTGCGGCACTCCGCCCTGAGCCGCGAGGTGTTTGCCTCCGGAGCGGTTCAGGCCGCCCGGTTTCTGGCTGCCGGGCAGTCCCCCGGTCTATACTCCATGGCGGACTTGGTGACCTATTTGGGCCTCTAAAAGGGAGGTGCGAAGCTTCGCTTCGCACCTCCCTTTTACAATGTATTTACGGTCTAAGGCACGGCAGCCAGCCGTGTCTTTTTCCGCATC
>DXTB01000032.1:7459-11754 GCA_019410105.1 Clostridiales bacterium | reverse complement strand
AGTGGGGCCTCCCGACTGCCCGATGATGCAGGCTCCTCTCAATTCACTCATGAATCGTACCTCCCTGACCGTAGTTTAGTTTGGTGAACCTAGCGGTTTTTGCGTAAATATCATAGCACGTCCTCTTGCAATTGGCAATGAAAACTGATAGAATCATGTGGCAAATAAACGAAGGAGATGAGCCCTCTATGCCACTGGTTACCACGAAGGAAATGTTCCGAAAGGCCTATGACGGCGGTTACGCCATCGGTGCGTTCAATGTAAACAATATGGAGATTGTTCAGGGCATCACGGAGGCGGCCAGAGAGGTTCGCGCCCCCATGATTCTCCAGGTGTCGAAGGGCGCCCGCGCCTATGCCAACCACACCTATTTAGTCAAGCTGGTGGAGGCGGCGGTCATTGAGTGCCCCGAGATCCCCATTGCCCTGCACCTGGATCACGGCCCGGATTTTGAAACCTGCAAGTCCTGCATTGACGGCGGCTTCACCTCCGTGATGATCGACGCCTCCTCCAAGCCCTTTGCCGAGAACATCGAGATCACCCGCAAGGTGGTCGAGTACGCCCACGACCACGGCGTGGTGGTGGAGGCCGAGCTGGGCGCGCTGGCCGGCATTGAGGACGACGTGCAGGTCTCCGCCGAGGAGTCCCACTACACCCATCCCGAAGAGGTAGAGGAGTTCGTCTCCAAGACCGGCTGCGACTCCCTGGCCATTGCTATCGGCACCAGCCATGGCGCCTACAAGTTCACCGCCGACCAGTGCACCCGCAACGAGAAGGGCGAATTGGTACCCCCGCCTCTGCGCTTCGACATTCTGGACGAGGTCTCCAAGCGCCTGCCTGGATTCCCCATCGTGCTCCACGGCTCCTCCTCTGTCCCCCAGGAGTACGTAAAGATGATCAATGAAAACGGCGGCAAGATGCCCGATGCCGTGGGTATTCCTGAGGAGCAGCTCCGCCAGGCTGCCCGTCTGGCCGTGTGCAAGATCAACATCGACTCTGATCTGCGCCTGGCCATGACCGGCACCATCCGCCAGTTCTTTGCCGAGCACCCCGACAAGTTCGACCCCCGCGAGTATCTGAAGCCCGCCCGGGCCAACATCAAGGAGATGGTCAAGCACAAGCTCATCCATGTGCTGGGCTGCGACGGCAAGGCGTAACATCTGCCCGGAAGCGGGGAGAGGAGAAATTCTCTCCCCGCTCTTTTCTTCTGGTTTAATCGCCCGGTTCCGCCGTAGGACAGGCTAAAAAAGCATTTGCGTGCGCGGTCAATTGCGCACGCAAATGCTTTTTTAAGGCAGAGGGCACCAAGCGACGCGTCCTCTTAAAAATAGTCGGAGATATAGGGTGCTTGCTGCTCAATGGTATCCTCCAGCATATCGATGGTGGCTTCGTCAGCGTTCAGGCGCCCTATCTTGGCCAGGTAGTCCGGGCGCTTATATCCCATCAGCATGGTGGTCATCGTCTGAATACTGATCTGGTCGGCGCACGGTTCCGCAATCCGCTCCCCCGCCCCTGGCCGTTTGGGGAGATGCACAGCCGAAACGCGCCCTGGTTACACTCCAAATCGGATCGGTCAGGGTAAAGCGCCACTCACGCTCCATGGAGTCCGCCTTAAAGGGGTAGTCCGCCACAAATGCCGTCCACTTGCTTTCTTAAGAAATATAGGGTTGTTTAACCACCTGCCCGTCCGACACCATGATCTCTCCGCCGGCCAGTACCGTGTGGATGTTCCAGTCCCGGTCCACCAGCAGCACATCCGCATCCGCTCCCACTGTCAGGCGGCCCTTGCGTGAGAGGCAGAGCCCATCGGCCACATTCTGCGTCAAAAGACGGATGGCCCGCTCGGGCGGGACTCGGTGCTCCCGCACCAGACAGCGGATGGTGGGGAGGATGTTGTCCATCTTGCCCACCCCCATGCCCAGCATGGTACAGTGATCCTCCGACCATCGCGGCATGCTCCCTCCGGCGTCGGAGCTGATGGTAATGCGTTCCAGCGGCGCCTCCTCCATGGTGCGCAGCACAGGCAGGGCGCACTTTTCTGGGTCGGCATTGGCAGTAAAGTCCACCATCCCGCCCTTCCGGGCAAACGCCGCGGCCTCGCTCTGCCAACGGCTCATGTGGGTGGGACGGAAGTGCCAGATGGGCAGATCCGTGGCCTCCAGCAAGTCATAGACCAGGCCGAGTCCCCGTTTTCCGCTGCCCATATGGATGTGTACCACACCGGGCTTTCCGGCGGTCAGGGCCCCTAGCCGCACCTGACAGGCCATATGGATGAACTGCTCAAGCGTGGGGTGGCCGCCCCGGTGGTCCGACAGCGCCACCTTGACGCCCAGAACCTCTGAGAGGTAGGTCACATCATCCTTCAGGGAGCCGGTGACAGTAGGGGAGGGGATGTCATACGCCCCTGTCAGGCAATAGGCCGTGAGCCCCTCCTCATTCAGCGCCTTGGTCTTGGCCAGCAGGGCCTTTGGGCTGCGGGTGGCGCTGTCAGTGCCCAGCAGTCCCACCGCCGTGGTGACACCCGCGGTAGTAAAATCCGTGAGGGACAGCTCTGGCACACGGCTGCGGAAGCCGCACTCTCCGCCGCCGCCGGTAAAGTGGACGTGCTGATCCACCAGGCCCGGAAAGGCCGTCAGGCCGCTTCCGTCCAGCACGGCCACGCCGGGCAGGTTGGGGGCTAGCCCCCGGCCGACGGCAGCGACCCGCCCGCCGCACAGAAAGAGGTCGCAGATCCCCTTGGGATCTGGATCGTACAGTTGTACTGATTTCAGCAATACCGTCTTGATTTCGTTTCCCATCCTATCGACACCCCATCTTAATAAGCATCCACGACGACCCAATCCTCCGGCGACAGGCCGGAGCGGATCTCGGTCACGCCGTCCCCGGACAGTCCGGTCTCCACCGGCACCTCCACCGGCTCCCGCGCGCCGTCCCGCAGCACGCGGACCACACCGCCTGTCACCGCCTCAGAGGGAACGCTCATGCAGTCCTCGCTCTGGGCCACCAGGATCTCCACCGTGACGTTCATCCCGGCCTTCAGCTCTTCGGTACGGGTCAGGCTGATCTCTACGCTGTAGTCCGTCACCCCGCCGGAGGACACGCCGGTGTCATCCATACGGCTTACAATCCCGTCGTAATCCCGCGCCTCATGGGTCTGGCCGTCCGCAAAGGTGATCCGCGCCTGTTGGCCAACCCCCACCTGATTGATATACAGTTCATCAATCTCCACAGAGACACACAGGGAATCCGGCTGGACCAGGGTGGCCAGGGAGGTGGCCGCCGCCGCGTAGTCACCGGTCTTGAACGGGCGCTCCAGCACCGTGCCGTCCACGGGTGCCGTCACGGTGTAGTCCGCCCGCTTGGCCTCCAGTTGGGCCAGGTTGACCTGCGCCGATTCTACCGAGAGAGAGGCGTTGGTTACGGCGTTGGTCAGGCTGGCGTTCTCCAAGGTCATCACCGTCTGACCGGCAGTGACGGCGGTTCCCGCCTGGATGGGCAGAGAGGCCACCTGGCCGGACTGGGTGGCGTAGATGGACTGCTCCGTGGCGTTGGCCACTGTTCCGGCCTCCATACAGGCGGCGCCGCCCACCGAGGCCAGAGCCGCCGTCCCGCTCAGCACCGCGCCCGGATTGCGGAAGGAAAACTCCACATAGACGCCCTCTCGGCCGCCGGAGAGTGCCGTAGACGTGTCGTACACCCGTTCTACCGTCCCAGTGACGGTACCTGCCTGTCCTGGAAAGGTGATCGCCGCGGTATTGCCCGGGGCCATAGCCGCCGCGTCCTCCGCCGCAAAGGGCACCGTCAGGGTGAGGTTGGCGCTGTCCACCAGTGATGCGATGGCGGTTCCCGTATTCACATAGTCTCCCACGTGGACATAGACCTCCGTCACCGTCCCCGAGGCATGGGCGGGAACGGTCAGATCCGTACAGGCGTCCACCGCCTGGGCATAGGATGCCTGCGCGCTGTTCAGGGACAGGCGGGCTTGGGTGATCTGATCCTCCAGAGCGCCGGAGTCCAGCACATAGAGCACCTGTCCGGCCGTAACCGTGTCCCCCTCCTCGATGGAACAGGAGAGGATCTTGGCGCTGACGGTAGGGATGACGGAATACTCCTCCCGATAGCTCACCGTCCCTGTGCCCTCCACAAGCTGCTGCACCAGAGTCCCGGTCTCCGGATGCACACATTGGTATTCATCCACGCCGCCGGAGCAGCCGCTCAGCAGAAGCAGCACACCGGTCAGCGCAGCCGCACCCTGTTTCAATCGTTTCATTCCATCCACCTCTTTGTTATTCCAC
>DXTB01000032.1:0-7359 GCA_019410105.1 Clostridiales bacterium | reverse complement strand
TTCAATCGTTTCATTCCATCCACCTCTTTGTTATTCCACGCTCTTGAGCGCGCCCAGCATGTCGATCTCCCGCATTTTACGCCCGATCACCACGTTGACTGCCAATGCGAACAGGAGCGTCACCGCACAGGACAGGGCCAGAGAGGCCGGCCTGGTAGCCTCCATCAGAGGCATGGTGGTGATGGAGACCAGGATCATGCGGTTCAGGGAAACCCCCAACGGGATGCCCAGGAGAATCCCACACACGGCGAAAATGATGTTTTCGCTTAACTGAAGGGTCTTGATCTCCTTCTCATAAAAGCCCAGCACCATCAAAGTCGCCAGACTGCGGAGCTGCTCAAAGAAGCTCATGATACCGAGATTGTAAATGACGATGCAGGCCAGCCCGCCGCCGAACAGGATCAGGATATAGACCACCATGGACATGCTGCTCAGCCGCTCCACCGCGGCGGCTGTGGCGGCCTGACGGGTCTGCCATGCGTCCACGAAGTCATAGTCCCCCAGCCGCTCGGCCAGCGCCTCCGGCCCATCGCTGGTGAGGTAGGCGGCCGTGGGCGTGTAAGCCAGGCCCAGGCTCCGCCACAGGCTGCGGCTCAGGCAGGCCCCGCTGACACAGCGGTTGACCTCCGCCACGGACACGGAGTAATACCGGCTGTCCCCGGCAAACCGGAGCGTCACCCGGTCGCCGGCCCGCAGTCCCAGCTCATTCGCCAGGGACTCCTCCAGCACCAGCCCGTTCCCCGGAAGGGTGAGCGCGCCCTCGGCATAGGGGTCATACCGCTTCAGCGAGACCTGATCCTCCGTCACTGTGAGCGCCGCCGTGGCCCGCTGCGAGTCCGTGTAGAGCCAGCAGGCGGTGCTCATCTCCAGCTCCGCCTCCGTTACACCCACGTCATTGGCGAGCCGCCGGTACTGCCCCTCAGTCACCGACGTGCTCAGATCCACCATGAGGTCGTAGCGGTTCTGCCGCTCGGCCAGCGCGTCCGAGTAGGCCTGAATGGAGTCCCGCAGAGCAAAGGCCAGAAAGACCAGCGCCATACAGAAGGCGATACCGAAGATACAGGTGGCCATACGCACTTTGTTGCGGAGGGTATTGCGGATGATGTACTTCTGATTAAAGCCCAGCCGATGCCAGACCGGGCCGAGCCGCTCCAGCGCCACGGGCTTCGTGCTCCTGGGCGGCTTGGGCCGCATACACTGGGCCGGGGTCTCCTTCAGCAGCGAGCGGGCCACCAGCCAGGCGCTCCCGATGCAGCACAGGGCGGTCAGCCCCAGAGCCCGCCCCCAGGCGGCAAAGTCGTGTACCACCGTATAGGGCGGCAGATCACACCCGATGGCGATGGTGGAAACGATCAGGGCGGATACATACCGCCCCAGCCATGCGCCCACCGGGAACCCTACCACGACCACCAGGAGGGCGTGGAGCAGATAATAGCACATGATTTTGGCGTCAGAGTACCCCAGCGCCTTGAAGGTTCCGATATCCGAGCGGGCGTTCTCGATCAGCCGGTTCATGGTGCTCACCATCATCAGCACCGCGCACAGGAAAAAGAGCACCGGGAAAATGTTGAGTATGGGCGCCAGATTGTCCCGCATCTCCAGCAGATAGTAGGCCTGGGTATTGTCCTCCAGTGACAGGATGTTCACGACCCGGTCCCCCAGGGCCGCGTCCACCGCCAGCCGGAGCCGCGCCGCAGAGAGGCTTCCGTCGGTGGTGATGCAGATCTGATTGTAGCGGTTTGCCCCCATCAGCTCCTGCAAAAGCGTCTCATTTCCATAGGCAAAGGCATAGTGGGTCAAATCCGGGGCCGGCGTTGTGGTATTCACATAGTAGAGGCACTCCGGGTCTTTGACCAGTCCGCTGATCCGTACCCGCAGGTACCGGCCGGTTCCCGTCAGTGTCAACTCGTACCAGTCCCCGGGATGGAGCCCCCGGGCCCCTGCCAGCGTATCGCTGAGCACGATCTCCCGGCTGCTCTCCGGCAGGCGGCCCTCCACCACATAGGGCGTGTTGATGGCGTAGTCCCCGGGGACGGCATAGAGCTGGAGCGTCACACCGCTGTCGTGGCGCTCCTCCGCGTCCAGAACTACCCGGGGCTGCACCCCGGTCACCCCTGCGATGCCCTCCAGCGTCCGGCAGTCCCCCTGGTCCAGATTGACGCCTGTGAGCCAGTAGTCCGCCACATTCTGCCCCTCCAGATAGGAGGCGGAGATGCGCTCTATATTGGTGAGGATGCCGCTGAGGGCGGTATAGACCATCACCGCGATCATGGTGATGATGCTGACCGAGATCAGGCGGGAGGCCGTGCGGCGCAGATCCCGCACAAAGTTTTTCCAGATCATCCTACCACTCCAGCTCCTGCACAGGCACCGGGCTCGGATTCTCCTCAAAGGATTCGATTTTTCCGCTTTTCATCCGAATGAGCACGTCCGCCGTCGGCGCCAGCGCCCCGTTGTGGGTGACCACCACCACGGTCTTCCGGCTCTTTTTGCACAGATCGTACAGCAGGGCCAGAATAGCCTTTCCGGTTTGGTAGTCCAGCGCCCCAGTGGGTTCGTCGCAGAGCAGGACATCGGGATTCTTGGCCAGCGCACGGGCGATGGCGCCGCGCTGCTGCTCTCCGCCGGAGCACTGGGCTGGGAAGTTGTTTAGCCGGTCTCCCAGCCCCACCATGGCCAGCACCTGCCGGGCGTCCAGAGGATTCTTACAGATCTGGCTGGCCAGCTCCACGTTCTCCAGCACCGTCAGATTGGGCATCAGGTTGTAGAACTGAAAGACAAAGCCGATGCTCTCCCGGCGGTACTCCGTAAGCTGACGCTTGTTGAAGCCGGAGATCTCCCTGCCATTGACTGTCACCCGGCCGGAGGTAGGGGAGTCCATGCCGCCCAAGATGTTGAGTACCGTAGATTTGCCCGCGCCGCTGGCCCCCAAAATGATGGTGTATTTCCCCTCCGGTATGGTAAAGCTAATGTCGTCTACCGCCCGAATAGTTGTCCTTCCCATGGTGTACTCCCGCACCACATGTTCCAATTGGACCCCTGCCATACGCGCCCACTCCATTTTCGCTATAGTGAATTTGACGAAATTCTTCCGCTTCTCTTTATTTTTTTCTTCTATATTAGATCATAGCGCCAAGCGGCAAAAAACGCAAGCCCAGTGGCGACAGGAAAAGCCCCCGCACGAAAGCTGTGCGGGGGCTCTAATGGTTTTATTTGTCAAACGCCGGGTTGGTAAAGTAGATGTTTTTCTGGTCCATCTTCTCCTTGGCCAGACGCACCGCCTCGCCGAAGCGCTGGAAATGAACCACCTCCCGCTCACGCAGGAACCGGATGACGTTGTTGACATCTGGATCGTCGGACATGCGCAGGATGTTGTCATAGGTAACCCGGGCCTTCTGCTCGGCGGCCATGTCCTCGGACAGGTCGCAGATCACATCGCCCTTGACCGCCATGGAGGCGGCGTTCCAGGGGAAGCCAGAGGCGGCGGTGGGGTAGACGCCAGTGGTGTGGTCGACGAAATAGGGCGCAAAGCCGCCCTCCCGCACCTGCTCATCGTTCAGATTGCGGGTCAGTTGATGGACGATGGCGCCGATCATCTCCAGATGCCCCAGCTCCTCAGTGCCGATATCGGTCAGCAGGCCCTTAAGCTCAGGGTAGGGCATGGAATAGCGCTGGCTCAAATAGCGCAGGGAGGCGCCCAACTCGCCGTCCGGCCCGCCGTACTGACTGATGATGAAGGAGGCCAGCTTGGGGTTGCAGTTGGCGATCTTGACCGGATACTGCAGCTTCTTCTCGTAAATAAACATTTACTTCATGCCTCCTTCCTGGTAGTTCCAGGGCCAGGGCTCACTCAGCCAGGCAGCCCATGTCTTCGCGTTGGCCGTGGCCATCTGGGTGACCGGTCCGTTCATGGCCTCGTATTTCTCCCGGGCCTCTTTTTCCATTGCGGCATACTGCTTATAGAGCTCAAAGGCCTCCGCGTCGCCCTGGTGGGTGTCCAGGTAGAGGCCCAGCTCCACCAGAACAAACTCCAGGGCCTGGAGCTCCGCCAGCGCGCCGCCCATCACCTTTGCCGCGTCCGGCTTAACGCGGAAGGGGAGGTTCAGGCCGGGGAAAAGCGTACCGTTATTCAGCGCATCCTGCTGGGAGTAGCGCTTGGGATTGGTCTGCTGGAAGGGGACATATGGGACCGCCAGCGGGGCGCACTCAGGCATAGTACCGCAGGCGTCTCCGCAGGTATTTGGCATATTATTGTCGGGATACAAACGCAGTTCCTCCTTACATAAATTGAAGAGGGAAGGGGGGAGGCGGCTCCCACCAGCCCCCTTCGTCACATTCTATGCAGGGAGAGAAAAAGGGAACCCGCCCGCATCGGCCCGAACGCGGGCGATGGGGCGGGTTTTGAAATCAGGCGGCGGCCGACAGCCGGTTTTTCCGCCTTGCGCTGTATTTTATTTTAATTTTACCTTTGCCACCAGGCGCTGCACCGGCCCAGGCTGTCCCAGCGCCACACGGGGAGCGTGGAGGTCCTGGGGCCAGACGATGTAGAAGGTACCCGGCCGGATGGTGAGCGTGTCCCACTCAGCCGTATAAAACTGGATGTCTCCCTTTGAGTCGTACTCACTCAGCGCGCGAAGCTCCGCGTCGGGCAGGGCATAGCCCGCACCCTCCATGCCGGAGAGCAAATATTGAATATCCGCATAGTTCTGGTGGCACTCCAGCTTGCACGCCTCAGGCGGCAGCGTGTCCACCTCAAAGAGCGTTGCAAACACATTGTCCCCGTCGATGTCCACCCGCTGGCCAGGCGTCAATGCGCCAACGTCCGCCGAAGCCAGCCACTCCAATGCCGTTTGAAACCGTTTCCCCAGACCATAGTAGAGGGACGCATGCTCGATTTTGTCAACGACCATAGAAAGCACCTCCATTGTTTCCTGTCTTTATCCTATCGCGTCTGCACGCAAAAGGCAACAAAAATCTGTAAGGTGTGTTATAATAAAAAATATCCTCTCATACCGTGTCTGAGAGGGGGCGTTTGATATGCAGAAAATTGGAAGCTGGGTCCTGCTGGCCGCGTTGGCCGTCGGTACAGTCTATTTTTTCTGGTTCTGGCCGGGCCGGGCTGCTTTGGCGACCTTTTCTCCCATCCGCAGCGGTGGACAGACCCTGGTTCTGGATGCAGGTCACGGCGGGGAGGATGGAGGCGCGGTCTCGCTCTCCGGTGTGCCGGAGAGCGGAATCAATCTGGCCATTGTGCAGAAGCTGGATCAGCTTCTGGGATTGTACGGCGAGGCGCCGCTTCTGCTGCGCAGTGAGGATATCTCCCTCCATGATGACAGCGCGCAAACCCTCCGGGAGAAAAAAGTCTCCGACCTCCACAACCGTGTGGCCCGGATCGAGGAGACGGAGCATGCTGTCCTGCTCAGCGTACACCAGAATACCTTTCCGGACGGGAAGTACCACGGCGCTCAGGTGTTCTATTCCAACGGAGAGCTCAGTCAACCTCTGGCACAACTCACACAGGAGACACTGCGGGCCGCACTGGACCCGGGCAACACCCGTGAGGCAAAGCCCATCCCGGACAGCGTCTATCTGATGAACCACATCACCTGTCCGGCGATCCTGGTGGAATGCGGCTTCCTGTCCAATGCAGAGGAAGATCTGCTGCTGCAATCCGGCGCCTATCAGACCAAGCTGGCCTCCGCCTTGGCCGCCTCCTGGCTGCAATGGCTGGACGAGGAGGGGAGAGGGGAAGGCTTTTCACTACAAAAGGGAGGCGTCGCCTCAGAATGAAAGCAAAAACACTGTTTTATTGTACCGAGTGCGGAAATGAAACCCCAAAGTGGTCCGGCCAATGTCCCGCCTGCCGGGCATGGAATACCCTTGTGGAGCGGCCGGCAGAGCCGAAAAAAAGGAGTGCGGCCGCCGCCTCTGTCGCTGGGGGCGGCCTGCGGGGAACCGGCAACCGGCCCAGGCCCATGCGCGAGGTGGAAACCACCCACGAGCTCCGCTTTGAAACCGGGATGAATGAGCTGGACCGGGTGCTGGGCGGGGGAGCGGTGAAGGGCTCTCTGGTGCTGGTAGGGGGTGCCCCCGGCATCGGCAAATCCACCCTGATGCTCCAGATCTGCGACAACCTGTGCCGTTTTGCCTCTGTGCTCTATGTCTCCGGGGAGGAGTCGGAGCGGCAGATCAAGCTGCGGGCGGAGCGGCTCCATGTCCGTGGAGAGGGAATGTACCTTCTGGCTGAGACCAACCTGGAGGATGTGCTGGAGTCGGTCAACGAGCTGAAGCCAGACGTGCTAATTGTGGACTCCATCCAGACCCTCTACAACGGGGATCTGACCACCGCTCCCGGCAGCGTAGGACAGGTAAAGGACTGTACTATGGCGCTGATGCAGTTGGCGAAGGGGCAGGGGATCACCGTCTTTGTCATCGGACACGTCAATAAGGAGGGGTCTATCGCAGGCCCCAAGGTGCTGGAGCACATGGTGGACTGCGTGCTCTATTTCGAAGGTGAGCAGCAGAACTCCTACCGCATTCTGCGCGCGGCAAAGAACCGTTTCGGCGCCACCAATGAGATCGGCGTCTTTGAGATGGAGGACTCTGGCCTGAGCGAAGTGCCCAATCCCTCAGAAATGCTGCTCTCGGGACGGCCTCAGGACACCCCTGGCACCTGCGTCACCTGCGTCATGGAGGGAGTGCGGCCTGTTTTGGCCGAGGTACAGGCCCTGCTGGCGCCCACCAGCTTCAATGTACCGCGCAGGACCGCCAACGGCTTCGACTTCAACCGGGCGAATCTGTTGCTGGCTGTTCTGGAAAAGCGGGGTGGACTGATGGTCAGTTCCTGTGACGCCTATATTAACGTCATCGGCGGCTTGTTTTTGGACGAGCCCGCCGCCGACCTAGCCATGATCGTCGCACTGGCTTCCAGCTTCCGAGACAAGCCCGTGTCTGGAGATCTGGCCGCCATCGGCGAGGTTGGCCTGACCGGAGAGCTGCGCTCAGTCAATGCGTTGGGCCAGCGGCTGAGCGAGGTGCGCCGTCTGGGGTTCACAAAGTGCCTGATCCCAGCCCGTACCGGCGGAAAGCTGGACACCCCGGATGGCCTGCAGCTCATTCCGGTTCGCAACATCCGTGAGGCGCTGGCCGCGCTTTTGTAGGCGGCGCGGTTGTACCGCAGTTCCGCCGTGGCACAAAATTGACGCAAGGAGATTCCGCACAGGGCACGCCGCAGGAGGATGCGCGCTCCAATGTGCAGTATCCGTCCTGTTGATAGACACACGCACTGGTACAGGCTATCAGGCTCACCGGTATCACTCCAATCGAGAGGGGGTATATCTCCAACTCAACAAAATAAAA
>DXTB01000031.1:5886-11755 GCA_019410105.1 Clostridiales bacterium | reverse complement strand
GGTTATGATCCAAAACCTCCTCCATTGGTTCGCCCCCTTTCACCTTACAGTACGGTTCCAAGCCCGGAAACCTGACGCATCCGCCCCATTTTTTGCTCTGCCCCACAGGAAAAGCCCGGCGCAGATGCGCCGGGCTTCTCTCTGTGTCGTGTGGGCCGCGGTCCTGCGGGAAAACAGGCTCAGCCGGCCGCAGCGGCCAGGCGCTCCAGCGCCTGGGTCACTTCGTCGGCGGTGGCGGCGCCCTGAGGCGCCAGTGTGCCGTCCTCCTTGCCGGTAAGTACGCCGGTGTTCACTGCCCAAGTCATGGCCTCCAAGGCCCAGCCGGACACCGCATTTCCGTCGGTGAAGTCCTTGAGGGCGGGGCCGTCCTGCGCCAGCTCATAGCCCTTCTTCTGCGCATAGCGGTACAGAACCACTGCCAGCTGCTCACGGGTCAGGCTGTCCCCGGGGCCAAACGCTGCGGCGCTGTAACCCTTCATGATCCCCTCGGAGGCCGCCCAGTTCACCGCGTCCGCGTACGCTGCGTCCTCCGCCATATCGTCAAAGCCGGCCGCGCCGCCGGTGGGCTTGCCCTCCCGCTCATAGAGCTCCTGGGCCAGCGTGCCGCGGGTCACGGCGGAGAACTCCAGGGGCTCGTCGGCCAGCATCTCCGAAAAGATGGCATTAGAGGCAAAGAGGTAGTCGTCCTGCTGGTGGGCGCGGTTGACAATGGAATTGGCAAATACGGTGATATCCATCGTGCCGTCCGTCCAGGCAATGGCCTCCACGCCGTTGTCCATGCTGCCGCCGGCCATACAGCCGACGATGAAGCTGTCCTTCTCCTGGGCGCGGATAAGCACCTCGGCGTTCTCCGGGTAGCCCGTGAGCACCGCGCAGTTGAGGGTGTAGATGACATGATCACCGTCGCCAGTCTGACTGGCGGTCACCAGGCTGTCGCTGGGGTAGGTGACGCGGTGGAGGGCCTCCTGGCCCTTCTCCTCGTAGGTCAGGCCGGGAATCAGAGTCTGAAGGTAGTCCAAAGTAGAGGCACCGGTTGCGATGTAGGGGGTACCGCTCTTCACGGCCTCCACCGCGGCCTCGCCCCAGGTGCCGCTGTCCAACGCCACGGAGCCCACTATGACATCCGCCTTGGCGGGATCGTCGGTCACCCGGAAGCCCATGTGCTTGGTGTAGGCCATCACATCGTAGTTGGAGGTGCCGTTGTTATGGATGTTGTCATAGTTGATGAAGCCGTATCCGTCGGCAAACCACTTGGTATAGTAGCCGGAAGTCACCTTGTCGTCGCCGAAGGCGGCGTGGCGGCCGGCCAGATACAGGGTGGGGGCGGAGATAGCGCGGGCAGCGGGCATCTGCTCGGTCAGGGTAATCACCAACGCATACTCTTGCTCCACGGCGGCCAGATCGGAGGCGCGCACGACAAAGTCGCCCTTATTGGCGCCCTCGGTTACCATGCCCACCGTCTTGCCCGAGGCCAGCAACGCATTGACGGTACGGACGGTTTCGGTGCCGTTGTTGGCCAGCAGGGCGATAGAGCCGGAGCCGGTGCTCTGGCTGGCGGACTGAACCTCCGTGACCGCCTCCAGAGCCCCCTCAAAGGCCCCAACGGTGTCGATGGGGGCGCAGTCAAAGCCGCGCATGTTGGGGAAACTGGATACCGACTCGGAGTACAGGCTGGGGAAACCGGAGGCGGAGGCGTCATAGCCTTGGTTCAGGACACAGTTGGCGTAGTTGCGCTTGGCCTGATACATATCCACGACCAGGGAGCCGGCCTTGTAGGTCACGCCGTCCACCGCAGTGTCCCTGGTCAGGCGGGAAACCTGGACGCCGTTGCGGATCAGGAACTCTGCCATGGCATAGGCGTCGGCGGGGTCACGCTGGGCGGCCGCGTCCACGGGGAGCACATAGTACTCGGGAAAGTATTTGCCATTGCCCGCATAAGGCACCCGCCAGGTATCCTCCGTCAGGGTCTGGTTGCTCATGTCCACGTACCACTGCTCCATCTTGTCGCGGTGATCCTCGTTGTTCACGGCGCGGCGGAAGAACTCCAGCTGCGCCTCATAGCAGGTATCCTTACAGTCGGACAGGAACTGCCACAGGCCATACATGCCGCTCTCCAGTAAGCGGACAGAGCTCTCCCCGCCGGAGGGAGTCTCGATGGTGAAGCCCATGGAGCCGCAGTTGAGCATGGCATAGCTGGGTGTGTAGTTGGTGCTCAGGTCATCCCAGGCGTCCCAGCCGGTCTCGGCATCATAGCTATCGCGCAGGGGGGTATAGTAGGTCTGATACTTGGTCTCAAATTCATCCTTGTGCTGCACGGACATGGTGGCCAGGGCGGCATTGCCGAAGGCCTCGGCCCCCAGCAGAAACTGCTCCACAAAGAGGTCATACTCCAGGTTAGGCTCGTGGGGCGGGGTGCAGGGCTCACACAGGAACTGAGCGGTGAAACCGTGGAACTCGATGAAGGTCACGGGATTCCATTGGCAGATCAGGCGGGCGATGTTGCTTGTCTCCGCCTGGGTCTGGTTAGAGGCGTCACGGTTCAGATCGAAGCCGTTGCCGTTGGGGCGGGTATTGTAGGTACGGCCGTCAGGGTTCTCATCGGGCACGACAATGATGATCAGGTTGTCCAGAATCTCGTCCACGCTCATCTGCTTATCCTCGCTGAACGTGTAGTACTCGCTGGCATCGGTGCGGCCGTCGTTTCCATTGCCGTTGATGGTGGTAGCGCTGATTTTCAGTCCGTAGCCGGTGAAGGCGTACTCGGTGCCGCCGTCATCGCTCTCCAGCGCGAAGTCCACGATCTTGGGATCGTACATCCCCATGTCCACCTGTTTGCCGCCGGTCAGACCGGTGATGGTGTTCCAGGTCACCGTGTCCTCGGTGGCCAGGGTGCGCAGCAGGTTGGTGTGGGCATCTACGCCGCCGGCCTCATCGGGGTGGCAGTTGTTCTCATGATGGGCATGCGGTAATCCATGCCGCCCTCAATGGCCTCCAGCACGGCCTCGGGGTCGGACTGGGCCTGGGCATTCATCTTTTTGAAGCTCTCAACGGACTCGGCGCTGTCGGACACCACGGCATACCACTGGTCGCGGCCGTCAGTGCTCTTGCCGAAGGACTGCACGTCGAAATAGCGGCCATTCGCCTCGGCCAGCCCCTTAATCTCCATCAGCTCATGATACAGCTCGTCATAGCGGACGTTGCTCTCATAGACGTTAATCTCCATCGGAGTACCAGCCAGCTTCTCCCCGTCCACGCGGGCGGCCAGCTCATAGTTACCGATAAAGCTGGGCCAGACGTTGCGGGCGTAGCGGAAGGTGTTGCTGCCGATGGCCTGCAGGGAGTTCGTCACCAGGGGCAGAGTTTCATCCTTCATGTTGAAAAAGATCCCATGGCTGAACTGCTGAACCACGGTGACAAAGCCATCCCGGACGGAGAATTCAGGCTCCTCCAGAGAAAAATAAGGCTCGCCGTCGGCGCCGTGCTGGTTGATGTGGCCCCAGCTCATCCAATTTCCAGATCGTCACCGGTATAGATATTGGGATAGTACTCCGGACTCTGAACATCTACCTTGTCACGGGTCAGGCTCCACTGGATGGAGTCCGCCCAGTCCTTCCACTGATTATCCGCCCAGTTCTTCTGCTCCTGGGACACAGGGACTTTCAGGGTGGCAACAAAGGTTTCCTCGCTCTGATCCAAAGTGAGGAGCGTATCGTCCAGGGTCAGGGTGGCGCCCTCCGCCGGGGCCTTTGCCATGGCGGGCAGCGCCAGCATGGATAAGAGTATCGAAAGCGTCAGGAACAGGGAGAGCGCACTACCAAGTTGCTTCTTGTGCAGTTTCACTTCGTATATCCTCCTTTGAAATATCCTCCCGACTCCGCAGGGATCTGGGCCATGGAGCCCAGGCTATGACATCCCCCGGCTATCTCTCACTGCCGCCTCCCTTCTCAACCAATACACGTCCCCCACAGACACGCTGCGCAGGACGTGCTCCACACTCCAACCAGATGCCGGGTCCGTCTCTCAATATAGCGGATTTACCAAATACCCGCAATATAAGATTCATATTTTTATTTGTTTTTCCTGTTGATGCAGGAGATCCTTCTCCTTGCAAACGCAAACGGCGGCGAAGCTCCGCTTCGCCGCCCAGCGTACAGAAACGCTTTGAGACATTTCTTATCATGCAAGAATTTTTGAGTGGAGATGCGGCCCGCCGCACATATACGTTTGGACCCAGAAAAGAAAATTCCGAGGCACATGTCCCCGGAATTTTCGTCTTTTCGTTTGATTCCGCCTCCTGTATGCGGCGAAACTCTGATAAAACCTGTTGGACTTTTTAAATTTCAAAGCGCTTTCAGGAGTCGTTTGCTCCAACGTGAAAGAGAATCTCAGTGATCCTCCGTTGCATGTTTAGTGATTGAGCAGGCGCACCCGCAACACCACGTCCAGGGCGCGGATGGTGTCGGCCACGGACTCGCCAATGCGGCTGTCCACGTCCACCACGGTATAGGCATAGTCCTTCTTGGACTTGTTCGTCATGTTGGCCACATTTACCCCGTCCTTGGAGAGCACCCCGGTGATGCTGGCGATGGCGCCGGGGGCGTTGCGGTGGATGATGCACAGGCGGGACACGCCGCTCCACGGCTGCACCAGCGTGGGCAGGTTCACCGAGTTCTGGATGTTGCCGTTCTCCAGATAGTCCTTCAGCTCCTGGGCCGCCATGACGGCGCAGTTCTCCTCGCTCTCCGGCGTGGAGGCCCCCAGATGGGGGATGGCCACCACGTTCTTGCCCCGCAGGATTTTGCCGTTGGGGAAGTCGGTGACGTAGCAGGCCACCTTGCCGCTGTCCAGGGCGGCCAGCATGTCGTCGTCGTTGACCAGGGTGCCCCGCGCCAGGTTGAGGATGCGTACGCCGCCCTTCATCATATGGAATGCGTCCTCGTTGAACATTCCCTTGGTCTCGGGGGTCTGGGGCACGTGGAGGGTGATGTAGTCGCAGTTCTTATAAATGGTCTCCAGATCCATGGCCCGGTGGACCAGCCGGGACAGGGACAGAGCTCCGTCCACCGACAGGAAGGGGTCGTAGCCGAACACAGTCATGCCCAGCTTGGTGGCGATGTTGGCCACCTGCACGCCGATGGCCCCCAGGCCGATGACGCCCAGCATCTTGCCGGACAGCTCCGGGCCCACAAACTGGCTCTTGCCCTTCTCCACCGCCTGCTCCACGTCCGCCCCGGCGGCGGCCTGCTCCTTCACCCAGGCCACGCCGTCGCTGATCTTTCGGGAGGCCAGCAGCAGAGCGCACACCGCCAGCTCCTTCACCGCATTGGCGTTGGCGCCGGGGGTATTGAATACCACGATGCCCGCCTCGGAGCAGCGGTCGATGGGGATGTTATTAGTGCCCGCGCCCGCCCGGGCCACGGCCCGCAGGGCATCGGGGAATGCATAGTCGTGCATGTCCGCCGAGCGGACCAAAATACCGTCCTCGTTTTCCACATCGGTGCTGATGGTGTAGCGGGTCTGGTCCAGTACGGACAGCCCGGCGGGGGAAATCTTATTCAGTGTCTTGATGCGATACATATAGCCCTCTCCCCTTCATTGTTTTTATCAAATGCCTGGATGAAACTACACGCCTTCCATGGGAGCCCCTGATTTTACTTCCCCGGACGGAGTGAATCCGCCCTGCGGCAAGATTTTGTCCGCTGGCCAAAATGCCTGTACGCGGCGTAAGCCGCGCCCCACTTTGCAGGGCCCCAGGGTAAGCCGAACGCTCAGTTGTTCTTATCGAATGCCCGGATGAAGTCGCACAGCTTTTCCACGCCCTCGGTGGGCATGGCGTTATAGATGCTTGCCCGCATGCCGCCCACGGAGC
>DXTB01000031.1:0-5786 GCA_019410105.1 Clostridiales bacterium | reverse complement strand
ACGCCCTCGGTGGGCATGGCGTTATAGATGCTTGCCCGCATGCCGCCCACGGAGCGGTGGCCCTTCAGATTGGTAAAGCCGGCGGCCACGCTCTCCTGCACAAACTTGGCGTCCAGCTCGTCGCTGCCGGTACGGAACACCACGTTCATATCGGAGCGGGAGCCGGGCTCCACGGCGCAGGTGAAGAGCCGGGAGGAGTCGATCACGTCATAGAGCATCTGCGCCTTTTTGTGCTTGATGGCCTCCATGCCGGGTATGCCCCCCTGCTCCTCCAGCCAGTCCAGGACCAGCCCCAGCATATAGATGCACCAGCAGGGCGGGGTGTTGTACATGGAGTCCTTGTCGATCATGGTCTTGTAGTTCATCATCAGGGGGGTGAAGGGCAGCTCATGCCCGGCCAGCTCCTCCTTGATGATCACTACCGTCAGGCCGGCAGGGGCCATGTTCTTCTGGGCGCCGGCGAAGATGACGCCGTACTTGGACACGTCCACGGGGCGGGAGAGGATGTCGGAGGACATGTCGCACACGATGGGCACGCCGCCCGTCTCCGGGACATACTGCCACTCGGTGCCGTAGATGGTGTTGTTGGCGCAGTAGTAGAAATAGCTGGCCTCAGGGTCCAGCTCCAGTTGACTCTGCTGGGGAATGTAGGTGTGGTTTTTGTCGGCGGAGGATGCGGCCAGATGGATCTGGCCGTACTTCTGCGCCTCCTTGTAGGCGATGTTGGAGAAGTTGCCGGTCACGGCGTAGTCGGCCTTGCCGGTGGCCCCGATGAGGTTCAGGGGCGCCATGGAGAACTGGGTGGAGGCGCCGCCCTGGAGGAAGAGGATCTGGTATCCCTCCGGCACGTTGAGCAGGGCGCGCAGCTTGGCCTTGGTGTCGTCAAAGATCTTCTGGAACACCTTGGAGCGGTGACTCATCTCCATGACGGACATGCCGGAGCCCTGGTAGTTTGTGATCTCGGCTCCTGCCCGCTCCAATACCTCCAGCGGCAGCATGGAAGGGCCGGCGGAAAAGTTGTAAACACGTTCGTTTCCCATGACAGATGGCCTCCTCGATATTCCAATTTGAAATAGAACGGGGCTTCGCACCGGGTTATCGCTTTACTCCGTTAAAGTATATTATATCGGATGCCCTATCCAACTGTCAACTGCACGGATTGACTAAAACCAAGCCGTTCAATCTCAAAACTTTGTGAATATTTCAACGAACCCTTTGCACTTTGCGCCGGTTTGTGGTACAATACCATTGAACTTACAGTTTAGTTTTCCCTTCCGGGAGGAGGAGTGGCCAATGAGGCTGTCTGATATCAAGACGATTCTGCACGCCGAGGTGCTGTGGGGGGAGGAGCATCTGGACCGGGAGGTTTTTTCCGCCTGCGGCAGCGACTTCATGAGCGATGTGCTGGCCTTTGTCAAGAACCAGGCGCTGCTGCTCACCGGCCTGGTCAACCCCCAGGTGGTGCGCACCGCAGATATGGTGGAGATGAAATGTATTGTCTTTGTGCGGGGTAAGGTGCCGGGGCCGGACATTCTGTCTCTGGCGGAGGAGCGTGACATTGTAGTTATGACCTGCCCCAAGCGTATGTACGAGGCGTGCGGCCTGTTATATTCCAATGGATTGCGAGGGAATTGTGATGGAGACAATTAGACTGGTTTACCCTGTGGAGGGCGGCGATCTGATCGAGGCCGGCGAGGCTTCCAGCAAAATGAAGCTGACGCTGAAGAAGCTGGGACTGCCCCAGGACGTGATCCGCCGTGCGTCCATCTGCATGTATGAGGGCGAGATCAATATGGTGATCCACGCCGACGGCGGCCAGGCCGAGGTGGAGGTGGACGCCAATCAGATTGTTATCCGCATGACCGATACCGGGCCGGGCATCCCGGACGTGGAGCAGGCCATGCAGGAGGGCTACTCCACCGCCGGGCAGACCGCCCGGGAGCTGGGCTTCGGCGCTGGCATGGGCCTGCCCAATATGAAGCGCTACTCCGACGAGATGACCATTGACACCGAGGTGGGCAAGGGTACCACCGTTACGGTTAAAATCAAGGTTTCCTGAGCGCGATGAGCTTGGAAAAGCGAGGTGACGCGGCTCCATGTCCATGAGACATTCGGTGGTCCTGGAGCTGAAGCGCTGCCGGGGCTGCACCACCTGCATCAAGTGCTGCCCCACCGAGGCCATCCGGGTCCGCGGCCGCAAGGCCACCATTCTGCCCGACCGGTGCATCGACTGCGGAAGCTGTATCCGCATCTGTCCCCACAAGGCCATCAAGTCGGTGGGCGACAGTCTGGACATTCTGAAGCAGTACCAATACTGCGTGGCCCTGCCGGAGCCCGCCCTGTATGGGCAGTTCCAGCACCTGGACAGCGTGGATATTGTGCTCAACGGCCTGTTGAAGATCGGCTTTCACAAGGTCTATGAGGTGGCTAAGGCCGCCGAGATGATCTCCGACTTTGAGCGGCAGAGCATCAGCGGCGGCCCGTCCAAGGTGACGCCCCAGATCTCCTCCTCCTGTCCCACAGTGCTCCGCCTCATCCGCATGCGCTTCCCCAAGCTCATGGGCCATGTGGCCTGTACCATTCTGCCCATGGAGCTGGCCGCCATTCTGGCCCGGCGGGAGGCAGCCGAGGAGACCGGCCTGCCGCCGGAGGCCATCGGCGTATTCGCCATCGTGCCCTGCTCCTCCAAGGTGACGGCCGCCCGGGTCTCCGAGGGGCTCAGCCGCCCGGTGCTGGACGGGGCCTTCGCCATCCGGGACATCTACCTGCGCCTGCTCAATCCCATGCGGGAGCTGGAGGAGATCACCCCCATGGCCTCCGCCGGTATCCTAGGCCTGGGCTGGGCCTCCTGCGGCGGCGAGAGCGCCGCCCGCCTGGGGGAGCGCTGCGTGGCGGTGGACGGTATTCAGAACGTCATCCGCATGCTGGAGGAGATCGAAGACGGCCGTCTGCCGGAGGCCGATTTTCTGGAGCTGTCAGCCTGCACCCAGGGGTGCGTGGGGGGCTGCTTCAATGTGGAGAATCCCTACGCGGCCAAGCTTCGCATCAAGGGCCTGCTCAAGGGTCTGCCGGTCTCCCGCAACCGTTTCCTCTTTCATGGAGAGGCGCGGGATATCGTGCGGAGGGACAAGGAGCTACAGTACTTACCTACCTTCGTGCTGGATCAGGACCGGGAGATGGCCATCAGCAAACAGTTGCGTATCCAGGAGCTGGAGTCCCACCTGCCCGGCCTCCACTGCGGCTCCTGCGGAGCGCCCTCCTGCCGGGCCTTCGCGGAGGACGTGGTGCTGGGCCGCGCCTCGGAGGACGACTGCATTTTCAAGGTGCGGGAGCGCATGCGCTCCATGGCGGGCAGCAAGGAGGAGGCGGACGACTACCTGCCCCCGCCCTTCCGCCGCCGCCAGGAGCCGTCCGAATAGACCCTACCGCCGCCGTGAAGCGCCCTGCGTCTCACGGCGGCCTCTTTATACAACAAGGAGGAGTTTTTTATGACGGTACGCGAACTGACCGAAGCCCTCTCCCTGACCCCCTTCCATCTGGCCCAGCCCGACCGCCCGGTTTCCGGCGGCTACGCCGGAGACCTGCTGAGCTGGGTGCTGGGCCGGGCCGGACAGGACGCCGCCTGGCTCACGATCATGTCCAACCAGAATGTGGCCGCCGTGGCCCTCATGGCTGAGGTCTCCTGCGTCATTCTCACCGAGGGGGTCGCCCCCGACGGCGACCTGCTCCGCCGCGCTCAGGAGAAGGGCGTCAATCTGCTGGGGGCCGGACAGGATACCTTTGACACCGCCGCCCGTTTGTCCGGGGCGCTGGCTGCCGGGTAATGCCTCCTCACTCGATATCATTTTGTTATTTTAAAAGCAAATTCTACACAAAGTATTTCCACGATTTTCACCTACACTCCTGCCTGTCGCCCCACCCGGCAACGCCGGGCGGGGACCCCCTTTTGCTTCCTCGGGCGGAGTGAATCCGCCCTGCGGCGAGGTTTTCGCCTCCGCGAAAACCCTCGGCGCGCCTTGTGGCGCGCTTCGGGCGATAGGCACGATGCCGTTTTGTTATCCTGAAAAGGAGTTTTACATGAAGTATTACTACGATCTCCACCTTCACTCCTGCCTGTCACCCCACCCGGCTCAGCCGGGCGGGGGCCCCTTTTTTCTCCCTCGGGCGGAGTGAATCCGCCCTGCGGCGAGGTTTTCGCTCCGGCGAAAACGCTCGGGCGCGCCTTCCGGCGCGTTTCGGGCGACAGGCACGACGCCTTCCCGTTATCTCGAAAAGGAGTTCTACATGAAGTATTACTACGATCTCCACCTCCATTCCTGCCTGTCGCCCTGCGGCAGTGAGGACATGACCCCCGTCAACCTGGCGGCCATGTGCGCGCTGGCGGGGCTGGATATTGTGGCCCTTACCGACCACAACACCTGCGGCAACTGCGCCGCCTTCTGCCGGGCGGCGGAGGAGCGGGGCCTGCTGGCTCTGGCGGGGATGGAGCTGTGCACCCGGGAGGAGATCCACGTAGTCTGTCTCTTCCCCACCCCCTATCACGGGGAGGAGTTCGAGGCGTATGTATCCCGCCGCCTGCCCCCGTTGTCCAATCACCCCGCCGTCTTTGGCCATCAAATCTATATGGACGCGGGAAATCTGGTGTTGGGAGAGGACCCCCGCTTCCTCGCCGGACACACCGACATCGGCCTGGAGGAGGTATCCCGGCTGGCCGCCGCCTTTGGTGGAGCTGCCTTTCCTGCACACATCGACCGCCCCTCCTTCTCTCTTCTGGGGGTGCTTGGCCTGTGGATGCCGGAGCTGGGATTCCCGCTGGCGGAAGTATCCCGCCAATGCCCGCCGGAGTTCCGCCTCCGCCCGGACCTGGCCGGGCTTCGGCTCATCACCAACTCTGACGCCCACTACCTGGATCAGGTCTGGGAGGCGGAGCACGCCATGGAGCTGCCGGAGCGGACGGCTGCCGCCGTTCTCTATTGGCTGCAGGGTACAAGGTAAATTTTTCTCTTTACAAACATAGTTAGATATGTTATACTCGCTTTCGTTAAAGATTTAACAATAAAGAACCGCTTTCCTGTGCATGGTCTGTATTCGACGCCACTCCGATACGCCCGCCCTGCCCAACGGAGCGGTTTTTTTCTACCCTTCATTTTTTCTTGGGCTAATTTTTGAACTTAATAGTTCACATTTTGCCATTTTGGACAGTCTTTACAAGAAAAGATTTGGCGTTATAATAGAAAAAGTGAAACTAAACTAACCAGTTTCAGAAAGGAAGGACGCATCCATGCCAAACTGCAAAACCGTCGTCCCCTACCGCGGAAGCCCGGAACAGGAGGAGCGCCTGCGGCAGGTGATCGCCGAGCACAGGGGACAGCCAGGTGCCACCATGCCGGTGCTCCAAGCCGCTCAGGAAATCTTCGGCTATCTGCCCGAGGAGGTTCAGATCATGGTGGCCGAAGGATTGGACATCCCCCTGTCCGAGGTGTACGGGGTTGCCTCGTTCTACGCCCAGTTCTCCATGAACCCCAAGGGAAAGTATCAGATCTCCGTCTGTCTTGGCACCGCCTGCTATGTCAAGGGCGCGGCCGCCGTGCTCAACGCCGTGGAACAGAAGCTGGGCATTGTCCCCGGCGCCATCACCCCGGACGGCAAGTTCTCCCTGGACTCCTGCCGCTGCGTGGGCGCCTGCGGTCTGGCCCCGGTCATGATGATCAATAATGACGTCTATGGCCGCCTCACCCCCGACCAGGTC
Organism: Clostridiales bacterium; assembly: GCA_019410105.1. The sequence goes on along the minus strand of DXTB01000031.1, from coordinate 37 downwards.
GGCCCGATTTTGGATATGTATAAGTAGAAGCGCGGAG
>DXTB01000030.1:11511-12952 GCA_019410105.1 Clostridiales bacterium | reverse complement strand
CTCAGTACCCTGAGCAATCTGGCAATCTACATCGGCCTGGTGGTGGTGGGCGCCTTTCTGGGCTCCCGCAAGGCTCTGCGCAGCCGTCCCCTGGTGTGGGTGGGCAAGCTCCAGTTCGCGGCCCTCATGATCCTCATTGTCACCCTGGGCGTCAACCTGGGCGCCAACGACGAGGTGGTCTCCTCCCTGGGCCAGATCGGCCTGGCGGCCCTGGTGATCACGGTGCTGGCCATGGCCGGCTCCCTGCTGTGCCTCACCCTGCTGCGGCGGTTCGTGCTCAAGCTGGACCACTACGGCCTGCCCCGGGGCAGCGAGGCCGCCCGGGAGGAGGAGGCCCACCACGGCGGCAAGGCGGACAACTCCCTCACCTTCCTCATTGTCATTGCCGTGGTGCTGGGAATGCTGGCGGGCCGCTTCGTGCTCCCCGCCGCCGTCACCGCCCACTGCGGCACGGTCATCAGCTTCGGCCTCTACCTGCTCCTCTTCATGGTGGGCATGGACATGGGCAAGCAGGGCACCCTGCTGGCCGACATCAAGACCGCTGGCTTCCAGGTGCTGCTGGTGCCGGTGGCGGTGTGCGCGGGCTCCCTGGCCTTCGCCGCCCTGGCCGGCCTCGTCCTCCCACTGGGGGTGAAGGACTCCATGGCCGCCGCCTCCGGCCTGGGCTGGTACTCCCTGGCCCCCACCCTGCTGGCCCCCTACTCCCTGTCGGTGTCCGCCGTGGCCTTCCTGTCCAACGTGATGCGGGAGATCTTCGCCATCATCACCATCCCCATCGTGGCCAAATACGTGGGCTATGTGGAGTGCGCCTCCCTGCCCGGTGCGGCGGCCATGGATACGGTGCTCCCCGTGGTGGTGGGCGCCACCCACGAGCGCATTACCATTTACTCCTTTACCTCCGGCGTGGTGTTGTCCCTGGCGGTTCCCCTTCTGGTGCCCGCCATCGTGACCCTGCCCTTCTGAGGAGGCCTTCTGCATGGAAATTGAACGCCGCTGGCTGGTGGAGGGCTGGCCCGCCCTGACCCCCTCCGCCGTCCTTCAAATGGATCAGGGCTACTTTGCCGTCCGCCCCGCCATCCGCATCCGCCGGGAGGCCGTCCTGGGCGGGGAGACCCGTTACGTCCTCTGCTTCAAGGGGGGCGCGGGCCTGGCCCGGGAGGAGGTGGAGGTGGACGTGGATGAGGGGCGCTACCTCCGCCTCATGGCCATGCTGTCCGGCCCCATGATCGAAAAGGAGCAGCGCCGCTATCCCCTCCCCGGCGGCCTCACGCTGGAGGTCAACCAAGTCGATCCCGCCCTGGAGAGCGGCTTCTACTACGCCGAGGTGGAGTTTGACACCGAGGCCGCCGCCCTGGCCTGGACGCCGCCGGAGGCACTGACGGCCTACCTCTCCCACGAGGTCACTGGCCAGCCCGGCGAGAGCATGGCGGCCTACTGGGCC
>DXTB01000030.1:0-11411 GCA_019410105.1 Clostridiales bacterium | reverse complement strand
TGTTGTCCGTCTCCTCCGGGAGCACCTCCACCCGGATCTCCAGCACCCGGCGGTGGTCCACCTTGGTCACCGTCACGTCCAGGCCGTCGGAGACGAAGCGGTCGCCCTCCTCAGGCACACGGCCGATCTGCTCCATCACCCAGCCGGAGATGGTGTTGGAGTCGCACTCCCCCTTTATCTTGAACAGGTCAAAGAGGTCGGTCAGATCGGCGGAGCAGGAGATGAGGTAGCTGTCGTCCTCCTGCTTCTTGAACTCCTCGATGACCTCGTCGTGCTCGTCCCAGATCTCGCCCACCAGCTCCTCCACGATATCCTCCAGGGTGACCAGGCCCTCGGTGCCGCCGTACTCGTCCACCACAATGACCATGTGGGCTTTCTCCCGCTGGAGGATGCGCAGCAGCTCGGAGATCTTGGTGTTGCCGGTGGTATAGAGCATGGGGCCCAGCATCTCCTTCACGCTGGTCAGGCCGCGGTAGCGGGCCGCGTGGAAATCCTTCTCATGGATGACGCCGATGATGTTGTCGATGTCCTCGTGGTACACCGGCAGGCGGGAATACCCGTTCTCAGCGAAGATCTTGGCGATCTCCTCCATGGAGTCGGTGTCCTCCACCGCCACGATGTCCACCCTGGGGGTGAGGATCTCCTCCACCTCCAGGTCGTGGAACTCGATGGCCGCCCGGATAAGGCGGCTCTCATGCTGGTCCAGGCCGCCCTCGCTCTCCGCCTGGTCCACCAGAGTGACCAGCTCCTCCTCGGTAATGCCGCCGTCCGCCGATTTGCGGAACACCTTGGACAGCAGCCGCTTCCACTGGGTAAACAGGAAGTTCAGCGGGGTAAGGACCGTACGGAGCACCCCCAGCAGCGGGGTGGCAAACATGGCAAACCGCTCGGGGGACTCCTTGGCCAGGCTCTTGGGGGAGACCTCGCCGAAGATCAGGATCACCACGGTCAGCACAATGGCGGACACGGTAGGTCCAGTCACCTCATCAATCAGGTGGATAAAGAGTACCGCGCCGATGGTGGTGGCCACGTTGTTGACGATGTTATTGCCGATAAGCAGGGTGGAGAGCAGCTTGTCGTAGTCCTCCGCCAGAGCCAGGGTACGGGCCGCCCGCTGGTCGCCTCCGTCTGCCCAGCTCTTGAGCCGCACCCGGTTCAGGGAGGTAAAGGCGGTCTCCGTGGCAGAGAAATAGCCTGACATGATAACACAGAACACAAGACCCACGATCATGGCGATACTGGCACTGTCCAACATAAGAAAATATTCAACTCCAACTCTTTCAGTTTTGAAATCAACGCGCAAAGGGACAACCCTATCCCCCGCGGGTAAGGCTGTCCCTGACCGATTCCATTATGTACTTGCAACTAGGCGGAGGTTCGTCCACGAGGGCTCACCGTCTCCTTTTTGGTTTATTGGTGTGTAGTATAGCACAGCTTCCTGCAAAATGCAAGGGGAAGGTTGACTTTTCCTGTCCCGCCCCCCATAAGCGAAAAAACGCGCCCAGCCTGCGGCTGGGCGCGTTTTTGATGCTCTTTTACGGGTGATTACACCAGCTGGACGATGGCCATCTCGGCGCAGTCGCCGCGGCGGGGCCCGATCTTCACGACGCGGGTGTAGCCGCCGTTGCGGGTGGCGTACTTGGGGCCGATCTCGTCAAACAGCTTCTTGGCCACATCCTCCTTGGTCAGGTAGGACAGGGCCTTGCGGTAGTTGGCCAGATTGGCGTTCTTGGCCAGGGTGATCATCTTCTCGGCCATGGGAGCCACTTCCTTGGCGCGGGAGACGGTGGTCTTGATCTGGCCGTTCTCCAGCAGATAGGTGGTCATGGCGCGCAGCATCGCGATGCGCTGATCCGTGGGCTTGCCCAGCTTACGGTTGTGAGACATGAGATTCCACTCCTAACGGATGTTCGCCAAGGCGAACTCCTACTCTTAAATTCGTCCGTGGGGAGATTCCCCCGAAAGGGCGCTCCGTGGGAGCCGGCCGGACCCGGGAGGGGACGTTACGTGCCCCCGGGCCGCCCTTTCCTCCGGCCGTCAGTTTTCCTCGTCGGCCAGGTGCAGGCCCATCATGGCCAGCTTGTTGATGACCTCTTCCAGGCTCTTGCGGCCCAGGTTGCGCACCTTCATCATCTCGTCCTCGGTCTTGGAGATCAAGTCCTCGACGGTGTTGATGTTGGCCCGCTTGAGGCAGTTGAAGGAGCGGACAGACAGATCCAGCTCCTCGATGGTCAGCTCCAGCACCTTGTCCCGCTGGGTCTCCGCCTTCTCCACCACCGTGGACTTGGAGCCCATGGTCTCAGAGAGATCGGTGAAGAGGACGAAGTGATCACAGAGGATGCGGGCGCCCAGGCTGACCGCGTCCCGGGCGGTGATGGTCCCGTCGGTCCACACCTCCAGGGTCAGCTTGTCGTAGTCGGTGGCGTCGCCTACACGGGTGTTCTCCACCGTGTAGTTGACCTTGCGCACCGGGGTATAGATGGAGTCCACCGGGATCAGGCCGATGATGGTCTGGGCCGGCTTGTTCCGGTCGGCAGGCACATAGCCGCGGCCGTGGGACAGGGTCAGCTCCATGTTGAGGCTGGCGTCGGGACCCAGGGTGGCGATGTGCAGCTCCGGGTTGAGCACCTCCACCTCGCCGTCGGCCTTGATGTCGCCGGCGGTGACCTCGCACTCGCCGCTGGCCTCAATATAGACCGTCTTTACGCCCTCGGAGTGGAGCTTTGCGATGATGCTCTTTACATTGAGGACGATCTCGGTCACGTCCTCCTTTACGCCGGGGATGGTGGAGAACTCATGCTGCACGCCTGCGATCTTGATGGACGTGACCGCCGTACCGGGCAGGGACGAGAGCAGGATGCGGCGCAGGGAATTACCCAACGTGGTGCCGTAACCGCGCTCCAGGGGCTCCACCACATACTTGCCGTAGGAACCGTCGCCGGGGTTCTCCACACATTCAATGCGGGGCTTCTCGATTTCTACCATGTGTTACCCTCCTTTTCGCGGCTGCGGGCACAAGGCCCGCAGCCCTATACAGCTCACCAATAATCGAGGGTACAAGCAGTGTTACTTGGAGTACAGCTCGACGATCAGGTGCTCCTCGACGGGCAGATCGATGTCCTCGCGGGCGGGCATCTGCACCACGGTGCCCTTCAGCGCGTTCTTGTCCCGCTCCAGCCACTTGGGCACCAGAACAGTGGGGGCGTCCTCACCGGTCAGGCGCTTGAACTTGGCGGAGGAGCGGCTGGACTCCTTGACCTCAATCATGTCGCCCGCCTTGACCAGGTAGGAGGGGATATCCACCCGCTGGCCGTTGACGGTGAAGTGGCCGTGGCCCACCAGCTGACGGGCCTCACGGCGGGTCATGGCGAAGCCCAGACGGTACACCACGTTGTCCAGACGGCGCTCCACGAAGGTCAGCAGATTCTCACCGGTCTTGCCGGGCATACGGGCGGCCTTCTCATAGTACATCCGGAACTGCTTCTCCATGATGCCGTAGACGAACTTGACCTTCTGCTTCTCGGTCAACTGGAGGGCATACTCGCTCTTCTTCTTTCTCATCTGGCCGCCGGGATTGCGGTTGCTCTCCTTCTTGGCATAGCCCATGGCGGCAGGAGAAATGCCCAGCGCACGGCAGCGCTTGGCGATAGGCTGCATATTCTTTGCCATTTGTTCTTCCTCCTTCTCTTACACGCGGCGGCGCTTCGGCGGACGGCAGCCGTTGTGGGGGATGGGAGTCACGTCCTTGATCAGAGTGACCTCCAGGCCCACGGCCTGCAGGGCGCGGATGGCGGCCTCACGGCCGGCGCCGGGGCCCTTCACGTACACCTCGACGGTCTTCAGGCCGTGCTCCATGGCGGCCTTGGCGGCCGTCTCAGCGGCGGTCTGCGCGGCGAAGGGGGTGGACTTACGGGAACCGCGGAAGCCCAGGCCGCCGGAGGAGGCCCAGGACAGGGCGTTGCCGCCCATATCGGTCACGGTGACCATGGTGTTGTTGAAGGAGGAACGGATATGCACCTGGCCCTTCTCAACGTTCTTGCGCTCGCGGCGCTTGCGGATAACCTTCTTACCCTTGGTAGCGGTAGCCATGTGTTTCTCCCTCCCTTACTTCTTCTTGTTGGCGACGGTGCGCTTGGGGCCCTTGCGGGTACGCGCGTTGGTCTTGGAGCGCTGACCGCGGACGGGCAGGCCCTTGCGGTGCCGCATGCCGCGGTAGCAGCCGATCTCGGTCAGGCGCTTGATGTCCATCGCCACGTCACGGCGGAGGTCGCCCTCCACAGTGTAGCTGTGGCCGATGATCTCGCGCAGCTTGGCCTCATCTTCCTCGGTCAGATCCTTCACGCGGGTGTCGGGGTTGATTCCGGCCTCGGCCAGGATCTTGTTGGCGCTGGTGCGCCCAATGCCGTAGATATAGGTCAGGCCGATCTCTACCCGCTTATCCTTCGGCAAGTCAATGCCAGCAATACGTGCCATACTGTTTCAGCACCTCCTATTAACCTTGTCTCTGCTTGTGCTTGGGATTCTCACAAATAACCATGACCTTGCCCTTGCGCTTAATGATCTTGCACTTCTCGCACATGGGCTTCACGGACGGTCTTACTTTCATGATAAACCTCCTTGAATGCCTTGATGGCCCCGGAACGGCGGAGGCAAGGCCCCGCTTACCCGCTCCGGTCATTGATGGGTTCTCCCAGGGGGAGGCGGCGCAATTCCATTTCGCCGCGTTAAATCAGCCGGTTACTTGGATCTCCAGGTAATCGGCCCCAGGTTACGTCATAGGGGGACATCTGGACCGTACGCCCCACCCGGCGCAGGCGCCGTGCGGGGACCCCGACTCCATCTGCGGGCGTCGGAAGTGAATTCCGCCGCCCTTCGCGCCAGAGGCGCGCCCCGCGCTGCGGGGCCCCAGTGACGGTCCGGCCAGCCTGACGGATTACTTGGACCGCCAGGTGATCCGGCCCCGGGTTACGTCATAGGGGGACATCTGGACCGTCACTTTATCGCCGGGCAGGATGCGGATGAAGTTCATGCGCAGCTTGCCGGAGATGTGGGCCAGAATAATATGGCCGTTTCCGATGTCCACATGGAACGTGGTGTTGGGAAGGGACTCGGTCACGACGCCCTCCACTTCGATCATATCGTCCTTTGCCAAAGCGTCATACCCTCCTTAGTTCCTCAGCTCGGAAAGCGGCCAGCGCCCTCCGTATGTCTCGGTTGGATAGGTTCCCGCCTGTCCGGAGCTGATCCAGGACAGGGTGCTGGAAATCACCGGCGGGGGCGGTATGAACCGCCTTTTTCCGCTTGGGGTTCTCCAGCTTCCGCCGCTTCCCGTCGCAGAGCAGCAGGTAGGGGCCGTCGGTGTCCAGGACACAGAACAGCCCTCCCCTGTCATGCCCGGCCAGGGAGCGGACAATCTGCGCACACGCGCATCCCATACTCAATCCTCCACCCGGGTAAGCACTTCAGGCTCCCCGTCGGTGATGAGAATGGTGTTTTCATAGTGGGCGGTCAGGCTCCCATCGGCGGACACGGTGGTCCAGCCGTCCTTGAGCACCTTCACCCGCCAGTCACCCGCGCACACCATGGGCTCCACGGCGATGGTCATACCCGGCTGGAGCCGGGGGCCATGGCCCGCTGGGCCGAAGTTGGGTACCTCAGGCGGCTCGTGGAGTTTGGCCCCCACACCGTGGCCCACGAAGTCCCGCACGACGGAGCAACCGTTTGCTTCCACGTACTGCTGCACCGCGTGGGAGATATCATAGACCCGGTTGCCGGAGCGGGCGAGCTTGATGCCCTCCCAGAAGCTCTGTTCGGTCACATGGATCAGATGCATGGCCTCGTCGCTCACCTGTCCGCAGGCGAAGGTGGCGGCGCAGTCGCCGTGGAAGCCGTCCAGAAAGGCGCCCACGTCCACGCTGACGATGTCGCCCTCCTTCAGCTTCCGGGGACCGGGTATACCATGGATGACTTCCTCGTTGATCGAGATACAGGCGGAGCCGGGGAAACCGCTGTAGCCCAGGAAGGAGGGCTTGGCTCCGTGGCTCTCGATAAACTTGCGCACGGCGGTATCGATCTCATGGGTGGTCACGCCGGGCCGCACCATGGAGCCGGCCAGCGCCCGGGCCTGGGCGGTCAGCCGCCCGGCCCGGCGCATGCACTCGATTTCGCGGGGAGATTTGAGAGAGATCATATCCATCTCGTTCACTTCCCCAGCAATTCCATGATTTTGGTGTTTGTCTCCTCGATGCCGCCCAGGTCGGGCACGCGCTTAAGCACGCCCTTCTCCTCGTAGAAGCCCTTCAGCGGCTCGGTTTGACTGTGGTAGATTTCCAGCCGGTGCTTGACGGTTTCGGGCTGGTCGTCTTTGCGCTGCTCCAGCACACCGCCGCACTTGTCGCAGAGCCCCTCCTGCTTGGGGGGCGCCATGACGACGTGGTAGGTGGCTCCGCAGGCATGGCAGGTCCGGCGGCCCGTCATGCGGGCCTCGATGACGCTGTCGGCCACCTCCAGGGAGAGGACCGCGTCAAAGCGGATGCCGTGGCGCTCCAGGGCTTCGGCCTGAGCGATGGTACGGGGTACGCCGTCCAGGATGAAGCCGCCTGCGCAGTCGGGCTCGGCCAGCCGCTCCTGGATGATACCGATGATGATCTCATCCGGAACCAGCTTGCCCGCGTCCATATAGCTCTTGGCCTGCAAGCCGATGGGAGTGCCCTCCTTGACGGCTGCGCGCAGGATATTGCCGGTGGAGATGGTGGGGATGCCCAGCTTGCGGCTGATAATCTCCGACTGGGTGCCCTTGCCGGCGCCAGGTGCGCCTAAAAGAATGATTTTCATCCTGATTCCCCTTACTCCAGGAAGCCCTTGTAGTGGCGCATCAGCATTTGGGCCTCCAGGGCCTTGGTGGTCTCCAGCGCGACGCCGACCACGATGATGATGGACGTGCCGCCGATGGCCAGGCTGCTGACGCCGATCACCGCGCCGGTGACAATGGGCGCGATGGCGATAATCGCCAGGTAGAGCGCGCCGAACATGGTGATCTTATTGAGCACCTTGTGGATAAAGTCGGCGGTGGGCTTGCCGGGGCGGAAGCCGGGGATGAACCCGCCGTTCTTTTTCAGGTTGTTGGCAACCTCCACAGGGTTGAACTGCATCGTGGAGTAGAAGAAGCTGAAGCCCACGATGAGCAGGAAATACACCACGATATAGAAAATGCTGGTGGTGTCAAAGACGCGCAGGAAGCCGCCCCAGAAGCCCGGGTCGTTCTTGCTCACGCCGGCAAACGCGGCGATGGTAGCGGGCAGAGAGGCGATGGCCTGGGCAAAGATGATGGGCATAACGCCGGTCATGTTCACCTTCAGAGGGATGTGGCTGGACTGGCCGCCGTACATCTTCCGGCCCACAACGCGCTTGGCGTACTGGACGGGAATGCGGCGCTCCGCATTCTGAATGAATACAATGAGAACCACGATGGCCAGCATGCCGATGAGAATCAGCGGGATGGCCCACACGGGCAGATTAAAGATTCCCTCGCCGGTAACGCCGTCCAGATTGTTGCGGACGCCCTGATACATGGTGCGGATCATGCTGGGGCCGCGGGACAGGATGCCCGCGAACAGGATGATGGAGATGCCGTTGCCGATGCCGAACTCGGTGATCTGCTCACCCAGCCACATGACAAAGGCGGAGCCGGCAGTGAAGCACAGTACGATGACGATACCCGCCCACCAGCCAGGCAGGCCGGCGGTGTCCAGCATCGTTCCGCCGCCCTGGGTGCGGATCAGGGTGTAGTAGCCGAAGCCCTGCAGCAGGCCGATGGCCACGGTGACATAGCGGGTAATGGCCGCAATCTTCTTCCGGCCCTCCTCGCCGCCCTCCTTCTGGAGCCGCTCCAGGGCAGGGATGGCAACGGTGAGGAGCTGGATGATAATAGAACTGTTGATATACGGCTGCACGCCCAGGGCAAAGACGGCCGCCATGGAGAAGGCGGTGCCGTTCATGGCGCCCAGCAGGGTGAAGATGCCGCCCATGTTGTTGAGGGTGGCGCCCAGCATATTGCTATCAATAAAGGGGACAGGAACCACGGAGCCCAGCCGGAAGATCAGCAGGGCAAACACGGTGAAGAGGATCTTCTTCCGCAGCTCGGGAATTTTCCAGGCGTTACGGATGGTCTCGATCACTTAGACCACCTCGTACTTTCCACCTGCCGCAACAATCTTCTCCTTGGCGGAGGCGGAGAAGGCGGAGGCACGGACCGTCAGCTTCTTGGTCAGGGTGCCGTTGCCCAGCACCTTGTAGCCGTACTCGCACTTGGAGAGGATGCCCTTCTCCAGCAGGTCGCACACATTGACCGTAGCGCCATCCTCAAACTTCTCGAGGGCGGAGACGTTGATCGCCTCCAGGGGTTTGGCAAAGATATTGTGGAAGCCGCGCTTGGGGATGCGGCGGGTCAGAGGCATCTGGCCGCCCTCAAAGCCCACGCGCACGCCGCCGCCGGAGCGGGCCCACTGGCCCTTCTGGCCGCGGCCGGCCGTCTTGCCGTTGCCGGAGCCGTGACCGCGGCCCTTCCGATAGGCCTTGGGGTTGGAACCGGGAGCGGGGGAAAGTTCATGCAGATTCATTTCGCGCACCTCCTTACTGTTCCTCGGTGACCTGGAGCAGGTAGCCGATGTTCGCAATCTTGCCGCGGGTCGCCTCGTTGTCGGGCTGCACGGTGGTGTCGCCGATCTTGCGCAGGCCCAGGGCCTCGGCGGTCGCCTTGTGCTTGGCGATACGGCCGTTCAGGCTCTTGACCAGCTTGATGTTCAGATTAGCCATGTTCACGGCCCTCCTTAACCTACGATCTCGCTGACGCTCTTACCGCGGATGCGGGCGACCTCCTCGGGGCCACGGAGGGACTTCAGGCCCTCAAAGGTGGCGGAGACCACGTTCTGCGGGTTGTTGGAGCGCAGGCACTTGGCGCGGATGTCACGGATGCCGGCGGCCTCCATGACGGCGCGGACGGGGCCGCCGGCGATGATGCCGGTACCGGGGGCGGCGGGCTTGAGCAGCACGCGGCCGGCGCCGAATTCACCGATGACCTCATGGGGAATGGTAGTGCCGGACAGAGTCACGGTGCACATATTCTTCTTGGCGTCCTCGATGCCCTTGCGGATGGCCTCGGGCACCTCAGCGGCCTTGCCCAGACCGAAGCCCACGCGGCCCTTCTCGTCGCCCACGACCATCAGCGCGGCGAACTTGAAGATGCGGCCGCCCTTCACGGTCTTGGACACGCGGTTCAGGGCAACGAGCTTCTCGGTAAACTCGCTGGGTTCTCTCTCAAATCTAGCCATTTATCGTTTTCCTCCTCCCTTAGAACTGCAGGCCGCCCTCACGGGCGCCCTCGGCCAGGGCCTGCACGCGGCCGTGGTACACGTAGCCGCCGCGGTCAAACACGACGGTCTCAATGCCGGCGGCCTTGGCGCGCTCCGCGACAGCCAGGCCCACCTTCTTGGCAGCCTCACAGTCGGAGCCCTTGCCCTCGAAGCCCTTCTCCAGGGAGGAAGCAGACACCAGGGTCTTGCCGGTCACGTCGTCGATGACCTGGGCATAGATGTTGGTGTTGCTGCGGAACACGTTCAGGCGGGGACGCTCGGGCGTGCCGGAAATCTTGCCGCGCACTCTCTTGTGGCGCTTAAGTCGCTGAGCGTTGGTATCGGGTCTGTTGATCATAGTGGCACACCTCCTTATTTCTTCTTGACGCCGGTCTTGCCTTCCTTGCGGCGGATGACCTCGTCAGTGTATTTGATGCCCTTGCCCTTGTACGGCTCAGGCGGACGCTTCTCTCTCACTTCGGCGGCGAACTGGCCGACCTTCTGCTTATCGGTGCCGCTGATGACGATCTTGTTGGCGCTGGGCACCTCAATGGTGATGCCCTCGATCTCCTCGACGGTGACCTGATGGGAGAAGCCCAGGTTCATGACCAGCTTGTTGCCCTCCTTGGCCACACGGTAGCCCACGCCGTTGACGTCCAGCTCCTTCTTGAAGCCCTCGGTGACGCCCACGATCATGTTGTGCAGCAGGGTGCGGGTCAGGCCGTGCAGGCTGCGGTTGGCCTTCTCGTCGTTGGGACGGGTCACATGGATCACATCGCCCTCCTGGGTGATGGTCATGGCGGGATGCAGCTGCTGCGTCAGGGTACCCTTGGGACCCTTTACGGTAACCAGGTTACCGGCTTCGATCTTCACGTCCACACCGGCGGGGATGGAGATCGGCATTCTTCCGATACGAGACATATTCTACTCTCCCTCCTTACCAGACAAACGCCAGGACCTCGCCGCCGACATGGGCCGCGCGGGCGGCCTTGTCAGTCATGACGCCCTTGGACGTGGACACAATGGCAATGCCCAGGCCATGCAGAACCCGGGGCAGCTCGTCAGCACCGGCATAGACACGCAGGCCGGGCTTGGAGACACGGCGCAGGCCGGTGATGACCTTCTCCTTGCCGGGATTGTACTTCAGGGTGACGCGGATGACGCCCTGGGTACCATCGTCGATGAGCTGGAAGTTCTTGATATAGCCCTCATCCAGCAGGATCTGCGCGATGGACTTCTTCATGTTGGACGCGGGGACGTCCACGGTGTCATGCTTGGCGTTGTTCGCGTTGCGGATGCGGGTGAGCATATCCGCAATGGGATCAGTGATGTGCATGATGTTTACCTCCTATTAGAGTTACGGGCAGGGCCCGTATCAGCGGCAAGGTATCGCAGCTAGGCAACTGCGACCTATTGCTCGCCGGCAGGGGATTTATTCAAATTACCGGCCAAGAGGCGGGCTGGCTTTACCAGCTCGCCTTCTTGACACCGGGAATCTGACCCTTGTAAGCCAGCTCGCGGAAGCAGATACGGCAGATGCCGTAGTCCCGCAGGTAGGCGTGGGGACGGCCGCAGATCTTGCAGCGGTTGTAGCGGCGGGTGGAGAACTTGGGCTCCGCCTGCTGCTTCAGGATCATAGACTTCTTAGCCATTTCGTTCTCCTCCTTTAGCGGGCGAAGGGAGCGCCGATCAGGGACAGGAGCTCCTTGGCCTCTTCGTCGGTCTTGGCGGTGGTGCAGATGACCACGTCCAGGCCGCGGATCTTATCGATCTTGTCGTACTCGATCTCGGGGAAGATCAGCTGCTCCTTGATGCCCAGGCCGTAGTTGCCGCGGCCGTCAAAGGCGTTGGGGTTGATGCCGCGGAAGTCGCGGACGCGGGGCAGGGCCACGTTGAACAGGCGGTCCAGGAACTCCCACATGCGGTCGCCGCGCAGGGTGACCTTCGCGCCGATGGGCATACCCTCACGCAGCTTGAAGTTAGCCACGGACTTCTTGGCCTTGGTAATGATGGCCTTCTGGCCGGTGATCTTGGTCAGATCGCCCACAACGGCCTCCAGAA
>DXTB01000003.1 GCA_019410105.1 Clostridiales bacterium | reverse complement strand
GCCGTGGCCCAGACCATCCCCTTTTTTCTGGGCCGGCGGGAGCAGGGGGGACTGGAGGCCCTGGCGGAGCGGATTCCCCGGGTGGCGGGCGTCTGCCGGGCCCAGGCGGAGAACCCGTGGCTGTCCGTCTTTCTGCTGCGGCTGGCGGGGGCATCGCCGGGGGACGTGGTGAGCCTCTATCTAGGGGCCTCCGGCACGCCCTACGGCACGTATCTCTCCGCCGGGCTGCTGGGCGGCCTGCCCCGGATTGCCTGCGCCACCGTGCTGGGCGGCGCGCTGTGGCAGCCGGGGAGCGGGCGCTTCTGGCTGTCCCTGGCGGCGGGCGGGGCGCTGACGGCCCTCTCCGGCGTTATCTGGCTCCTGTGGCGGCGCCGCAGGAGGGCGTGAAGCGGCGGTTGCTTTTTTCTGCCAAACCGTGTACACTGTTGTCGGCAAGCTCGATCTGTCCAATGAGGGAGATGGTCGGATGCAGACGCTGACACAGCGCCGCAGCGTGCCGGTGGACGCGGCCAAGACGGCGGCGATCTTCGGCACGCTGCTGATCCATGCCTCCGCCGCCGGGGGCTTTGCGGGAGCGCCGGGGTCCTTTGGGTGGACCTCCGCCCTGTTCTGGAACTGCCTGCTGCGCAGCGCGGTGCCGGTGTTCTTCCTGTGCAGCGGCGCGCTGCTGCTGCCGCCGGAAAAGGAGGTCACCGTCCGGCGGGTGTGGACGAAGTACATCCCCCGCATCCTGGCGGCCCTGCTTTTCTGGGCCGCAGCCTATGAGGGTGTGGAGCTGCTGCGGGGCTGGTGCGCTGCGGGCGTGCTGGAGCGGACGGCCCTCCGGCAGGCGGCGCTGAATCTGGTGCTGTTCCATCACAAGAACCATCTCTATTACCTCCACATCATTCTGCTGGTGTACGCGGTGCTGCCCCTGACCCGCCGCCTTGTGGCGGCGGCGGACCGGCGGCTGCTGAACTACGCTCTGGGGATCTGGTTCGTGCTGGGGTGTCTGGCCCCCACGCTGAAATTCTTCCCGCCCCTGTCCCTCGTCGGCGGCATCCCTGCCCAGTACCCCATCAACCTGACTTGGTGCGCCGTGGGCTATGGTGTGCTGGGCGATGTTCTGACTCAGGAGGCGCCCCGCCACAGGCCCCGGACCTTTGTTTGGCTGTATTTGGCGGGCACGGCGCTGACCTTCGGCCTGACGCTGGCGGCCTCCGTCAAAACCGGGGCGCTGTATCAGGTGTTCCTCCAGGGGAGCGCCCCCGGCGTCTGTTTGCAGGCGGCGGGGCTGTACGGCTTCTGCGCCGCCCGGTGGCAGAACCGGGACCGCTGGCCCATGGCGGAGACCGTCTCCAAGGCGTCCTTCTGCATCTACTTGACGCACCTGTTCTTCCTGGACTTCCTGGCGGGCAGGGGCCTCTCCGCCGGGACGCTGCCGCCCGTCTGGGGCGTGCCGGTGCTGGTGGCCGCGGCCTTCGGGGGCGGCTTTCTGGTGTGGCTGGTCCTCCGGCGGGTGCCGGTGGTGAAAACCTATCTGATTTGAGGAGAAAACTATGCTGTATGCCCTTTGCGCCGCGCTGTCCCTGGCCCTGCTGGGCCTGGACCAGTGGGTGAAGCACTATGTCACCGTCAACATCCCCCTGGGGGATGCCCAGCCCTTTCTGCCCGGGCTGGTAGAGCTGCGGACCGTCCACAACTACGGGGCGGCCTGGTCCAGCTTCTCCGGTATGCGCTGGCTGCTGGTGGCGGTCACCTCCGTCATTGTGATCGCGGTGGCGGTGGTCCTGCTCCGCCGGATCGTCCGGCACCCCCTGGGGGTGGCGGCGGGATTCCTGATCCTGTCCGGCGGCGTGGGGAACATCATCGACCGGGTGCGGCTGGGGTACGTGGTGGACATGTTCCACCTGGAGTTCTGGCCCTCCTACCCGGTGTTCAACGTGGCGGACATCTGCGTGGTGTGCGGCGCCGTGCTGGCGGTAATCTATTACCTATGGTTCTACGAGAAATACGACAAGAGAGGCAAGGCCCATGGAGACGCGGACGCTCCAAGTGAATCCTGAGGACACCGGCACCCGGCTGGACGCCTGGCTGGCCGGACAGCTGCCGGATGTGACCCGCTCCGCCGCCGCCCGGCTGTGCGAGGAGGGGCGGGTCACCGCTGCCGGAAAGCCCCTGGCGAAAAACTACCGCCTGGGCGGGGGAGAGGCCGTGTCCGTTACCCTGCCGGACCCGGAGCCGGTGGACGTGGCGCCCCAGGACATCCCCCTGGATGTGGTGTACGAGGACAGCGACGTGATCGTGGTGAACAAGCCCAAGGGGCTGGTGGTCCATCCGGCCCCCGGCCACCCGGACGGCACGCTGGTCAACGCCCTGCTCCACCACTGCGGGGACTCCCTCTCCGGCATCGGGGGGGAGCTGCGGCCCGGCATCGTCCACCGGATCGACCGGGACACCTCCGGCCTCCTCATCGCGGCGAAAAACGACTTCGCCCACCAGAAGCTCTCCGCCCAGCTTCAGGACCACACCCTGGCCCGGATTTACCGGTGCATCGTGATCGGGAATCTCCGGGAGGACAGCGGCACGGTGGACGCCCCCATCGGCCGCCACCCGGCGGACCGGAAGAAGATGGCGGTGGTGGCGGGCGGCCGGAGCGCGGTGACCCACTGGTCCGTGCTGGAGCGGTTCCCCGGCTATACCTATGTGGAGTGCCGACTGGAGACCGGGCGCACCCACCAGATCCGGGTCCACATGGCGCACATCGGCCACCCCATTCTGGGGGACACGGTGTACGGGGCGAAAAAGCCCGTGCCGGGCCTCCAGGGGCAGTGCCTTCATGCGGTGGGGCTGCGGTTTCTCCATCCCCGGACCGGGGAGCTGGTGGAGCTGTGGTGCGACCTGCCGGAGGCGTTCCAGACCCAGCTGCGGAAGCTGGAGAACCGAGGATAGAACAACGCCGGGCCGCTCTCAGCGGTCCGGCGCGTTTGCACCCGGCAGCCGGGTGTCCGGCGGGTCCTGGTCCGGGGTGCGGGGGATCCACAGGGGGCAGGACTGATCCTCCCGCCGGTCCTTCATGCGGGGATGGGCGCAGTGGCCCAGGCTCAGGGGCAGAAAGCACCCGTTGGGGGCGTTCCGGGCCTGCCGCCCGTCCCGCCAGATGTAGTGCCGGGTAAAGTGGCCGCAGGAGCCGCAGTACACGTCATCCCGTTTCTCATATAGAGCCATTTTTATCACCTCATGAAAATTATATCGGCTACACCGATATAAGTCAATATCGCTTTCACCGATGCGGTATGTTATCGCTTGAGGTGATGGCATCATGTATTTGAGGAGAGTCAAGGAACTGCGAGAGGATTCGGACACACCGCAGAAAGTGATCGCGGAGTATCTCGGTGTGAAACAGAACACCTACTCAGACTACGAAAACGGAAAGATCAAGATACCGCTGGAAGTCTTTTTCAAATTGGCAGATTACTACAAGGTCAGCTTGGACTATTTAGCGGGCCGCACAGACAAGCGATAGAAGGAGGGCACCCATGTTCACAGCCATTCTCTGGGACTACGACGGCACCCTGGCCAACACGCCGGTGAAGAACATCGCCGTCACCAGGGCCGTCCTTGGCCGCCTGGACCCGGCCCTGCTGGACCCGCTGCCGGAGGCGCTTTCCTCCCTGGCCGCCTATCAGGCCGCCAACTACCGCTGGCGCAACTGGCGGGAGCTGTACCAGCACGCCCTCCGCGTCCCGGCGGACCGGCTGGACGAGGCGGGGGCCCTGTGGGGCCCCTGCCAGCTGGCGGACCGGACCCTGCCGCCCCTCTTCGGCGGGCTTTTGGAGGTTCTGCCCCGTCTGGCCGCCCTGGCCCCCATGGGCATCTGCTCCCAGAACGACAGCGGCAACATCCGCGCCGCCCTGGCCGCCCACGGCGCGGCGGACTGCTTTGCCGCCGTGGTGGGCCACGCGGACGTGGACTTCGCCCGTCAGAAGCCGGACCCCGCCGCCTTCCTGGCCTGCCTGGACCGGCTGGGGCTTCGGGAGGGGCGCTTCGCCTACATCGGGGACCACGCCGGGGACATCGCCTTCGGCCGCAATGCCCAGGCGGCCCTGCGGGCCATGGGCCGGGCGGCGGAGGTGGTCTGCGTGGCCGCCGCCTGGGGCGGCGCCCCGTCCGTGGATTTGGCGGCGGCGGACGCCGTGGCCGCCCGCCCCGCGGACCTGCCGGATCTGCTGGCAGACCTGTGACACAACAGCGGCCCCGCCGGGAAGTTCCCGGCGGGGCCGCTGTCTGCCTGCCGGAGGTTTCTGCTTGTGCTTTGTTTTCTGGTGTGCTATGATATTTTAGTTAAAGTATCTGCATTTGGAGGAACTGATTTGGAACGCGAAAACGTATTGATCCCCCAGGCGGACCTGGACCGCCAGCGGGAGTTTGAGGAGAAAATCCGCGGCCTGTTCGCCGCCCGGGAGGCTCACCCCGCGGCCTGTGTGGACACCTTCGGCTGCCAGCAGAATGTGGCGGACGGACAGAAGCTCATGGGGATGCTGGAGGCAAGCGGCTTCACCCTCACCCAGGACCCGAAGGAGGCCGATCTGGTGCTCCTGAACACCTGCGCCATCCGGGAGCACGCGGAGGACCGGGTGTTCGGCAACCTGGGCGCCCTGACCCACACCAAGAAGGAGAATCCGGAGCAGGTGATCTGCCTGTGCGGCTGCATGGCCCAGGAGCCCCGGGTGTCGGAGCGGATCAAAAAGTCCTATCCCCACGTGGATCTGGTGTTCGGCCCCCAGGCCCTGTGGAAGTTCCCGGAGCTTTTGTGGCAGGTGTATGAGACGAAGAAGCGGGTCTTTTCCGTCCAGGACGAGCACGGCACCATTGCCGAGGGCATCCCCGTGGTGCGGGAGAAGGGCGTGAAGGCCTGGGTCTCCATCATGTACGGATGCAACAACTTCTGCTCCTACTGCATCGTGCCCTACGTCCGGGGCCGGGAGCGGAGCCGGGACCCCCAGGCCGTGCTGGCGGAGGTCCGGCAGCTGGTGGAGGCGGGGTACAAGGACATCACCCTGCTGGGCCAGAACGTGAACTCCTACGGCAACGACCTGGATTTGGATTACCACTTCCCGGACCTGCTGGCGGACATCGACCGGATCCCGGGGGAATATCTCATCCGCTTCATGTCCAGCCACCCCAAGGACGCCACGCCCCGGCTGTTTGACGTGATGGCCGCAAGCTCTCATGTGGCCAAGCAGCTGCACCTGCCCTTCCAGTCCGGCAACGACCGGGTCCTGAAAGAGATGAACCGCCGCTACACCCGGCAGCAGTACCTGGATCTGGTGAACTACGCCAAGCGGGTCATGCCCGGGCTGGTATTGACCTCCGACGTCATCATCGGCTTCCCCGGCGAGACGGAGGCGGAGGCCATGGACACCGTGTCCCTGGTGGAGGAGGTGGGGTTTGACGCCCTGTTCACCTTCATCTACTCCCCCCGCCCCGGCACCAAGGCCGCGGCCATGCCGGACCCGGCCACCCGGGCGGAGAAGCAGAAGTGGTTTGACAGGCTCCTGGAGGTCCAGAACAATATGTCCGCCAAGCTCCACGCCGCCTATGTGGGCAAAACGGTGCGGGTGCTGGTGGACGGCGAGAGCGACGACCCGGAGTACCCCCTGACCTCCCGGACGGAGGGCAACCGCTTGGTGCGGCTGAAAGGGGACAAGGCCCTGATCGGGCAGTTCGCGGATGTGGCCGTCACCGGCAGCAACACCTGGGCGCTGTACGGCGAGGCCGTTTAACGGTAGACCTCCCGCGCGAGGAGGAAGGCCCGCCGGGCGTAGGCGTCCTGATAGGCGCTGCCTGCGGCGGCGGAGGCGTCCTCATAGGAATCCAGCAGCGCACGCTGCTGATCGGTGAGGGTGGCGGAAAGCGCGGTCAAGGCGTCGTTCGCCTGCTGGAGGGAGAGGAAGTAGTCCTTGCCCAGAGAGGGGAACAGCTCGTCCTCCAGGGCGGTGAGCAGGATGTCGATGTAATCGGACATAGATTTCACTCCTGAAATGTTGGTTGACACACGAATGTGTGCTGTTATAATATCACACACGAACGTGTGCGTCAAGAGAAAAGAGGATGCCCGTGACATTTTCTGAACATCTTCTTCAGCTGAGAACAGCAAGAGACCTGAGTCAAAAGGCTCTTGCGGTGGAAATTGGAATCAGTTGGCGCACCTATCAAAACTATGAGCTGGGTCTGCGGGAACCGACCCTGTCCACACTGATTGCCCTGGCGGATTTCTACGGCCTGTCGCTGGATGAGCTGGTCTGCCGGGAGCGGTAGAGGCGGAACTGTGTGTCCGCCCGCCGGATTTCCGCCGGACCCCTGCAGGACCGTAGGGGCGGTTATCAACCGCCCGGGGGATTCAGCTGGGGTGCCAGCTGGGCAATGCGCCCCCCATTCTCTTTTTGGTTGCGCCAAAAAGAGAACACGCCGCGCCCGGTGTAAGAGAAAAAGGCGCCGGGCGCGCTCCGGTGCAGTGGCCCTCCGCGCGTACGGGGGGCGGCGGATCGGTGCCTGCTCCGATTTTTCCTGGCATTCGGGCACGCTTGGGCCTTCTGTGAGGTCGATACTGCCGTCCCGTGGCGGATGGTGCGGAGGGGGTCGGGGTGCAAGAACGCATTTGACCAGCTTCTCTTTCCGCGCGTTCCGCTTCGCTACGCGCTGCCCGGGCATTCGTAGAGGCCGATGCCCTCATCGGCCCGCTGCGGAGGCTTTCATCAACCACCGGCCAGCGGCAGCGAAAAGAGAAGCTGGATGTATCCCGGACATCCCCGGGCTGAAGGGTTCCCCAAGGGCCGGGCGTTTCCGTCTCTGACCGCCGCGCGGGATTGCCAACCTTCCCCCGCCGGCGGCAGGAGGTCTGCGCCTGCGCAGACCGACCCGCCGAGACATTTTTTCTTTTCCACCGGGCGCGGCGCATTTTCTTTTTGATGTCTCAAAAAGAAAATGGGGGGCGCATCCCGCATGGACAATGCCCCCGGCGGGAGCCAGACCCCTGTGGCCGCCGTTCGGCGGCCCGCCCAGCCCAGCCATCCACATGGCTGATTTCCCGCGTCCCATGGGACGCACCCCCATAAAACGAATCCAAATCCTTTGATAGAAAGAGAATGAGGTGACCCTTTTGGCCGAACTCACCCCCATGATGAAGCAGTACCTGGAGATCAAGAAGGACAATCCGGACTCCATCCTGTTCTTCCGTCTGGGCGACTTCTACGAGATGTTCGCTGACGACGCGAAGCTGGCCTCCCGGGAGCTGGACCTGACCCTCACCTCCCGGGACCACGGCAAGCACGCCAAGCCCGAGGAGGAGCGGGTGCCCATGTGCGGCATCCCCTACCACGCCAGTGAGGCATACATCGCCCGGCTCATCGCCAAGGGCTACAAGGTGGCCATCTGTGAGCAGATGGAGGACCCGGCAACGGCCAAGGGGCTGGTGAAGCGGGATATCATCCGGGTGGTGACCCCCGGCACGGTGATCGACGCCGCCTGCCTGGAGGAGAAGGCCAGCAACTTCCTCTGCGGCATCTACATCGACAGCCAGAACGCCGGCGCGGCCTTCTGCGACATCTCCACCGGCAAGACCCACCTGACGGCCTTCTCCGGCCCGGACCGGGTGGAGCACGTCGTCAACGAGCTGGGCCGCTTTTCCCCGGCAGAGGCGGTGGTGAACGACGGGGCCGCCTCGGAAAAAGCCCTGACCGACGCCCTGACGGAGAAGTTCCGCTGCCGGGTGGAAAACGGCGGCGAGGGCCGCTTCCGCCTGGCGGAGGCGGAGCGAAACATCCGCCGCCAGTTCGGGGAGGAGGCGTTTGACCGCCTGCCCAGGACCAACCCGGCCGCGGCCATGGCCCTGGGGGGATTGCTGCACTACCTGTACGAGACCCAGAAGACGGACCTCTCTCACATCAACGACCTGGACTACTACGAGCAGGGCCGGTTTATGGAGTTGGACCTGACCGCCCGGCGGAACCTGGAGCTGACGGAGACCCTCCGGGACCGGGAGAAGAGAGGCTCCCTCCTGTGGGTGCTGGACAAGACCAGGACGCCCATGGGCGGGCGGCTGCTCCGCAGCTGGCTGGAGCGGCCGCTGCTGTCCGTCACCGCCATCGCCAAGCGCAATGCCGCCGTGGCCGCCCTGGTGGAGAGCACCATGGCGCGGGAGGAGCTCATCGCCGCCCTGACGGGCCTGGGAGATATGGAGCGGCTCATCGGCCGCATCGTCTACGGCACCGCCGGGGGACGGGACATGGTGTCCCTCCGCTCCGCCATCGAGCGGCTGCCCGCCCTCCGGGCCCAGCTGGCGGCCTTCTCCGGCGGACGGCTGGCGGAGCTGGCCGGGGAGCTGGACGACCTGACGGAGATCGGGGCACACATCGGCGCGGCCATCTGCGACGAGCCGCCGTTCTCCGTCCGGGAGGGCGGCTTCATCCGGGACGGCTACCACGAGGAGGTGGACCGCCTGCGGCACATCATGAACGGCGGCAAGGGCGTCCTGGCGGAGATCGAGGCCAAGGAGAAGGAGCGCACCGGCATCCGGACCCTGAAGATCGGCTACAACAAGGTCTTCGGCTATTACATCGAGGTGTCCAACTCCTTCAAGGACCAGGTGCCGGACACCTACATCCGCAAGCAGACCCTGGTGAACGGGGAGCGGTACATCACCCAGGAGCTGAAGGACTTGGAACACGAGATCCTCACCGCCTCGGACCGGGTGGTGGCATTGGAGTATGAGCTCTTCACGGCGCTGCGGCAGGAGATCTCCGCCCAGAGCGCCCGCATCCAGCGGACTGCCGCCGCGGTGGCGGAGGTGGACGCCCTGGTGTCCTTCGCGGCGGTGGCGGTGCGGAACCACTACTGCCGCCCCACGGTGGACGAGTCTGGGGCCATCGAGATCCACGACGGCCGCCATCCGGTGGTGGAGCAGATGCTCAAGGACAGCCTCTTCGTCCCCAACGACACCTTCATGGGGGAGAAGGAGGACCGGGTGGCCATCATCACCGGCCCCAACATGGCGGGCAAGTCCACCTACATGCGCCAGGTGGCGCTGATCGTCCTCATGGCCCAGATGGGCTCCTTCGTCCCGGCGGCCAGCGCCCGCATCGGCGTGGTGGACCGGATCTTCACCCGCATCGGCGCCAGCGACGACCTGTCCGCCGGCCAGTCCACCTTCATGGTGGAGATGACGGAGGTGGCGGACATTCTGCGCCACGCCACGAAGCACTCCCTGCTGATTCTGGACGAGATCGGCCGGGGCACCAGCACCTTTGACGGCATGTCCATCGCCCGGGCGGTGCTGGAGTACTGCGCGGACAAGAAGCTGCTGGGGGCCAAGACCCTGTTCGCCACCCACTACCACGAGCTGACGGAGCTGGAGAACACCCTGCCCGGCACGGTCAACTACAACATCGCCGTCAAGACCCGGGGGGAGGACATCATCTTCCTGCGGAAGATCCTCCCCGGCGGGGCGGACCGCAGCTACGGCATCGAGGTGGCCAAGCTGGCGGGGCTGCCGGACAAGGTGGTCCAGCGGGCCAAAACGGTCCTGAAAGAGCTGGAGGAGGAGAACGGCGTCCAGTACGTAGCGGCCCGGAAAGAGGAGGACCAGGTGTCCCTCACCGCCATCGGCGAGGGGGAGGTGCTGGACGCCCTCCGCCGCTGCCAGCCGGACACGCTGACGCCCATTGAGGCGATGAGCCTGATCTACGAGTGGAAGCAGAAGCTCAACTGAGCACCCGGCCGGGCAGGCACGGCGGGATGCGCCCTCTGCCGCGGGGGACCGGACGCGCTGACGGCGCCCGGAGAGCGGCCTTCAGGCCGGGACAGGGGATTCCGCGGAAATGAGGGGCCTGGCGGCGGGCGGACACGCGCCGCCCAAGCCCAGCGGATCAAAAGAAGACCCCGGCGGATCCGCCCGCCGGGGAAAACGAGCTGAAACAGAAGCCGGACGAAAACCGGGAGGGAACGAGATGCCAAGAAGAAAGAGCGCCGCCTATATGTCGGCGGGGGAACAGATCGCGGGCACGGTGCTCTTTGTGATCTACCTGCTGGTGCTGCCCTTTGTCACAGCCCCGCTGTTCCGCCTGATCGGCGGACTGCTGGGAGTGACCATCAGCACCGGATTGCAGAATATCCTGTATTACTACATCCTCTTCGCCGCCACGGTCATCATTTTCCACGGCTTTCTGGGTCGGACCTCCCGGCACTTTGCAGAGAACTTGGGCGGGGCCTGCAAGTTCATGGCCATCGGACTGGTGGCCCTGTACGGCCTGAACGAGCTGGTGTACCGCCTGACAAGACTGGTGGTGTCCAACCAGACCAACCTGAACGACACCACCATCTCCGCCCAGATCGAGGACGCGCCCCACATGACGCTGCTGATCGTCATTTTCCTGGCGCCCTTTGTGGAGGAGGTGCTCTTCCGGGGACTGGTGTTCGGGAATCTCCGGCGCAAGAGCGCGGCGGTGGGATACCTGGTCAGCTGCCTGCTGTTCGCCCTGCTGCATGTGTGGCAGTTCGCGGTGGTGAACCGGGACATCACGTATTTCCTGCTGATGCTCCAGTATCTGGTGCCCGGGCTGGTGCTGGCGTGGGTCTATGACCGCACCGGCACCCTGTGGACGTCCATCGGTCTCCATGCGGCGGCCAACGCCCTCTCCGCCTGGACCCTTGTGGCGTAAGAACCGAATTCCGGAATGATGAGGGGAGAAAGGGACAGATGAATTTTTGGGACGTATTTGGCGAGATGCTGGACTTTGTGGGAGACATCACCGTGCCGCTGTCCCTGCTGGTGGTGGGCTCCCTGCTGGCGGGCATGTCAGCCGGACAGGTGCTGCGCTCTCCCAAGCTGTGGCTGCTGACGGCCATCCGCCTGCTGTTGCTGCCGGTGGCCCTGTGCCTGGTCCTCCGGGCGCTGGGGATCGACTCCCTGGTACTGGGGATCGCTGTCACCCAGATGGCCATGCCCGTAGCAGTGAACGGGACGCTGCTGAGCATGGAGTACGGCGGAGACACCGAGTGCATGGCACAGATCACCTTCCTGACCACGGCGGCGTCCATCGTGACCATTCCCATCGTCGCCGTGCTGCTGCTCTGAGCTTAGAAAGGAAACCAATATGCCTCACATTCAACAACTGGAGTCCCACGTAGCGGACCTGATCGCCGCTGGTGAGGTCGTGGAGCGGCCCGCCAGCGTGGTGAAGGAGCTGGTGGAAAACGCCGTCGACGCCGGCAGCTCTGCCGTGGTGGTGGAGATCCGCCGGGGCGGCATGGGCATGATCCGGGTGACGGACAACGGCTGCGGCATCGCGCCGGAGGAACTCCCCACCGCCTTCCTGCGCCACGCCACCTCCAAGCTGCGGACGGAGGAGGACCTGGGGAAGATCGGCACTCTGGGGTTCCGGGGCGAGGCCCTGGCCGCCATCTCCGCCGTCAGCCGGGTGGACATCCTCACCCGCCAAACCGGCACGACGGAGGGAGCCGCCCTCCATCTGGAGGGCGGTGTGCCCGGCGCAGTGGAGCCCGCCGGTGCGCCGGAGGGCACCACCATCACGGTCCGGGACCTGTTTTACAACACCCCCGCCCGGCTGAAGTTCATGCGCAAGGACAGTGCGGAGACTGCGGCGGTGAACGGCCTCATGCAGCATCTGGCCCTGTCCCATCCGGACATCTCCTTCAAGTTCATCAAGGACGGGGTGGAGGCCCTGCTGACCCCCGGTGACGGAAAGCTGGACTCCGCCGTCTACGCTGCCCTGGGCCGGGACTTCGCCCGGGGGCTGGTGCCGGTGTCCGGCAGCGGAGGGGACATCACGGTCTCCGGTTTTGTCACCGCGCCGCTGATGGGCCGGGGCTCCCGGTCCATGCAGGTGTTCTTCGTCAACGGCCGGTTCATCAAGTCCCAGCTGCTGACGGCGGCGCTGGAGGAGGGCTACCGCAACCAGATCATGAAGGGTAAGTTCCCCGGCTGCGTCCTGTCCGTCACCCTGCCGGTGACGGCGGTGGACGTGAACGTCCACCCCGCGAAGACTCAAGTGAAGTTCGCCCGGGAGCACGATGTGTTCGACGCGGTCTACCACACGGTGCTAGATGCCCTGGGCAAGACCGGCGCTCCCGCCGCCGCTCCCGCGCAGGAGGCGCGGCTCCCGGCGGCCTCCCGGCAGGACTTCTTCCAGACCATGGACGCCAAGACGTTCCGGCAGGGCGGTGCAAAGCCCGCTCCCCAGCCCGCGGCTCCGGCCCGGCCCGCCTGGAACACCGAGCTGCGGGCGCCCGCCCGGGTGGCGGACAGCGGGCAGACCTCTTTTTACCAGACCAAGCGCTCAGAGTCCGCGGCCCAGGGCGCTCTGGGAAGGGCGCCCGCCTCTGTGACGTCGCCGCCAGACACGCAGCAAAGCAGCCCGCCTGCACCCTCCTGCAACAAAGGTGCGCTGGGCAGACCGCCTGTCTCCGTGACCGCCCCACGGGCGGAGCGGACGGATCCCTCCGCCCCCTGGACCTCTGCCCCAGTGTCCGTCCCTGCAGAAAAGACGACCTCGCCGGAATCTGCTCCCCGCCCCTTTGTGCCCGCCATCCCGCCGGAGCGGCTGAAGCTGACGGAGGATCTACCGGGCCAGACGACTGTTCTGGAGACGAAAGAGGCACCCTGGCGGATTGCCGGAGAGGTGCTGCGGACCTATATCATCTGCGAGAGCGAGGACGGCAGCGTCTGGCTCATCGACAAGCACGCCGCCCACGAGCGGATGAATTTTGACAAGCTGAAAAATGCTCAGGAGCCCCCCATGCGACAGACGCTGCTGGCCCCCATCGCGGCGGAGTTAAGCCGGGAGGACGGGGCGCTGCTGCTGGAGAACCTGCCCCTGCTGGAGCAGTTCGGTTTTGCCTGCGAGGACTTCGGGGCCGGCGCCCTGCTGGTGCGGGAGGTGCCGGCGGACATCGACGCCGCCGACACGGTGCCCACTCTGGAGGAGTTTGCCGAGCGCCTGCGGACCGGAAGATCCCCGGATGAAAAGCGGGAGGCGCTGCTGCATACCATGGCCTGCAAGGCGGCCATCAAGGGCGGCTGGGTCAGCGATCCGGCGGAGCTGCGGGTGCTGGTGGACCGGGTACAGAGCGGAGAGATCAAATACTGCCCCCACGGCCGCCCGGTGGCGGTGAAGCTGACGAAGTACGAGCTGGAGAAGATGTTCAAGCGGGCGTGAGACTTCGAAGGGGGACTGCGTCCCCCCTCACCAGTGACGTCGGTCACTGGTGTGTGCGCCCGAGGCGCACAGGTCAACGGATTTTCGGCAGGTACACGCCCTGCCGAAAATGATTGAGATTTCTTTGTTCGCCCGCGGCGAACGAACTGGGAAAAACCGCAGGGTTTTCCCCAGCCCTTTTTCCTGGCGGAGATGGGAGTGACGAATTTTTCAGGAGGTTTCCTATATGGCAAAAAAGGAAAAACGGTTTGTGCGGACCAGTGTGGAGAGCACCGGCTTTGAGGAAAACTCTGTCTGGGTGGACCGGGAGACCGGGGTCAACTACCTGTGGCATTCCACCGGCCATGCCGGCGGGATGACGCCCCTGCTGGACCGGGAGGGGAAGCCCATCATTACCACCCTTTTGGAGGAGAAGGAGTGATTTGCATGAAACTGCTGTTTGTCAACGGCTGCATCAGCCAGCGAGGGGAGGAATCCCGCACCCTGGTGCTGGCGAGATCGTTTTTGGACGCATGGCAGGCCAGGCATCCGGAGGCCGAGGTAGAGACTGTGGAACCAGAGGCCCTGCTGGCGCTGAAGCCCTTTGCGCCGGAGATGCTGAACGACCGGGACGCCCTGGCGGGGATCCGGTGCTTCGATGCGCCGGTGTATGATCTGGCCCGCCAGTTCCGGGCCGCGGACCGGGTGGTGGTGGCGGCACCCTTCTGGGACCTGACCTTCCCGGCGGCCCTGCGGACGTATATTGAGTACATCTCCGCCAATGGCCTGACCTATCACTACGAGGCCGACGGCTGCCACGGGGATTGCCGGGCAGAGAAGCTGGCTTATCTCACCTCCGGCGGGGATCTGGAGCAGCCCGAGAGTCTGGGTGTTCTGTACTGGAAGCAGCTGTGCGCCATGTTCGGCATCCCGGCGTTCAGCTATGTGTTTGCCGGCGGACTGGACCTGGATCCCGCCAAGACGGAGGAGATTTTGACGGAGGCCTGTGAGAAGGCCCGCAGGCTGGCGGAGGACTTCTGAAAAGGAGGCGGCTGCCGTAAGGGGGAGATTGCCGGCTGCGCTGGCACTGGTGCTTCTGCTGTCCGCTTGCGGAGGGCCCCCTTTACATCCGGGAGCGGATCATATACAGTGAGTATATCTACACATCAGAGGCGGAATAGCCTTGACAGGCGAGAGGAGGGACGGCGATGGCTGAGAAGATCATCTGTGTGGTGGGGCCGACGGCCTGCGGCAAAACGAAGCTGGGTGTCCTGCTGGCAAAGCGGTATGACGGGGAAGTGGTTTCCGCCGACTCCATGCAGATTTACAAGGGCATGACCATCGGCACCGCCGCCCCCACCGCCGAGGAGATGGAGGGCGTGCCCCATCACATGATCGCCGTGGCAGACCCGGCGGAACAGTGGTCCGCCGCCCGGTACGCCCGGGCGGCCGTCCCCATCGTGGACGACATTCTGCGGCGGGGAAAGCGGCCCATCCTGGTGGGCGGCACTGGGCTGTGGCTGGATGCGGTGGTGCAGGGCCGGACCTTCGCCGGCGGCCACGCCGGCGGCGCTGTCCGCAGGGAGCTCCAGGCCCAGCTGGCCCGGGAGGGCATCGGCCCGCTTCTGGAGGAGCTGCGGCAGGTGGACCCGGAGGCGGCGGAACGCCTCCATCCGGCGGATGAAAAGCGCATCCTCCGGGCGCTGGAGGTCTACCGGGAGACGGGAAAGACCATCTCCGCCCACAACGCGGAGACAAGGGACCTGCCGCCCCGGTACGACGCCGTGTGGATCGGCCTCCAGTTCCGGGACCGGGCGGACATGAAGACCCTGATCGACCGCCGGGTGGACGCCATGGTGGCGGCGGGCCTGCTGGAGGAGGTGGGGCAGCTGCTGGAAAGCGGCCTGCCCCGGGAGGCCACGGCTCTCCAGGCCATCGGATACAAGGAGTTCCTGGGGGTTCTGGACGGCACCGCCACGGTGGAGGAGGCCGTGGCGGAGGTGAAGCTCCGCTCCCGGCAATACGCCAAGCGCCAGCTGACTTGGCTGCGGCGAAATCCGGACATTCACTGGATCTGGTGGGAAAAAGACCGGGATTTTGCCCGGGCCCTCCAGGTTTCGACGGAAATCCTGGCCGCCGCTGGCGTATTCTAGCGGTGAGCGGACGGGAGACAGGGAAATCGTCCGACTCATACAGAAAAAAGGAGCGGACATATATGCAGACAAAAGCGAATTTACAGGACCTGTTTCTCCTCCGGGCCAGACGGGACAAGCTGCCCGTCACCATGTTTCTGATGAACGGCTTCCAGATGCGGGGCACCATCGCGGGGTTTGACGCCTTTGTGGTGGTGCTGGACAGCGACGGCCGGCAGCAGATCATTTACAAACACGCGATCTCCACCATCGCACCGGTGCGGCCGGTGGATCTGGAGGGTGAGGAACCGGCCGTCGCGGGCGCATGAGCGGCCTGCGGACCCGTTTTGAGGTCCGCCGCCTAAAGGGCGGCGCTTAGGCCGGGATCACGTTTTGCGGACCAAAACCTTGAGCACGGCGGGCAAAGCCCGCCGTGCCTGGGGAAATGAGAACTGGCGGGCAGAAAATCATTTCAAGCACATGACCTCCGCCATCGCGCAGGTGCGTCCGGCGGTGGAGCTGGAGGTTGCGGAGGCCTGCGCCTCCGCAGAGGGTCCCGCATGGGGCCGGGAAGGCTTCGCGGACAGAGACAAAGAGGTAACCATGAAAGAGAAAACCCTTGGCACAAAACTTTTGCTGGCAGCGGTCACGCTGGGCGTGCTGGCCTATTTCTCGATTCAGGCGGTGCGCTATTTCGGCGACCCGCTGACCACCACCATCGCCTACCAGTATCAGGTGGAGATGTCCACGGTGCTGTCCGGCTATGTGGTGCGGGACGAGGCGATCCTGACGGACGACACCAGCGGCCTGCTGCAGCTGCAGCGGGCGGAGGGCGAGCGGATCAGCGACGGCGGCGTGGTGGCGCTGGTCTACGCGGACCAGGCGACGCTGGACCGCCAGAAGGAGATCCAATCCCTCCATACCCAGATCGAACAGTTGCAGTACGCGGAGGAGGCGGCGCTGGGGGCGGAGGTCTCTCTGCGACTGGACGCCCAGATCCTCCAGACGATCCGCGACTACCGGGGCGCTCTGGCGGCGGACCGGCTGGACACGGCGGAGGACTGCGGAGCCGAGCTGCGGAGCCTGGTGATGAAGCGGGACTACACGTATTCCGACACGGAGGACCTGTCCGCCCAGATGGCGGAGCTCCAGAGCCAGTTGAGCAGCCTGCGGGCCCAGGCGGGAAGCTCTGTCCGGCAGATCACCGCGCCGCAGGCGGGGCTCTATTCCGCCGTGGTGGACGGATATGAGAACATTCTAACGCCGGAGAGCCTGGAGACGCTGACGCCCAGGACCCTGGCGGCCCTGGAGCCGGACGAGTCCCTGCGCTCCAACCGGGTGGGCAAACTGGTGCTGGGGGACACCTGGTACTATGTGACGGCCCTGGAGGAGAGCGAGGCCCAGACCCTGCAGGAGAGCGGGAGACTGAAGCTGCGCTTTGCCAAGGGCGTGGGCCGGGACTTGAGCGTGAAGCTGACCCATATCAGCGAGGCGGAAGGCGGCCGGGTGGTGGCGGTGTTCCAGGGGGACACCTATTTATCGGAGCTGACGCTGCTGCGCCAGCAGAGCGCCGAGGTCATCCGGCAGACCACCACGGGCATCCGGGTGCCCAAGGAGGCCCTGCGGGTGCGGGAGCGAACGGTTACGGATGAGGACGGGAACGAGTCCGTGGTGAGCGAGACCGGCGTCTACTGCATGGTGGGCATGAAGGCCCGCTTCAAGCCGGTGGACGTGCTGTACAGCGGAGATGACTTCGCCCTGGTGCGCTCCACGCTGGACACGGCGGAGGAGGTCAGCAAGACCCAGGAGCAGATTCGCCTCCGGGCGGGGGACGAGGTGATCATCACCGCCTATGACCTATATGATGGAAAGGTGATTGGCAGCTGACAGAGAGATGGCCGCAGGGCGGCCGCTGGAAAGGAGTATTGGAACGCTGATGACAATTGCGGAGAACATTGCCCGGATCCGGGCGAACATGGCCGCGGCGGCCCGGGAGGCCGGCCGGGACCCGAAGGAGATCCTGCTGGTGGGCGCCAGCAAGATGAACGATGCCGCCGCCTGCCGGGAGGCCGTGGCAGCCGGCATCGACGCCCTGGGGGAGAACCGGGTGCAGGAGATGGTACAGAAGCTGGAGCAGCACGCCTACGACGGCGCCCCCCTGCACTTCATCGGCCACCTGCAGCGCAACAAAGTCAAACAGGTGGTGGGCCATGTGGCCCTGATCCAGTCCGTGGGCTCTCTGGAGCTGCTGGACGAGATCGAGAAAGTGGCCGCGGCCCGGGGGCTGGTGCAGGACATCCTGCTGGAGGTGAACATCGGCCGGGAGGCTGCCAAGAGCGGCTTTGCACCGGAGAAAGTCCTCCCCGCAGCGGAGGCCTCCCTGGAGCGGACCCATGTCCGGGTGCGGGGACTGATGACGATTCCCCCGGCAGACGCGCAGAGGGATGCCAATTTCCGGTATTTTCAGGAAGTTCAGGCACTTTATGTTGACATGAACCAAAAATTGTTTCATAATGAATTAGAATATCTGTCCATGGGCATGAGCGGCGACTATGAGGATGCGATCCGTGCCGGCGCCACCATGGTGCGGGTGGGCAGCGCCATCTTCGGCGCCCGCCATTACAACTGAAAAAGACCGGAGCGCGGCTCCGATGGGAGGCTATTATGAGCTTATTGGACGAACTGAAAAAGTGGACCCACCCCTACGAGGATGAGGACGAGGAGTATGATGACTTTGAGGAGCCGGTGCGGCAAAACGCCTTTGAGGACCGGAAGCTCAAGGTGGAGGACCGCCGCAACAAGGTGGTGAATATCCACGCCACCACCCAGCTGAAAGTGGTGCTGGTGAAGCCGGAGCGGTTCGAGAACGCCTCCGAGATCGCGGACCACCTGAAGGACAAGCGGACCGTGGTGCTGAACCTGGAGTCCACCAACAAGGATATCGCCCGGCGGCTGATCGACTTTCTGTCCGGCGTGGCCTATGCCGGCGAGGGCAAGATCAAGAAGGTGGCTGCCAATACATACATCATCACGCCCTATCATGTGGATATCGAGGGCGACCTGATCGACGAGCTGGAGAACAACGGCCTCTATTTCTGAGCGGACACGAGGGGGTAACATCGCACTATGCTGACACCACAGGAAGTTTCCACCCACGCCTTTTCCAAGGCAGTGATGGGCGGATATAACATGGCCATGGTCGATGAGTTTCTGGACGAGCTCACCGATGATTACACCGCGCTCTACAAGGAGAACGCGGCGCTGAAGGCCAAGCTGAAGGTCCTGGTGGAAAAGGTGGAGGACTACCGTGCCACCGAGGACTCCATGCGCGCCACCCTGCTGACCGCCCAGAAGATGGCGGACTCCATCGTCCACGAGGCAGAGGCCAAGCGGGACGAGATCCTGGCCCAAGCGGAGACCAGCGCCCGGGAGAAGATCGGCCAGCTGCGCCAGGAGGTGGAGGCCGCCGAGGAGCGGCTGCACCAGGGCCAGCGGGATCTGGCCCAGTTCATTGCCGCCAGCAGGGAGATCTGTGAGAAGGAGCTGAAATTCCTGGAGCAGCTGCCCGAGCTGCCGGTGGAGGCGGCGGAGCCGATTTCCCAGCAGGAGCCGGAGGAGGCCGTCCAGCAGATCGAGGAAAAGGTGCTGGCCGCTTTCAGCGAGCAGAGCGTGGAGGAGGAAGCGGCCCCGGCGGAAGCGGAAGAGGCGTCTCCGGCGGCGGAGGATGACTATCCGGAGGGGGACCCCTTTGCGGCTGATCCTGTGGATGAGCCTACCCGCCGCATCAATCTCAACGATCTGAAGTTCGGCCGCAATTACTCCGGCGGCGATGACTGAACGATCAAAGCGGCTCGCAGGAGCCGCTTTTTTCTTTCCCGGTCCCGGCGCTCAACGTCTTTTGATTGGAGGAGTCAGCCATGAAGCAACAGCCCATCGTGGCCTTTCTGTACGACTTTGACAAGACCCTCTGCACCACCGATATGCAGGACTACGCCTTCATCCCCTCCCTGGGGATGACCCCCGCAGAGTTCTGGGCGGAGGCCAACGGCTTCGGCCGCAGGAACCGGATGGACGGTATCCTGGCCTATATGTACACCATGCTGCGGGAGGCGGCGCGGCGGAACCGACCGTTCACCCGGACGGACTTGGTGGAGAAGGGGCGGAGCATCGTGCTGTTCCCCGGTGTGGAGGACTGGTTCCGGCGGATCAACGACTTCGGCGCCGGCCAGGGTGTCCAGGTGGAGCACTACATCATCTCCTCCGGCCTGCGGGAGATCATTGAAGGCTCGTCCATCAGCGGGGAATTCAAGGAGATCTATGCCAGCGAGTTTTACTACGATGAGAGCGGTGTGCCCGTGTGGCCCAAGCTGGCGGTGAACTTCACCGCCAAGACCCAGTTCGTCTACCGGATCAACAAGGGCGTGCTGGACGTGTCCAACGACCGGGATCTGAACGCCTCCATGCCTGACGACAGCAAGCGGGTGCCCTTCACCAGTATGATCTACATGGGGGACGGCCTTTCCGACGTGCCCTGCATGAAGATGATGCGGGCCTACGGCGGCCAGGCCATCGCTGTGTACCAGGCCAGCAACCGCGCCGGTGTGGAGGACCTGCTGGCAAAGGGCCGGGTGGATTATATCTTCCAGGCGGACTACCGGGCCGGGTCTGCGCTGGAGGCCACGGTGCAGGACATCATCCGCAAAATGGCGGTGACGGACCGCTTGTGGGAGGAGAATGCCCGCCAGGTGCGCAGCATCGGGGGAGACGTGCTGCTGGGGCAGGTGGGCCTGTTCTGAGCTGGACGGCAAGGAAACAGCGGGGGAAGGCGCCGCAGCGCCTTCCCCCGAAAAATGTCTGAATCCGTGGGATTTTTCTTTACAATCCGTATCGTATTTGTTAAACTATACGTTATGTATTTAACTCTGAAGGAGAGAGAACGATGGCTTCCACAACTGAATTTTCACGGACCCTGTCCCTGCTGCGGCAGGAGCGGGGCGTCTCCCAGCGAACTGCCGCAGGGGATCTGGGAATCTCCCAGGCCCTGTTGAGCCACTATGAAAACGGCATCCGGGAACCGGGCCTGGCCTTTGTGGTGAAGGCCTGTGATTACTACCACGTCTCCGCGGACTTCATCCTGGGCAGGACCCTGTCCCGGGAGGGGAACATGCTGACGGAGCAGGAGATCCTGAACGCTGCGGAACCGGGGAACATCCTCCAGGGCAGCGTGCTGGCCACGCTCCAGAGCAAGCTGCTCTCCGGCGCTGTGGGGGTGCTGTTCGGCCTGCTGGGCAAGCTGAACGACAAGGCGTCCATCAACGCCGCTGCCGGATATCTGGGCAGCGCGGTGTACCAGCTGTACCGCCATCTGTACCGCACCGCCGGCGCCAACGAGGCGTACTTCTCTCTGGACCCGGCCGCCTGCACCATGGGCACAGCGGAGGCGGACATGAAGCTCTCGGAGATCCAGTACACCCGGAGCCTGCGGTCCCTGGCGGCCAAAAAGGCGGCGTTCCCGGACCTGTCCAACGAGGCCCTGACCGCCGCATACCCCGGACGGTGCCAGAGCCTGACCCAGGTGCTGAGCACCGCGGATGCCCGTCTCAGCGGCCTGACGGAGAAGACCAGATGAGCTTTCAGTCTCTGGCCTTTTTCGGCTTTCTGGCCACAGCGCTGGCGGTGTGCCTGACAGCGGGGCGGCGCAGCCCCCGAGCGGGTGCGGCGATGCTGGCGGCGGCCTCCGCGGTATTCTGCCTTCTGGGCCCCGGAGGATGGACGGTGGTGCTGGGGGGCGTTGCCTGCCTGCTGGCGGGCATCTGCGTGACAGCATGGGCCATCCGCCGGATGGCCCGGTCCGGTGGCCGCCGCCGGACAATGGTTCTTGCCTGCGTCTATCACATCGCCATACTGGTGGGATTCAAGTATACGGAGTTCCTCACCGGCGGCGCGGTGGAGGTGGGCTGGGCTCCGCTGGGACTGAGCTTTTTCACCTTCCAGCAGCTGTGGTTGCTGAAGGAGGTCTATACCGGGGAATATGTCCCCGCGCCGGGGGATTCCCTTCTGCTCTACGGGCTGTTTTTCCCCACCGTTACCTCCGGCCCCATCCTGCGGCCCGGAATCTTTTTCCCCCAGCTGCGGGAAAAGGGATTCCTCCATCCGGACTGGTCCGACGCCGCGGCGGGTATCTACGCCATCTGTTGTGGCACCATCAAAAAGGTGCTGCTGGCGGACGCCTTCGGCACTGTGGTGAACAACGGCTGGGTACATCTGGAAGAGCTCAGCGCTCCGGCGGCCTGGCTGGTGATTTTGGGGTATACGCTCCAGCTGTACTTTGACTTCTCCGGCTACTGCGACATCGCAGCCGGTGTGGCCCGGCTCTTCGGGCTCCGCCTGCCGATGAACTTTGACTCCCCGTATCGCAGCGCCTCTGTGACGGAATTCTGGAAGCGGTGGCACATCACGCTCACCACCTTCCTGCGGGAGTGCCTGTATTTCCCCCTGGGCGGCAGCCGCCGGGGCACGATCCGGACGTATTGCAATATTCTCATCGTCTTCCTGGTCAGCGGCTTCTGGCACGGGGCCGGGTGGACCTTCCTGGTGTGGGGCGCCCTCCACGGCCTGGCCCAGGTGGTGGAACGGGTCTGGGGCAGGGGCCGGGATCGGCTGCCCTTTGTCCTCCGGTGGGGGCTGACCTTTCTCTTTGTCAACATCGCCTGGGTGTTCTTCCGGGCACCGGACTGTACCGGGGCCCTGGAGCTGCTGGGCCGGGCCGTCACCGGCGGCTTTGCAAAACCGGCGGCCTGGCTGCTGGAGGGCCTTTTCGCCGAGGAGACCAGCGCGGTGCAGATGCTGATTCCCGCCTTCACGCCCTGGAAAAACATCCTGCGGGTGGTGCTGCTGTATGGGGCGGGGATGGTCGCCGTCCTCTGGCCCCGGAACACCATCCGTCGGATGGAGGACTTCCGGCCTACGCTCTGGCGGGGCGCGGCCCTCACAGTGCTGACGCTTTGGTGTGTGCTGTCCTTTACCGGCGTCACCACCTTCATCTATTCCAACTTCTGAGGAGGGCCGTATGAAGCAAGCATATCGACGCTGGGTCTGCGGCCTTCTGGCGTGTATTCTGGCGCTGCTGGCGGTCTGCGGAGCCGTTGTGTACGTGGTGGATCCCTGCCTGTATTATCGGGTGCCGGACAAGTGGCAGCCGGTGCTGTTCAATGAGCGGTACCAGACGGCGGGCCTGGCGAAGAATGTGGAGGCGGACACCGTGCTGGTGGGCACCTCCATGGCGGCCAACTACCGCTCCAGCTGGATTCAGGAGACCTTCG
This sequence comes from Clostridiales bacterium, assembly GCA_019410105.1. Next base: position 80,669 of record DXTB01000003.1, on the reverse strand, counting down.
GCACCTCCGCGGTGCGGCTCACCATCCCGGACGGGTATTACAGCGAGTTCGACCAAGTGATGAACGTCCTCTTTCGGACCCAGGAGCCGGAGCGGGTGATCTTCGGCCTGGATGTGAACACCCTGATCCGGGATGAGAGCGGTGTGACTGCGGCCATGCCGGACTATCTCTACAACGCCAATCCGCTGGATGACATCCAATATCTGCTGAACAAGGATACGCTGTATTACAGCGCCTACACCCTGCTCTCCAACCACTGGGGAGAGAGCGACACCATCGACGAGGGATTCACCTGGGACCGGAATGAGTGGTGGAACCATATCTCCGCCCTGGAGAACTATGACCGGCCGGAGATTGCGGCGGAGGAGCTGCCCGCAGATGCCTATCGGGACGATGTGGCCGCCAATCTGGCGGTGGCGGAACGGTGGGTCACAGAGCATCCGGACACGGAATTCGATTTCTTCCTGCCCCCGTACAGCATCCTCTTCTGGGACAAGGTCATCCGGGAGGGGAGGACGGAGGCGGTGTTTGCGGCCATCCGCCAGGCAGGGCAGACGCTGCTGCAGTATGACAATGTGAAGTTCTACGGCTATCTCATGGACCCGGAGATCGTCACGAATCTGGACAACTACTGCGACTATATCCACCACTCCGGCGGCGTCTGCCGGGAGATTCTCACCATGCTTCAAAGGGAGGAGGGCCGCCTGACAGAGGAAAATCTGGAGGAGACCCTCGCCAACTGGCGGGAATTTGTGGTACACTATGACTATGACCAGTTCTGGGACGAGCGCTTCTGGATTCAGTGGAACGCAGAACATGCCGCGGCCCCATAAAGCGGCGGCCCGGGGAGGAACCCTGTGACAGGAGACTCCCAGGCGGAGCAGAGCCGCCCGGCGGCGAATGCCACATCCGGCTCCCTTGCGCCTCACCACCCCATGGAATCTCGGATTTTATGGGGCCCCCATTCCGATTGAAAGAACGGCGATGCGCGCCGGGCCCTTGATGCGGGCCTTGCGTGGACCGGCCGATGGAGGAATATCCAAATATGACAAAACAGAGCAACATCCGAAATTTCAGCATCATTGCCCATATCGACCACGGCAAGTCCACGCTGGCGGACCGGCTGCTGGAAAAGTGCAACGCCGTCTCCGCCCGGGAGATGGAGAGCCAGCTGCTGGACAACATGGACCTGGAGCGGGAGCGGGGCATCACCATCAAGGCCCGGGCCGTCCGGCTGACCTACCATGCCCAGGACGGGGAGGACTATGAACTGAATCTGATCGACACCCCGGGCCACGTGGACTTCAACTACGAGGTGTCCCGCTCTCTGGCCGCCTGCGAGGGCGCCGTGCTGGTGGTGGACTCCACCCAGGGCGTGGAGGCCCAGACCCTGGCCAACACATATCTGGCCATGGAGCACGACCTGGAGATTCTGCCTGTGTTCAACAAGATCGACCTGCCGGCGGCGGACCCCGCCAAGGCCAAGCAGGAGGTGGAGGACATCATCGGCCTGCCGGCCATGGACGCGCCGGAAATCTCCGCTAAGATGGGCACCAACATCGAGGCGGTGCTGGAGGATATCGTAAAGAACGTGCCGCCCCCCAAGGGGGACCCGAATGCGCCTCTGAAGGCGCTGATCTTCGACAGCCAGTATGACTCGTACCGCGGCGTCATCGTCTACTTCCGGGTCATGGAGGGAACCCTCCGCACGGGCCAGCAGGTGAAGATGATGGCCTCCGGCGCCATTTATCAGGTCATCGAATGCGGCCATCTGCTGCCCCTGGGCATGGAGTCCTGCGACAGCCTCCGGGCGGGCGAGGTGGGCTACTTCACCGCCTCCATCAAGAACGTGAAGGACACCCGTGTGGGCGACACCGTCACAGATGCCGCCAGCCCCACGGCCGAGGCCCTGCCCGGCTACCGGCCTGTGCAGCCCATGGTCTACTGCGGTATCTACACGGAGGACGGCTCCAAGTATCCGGACTTGCGGGACGCGCTGGAAAAGCTCCAGCTGAACGACGCCTCGTTGAGCTTTGAGCCGGAGAGCTCCGTAGCTCTGGGCTTCGGCTTCCGGTGCGGCTTTTTGGGCATGCTCCACATGGAGGTGATCCAGGAGCGGCTGGAGCGGGAGTTCGACCTGGATCTGGTGACCACCCTGCCCTCCGTCATCTACCACGTGTACAAGACCGACGGTACCATGGTCACGGTGGACAATCCCCACAACTACCCGGACCCGGCGGTGATCGAGCACGCGGAGGAGCCCTATGTCAAGGTGAACATCATCGCTCCCAACGAGTTCGTGGGCAACATCATGCCCATGTGCCAGGACCGGCGGGGGGAGTTCAAGGACATGCAGTACCTGGACACCAATCTGGTGGAGCTCCACTACCAGATGCCGCTGAACGAGATCATCTACGACTTCTTCGATGCGCTGAAGGCCAACACCAAGGGCTACGCCTCTCTGGATTATGAGCTCTCCGGCTACCGGTCCAGCGAGCTGGTGAAGGTGGACATGAAACTCAACGGCGATACGGTGGATGCCCTGAGCTTCATCGCCCACAGAGACAAGGCGTATCCCCGGGCCCGCCGGCTGTGCGAGAAGCTGAAGGAGAACATCCCCCGGCAGCTGTTCGAGGTGCCGGTCCAGGCGGCCATTGGCGGCCGGGTCATCGCCCGGGAGACCGTCAAGGCTATGCGGAAGGATGTGCTGGCCAAGTGCTACGGCGGCGACATCAGCCGCAAGAAGAAGCTGCTGGAAAAGCAGAAGGAGGGCAAGAAAAAGATGCGCTCCCTGGGAAGCGTGCAGATCCCGACGGAGGCATTTCTCGCAGTGCTCAAGCTGGACGAGTAAGCGCCTGTCCCCGTACCAGCAGTTTATCAAGAAAGGCCGCCCGGGCATTGCCGGGGCGGCCTTTTTCTCAAATTGCGGGGGAAAGCTCTTGCAATTTCCCATATTATGGGTTAAAATTGTACTTGGAAACATAAATTGCGGCGGAGCATAGCGGGCTGGCCCCCGCCATGCTCCGATGATGAGTGCAGAGACCACTCAACACCACAGTCCGTCAGGACTGCACCGTATTTCCTATTATACCGGCGGAGCGATGCTTTTGCAAGCGAGATTCGCTGGAAATAGGCTTTGGTGTTGTGCTTTGATTGAACAGCAGTCAGGCGGTGTTGAGGAAACGCTCAACACCGTTTTTTGTGTTTCCGGCGGAAATCCGGTGTGCGGGGAGGCTTTCCCCGCATGCTGGAACCGTCCGCCGGTTTCCCGTGGGCGCGTATTCGGCCGAAGGCCGGAGCGCACAAGAAAATAGAAAGAGGTAGAGATCATGAGAAAGAAGATGGGATGTTTACTGGCCTTGATGGCGCTGCTGAGTGCGCTGACCGCCTGCGGAGGCGACTCAGCGGAGGATGTCTCCGGCACGTTGCCGCCGGAGACCCCGATGACCCCGGAGGAAACGGAGTTCCAGAGTGGCCGGGTGGAGGGCGGCACCTACACGAACGAATTCCTGAGTGTCGCCTGCCAGCTCGGCGACGAGTGGACCTATCTCACGGACGAGGAGATCGCCCAGCTCAACGGCGAGATTGGGGAGTCCCTTACAGACGAGGAGCTCAGCGAGATGTTCTCCAACGGGAAAACCGTCCAGGATATGTACGCTGCCTCTGCCGACGGCACGGCCACCATCAATGTGATCTTTGAGGACATGGGGGTTCTTTACGGCGCCGCTTTGGACGAGGACGCCTATATCAACCTCGTCATGCCCACGCTGGAGGACGCCCTGATGCAGGCGGGCATGAGCGACATCCAGGTGGAGGCGGGTTCCATGGAATTCGCCGGCGCTGACCACTCCACCCTGCGGGTCACCAGCACGATCAGCGAGATCCCGGTCTACGAGCTGATGGTGTGCGTCAAGGAGGGCAACTACATGGGAGTTATCACCCTGGCCAGCTATTTGGAGGATACCACGGAGGAGATGGCCGCCCTGTTCACCGCCCTGCCGCAATGACGCCCGGGGAGAGAACGGAAAGAGAAACATGACAGCGCCGCGCCCGAAAACCGGGCGCGGCGCCGCTGTTTCCGCTGGCGGCAGGGGCGGAAAAAAGCGGGAAATAGATCGACCTTTGCGAAAATGCACAAAAAGTAATACCTTCATCCCTGGAAAAGTCTACCGTGCCGCACTGCACGGGGGGATTGACTGCTTCAGAAAAAAAACGCATAATAACATCTAATAGGGATTTTCCGGTCGATGCGCCGGAGAGGGAGGACGACATGAAGAAGGGATATCTGGTATTACAGGATGGCCAGGTGTTTGAGGGCTTCCGGTTCGGGGGGCCGGCGGACGCCGTGGGCGAGCTGGTGTTCACCACCGGCATGTGCGGCTATCTGGAGACACTGACGGATCCCAGCTATGCTGGACAGATCGTGATGCAGACCTATCCTCTGATCGGCAATTATGGGATCATTCCGGAGGATTTTGAAGGCGCGTGTTGCGTCCGGGGCTACGTGGTGCGGGAGTGGTGCGAGGAGCCGTCCAATTTCCGCTGCCAGGGAGACCTGGACGCTTTTTTGCGGGACCGGGGCGTGCCGGGGCTCTGGGGTGTGGACACCCGGGAGCTGACCCGGATCATCCGGGAGCACGGCGTCATGAACGCCGCGATCTGTGATGAGGTTCCGGCGGATCTGACGGCGGTGAAGACCTATGCCGTCACCGGCGTGGTGGAGGCGGTGACCTGTAAAGCAGCATCCGCCTACCCGGCGGAGGGAGAGGAGCGGTTCCGGGTCAGCCTGCTGGACTACGGCGCCAAGCGCAACATCGTCCGGGAGCTGCAAAAGCGGGGCTGCACCGTCACCGTTCTGCCCGCGGCCACCAGTGCAGAGGAGGTGCTGGCGGCCAAGCCTGACGGCGTCATGCTCTCCAACGGCCCCGGGGATCCGGCAGAGAACGTCTATCAGATTGAGCAGATCAAAAAGCTCCTGGGCAAGGTGCCCCTGTTCGGTATCTGCCTGGGCCACCAGCTGACGGCCCTGGCGGTGGGGGGCGGCACCTACAAGCTGAAATACGGCCACCGGGGGGTCAATCAGCCCGTCCGGGACCTGGACGGCGTCCGCACCTACATCACCAGCCAGAATCATGGCTACGCCGTGGACGGTACCAGCCTGCCGGTGGGGAAGGTCCGCTTCATCAACGCCAACGACGGCACCTGCGAGGGCATCGACTATCCGGACCTGCGGGCATTCACGGTCCAGTTCCATCCAGAGGCCTGCACCGGGCCCAAGGACACATCGTTCCTGTTCGACCAATTTGTAGATCTGATGAAAGGGGGTGACCGGTAATGCCGCTGGATAAGAGCATTCAGAAAGTGCTGGTCATCGGCTCCGGCCCCATCGTCATCGGCCAGGCGGCGGAGTTCGACTACGCCGGCGCCCAGGCCTGCCGGGTGCTGAAGGATGCCGGCATCAACGTGGTCCTCTGCAACTCCAACCCCGCCACCATTATGACGGATCAGGCCATGGCGGATGAGATCTACCTGGAGCCCCTGACCGTGGAGACCGTCAAGCGCATCATCAAGAAGGAACGCCCCGATTCCATCCTGGCGGGCCTGGGCGGCCAGACCGGCCTGACCCTGGCCATGCAGCTGGACAAGGAGGGCTTTCTCCAGGCCCAGGGCGTCCGCCTTCTGGGGACCGACGCAGCGGCCATCTCCCGGGCGGAGGACCGGGAGCTCTTCAAGGAGGCCATGGCGGAGATCGGCCAGCCGGTGATTGCCTCCGACATCGCGGAGACCGTGGACCAGGCCATGGCGGTGGCGGAGAAGATCGGCTACCCCGTCATCGTGCGGCCCGCCTTTACCCTGGGCGGCGCGGGCGGCGGCGCGGCCAAGGACCCCGACGAGCTGAAGATCATCGCGGGCACCGGCCTGGACGCCTCGCCCATCACGCAGATTTTGGTGGAGAAGGCCATCTTCGGCTGGAAGGAGATCGAGTTCGAGACCATGCGGGACAGCGTGGGCAACGTGATCGCTGTCTGCTCCATGGAGAACCTGGACCCGGTGGGTGTCCATACCGGCGACTCCATCGTGGTGGCCCCCACCCAGACCCTGGCGGACAAGGAGTTCCAGATGCTCCGCAAGGCGTCTCTGGATATCATCACCCACCTGGGGATCGTGGGCGGCTGCAACGTGCAGCTGGCATTGAACCCGGAGAGCTTTGAGTACGCGGTCATCGAAGTGAATCCCCGGGTCAGCCGGTCCTCGGCCCTGGCCTCCAAGGCCACCGGCTACCCCATCGCCAAGATCACCACCAAGATCGCTCTGGGCTACACCCTGGACGAGATTAAAAACGACATTACGGGCAAGACCTGTGCCTGCTTCGAGCCCACCCTGGACTATATCGTGGTGAAGATGCCCAAGTGGCCCTTCGACAAGTTCGCCGATGCCAGCCGGGCCCTGGGCACGCAGATGAAGGCCACGGGCGAGGTGATGGCCATCGCCCCCAGCTTCGAGATGGCCTTGCTCAAGGCTGTCCGGGGCGCGGAGATCGGCATGGACACCCTGAACCGGAAACCGGACCACGGGGACGACGCCCCCATCCGGGAGCGGCTCCGCCGAGTGGACGATCACAGGCTCTTCACGGTGTTCGAGGCGCTGAAATCCGGCGTCACCGTAGAGGAGATCCACGACATCACCAGAATCGACCTCTGGTTCCTCTGCAAGCTGCGGAAGCTGGCGGCGTTCGAGGCTTCCATTGCAGACGGCCTGTCGGAGGCGCAGTACCGGGAGGGCAAGCGGCTGGGCTATCCCGATGAGGCTCTCCGCAGGCTTTCCGGCGGCGGAGAACTGCCGGAGCACCGGGATGCGGTGTACAAGATGGTGGACACCTGCGGCGCGGAGTTTGACGCGGAGACACCCTATTTCTACTCCACCTATGACCGGTTCTGCGAGTCCCGGGCCTTCCCCCGCAGCGGCAAGCCGGTCATCATGGTGCTGGGCTCCGGCCCCATCCGCATCGGCCAGGGCATCGAGTTTGATTACTCCTCTGTCCACTGTGTCTGGACGCTGAAGGAGCTGGGCTACGACGTGGTGATTGTCAATAACAACCCGGAGACTGTCTCCACGGACTACGACACTGCCGACCGCCTGTATTTTGAGCCGCTGTACCCGGAGGATGTCATGCACATCATCGCCGTGGAGAAGCCGGTGGGTGTAGTGGTGGCTTTCGGCGGTCAGACGGCCATCAAGCTGACGAAATTCCTGGACAGCCGCGGCATCCCCATTCTGGGCACCAGCGCCGAGTCCATCGACATGGCGGAGGATCGGGAGCGGTTCGACGCGCTGCTGGAGCGGTTTTCCATCAAGCGGGCCGCCGGCCGGGGCGTGCTGGGTATGAATGAGGCGCTGGAGGCAGCGAATGAATTGGGGTATCCTGTTCTGCTGCGGCCCAGCTACGTCATCGGCGGCCAAAACATGGTCATCGCCCACAACGATGAGGAAGTGCGCCGCTACATGGAGATCATCCTCTCCGGCAAGATTGAGAACCCGGTGCTGGTGGACCAGTACCTGATGGGCAAGGAGCTGGAGGTGGACGTCATCTCTGACGGCACCGATGTGCTGATCCCCGGCGTCATGCAGCACATCGAACGTACCGGCGTCCACTCCGGCGACTCCATCGCCGTGTACCCGCCCTTTTCCATCGGGGACAAGATGCTCCAGACCATCGTGGACTGCTCCGAAAAGCTGGCCCTGTCCCTCAAGACCCGGGGGCTTATCAACATCCAGTACCTGATCTATCAGGGAGAGCTGTACGTCATTGAGGTGAACCCCCGGGCCAGCCGGACGGTACCCTATATCTCCAAGGTCACCGGCGTACCCATGGTGGACCTGGCCACCCGGGTCATGGTGGGCCAGCCCCTGAAGGCCTTGGGCTATGGCACGGGCCTGTACAAACGTCCGCCCTACGTGGCGGTGAAGGTGCCGGTGTTCTCCTTCGAGAAGATTACCGACGCCAACGCCGCCCTGTCCCCGGAGATGAAATCTACCGGCGAGGTGCTGGGCCTGGGCGCCAATATGCAGGAGGCGCTGTTCAAAGGCCTGGTCTCCGCCGGGTACAAGGTGGAGAAGAGCGGACACGCGGGGGTATTGATCTCCGTGAACCGCCGGGACCAGCCGGAGATTGTCAACATCGCCCGGAAGCTGGATGAAATGGGCTTCCGCCTCTACGCCACCGACGGCACCGCACGGGAGATCTCCCGCCTGGGCACGGACGTGGAGGTGGTGGGCAAGCTGGGCCGGGACAACCGGGTCTTCCAGCTGCTGGAGTCCGGCAGGATCGACTACGTGATCCTCACCGGCTCTACGGAGCCGGAGTATATCCGGGACTTCATCCACCTGAACCACCGGTGCGTCCAGCTGGGCATTCCCTGCCTGACCTCGCTGGATACGGCCGGTGCCCTGACGGACATCCTGGCCAGCCGCTACAACCAGGAGAACACGGAGCTCGTCGATATCTGCCATCTGCGGACGGAGCGGCAGAAGCTGCCCTTCGCCAAAATGCAGACCTGCGGCAACGACTACATCTTCCTGGAGAATTTCAGCGGGGAGATCACCTGCCCGGAGTCCCTGTGCGTCACCCTCTGCGACCGGCACTACGGCATCGGTGCCGACGGCATCATCCTCATGGAGGGATCCCGGAAGGCGGATGCCAAGATGCGGATGTTCAACGCCGACGGGTCTGAGGGCTCCATGGCCGGCAACGCCCTGCGGTGTATGGCGAAGTACCTCTATGACAACGGTATCGTCCGCAAGGAGGAAATGACCCTGGAGACGGACAAGGGCACCAAGACCGTCCGGGTCTACACCACCGACGGCAGGGTGACCTCCGCCTGCGTGGACATGGGCTACGCGACCCTGGACACCACGGCCCTCCGGCTGAATATCCCGAAGCGGCAGGTGGTGAACTATCCGGTGGAGATTGCCGGGCAGCCCTGGGAGATCACCTGCGTGGACATGGGCAATCCCCACTGCGTGGTGTTCTGTTCCCGGGTGGATGGCGTGGATGTGGCCCGGATCGGGCCGCAGTTTGAACATGCGCCTTATTTTCCGGACCGGATCAACACGGAGTTTATCCGGGTGGTAAATCCCAGCACCATCAAGATGCGGGTCTGGGAGCGGGGCAGCGGTGAGACGCTGGCCTGCGGCACCGGCGCCTGTGCCGCGGTGGTGGCGGCGGTGGCCAACGGCCTCTGTGAAAAGGGACGGGACATCACGGTCCGGGTCCAGGGCGGCGACCTGGTGGTGCATTACACCGACGAAGCCGTCACCCTCACCGGCGATGCCAAGCTGGTCTACACCGGCGTAGTGGAGTACTGAGCGCAGCACAGCCCCGGCATCCGTTTAGATGCCGGGGCTGTAAAATTTCTGTAAGGACCAGGAAAGCCGCCCGGTTTGGATTGACACGATGCAGCGGCCCCGGTAGAATGGAGAAAACCGGCCCCGGGCCGAGAAGAGAAAGGAGCACACCATGGAATATCAGATCGAGGGAGCACCGCTGCCGGTGGTGATCTGCCAGCTGGAGGCCGGCGAGACCATGCTCACCGAGCGGGGGAGCATGAGCTGGATGACCCCCAACATGAAGATGGAGACCAGCACCAACGGCGGTCTGGGGAAGGCGTTTGGGCGGATGCTCTCCGGCGACTCCATTTTCCAGAACCGCTACACCGCCCAGGGCGGCCAAGGACTGATCGCCTTTGCCTCCAGCTTCCCGGGCAGCATCCGGGCCTTTGACATCGGTCCGGGCCGGGAGCTGGTGGTGCAGAAGAGCGGCTTCCTGGCCAGCGAGGCGGGCGTCCAGCTGTCCGTCTTTTTCCAGAAGAAGCTGGGCTCCGGCTTCTTCGGCGGCGAGGGCTTCATCATGCAGAAGCTCTCCGGCCGGGGGATTGCCTTCACCGAGTTCGACGGGCACATCGTGGAATATGACCTGGATCCCGGTGAGTCCCTGGTGGTGGATACCGGATATCTGGCGGCCATGGATGCCACCTGCTCCATGGATATCCAGGCAGTCCCGGGGCTCAAGAACATGGTGTTCGGCGGTGAGGGAATCTTCAACACCATTATCACCGGACCGGGCCATGTCTATCTCCAGACCATGCCGATCTCCCAGGTGGCAGGGGTCCTGCGGCCCTTCTTCCCCTCGGCGAAGTAAGGGCGGCGCGGCGGCCGGAACAGGCTGGCCGCCGCAGCCCGGACTCAGAGAGACGAAATGAGGTGAATTGCCATGATACAGCTTTTCCTGAACAGCGGCCTGGATCTCCTGCGGTACGGACTACAGAACGGCACCGTGCGTCTGTTTTTGGCCGCGGAACTCATGTTCGTTCTCCTCGGTGCCGTGTGCGGGGTATTGGCCCGCAGCGGCAAGAGGACGTTTATCTGCCTGTCCGTCTCGGGTGTTCTGGGCTGCGCGCTGTTTCTTTACATCAATTCCGATCTGGGAAGGATGGTGCTCACGGACGCGCATATCTGGCTCTCGGCCCTGGCGGAAGATCTGGTGGCATTCTCCATCGTCTCCTGCGCGGTCCTGGCGTTCTTCAGGAACCGGCGCGGACGGACAGACAGCGGGAGACGCTGAAGGGTCTGCGCTCGAAAAGCGCCGCGCCTGAAACACGGAAATGAGAGCAAAAAAGGCACCGCCCCGGCTCAATGAGCCGGGGCGGCGTTTTTCTGAAATATGAGGCTTGGAAGTGTCTCTTACTGTGCGTCCTTGATGGCAGCCTGTGCCGCAGCCAGCCGGGCGATGGGCACCCGGAAGGGAGAGCAGGACACATAATCCAGGCCCGTCCGGTGGAAGAACTCCACACTGGAGGGGTCGCCGCCGTGCTCGCCGCACACGCCCAGATGCAGCTCGGGGTTGGTGGCGCGGCCCATCTTGCAGGCCATATCCACCAGCTTGCCCACGCCGGTCTGGTCCAGCTTGGCGAAGGGATCGTTCTCGTAGATCTTCTTGTCGTAATAGGCGTCCAGGAACTTGCCCGCGTCATCACGGCTGAAGCCGAAGGTCATCTGAGTCAGGTCGTTGGTGCCGAAGGAGAAGAAGTCCGCCTGCTTGGCGATCTCATCGGCGGTCAGCGCGGCCCGGGGGATCTCGATCATGGTGCCCACCAGGTACTTCATGTTGGAGCCGGCCTCCTTGATGATGGCATCGGCGGTCTCCACCACGACCTTCTTCACGTATGCCAGCTCCTTGACCTCGCCCACCAGGGGGATCATGATCTCAGGCACCATGGTCCACTCGGGATGCTTGGCCTGGACGTTCAGCGCAGCCTTGATGACGGCGCGGGTCTGCATGGCGGCGATCTCCGGATAGGTGACCGCCAGACGGCAGCCCCGGTGACCCATCATGGGGTTGAACTCGTGCAGGCCGGCGATGATGGCCTTGATCTCCGCAACGCTCTTGCCCATGTCCTTGGCCAGCAGCTCGATGTCGGCCTCCTCAGTGGGCACGAACTCGTGCAGCGGGGGATCCAGGAAACGGATGGTGACAGGCAGGCCCTCCATGGCCTCATAGATGCCCTCGAAGTCGGACTGCTGCATAGGCTCCAGAACAGCCAGAGCGGCCTCACGCTGCTCCACGGTGTCGGAGCAGATCATTCGGCGGATGGCGGGAATGCGGTCTGCGTCAAAGAACATGTGCTCGGTCCGGCACAGGCCGATGCCCTCAGCGCCGAACTTCCGGGCCTGGGCGGCGTCGTGGGGGGTGTCCGCATTGGTGCGGACCTTCAGGCGGCGGTACTGGTCGGCCCAGCCCATGACCCGGCCGAACTCGCCGCCGATAGAGGCGTCCACCGTGGGGATGGCGCCGTCGTAGATCTTGCCGGTGGAACCGTCGATGGACAGCCAGTCGCCTTCGTGGAAGGTCTTGCCGGAGAGCTCAAACTGCTTATTCTCCTCGTCCATCTTGATGGCGCCGCAGCCGGAGACGCAGCACTTGCCCATGCCGCGGGCCACCACGGCCGCGTGGGAGGTCATGCCGCCCCGCACAGTCAGGATGCCCTGAGCAGCTTTCATGCCCTCGATATCCTCAGGAGAGGTCTCCAGCCGGACCAGGACCACCTTCTCGCCGCGCTCGGCCCAGGCCTTGGCGTCCTCAGCGGAGAAGACGACCTTGCCGCAGGCGGCGCCGGGAGAGGCGGCCAGGGCGCTGCCGATCACGGGGGTCTTCTTCAGCACCTCGCCGTCAAACTGGGGATGCAGCAGGGTGTCCAGGGTGCGGGGATCGATCATGGCCACGGCCTGCTTTTCGTCGATCATCCCCTCGTCCACCAGGTCGCAGGCGATCTTGAGCGCAGCAGCAGGGGTGCGCTTGCCGTTGCGGGTCTGCAGCATATAGAGCTTGCCGTTCTCCACGGTGAACTCCATGTCCTGCATATCGTGATAGTGATCCTCCAGGATCTTGCAAACCTTCTCGAACTGGGCGAAGGCCTCGGGGAACTTTTCGCTCATTTCGCTGATGGGCATGGGAGTCCGGATGCCGGCCACCACGTCCTCGCCCTGGGCATTGGTCAGGAACTCACCGAACAGCTTCTTCTCGCCGGTGGCGGGGTTGCGGGTGAAGGCCACGCCGGTGCCGCAGTCGTCGCCCATGTTGCCGAAGGCCATGGACTGGACGTTGACGGCGGTACCCCAGGAGTAGGGGATGTCGTTGTCCCGGCGGTACACGTTGGCGCGGGGGTTGTCCCAGGAGCGGAACACGGCCTTGATGGCGCCCATCAGCTGCTCCTTGGGGTCGGTGGGGAAGTCTGCGCCGATCTTGGACTTGTACTCGGCCTTGAACTGGCCGGCCAGCTCCTTCAGGTCGTCGGCAGTCAGCTCCACGTCCTGGGTGACGCCGCGGGCCTCCTTCATCTGGTCGATGAGCTGCTCAAAGTACTTCTTGCCCACCTCCATCACCACGTCGGAGTACATCTGGATAAAGCGGCGGTAGCAGTCCCAGGCCCAGCGGGGGTTGCCGGACTTCTTGGCCAGCACGTCCACCACGTCCTCGTTCAGACCCAGATTCAGGATGGTGTCCATCATGCCGGGCATGGAGGCCCGGGCGCCGGAACGCACGGAGACCAGCAGGGGGTTCTCCAGATCGCCGAACTTCTTGCCGGTGATACCCTCCAACTTGGTGATATACTCCATGATCTCCGCCTGGATCCCGTCGTTGATCTTCTGGCCGTCCTCATAGTACTGGGTGCAGGCCTCGGTGGTGATAGTGAAGCCCTGGGGCACCGGCAGGCCAATGTTGGTCATTTCGGCCAGATTGGCACCCTTGCCGCCAAGCAGCTCCCGCATGTTGGCGTTGCCCTCGCTGAACAAATAGACATATTTTTTGCTCATGTAGTCCAAACCTCTCTTTCCTGCCGCAGTCGAAAGTCGGGTGGACTCCAATCTGCGGTTAAACGATTAGCCCATTTTGATAACGATAACATTATATTGGGAATTTTTTCGGAAAACAATACATAAAAATGCTAAGAAATTTGGGGATAGCTGGAGTATTTTCACAAATGTTTGTGCAATCCACACAATTAACAGTTGCGCAACAAAGAAAATATTTACGTTCTTTCCTTTTTTGGGGCCATGTGGTACAATGGCTCCAGTGTGCCCGCCGGAAGGCCGCCGGGCGCCCAAAACACCCGGCGCCGCCGGAAAATCTGCAGATCAGCCCGTGCTCACAGCGGGAAAAGGAGAGTACGCCATGTCCCTGTTCGGCCTGCGGCCGGAGGAGCCAGCCGCCATCCGCATCCGGGAGGCCGCCACTCGCGGCACCCTGTCCCACGCCCTGCTGCTCACCGGCAGCGGCGACCGGATGTCCGCCGCCTGCTTTGCCGCCGCCGCCCTGGAGTGCACGGGGGAGGAGAGCCGCCCCTGCGGCGTCTGCCCCGCCTGCCGGAAGGTGCTGGCGGGCATCCATCCGGACGTGATCACCGTCCGGGACCCAGACCATAAGAACATCGCCGTGGACGTGGTGCGCGCCATCCGGGCAGACGCCTACATCCGCCCCAACGAGGGGCGGCGGAAGGTCTATGTGTTTCCGGACTGCGCCCTGCTGACGGAACAGGACCAGAACGTGTTGCTGAAGGTGGTGGAGGAGGGGCCGCCCTATGCGGCCTTTCTCTTCTGTGCGGAAAATGCCGCTGTGGTGCTCCAGACCCTGCGCTCCCGGTGCGTGGAGCTGAAGCTGCACCCGGCTGCGGAAGGCGGCGGTGAAGAGGTCCAGGCGGCAGAGGCCCTGTGCCGCTGCCTGGCCGCCCGGAAGCGGGGAAAGGTGACGGAGCTGGCGGTGCGGCTGGAGAAAAAGCGCATCACCCGGGAGGACCTGTCCGCCCTGCTGGAGCGGAGCCGGGCCCTGTGCGCGGCGGCGCTGCTGCTGCAATATGGACAGGAACCGGAGGAAAGCTGCCGGGAAATCGCCCCAATTCTCGCGAAAAACTTGACAAAATCCCAAATCATGCGCACAATAGAGCTGTTACAGAAGTATCGCGGGGAGTGCACGTACAACGTGGGAACCGGCCATGTGCTGGGCGCCATCGCGGTGGAATTGGAGGGCATCCTTTGACAGAAGTTATCAGCGTCCGCTTTCGAGGCGGCTGTAAAAATTACTATTTCAATCCAAACGGCAACCAGGTGAAGATGGGAGACCAGGTGATCGTGGAGACCGCCCAGGGCCCGGAATTCGCCACCTGCACGGAGGGGAACCACGAGGTGGAGGACTCCGCCATTGTCAAGCCCCTGAGCCCTATGCTGCGGATGGCCACGGACAGCGACCGCCGCACCGTGGAGCAGAACAAGAAGCGGGAGAGCGAGGCCTTTGACATCTGTGAGAAGAAGATCGCCGCCCACGGGCTGGAGATGAAGCTGGTGAACGTGTCCGCCAGCTTTGACGGCAACAAGATCGTCTTCTACTTTACCGCCGACGGCCGGGTGGACTTCCGGGAGTTGGTGCGGGATCTGGCCGGGGTGTTCCGGGCCCGGATCGAGCTGCGGCAGATCGGCGTCCGGGACGAGGCCAAGATGATCGGCGGTCTGGGGATCTGCGGCAGACCCTTCTGCTGCTCCCAGTTTCTGGACGGGTTCCTGCCCGTGTCCATCAAAATGGCCAAGACCCAGAACCTTAGCCTGAATCCCACCAAAATCTCCGGCACCTGCGGGCGGCTGATGTGCTGCCTGAAATACGAGCAGAACGTCTATGAGGACGCAGCCAAGCGGATGCCCAAGGCAGAATCCTTTGTTCAGACGCCGGACGGCCCCGGCAATGTGAAGAGCGTGGACCTGCTGCGGGAGACCGTGAAGGTCAGCCTGGACAGTGCGCCGGAGCCTTTGAAGTGCTATCACAACTGTGAGGTGTGCGTTCTGCGCAACGGCAAGGGCAGCCGGGAGGGCATCGCCATTCCGGAGCGCCCCGCCCGCTATGTGGAGCCGAAGGAGGCGGAGGAGTTCCGGGAGGAGGCCCCGGCCCTGATGCCGCCCTTCTATATGGACACGCAGCTGGAAGAGGCGCCCATGCGGGAGAAGATCGGCGCACCCGGCAGCGGCGACGGCAAGCCACGCCGCCGGCATCGGGGCGGCCGCCGGAGAGGGGGAGCCAAAAGCGGAGAGGGGGTCGAGCAGCCCAAGGCCGAGGCCAGGGGGCCGGAGAAGAAGGAAGGGCGGCCCCGTCCCCCCAAACAGGAGAGCAGGCCTGCGCAGCCCAAGCCGACAGAAGCCAGACCTGGGGAGAACAGGGCGGCGGCCCCGGACGGTGAAGGCGAGGCCAAGCGCCGCCGCAGGCCCCACCACCGGGGGGGGCGCCGCCGGAACAAAAACGGCGGCGAGGGCGGCGGTTCCGCCCCCAAGAGTGAGTGAATCCGGCTGGACCGCCGCCCCTTTTTCGGGCGGCGGTCTTTTGAAATGCCGGGAGAGCAGGCAGATGGAGCGGATCTGCCTTTTCAGAGAGATAGGATGGAGGAGTTTTTATGGGAAAATTTGACGGTGTACTGCTGGCCAGCGATTTTGACAATACCCTGCTGAATACGGAGACGGCCCGGCGCACGGGCGCCGAGGTGCCGGAGGTGTCCCGCCGGAACCGGGAGGCGCTGGAGTATTTCATGGCCGGCGGCGGGAGATTTGCCATCGCCACCGGCCGGGCGCTGGCGGCCTTCATCAAATTCGCGGATCAGGTGCCCATGAACGCGCCGGGCATTGTGTGCAACGGCGCGGCCCTGTATGATTTTCAGAAGGGGGAGTATCTGGAGACCATTCTGCTGGACGAGAGCACCCGCCGGCGGGGACAGGAGACTCTGGACCGATTCCCCACGCTGGCGGTGGAGGCATACCACATCGACAACGTGATCCACGCCGTCCGGCCCAATCTCTATACCCGCCAGCATGAGCACGTCACTCATGTGAGCGTGGTGGAAAAGCCCTCCCTGCTGGATGTGCCCCTGCCGCTGGGAAAGATCATGTTTGAGGAGGACCACGCCGTTTTGGAGGAGGTCAAGGCGTTTCTGCAGTCCCAGCCCTGGGCGGGGGAGTATGAGATCTTCTTCTCTGACCGGACACTGCTGGAGGTCACCGCCAGAGGCGCCACCAAGGGTGGCATGGTGGCCCGGCTGGCGGAGCGGCTGGGCATCTCCCGCCAGCACATCTACTGCGCCGGGGACGAGGCCAACGACCTGTCCATGCTGACCTGGGCGGCGGAGGGATTTGCCCCCGCCAACTGCGTACCCGCTGTCCGGGCCTGCGGGGCCACCATCGTGGCAGATGCGGACCACGACACTCTGGCGGACATCGTGTCCCGCCTGGACAAAATGTACGCCTGAGCGCCGGAAACACCGCTCCGCTACCTGTGGTAGCGGAAATTCCAGGTTTGGTTGCTGGCATGTCCTAGTATCGTCTGGTATCCTGAACGTGTGAAAACGGCAGGGGAGGGAAGCGCCATGACCTTTGGAGAGAAGCTGCAAAAGCTCCGGACCCGGGCGGGATTGAGCCAGGACCAGCTTGCCGAGCTGCTGGATGTGAGCCGCCAGGCGGTGAGCAAGTGGGAGCGGAACGAGGCCATGCCGGAGGCGGAGAAGCTCGTCCGCATCAGCCGCCAGTTCGGCGTGTCCACGGATTACTTATTGCTGGAAGAACTAGAGGAGCCGGAGACGGCCAGTACCACGGCTCCTGCGGCGGGCCTGTGGGTCCGGGTCAAGCAATGGTACCGGAACAGGGGCTATCTGCTGGCCTGGGTTCTGGCGGCCTGGGGTGTCTGGAATCTGGTTGACCTGGCTGTTCTTGCGGCCAATACATACCAGCAGGCGCAGGACCTCGAGAATTTTGCCTGGGTGAAATACGTGCAGATGGTGTATATTCCCACAATGATTCCCCATGTGCTGCTGATTCTCGTGTCTGTGATTCTGGTATTCCGGGGCCGCCAATTGGCAGGGCGGCTTCGTTGGTATCATCTGGGCTGGCTCCTGGTGCTGATGGGTCTGCTGAACATGCGGCTCCCCCTTCCCGCGCCTCTGCGGTTTTTGCAGACGGGGCCGGTCTGGAGTATTTCCACTGCGTTGCTGGTGTATCTGGCGGAGTATGGGCCGGAGAATATGTGGGAATTTGTGGAGGTGACTTTTTGGGACGACCTGCCCTGTCTTCTGGTGACCATTTTGGGCTTCGCCATCCTCATCCTGGGCTGCCGGTATGATCAGAGAACCTCCCTCCGCAAAATCGAATAACCGATGAATCCTTTGCGCCGCAGCGATAAGCCGCTGCGGCGCTTTTGCCTCTCCAAAATTTTTTTTCGAATCCACTTGACAAATCTGGAGAATGCGCTATTGTATTACTTGCTTAGTACAACAACACAAATGGGAGGTGCTTCTGTGAAGTGGCAGTTTTCCAATGACGCGCCGATCTATTCCCAGCTGATCGCGCAGATCAAGGTGGGCATTGTCTCCGGCGCGTTCCCGCCGGGGGAGCGGCTGCCTTCCGTGCGGGACCTGGCTACGGAGGCCGGGGTGAATCCCAACACCATGCAGCGGGCCCTGACGGAGCTGGAGCGGGACGGACTGGTATACAGCCAGCGGACCACGGGTAGATTTGTGACAGAGGATCAGGCCATGATTGCATCTGCAAAGAGAAGTTTGGCGGAGCGCCACATTCAGGCGTTCCTGGAGGCCATGACTCACCTGGGCTATGGCCGGGAGGAGATCCTGACGCTGCTGCGGCAGGAGGAGACCAAGGGAGGAGAAGACAATGGCAGTTCTGGAATGTAAAGATCTGAGCAAGCACTACGGCAACGCGCCGGCGCTGAACCATGTGAGCCTAGCGGTGGAACCGGGCCGGATCGTGGGATTGCTGGGCCCCAACGGCAGCGGCAAGACCACCCTTATCAAGCTGGCCAACGGCCTGCTGACCCCCAGCGAGGGAGAGGTGCTGGTATGCGATATGGCCCCTGGAAAGGAGAGCCACGCCAGCGTCAGCTACCTGCCGGAGCGGACCTGCATCCCCACTTGGATGTCCGTGAAGCAGCTGCTGGATTTCTATGGCGACTTCTACCGGGACTTCAATCGGAAGGCGGCGGAGGAGATGCTCACCCATCTGAACATCCGCCTGACCCAGCGGATCAAGCAGATGTCTAAGGGAACCCGGGAGAAGGTGCAGCTCATCATGGTGATGAGCCGGGCGGCAAAGCTGTATCTGCTGGATGAGCCCATCGGCGGCGTGGACCCCGCCACCCGGGACTACATCCTCTCCACCATCATCGGCAATTACAATCCCGAGGCGGCAGTGATTATCTCCACCCACCTGATCGCCGATGTGGAAAAGGTTCTGGACGAGGTCATTTTCATCAATCAGGGCCAGGTGGTGCTCCAGTCCTCTGTGGATGAGATCCGGGAGGAGAAGGGCATGAGCGTGGACGCCCTGTTCCGGGAGGTGTTCAAATGCTGACGAAACTCTTGAAGCACGAATTCCGTGCCACGGCCCGCATCATGGGGCCTTTGTACCTGGTTCTGCTGGCGGTGGCCCTGGGCTTCAATTTCTCCGCCAGGCTGATGGACTCAGGCAACTTTGTGCTGAATATGCTGGCCGCTTTGGTGGTCATGGCCTATGTGGTGGCCATTACCGCCGTGTTCATTGTGGCGTTCATTCTGATGCTCCAGCGGTTCTACAAAAATCTGCTGGGGGACGAGGGCTACATCATGTTCACTCTGCCCGCCTCGGTTCACCAGCATGTGTGGAGCAAGCTGATCGTCTCCGCCGTGTGGTTCATCGCCACCGGCGTGGTGGTGTTCCTGTCTGTTTTTGTGGCGGCCTTCAACGTGAGCTTCTTGACGGATTTGGCGAGTGTTTTCCCCAAGCTGTTCCAGCAGATGACCGCCTACTACGCCGTCAACGGCACCGTTTTCGCGCTGGAGCTTCTGGCGCTGATGCTGGCAGCCTGCATGAGTTTCTCCCTGCAGTTCTATGCCGCTCTGGCGGCGGGCCACAGCTTTGCCAACCATAAGATGGCCCTGTCCGTGGCGTTCTTCTTTGCGTTCCAGTTTGTGGTGCAGATGGCGGGGGCCATTGTTCTGGTCCTGCTGGACGAGGGGCCGCTGCACCAGTTCCTGCTGACGCTGGATTTCCAGCTCACCGGCGTGGCGGCGGTCCACTTCACGATGGTGGCTCTGCTCCTGCTGACAGTGCTCTACGGCGCGATTTTCTATATTGTAACCACAATTACCTTGAAAAAGCGCTTGAATCTGGAGTAAACTGGACCATACGCTTCCGGCGGGCCGTGGGAGTGATCCCACGGCCCCGGAAATCTTAAGGGAGGCCGCCATGCCCGTAGAGGAAAACCTGATGCAAGCGATCCTGCTGACCTTCGGCACCGCTATGGTGCCGGTGCTGGAGCTCCGGGGCGCCATTCCTGTGGGAGTGGCGGCGGGACTCTCCCCGGCCGCGGCCTGCCTGGTGTCCATCCTGGGCAATATGGTGCCGGTGCCCTTTATCCTGCTGCTGATCCGCCGGATCTTCGACTGGCTCCGGGGCACCCGCCTTTTCGGCCCCAGGATCGACTGGCTGGAGCGCCGGGCTCACCTGAAGGGCCGGATGGTGCGGAAGTACCGCCTGCCGGGACTCATCATTCTGGTAGCCATCCCCCTGCCGGGGACCGGGGCCTGGACGGGGGCTCTGGTGGCGGCCCTGCTGGACATCCGGATGCGCCACGCGCTGCCCGCCATCTTCCTGGGCGTGGTGATTGCCGGGGCCATCGTCACCACGCTGACCTACGGCGTGGTGCAGCTGTTTTGAATCTTATGAGGGGTTCGTTATCTATGAGGAAATTCCTTTTTGCATGTGGCATGATTTCCTTGATGCTGTTTACCCTGACCGCCTGCGGCAGTGAGGACCCGGCAGAGGAGATCTCCTGAGCGCTGCACATCGATGTGTCCGCCGGAGAGGAGATCTCCTCTTCTGACACCCACGGCGGCTTCCACGGCGACGGCATTTCCTGCGTTGCCCTGCAGTTTCCTGACAGCCAGGTAGCCGACGCCATTGCGGCGAACGCCGCCTGGACACCGCTTCCCCTGGACGAGACGGCCCAGGCACTGGCCTATGGCGTCACCCGAGAGGACGGCGGCGAAGTTTTCAGCGCGGGCCCTTATCTCACCGATGACAGCGGGGATCCCCTGCTGCCGGGGATCGCCAATGGCTTCTACCGCCTGATTGACCGCCACAGTGACGCCGGGGATGGACAAAACCTTCTGGAGCGGGCTTCGCTGAATGTCACCTTGGCCGTGTATGACGCGGACAGCGACACGCTGTATTTCTGCGAAATGGATACCTGACTGACATCCCGGCGGGCGAACGAGGGCAGAAGGAGATCCAACCCATCCGCAGGGGCCGATGCCCTCATCGACCCGCAGCCCAGATGCCCCGTGACCGCCGGGGGAACGGCAGCGGGGAGAGCCCTCAACGAACCCCACCCACTGAAAAACACAGGAGGCAGCCATGAAAAGACATATAATCCCCTGTATCCTTTCCCTGACTCTGCTGCTGACCGCCTGCGGCGGGGAACAAGCTGCGGCCGACACCGCTGAGGAGGCAGTGAAGGACCACTACTACCAGATTCTGGACGCCGCCGGTAAAGAGCTGTACACCGTCACAGACAGCGGGGCCGTGGCGGAGATCGACGCCCTCATCAACAAGGCCGGCGGCGAGAACGCCGACCACGGGAATGCGGAGGGAGACCCTCTCTACACTTAT
Source organism: Clostridiales bacterium (assembly GCA_019410105.1). Next base: position 59,429 of record DXTB01000003.1, on the reverse strand, counting down.
GTCTACTGGCAGGAGACTACCCTCCACGCTGGGGAGGACCCGGATACGGAGCGGGAATACCTGGAGGTCTTCCGGACCCAGGTGCGGCAGGGCAGCAACGCCGTCACCACGGAGGTCCTGTCCGATACCCTGGAGGGCGTTGGGAGCTTTGTAGGCGTGGAAGGACTGGGCGGTCTGCTGACGTTTACCGCTGAAGTGCCCCGGGAAACGGCGGACGCCCTGCGGGACCCGGCGCAGTTTGCCGGGGCGTGAGCAATACAAAATAGATGCGGCGCATCCGTTTCAGGGTGCGCCGCACGTTTGCTTTTAGGGGTGTGCCGGCCCATACCACTCCCCAGGGGGGCCTCCCAGACGGGAACAAAAAAGAGCGGGACACACAGCATCCCGCTCTTTGATCAACCCTCTGCGGAGAATACCTTCCGTCCCTCGCTCCAGACCGCCCGGATGGCGCCGCCCTGACGCAGATACACCGCCCGCTCCAGCCGCTCCTGGGGCGTCATGGGATGGGGCTGGGGAAGATCATCGTCCGCCAGGACCAGGGCGTGGAGATGATTGCCTGGGGCAAAGCCCGGCTGCTCGGCGAAGTATGCCGCACCGGCGGAGGTGGCCAGGTACCAGCCCTCCGGCACCGTGAGGAAATCCGTCTCCCAGTTGTCCAGCACCCGCCGGGCCTTAGAGGCCCGGATGGAGGCGGCCACCACATCGAACATGTGCAGGTGGTCCCCGCCGGCAATGTCGCTGCCCAGGGCCACCTTCACGCCCTCATTCAGCATGGCCCGCACCGGCGCCACGCCGGAGCAGATGTTCTGGTTGGAGTCGGCGCAATGGACCGCTGTCACGCCGGCGTCCCGCATGGCCTGCCGCTCCCGCGCATCGGACCAGACGCAGTGGGCCATGACGGTGCGGCTGGTCCACAGGCCGTATTTGGCATAGGTCTCCCAGTACTGCTGGCAGCCCGGGTGGAGCTGGCGCACCCAGGCCATCTCTGCCTGGTTCTCCGACAGGTGGGACTGGACGGGGAGATCCCGCTCCGCCGCCAGTTTGCCCAGAAACGCCATCAGCTCGTCAGTGCAGGAGGGGGTGAACCGGGGCGTCAGCATGGGCTTCACCAGGCGGAAGTCCTGACAGGCATCCAGCCAGCGGAGCGTCTCACGCCTGGACTCCTCTGTGGTCTCCTCCAACAGGCCGGGGGCAGCGTTCCGGTCCATGTTCACCTTGCCCACGTAGCCGGTGACGCCGGCCTTCTCCAGTTCCTCCATCAGGATCAGCGTGGCGTCCGTGTGGAGAGAGGAGAACATGCACACCCGCGTGGTGCCGTTTGCAATAAGCTCCCGGGCCAGGCGGCTGTAAATCTCCCGGGCGTAGCCTGTGTCCGCGAACCGGGCCTCTGTGGGAAAGGCGTATGCGTTCAGCCAGTCCAGCAGGGGCAGGTCCATGCCCATCCCCAGCATGGGGTACTGGGGCGCATGGAGGTGCAGATCCGCAAAGGACTGGAGGATCAGCGCGTCTCCCCAGTCCTCCACCGGGGCACCGGCGTACTGCTCGGGCAAAGACCCGTACACACCCCGGATGAGGCCGTCCTCGGCCACCAGATATCCGCCCGGCAGGGCATCCAGCTGTCCCAGGGTGGGAGCGGACAGAATAGTTCCCTTGATGATCGTCAGTGACATGGCAAATCTCCTTTTGTTTCCGTTCCGGATTTTTCAGACAGAAAAGAAGCGCCTGCCGGCAGGGGATGGCCCCTTCCAACAGACACTCATAGAAGAGCCTTCGGCGGCTCCGTAGAGACGTTCGCGCCATGACAGCGAACTTATATGAGCTTTTCCTGCTGCCTATACCATATCACACATTGCCCCCGGATGCAAGCCCTGTCACGTCGGGAAGTCCTGCCGCTTATACTGGCATACGGGCGGTGTTCCGCCTGAATCAGAGAAAAGGCGTTGGTGCTATGCTGCAGTCTCTTGGCTGGGCGGCCCTGGGTACGGGCTTCACATTTTTGATGACCGCTCTGGGCGCGGCCATGGTGTTTTTTTTCGCCGGGGAACCCCGGCCCCACTTTCAAAAGACCCTGCTGGGCTTTGCTGCTGGAGTCATGACGGCGGCCTCCGTGTGGAGCCTGCTGCTGCCGGCCATCGACCGGGCCGCAGAGGGGGCGCTGCCGGACTGGCTGCCCGCCGCGGGCGGAATGCTGTTGGGCGTGGTCTTCCTGTCCGCTCTGGATGCCCTGCTGCCCCATCTGCGGCGGGACCGGACCTGGCAGGATGCCTCTTGGCGGCAGACCACTCTGCTGATGACAGCCATCACCCTACATAACGTCCCGGAGGGGATGGCGGTGGGGCTGGCCTTCGCCCTGGTGTCCGGAGGGGAGGGCTTTGCCGGGGCGGCGGCCCTGGCCATGGGCATCGGCATCCAGAATTTTCCGGAGGGAGCCGCCGTGGCTCTGCCCCTGCGGCAGGGCGGATGGTCCCGTCCCAGGGCCTTTGTGGGGGGAATGCTCTCCGGCGCCGTGGAGCCGGTGTTCGGCGTGCTGGCGGCCCTGGCCGCGGCCGGCGTGGACCCGCTGATGCCCTGGCTGCTGAGTTTTGCTGCCGGAGCGATGCTGTACGTGGTGGTGGAGGAGTTGATTCCCCAGGCCCACAGCCGGGCGGGGACCTGCGGTTTTGTGATGGGGTTCCTGGTGATGATGGTGCTGGACGTGGCACTGGGCGGCTGAGACCGCCCTCTGGACTCCAGCAGAAAAGGGCCGGGAGGCCGCCTGCAGGCGGTCTCCCGGTCTTGCGCAGCTCAGGCCTCTCTGCTGGGCTGCAGAGCCAGAATCACCAGAGTGGCTTCGCCGTCCCGAACGGTAACGCTGCTGTTGCTGTTCAGGGAAAAACGGGTAGCCTCCTCCACGGAGATGATGAAAGAGGCAGAGCCGGATACACTGGTATTGTCGATACCGGTCCGATTGTAGACGCCGTACTCCAGATGACCGCGTCCTCCGTAGCCCGGTGTGATTTGAAGATATCCGGCGGTCAGAAGGTTGGCGGCAAAGTGGTAGGCGATGAGATATACTCCCGGTTGCAGGAGGAGCTGAGTGGTAGATTCCTGCACAATGTGGCCGGTCACATCCGTTGCTGCCGCACTCAAAGAGATTGAGCTGCCGTTGAAAAACTCCTGCTGGTAGGTGACAAAAGACGCATAGGCCGGAATACCCGACGGCCCCTGAGGTCCTTGGGGACCCTGAAGTCCTTGGGGACCCTGGAGTCCTTGTGGGCCCTGGAATCCTTGGGGGCCCTGAGGCCCTTCCGGCCCCTGAGGCCCTTGCGGCCCCTGAGGTCCCTCCGGGCCCTGAGGTCCTTCCGGCCCCTGAGGCCCTTGCGGCCCCTGAGGTCCTTCCGTCCCCTGAGGCCCTTGCGGCCCCTGAGGTCCCTCCGGCCCCTGAGGTCCTTCCGTCCCCTGAGGCCCTTCCGGTCCCTGAGGCCCTTCCGGTCCCTGGCAGCCGATTGGCCCCCGGGGTCCAGCCGGGCCCGGATTACCCCTTGGAATGGCAAAGTCCAGCTCCACACCGCAGGGCGTGGGCGAGGCGGTTACCCGGGCCCGGGTGCCGGGGGGTGTCGTGACAGTGCTGCCCACCGTAACAGTGGGAATGATACAACACGGGGGATAACAGAAATCCCCCTGAGAATAATGCATATACAGAAGCCTCCTCTCTGAAGGGCTAGGCCAGTATATGCCCCACAGGCCCCCTTGGGTGCGCGCTTATCCGATGGGCAGGCCGGTGAGATACCGCCGGACCACGTCCAGAGCGTGGTTGGCGGCCAGCTCCTGGATGCGGTCCCGCCGGCGGCGGCCGGAGTCCGTCCGCCGGCAGAAGGTGCCCTCCGGCGTGGCCAGGCCAATGTACACCAGCCCCACCGGGTTGTCCCGCTCATCCCGGTCCGGGCCCGCCACGCCGGTGACGGACACGGCGATGTCTGCCCCGGTGATCTGCCGGGCGCCCTCCGCCATGGCCCGGGCTGTCTCCTCCGACACGGCGCCGTACTGGTCCAGCGTTTCCTGGGGCACGCCCAGCACCGCCGCCTTGACAGAGGTCCAGTAGCTGACCACGCCGCCCCGGTACACGCTGGAGACGCCGGGCAGGGCAGTGATCCGCTCCGCCACCCGGCCGCCGGTGCAGCTCTCCGCAGTGGACAGGGTGAGATTCCGCTCCTTCAGCAGCTGGAAGCACACCGCTTCCAGGCCCTTCACATCCACGCCGTACACATAGTCTCCCAAAGCCGCGCGGACCTCTGCCACCACCGGGGCCAGCATGGCCTCCGCCTCCTCTGCGCCGGCGGCCTTGGCGGTGGCCCGCAGCCGCACCTCGCAGGGCTTGGCATAAGTGGCTAGGGTGGGGTTCACCATGCGGACCATCCGGTCATGGAGCAGCTGGTCCACAGAGCTCTCGCCCATGCCGAAGGTCATGATATCGTGGGAGACGATGACCTCTTTGGAGAGGGCGCGGAGGTACGGCTCCACGCACCGGCGGAGCATGGTCTCGCACTCGTGGGGCGGCCCCGGCAGCATCAGCACATGGACGCCGTCCGCTTCAAAGGCGCAGCCGGGGGCGGTGCCCACCGGATTGTCGAACACGGTGCAGCCCTCCGGCAGCTCCGCCTGCTGGGTGTTGTTTTCCGGCATGGGCACATGGAGGACGGACTGATAAAAGGCCCGGATGTCCTCCAGAATATCTTCGTGCAGCACCAGCTTCTGGCCGAAGGCCGCACAGATGGTCTGCTTGGTCAGATCGTCGTAGGTAGGACCCAGGCCGCCTGTGGTGAGAATGATGTCGGCCCGGTGCCGGGCAATGTCCAGAGCCTCCCGCAGGCGCTGAGGGTTGTCCCCCACTACCGTGTGCCAGAAGACGTTGACGCCCAGGGTGGACAGGCTCTGAGAGAGCATCTGGGCGTCGGTGTTGGCGATGTTACCCAGCAGGATCTCTGTGCCGACGGCGATGATCTCCGCGGTGTGTGACATGGAAAGACCTCCTTTTTGAAACAGCGGCCCCGCCGGCGACAGGCGGCGGGGCCGGGAACAGATTGGGTCAGATCCGGGCCGGATCCGTGGACTTCACCCGCACCCAGGTCTCGTCCGCCAGGGCCTTCTGCACCAGGGACTCCACGTCCAGGGCGGCCTCCGCCTGCCGCACATCTTCCAGCCGGGGCCGGGTGGCGGGGTGGCGGGGCGTGAACACCGTGCAGCAGTCCTCATAGGGGAGGATGGAGGTGTCGAACACCCCGATCTCCCGGGACATGCGGATGATCTCCACCTTGTCCATGCCGATCAGGGGCCGCAGCACCGGCAGGGAGGTCACATCCTCGGTGACCCCCAGGGCCAGCATGGTCTGGCTGGCCACCTGGCCCAGGGACTCGCCGGTGACCAGGGCGCCGGCGTTGGCCTTCCTGGCGATGGCCTCGGCGATGCGCATCATGAACCGGCGCATGATGAGGGTGAAGTACTCCTCCGGGCAGTTCCGCCGGATCTCCTCCTGGATCTCCGTGAAGGGGACGATGTGGACCAGCAGCCGCCCGGTCCAGGCAGTCAGCAGCCGGGCCAGCTCCAGTACCTTGTCCTGGGCCTGCTGGGAGGTGTAGGGCGGGGAGACAAAGTGGACCATCTCCAGCTCCACGCCCCGGCGGGCCATCATCCAGGAGGACACCGGGGAGTCGATGCCGCCGGAGAGCAGGCTCACCGCCCGGCCGCCCATGCCGATGGGCAGGCCGCCCGCGCCGGGAACAGAGGGAGTATGAACGTAGGCGTACTTCTCCCGGATCTCCACAAATACTGTCAGATCGGGATTGTGGACATCCACCGCCACATGGGGGAACAGCTCCGCCAGATCGCCGCCCACAGCTTGGCTCAGCTGGATGGAGTTCATGGGAAACATCTTGTCTGCCCGCTTGCTCTCCACCTTGAAGCTCTTCGCAACGGCAAAGGCGTCCGCCAGATAGGTCCGGGCGGCCTCCACAATGGCGTCCACTGTCTTTTCACAGGGCACGGCCCGGGCCACGGCGGCAATGCCGAACACCTGGCGGCAGGCGTCCCAGGCGGCCTCCATATCGCAGTCCTCTCCCTGGGGCTCCACGTAGATGGTGCTCTGCCGGAGGGAGCACTGGAAGCTGCCGCAGTTTTTCACCCGGCGGCGGACGTTGGCCAGCAGCTTGTCCTCAAAGGACTGGCGATTCTGTCCCTTCAGGACCACCTCGCCCAGTTTCAGCAAAAAGATCTCCTGCGGGGCAGGGGAAGCATTCATCATAACGGACCTCCATATCAGAACAGTTTGGAATATCGGCCCCTATTATAGCGCATTTTTCCGGGAATAGAAAGCCTGTTTTGTAGGGAAGGGCCAGCGGCGCGAAAAAAATAAAAAAATTTTCCGCACGGTGCAATAAAACCTCTTCTGGCGCCGTTAATGGTGCAGAAGGGGCGGGAGAGACCCGCCGAATGCAGAACATGAAAAGGAGAATGAACAATGAAGCAGAACGGTTTCTGGAAGGGCTTCGGCTCCGGTTTGGTCCTGACGGTCCTGATCGCAGCACTGTGCGTCACGGCCACCGCCACCTCCAAGCGCAGCATCCAGGTGGAGGACGGCATCGGCATCACCCTCAACGGCGCCAGATTCACCCCGCGGGATGCCGCCGGAAAGCAGGTCCCCGTGTTCCTCTACAACGGCACCACCTATGTCCCCGTCCGGGCCATCAGCGAGGCCATGGGTATGGACGTGTCCTTCAACTCGGCCACCCGCACGGTCCAGCTGACCACCGCGGACCGGACCGCCAGCCAGCAGGGCGCCTCTTCCGCCTCCGGCAACTATATCAGTGCCGACCGGGCCAAGCAGATCGCCCTGAATGACGCCGGTGTCAAAGAGGCCAACGCCGTGTTCCTGCGGGCCAACCTGGACTGGGATGACGGCCGGATGAAGTATGAGGTGGAGTTTTACAGCGGCACCACCGAATATGACTACGACATCGACGCCGTCACCGGCGCCATCCTCAGCTCCGATCGGGAGCTGGAGAATTTCCAGATCTGGAACAACAGCACCAGCCGCCCCTCCGGGAACGGCAGCAACTCTTCCAGCGGCGACTATATCACCGCAGAGCGGGCCCAGCAGATCGCCCTGGCGGAGACGCCCAGCGGCTCCACGGTGGTGAAGTGCCAGTTTGACTGGGATGACGGCCGGGCGCAGTATGAAGTCGAGATCCGCAACGGCTGGACCGAGTACGAATTTGAGATCGACGCCGTCACCGGCACCATCTTCAGCCGGGACATCGACAACGACCGCTGGTGATCTTCCCCAGAGCCCCAAAGAGACGCCCGTCAGGGCGTCTCTTTTTATGGGGGAAAAGGAGCTCTTGCCCGCCGTCCAGCCCTCTGCTATAATGGAGGGACAACAAGGGGAAACCAAATTATGGAGGGGAAGTTTATGAAGATCGTGGCCATCAACGGCAGTCCCAGAAAGAACGGCAACACCGCCCAGGTGCTGGAGGTGGTCCGGCGGGAGGTGGAGGCCGCCGGGGTGGAGTTCCAGGTGTTCCAGCCCGGGGCGAAGGTCCATCCCTGCATGGCCTGCTACCACTGCCTGAACACCGGCAGCCTCCGGTGTGTCCAGACCGACGATATGGTCAACGACATCATCGCCGCCTGCATCGAGGCGGACGGCATCCTGCTGGCAGCTCCGGTGTATCACGGCGGTATTTCCGGCAATATGAAGTGCGTGCTGGACCGGCTGATGCTGGCGGCGGGCTGCGGGGTGAATCAGCTCCACCACAAGGTGGGGGGCGCCCTGTGCACCCTGCGCCGCAGCGGCGGCATGGAGACGTACCAGCAGCTGCTGGGCACCATGGACGCCATGGAGATGGTCATCGTCACCTCCGACTACTGGGGCGCCGTACACGGCGCGGACCCCGGCGAGGCCCTGAAAGACGAGGAGGGCATGGAGGTGGCCGCCCGCCTGGGCCGGGATATGGCCTGGATGGTGAAGGTGCTGGCGGAGAGCAGGGTCCCTGTGCCGGAGAGCACGCCCCGTCCCATGATGAACTTCATCCGGTAAAGAGGAGAGTCGGCGATTGGCGGAAGGAGGAATCTGGAGAATGAGCCCACTGTATGATGGTTCCAACGGAGACGGATGGTTTTCGGTTTTTGTGATCGTACCGGTGATCGGCCTGGTGATCTGGGGCCTGAACACGTTCTGGCTGCACCGCCTGAAAAAGGGAGATATGGATTACTCGCCGGAGGGGTTCCGCAAAAGGGCCCGGATCTTCGCCATAATATTGGCAGCGGTGCTTCTGGGAGTGCCGCTGCTGGCGGCCCTGCTTCTCTGGAACCGGCACTGACCACGTTATTTCCGCCACAGTGAACCAGGCGGCCCCATTCCGGGGCCGCCTGGTTTTCTGATCCTTTGGGAATGTCCGGTTCCGGAACGGAATGGCTTCCGCCTTGCCCCCGTAAAGTCCGCTGCGCTGGGCTGCGGCGGGGACCCGGTTATCCCTTCAAAATATCGGTATTCCGGAACTGGATGGCCTCTGCCAGATGCTCCGGCCTGATGTCCGCCGCACCGTCCAGGTCCGCGATGGTCCGGGCTACCCGCAGGATCCGATCATGAGACCGGGCGGTGAGGCCCATCCGCTCGAAGGCGGACTTCATCAGCGCATCGCCGGCGTGGTCCAGGCAGCAGAACTGCCCGATCATGGGGGCGGTCATGTGGGCGTTGCAGGTGACGCCGGTGCCGGCAAAGCGGGCGGTCTGGACAGCCCGGGCCGCGTCCACCCGGCACTTCACATCGGCGGAGCTCTCCGGCGTCTCTTTCCGCCGCATGGATGCGTATTCCACCGCGGGAACACTGACGTGGAGGTCGATCCGGTCCAGCAGGGGGCCGGAGATCTTCTCCACATACTTGGCCACCTCCCGGTCCGAGCAGGTACACCGTCCGGAGGGGTGCCCTCGCCAGCCGCACCGACAGGGGTTCATGGCGCACACCAGCTGGAACCGGGCGGGCAGGTGCAGCGTTCCGCCGGAGCGGGCCACTGTCACCGTGCCGTCCTCCAGGGGCTGGCGCATGGCCTCCAGCACGTCCCGGTGGAACTCCGGCAGCTCGTCCAGAAACAGCACGCCGTTGTGGGCCAGGGAGATCTCCCCCGGCCGCAGCAGCGGCCCGCCTCCAGTGAGGGCGGCGGCGGATGCGGTGTGGTGGGGACTGCGGAAGGGGCGCCGGGTCAGCAGGGGGTGCTGCGGGTCCGCCAGCCCCGCCACGGACCAGATGCCGGAGACCTCCAGCGCCTCCTCCCGGCTCATATCCGGCAGGATGGAGGGCAGCCGCTTGGCCAGCATGGACTTGCCTGCGCCGGGGGAGCCGATCAGCAGCAGGTTGTGGCCGCCTGCCGCGGCGATCTCCAGGGCCCGCCTGGCATTTTCCTGGCCCATCACATCCCGCAGATCCGGCCCGGCGGCCTCCTCTGCCTCCGGCACCCAGGCCGGGGCGGGGGAGAGGCGCTCCTCGCCCCGCAAGTGGCGCACCAGCGCCCCCACATCCGGTACGCCGTAGACGGTGAGGCCGCCTGCCAGCGTGGCCTCAGCGGCGTTCTCCGCCGGGACATACAGCTCCTTCACACCGGCGTCCCGGGCTGCCAGGGCCATGGGCAGCACGCCGGTGACGCCCCGCAGCGCCCCGGTGAGGGACAGCTCCCCGATAAACGCCGCTTGCTGGGCCGGCGGCGGCAGCTCCCGTCCTGCGGCCAGCAGCCCCACAAAGATGGGCAGGTCGTAGACTGTGCCCGCCTTTTTCTGCCCGGCCGGGGCCAGATTCACCGTGATTCGGCTGACGGGGAACTTGGCCCCGCAGTTCTTCACCGCCGCCCGGACTCGCTCCCGGGCCTCCCGCACGGCGGCGTCCGGCAGACCCACGATGTCAAAGGCGGGCAGCCCGCCGGAGAGGAAGCACTCCGCGCTGACCGCATACCCGGCAATGCCGTTCAGTCCCAGGGAGCGCACCGTCACCACCATAAACGACCACCTCCAGAAGCCCTCCCGCTCCAGGCTGCCGCCCGCTGCCGGAAGAGCCGATTGCGAATTGTCGAAAACCGCCGTTTTCACGGAAGTCAGTTTACCACAAAACGACGAAATAAGAAACCCCGGATTCCAAAACTGGCCTGAAAATTCCAGGAAGTCTTGACGTTTCCGCAGAAACCAGAAAATTTGCGCAAAAAATAACAAGGCAGTTATTTACACGGCAAATTTCAAGTGATATAATAACACTGCATGAGCATTCGGGGGAATGCGACCGTGTTCATGTTGGTTCAGAATGCTGTCGTGTGGGCAGCACATTTATAGGAGGTAAGTTTATGGCAAGAAAGTTCAAGTCCATGGACGGTAACAACGCAGCTGCGTATGTCAGCTATGCGTTTACCGAAGTGGCGGGGATCTATCCCATCACCCCGTCCTCTCCCATGGCAGACTTGGTCGACCAGTGGTCCGCCGCTGGTCAGAAGAACATTTTCGGCACCACTGTCAAGGTCGTCGAGATGCAGTCCGAGGCGGGTGCCTCCGGCACGGTCCACGGCTCCCTGGCCGCCGGTGCGCTGACCACCACCTACACCGCATCCCAGGGCCTGCTGCTGATGATCCCCAATATGTACAAGATCGCCGGCGAGCTGCTGCCCTGCGTGTTCCATGTGTCCGCCCGTACCGTGTCCACCCACGCCCTGAACATTTTCGGCGACCACTCCGACGTCATGGCCTGCCGCCAGACCGGCTTCGCCATGCTGTGCGAGGGCAACGTGCAGGAGGTCATGGACCTGGCGCCCGTGGCCCATCTGGCCGCCATTGAGGGCCGCGTTCCCTTCGTGAACTTCTTCGACGGTTTCCGGACCTCTCACGAGATCCAGAAGGTCGCCGTGTGGGATTACGATGACCTGAAGGAGATGTGCGACATGGACGCCGTGGCGGCGTTCCGCAAGCACGCCCTGAATCCCGAGCGGCCCAACATGCGCGGCTCTCACGAGAACGGCGACATCTTCTTCCAGCATCGTGAGGCCTGCAACAGCTACTACACCGCTCTGCCCGACGTGGTGGAGAAGTACATGGGCAAGATCAACGAGAAGCTGGGTACCGACTATCAGCTGTTCAACTACTACGGCGCTGCCGACGCAGACCGCGTCATCATCGCCATGGGCTCCATCTGCGACGTGGCTGAGGAGGTCATCGACTATCTGAATGCGGGCGGCGAGAAGGTGGGCCTCATCAAGGTCCGGCTGTACCGGCCCTGGCGTGCGGACAAGCTGCTCGCCGCCATCCCCGCTACCTGCAAGAAGATCGCCGTGCTGGACCGCACCAAGGAGCCCGGCTCCCAGGGCGAGCCCCTGTACATGGACGTGGTCACTGCTCTGGCCAACGCCGGCCGGACCGACATCCAGGTGATCGGCGGCCGTTACGGCCTGGGCAGCAAGGACACCCCGCCCGCCTCCGTCTTCGCCGTGTATGACGAGCTGAAGAAGGATTCCATGAAGCGCGAGTTCACCATCGGCATCGTGGACGATGTGACCCACCTGAGCCTGGAGGAGAAGCCCGCTCCCAGCGTGGCTCCCGCCGGTACGATTGAGTGCAAGTTCTGGGGCCTGGGCGGCGACGGCACCGTGGGCGCCAACAAGAACTCCATCAAGATCATCGGCGACCATACCGACAAGTATGTCCAGGCGTACTTCCAGTACGACTCCAAGAAGACCGGCGGCGTCACCATCAGCCACCTGCGTTTCGGCGACTCCCCCATCAAGTCTTCCTACTACATCAACAAGGCCGACTTCGTGGCCTGCCACGTGCCCGCCTACATCACCAAGCACTTCCCCATTGTCCGGGACGTGAAGCCCGGCGGTGTGTTCCTGATCAACTGCCAGTGGAGCGACGAGGAGCTGAGCCACCATCTGGATGCCGCCTCCAAGCGCTACATCGCCAAGAACAACATTCAGGTCTACACCATCAACGCCATCGACCTGGCCAAGGAAATCGGCATGGGCAAGCGCACCAACACCATCCTGCAGTCCGCCTTCTTCTCTCTGGCTAAGGTCATGCCTGAGAGCGAGGCTGTGGGCTACATGAAGGACGCCGCCACCCACTCCTACCTGAAGAAGGGCCAGGACATCGTGGACATGAACCACAAGGCCATCGACGCCGGCGCCACCGCCTACAAGAAGTTCGATGTGCCCGCCGACTGGGCCAACGCTGTGGACGAGGCCGAGCCCGTCAAGCACGAGGGCCCCGCCGCTCTGGTGGAGCAGGTCAGCACGATTCTGGACCCCGTGGGCCGCATGGACGGCGACAGCCTGCCCGTGTCCGCCTTCGTCAAGCATGTGGACGGCCAGTTCGAGCTGGGCGCCGCCGCCTATGAGAAGCGCGGCGTGGCCGTGTCCGTTCCCACCTGGGATTCCACCAAGTGCATCCAGTGTAACAACTGCGCCTATGTCTGCCCCCACGCCACCATCCGTCCCTTCGCTCTGACGGAGGAGGAGGCCAAGAATGCCCCCGCCGCCGCCAAGATCGTGGACGTGAAGGCCGGCAAGGGCAAGGGCGTGTACAAGTACACCATGGCCATCAGCCCGCTGGACTGCATGGGCTGCGCCGTGTGCGTGGGCCAGTGCCCGGTGGACGCCCTGACCATGGTGGACCAGGAGCAGGAGGCCGCCCAGCAGGAGGTCTTCAACTACTGCGTCTCCCAGGTGTCCGAGAAGAAGGACATGCAGGACAACACCGTCAAGGGCAGCCAGTTCCGTCAGCCCATGCTGGAGTTCTCCGGCTCCTGCGCCGGCTGCGCCGAGACCAGCTATGCCCGCCTGATTACCCAGCTGTTCGGTGACCGGATGTACATCTCCAACGCCACCGGCTGCTCCTCCATCTGGGGCGGTCCGGCTGCCACCTCTCCCTACTGCACCAACAAGGAAGGCCATGGTCCCGCTTGGGCCAACTCCCTGTTCGAGGATAACGCTGAGCACGGCCTGGGCATGTATCTGGGCCAGCAGGCCACCCGCAGCCGTCTGGCGGATCTGACCCGGGAGCTGATTGCCAAGGATTGGGCAGTGCCCGCTCTGAAGGAGGCCGGCCAGAAGTGGCTGGACACCATGGAGGACAGCGCCGCCAACGGCGAGGCCACCAAGGCATACATCGCCGCCCTGGAGAGCAGCATCTGCACTGTGGACGAGCTGCTGGCCAATCCCAAGGCGGAGATCCATGCCTTCGGCGAGGAGCTGAAGGCAAAGGGCGAGACGCTGTGCCAGTGCGACGCCTGCAAGCTGGCTGCTGAGATTCTGGCGGACAAGGAGTTCCTGTCCAAGAAGTCCATGTGGATCTTCGGCGGCGACGGCTGGGCCTACGACATCGGCTTCGGCGGTCTGGACCACGTCCTGGCCTCCGGCAACGATGTGAATGTCTTCGTCTTTGATACCGAGGTGTACTCCAATACCGGCGGCCAGGCCTCCAAGGCGTCCAACATCGGCCAGGTGGCGCAGTTCGCCGCGGCCGGCAAGGAGATCAAGAAAAAGTCCCTGGCGGAGATCGCCATGAGTTACGGCTATATCTACGTGGCTCAGGTGGCCATGGGTGCCAACCCCGCCCAGACCCTGAAGGCCATTCAGGAGGCCGAGGCCTATCCCGGCCCGTCCCTGATTATCGGCTACGCCCCCTGCGAGATGCACTCCATCAAGGGCGGCATGATGAACTGCCAGAAGGAAATGAAGAAGGCTGTGGAGTGCGGCTACTGGAACCTGTTCCGCTTCAACCCCGCCGCTGAGGGTGCCAAGTTCACGCTGGACTCCAAGGAGCCGGCTGGCGGCTATCAGGAGTTCCTGATGAACGAGGCCCGGTACAGCCGTCTGACCCGCGAGTTCCCCGACCGCGCCGGCGAGCTGTTCCAGCGCAACGAGAAAGCTGCCATGGATCGCTATCAGCACCTGCTGAAGCTGAAGGCCATGTACAGCGAGTAAGCATATACCATATCAGAGGACCGCGGGAGTTATCCCGCGGTCCTTTTCTCTGCCGGGACGTGCGCCTGGAAGACAGCCCGGCAGAGAACAGCGGCACACCGCCGTCAGAGAGGTTGAGACAGCCCCCGGACGCCGCAGCGTCCGGGGGCTGTTTCTGGTCAGACGATTCGTGGGGTTACAGCAGGGCCGCAAAGGCATCCGCCATGGCCCCGCCCTGGACCCGAGCGATTTCGGCGGCGCTGCCCGCGTCTTCCGGAAGCAGGCCCCATTCCCAGGCCAGTTCCAGAGCGGTTTGGTCCCAGGCACCCTCCGCCAGCGCATCGGGCAGAGGCGCGGTGCGGACAGCCTCCGGCTCCAGCCCCAGGGCCTCCACAGTGCGGACGAGAAAGACGGCGGCTTCCTGCCAGGTGAGGTGCCGTGCGGCCGCAAAGGCGCCCTCCGCCGTACCGCCGGTGACGCCGGTCTCCGCGGCCCAGTTCACCGCCGGCAGGAACCACTCGATGCCCAGCAGATCCTGGAAACCGGCCTCCGCCGCTGCGGCAGGGGACCCGGCCGCAGCATACAACAGCCCCACGAACCGCCCCCGGGTGAGCGGCGCATCCGGGTATTCCCGCTGTTCCAGCGTCTCCGGATGGGCCAGCAGCCACTCCACAGCGGTGTCTCTGCCCGCCAGGGTATCCGCCATGGTTTGGGGAACGGCGATATCCGGCTCCAGAGACTCCACGCCCCGTCCGGCGTCGGCGTCCAGCAGGGTGCCCAGGTCGATGTATTTGGAGGAGACACCAATCTGGATGCCGGAGTTGGGCAGAGAAAAGCCACTGACGGAGCCAAAGTGGTCCACGCTGCCGCTGGCAGGCTCTCCCACCAGCGGGATGCCCATTTCCTGCAGCTCTACGGCATTGATGATGGCAGAGGAGAAGGTGGCCTCTCCGATGAGTCCCACCACCTCGGTCCCATCATCCATCTCCTGCCGCAGGACGGACAGCAGAGGCCAGATTACGCCGTCTGACCCGCCGCCGTTGTTCCGCAGGTCCACGAGAACGCGGCTGTAACTTCCGGCCTCCAGGTCCGCCTGCACCTGAGCGGCAAAGTCCTCCATGGGCAGCGCCGGGTCCTCCTGGCAGACGTTGTACTGGATATAGTAGACCTGCCCGCTCAGCGGAAGTGCGCAGTAATTGCACTTCTGGCGGGCAGTGGCGGGCTGGGGCACCTCAGCGCCTAGCTGGACAATTTCCGCCTCTCCCAGGGAGAGGTAGGGCGTGGGAGCGATGGAGACGGTCTTGCCGTCAGCCAGGGTGAGGGCCAGAGGCTCACCCGCCTTTGCCAGACCCAGATAGGCGTAGTAATCCGCCACATTGCACACCTGCCGGTACTGCCGCCGCAGCTTCACCGGGTTGTCGGCACTGAGCACGCGGCCAAAGGTCTCCACCACCTCTGCCATAGAGCGGCCGCCTATGGCGGTGACCTCCGCGCCCAGCAGATCCTGTTCCTCAGCCGGAACTGTGGTCAGGTACCAGTGCCCGTCCCGCCAGGACAGCACCATGGGATAGGCATTCAGCTGGTCCACCACGCTGTCCGCCACCTGGACGCTGGTGTGGGAGTCGCCCACAAGCGCGGCCAGACTCTGCAGGCCGAAGAGAAATTCTACGTCGCTTGCGGTGTCCAGATGCTCTGTAAGCTCTGCTTTGCGGGCCAGGAAGGTCTCCTCCGGCGTGTTGGCAAAAAGATCCGGATGGCTGTCTTTCAGCGTCTCATAAAATATGGTCAGGTCCTCCCGCCGGTCATCCACTGTGGATGCGCCCGGTCCGGCCGCCTGAACACCCATGCCGAGTGCCAGGACCGCCGCCAGCGCCAGAGCGCTGGTTCTTTGAATGAACTTGGATCGCTGCTGCAAATGAAATCCGCTCCTCTCAATGTACTATTACGATAGTACAATAATACAAACGGGGTCGCCTGTCAAGAGGTTTCCGCCGCAGTTTCCAATACGATGGAGCAGGGAGACTTTCTTCAAAATCAGATGAAATTTTAGAAAAGAAAAAGAAAAAAGTTCGCAAAAAATTCATGGAATTGCAGAGGGAAAGGCGCTATAATAAAAAATCTATGAAAAGAAAGAAGGTCATTCCGATGCAACAGACATTGCCGCCGGCGGCCGCGGATGCCGAACGGCATCGACAGGAACGCTCTGCGTTCCTGTATCTTCCGCTGCTGGCTTTAGCGGTCACCGTCGTGGTGGAGCTGTTCAATCACAAGAGCTTCACAGATGGGCCCGCCGGCTTTTGGCGCTTTATGACGGAGGAACCGCTGGCATTTCTGGTGAATTTCCTGATTGTACTGCTGACGCTCTGCCCCGCCTTTTTTCTGCGGCGGCGGGCGTTCTGGTGCGCATTGGTGTCCTTCTTGTGGCTGATCTGCGGCGGCGTGAACGGGTTCATCCTCCTCAACCGCATGACGCCCTTCACCGTGGCGGATCTGACGGTGTTTGAAACGGGGCTGGACACGGTCCCCAACTATCTCTCCACCGGCTACATCATTCTGCTGATCGCGGCGCTGGTGCTGGTGGCCGCAGGGCTGGTGCTGCTGTTCTGGAAGGGGCCCCGCAGCAGCTGTCCGCTGCGGACCCGGATTCTCACCGGCATCGGAGCGATGGCGGTCTCCGGCGCCCTGATGGGCGGCGGATGCGCCCTGGCCTTTTTCACAGGCAACCTGTCAGACCAGTTTGCCAACCTGGCCTTTGCCTACGAGGACTACGGCTTTTCCTACTGCTTCCTGCAGACCTGGCTGAACCGGGGGATCCGCCGCCCGGCCAATTACAGCCAGAAGGCGGTGGCGGATATTGTCCGGTCGGTGGAGGAGAAGACGGCGGCGCTCTCCGCCGATCCGCAGACGGATGTGAATGTGATCTTCATCCAGCTGGAGTCCTATATTGATCCATCCATGATCCAGGGCCTGGAGCTGTCGGAGGATCCGGTGCCCAACTGGACGGCGCTGAAGGAAGCGTATTCCTCCGGCTATCTGACGGTGCCGGTGGTGGGCGCGGGCACAGCCAATACAGAGTTCGAGGTGCTTACCGGTATGAGCAGCCGGTTCTTCGGACCCGGGGAGTACCCCTTCCAGACCTGCCTGAAGGATCAGACCGTGGAGTCTGTGGCCTACGACCTGAAGGAAAACGGCTACGCGACCCATGCCATCCACAATCACCGGGCGGCCTTTTACAGCCGGAACGAGGTCTATCCCAATCTGGGCTTTGATGATTTTACCGCCCTGGAGTATATGCCTGCGGTGGAGAAGACGCCCACCAACTGGGCTAAGGACGGTGTGCTGAAGGACCAGATCCTCCAGGCGCTGGATGTGACGGAGGACCAGGCGGATCTGGTGTTCACGGTCTCTGTGCAGGGCCACGGCAAATACCCCATGGAGCCGGAGCTGGAGGACCCGGCCGTCACGGTAGAAGCGTGCCCCGATGAGGCGTACCGCTGGGCTTTGGAGTATTATGTGAACCAGATTCATGAGATGGACGCCTTTGTGGGGGATCTGATCCAGGAGCTGGAGGCCCGGGACGAGCGGACGGTGCTGGTGCTCTACGGCGACCACCTGCCGGCGCTGGGGCTGGAGGCCGAGAACATGGAGAGCAGCAGCCTCTACCGCACAGAGTACATCATCTGGGACAACTTTGGGCTGGAACAGCAGGACGAGCCCCTGGCGGCCTATCAGCTCTCCGCCACTGTGCTGGGTCGCCTGGGCATCACCACCGGGCTGATGACCGCCTTCCAGCAGACCTGCCGGGAGGAGCCTACATACCGGGCGGACCTGCGGATGCTGCAATATGACGCCCTCTATGGAAAAGGATACTGCTATGAGGGCGAGGCCCGCTACAGACCCACGGAGATGGAGATGGGCATGGTGCCCATCGAGATCACCGGTATGGAGCAGCGGGCGGGGGACTGGTTCATCCTGGGAGAGAATTTTACACCTTACTGTGTGGTGACACAGAATGGGCAGCTGCTGGATACGGAGTATGAGGCCCCCTGGCTGCTGCGGGTGACGGAGGAGCCGAACACCGCGGATTACCGGGATTTGGAGATCAGCGTGGTGGATAAGCACAATGAGGTTTTAAGCAATACGGAATAAAATAAGACCGGGGAGCGGCTTGCAACCGCTCCCCGGTCCGTTTTCCGGGCAATGTCCCCCATGGTCGCGCTTCCCTGCGTCAGTCTGTGGCTGGAGTTGGATGCGCACGGCCCCGGCG
Organism: Clostridiales bacterium; assembly: GCA_019410105.1. The sequence continues at coordinate 41,198 of DXTB01000003.1, read as the reverse complement.
GGCCTCTGCAAAAAACAGGACGGCCGCCCACAGGCGGCCGTCCTGGCGGATTCTCCCTGCAATCACTGCCGGGCCTCGGCCCGCAGCTTCAACTGCTCTGCTGTGATGGCGTAGCCCGCCTCTGCATAGGGGAAGGACGGCCGCTCCTCTGGCAGGGAAATGCCCCGCCGGGTACAGATGGCGTCCGCCACAGCCTCCAGCAGCCGGGGGTTCTTTACCAGAACTGGCCCGGTGAGCTCAGAGGCGAACACGTTCTTCCAGTGGAAGCCCTCCGGGCCCTTCTCCGCCTCATTGCCGAAGCCTAGAGAGAGACCGGTGAGCAGCGGCGCCTCCACGCCGCGGATTTGGCCACACTTGTTCATGAAGCCCACCACGGCCTCCGGAAACAGGGCTGTAACGCCGTACACATCCCCTACGATCCGCCGCTTGCCCTGGACCGTGGTGAAAGAGGCCAGACCGATGCCGGGATACGTGTCCCCGTCCCTGTCGGTGACAGAGGCGCCTAAGAGCTCCATAGCTGTGCCGGCGAACAGCATGGCGGTGCCGTCCTCTGCCGCGGCCTTCACCGCCGCGCTATACCGGGCGAAGTCCTCCGCCGCAAACCGCTGGGCCCGCTCTGTGCCGGCTCCCATAAAGAGAAAGTCGGCGCTGGTGATGTCTGCGCCCTCCCCCGGGACGACGGCCTGCACCGTGACGGCGCAGCCCAGGGCCTCCAGATACCGCCGCAGGACGGACACATTGGCATAGCTGCCGTAGAGGCTCATGAGATCCGGATAAAAGTGGATGATCTTCAGTTCCATGTCCTCACGCCTCCTTTACCACCTGGGAGAGAATCTTGTCCCGGTCCGAGAAGCAGGTGACCACGTATACGTTTTCACTGCCGTCCGCCTTCAGCTCCGCCGCCGCGGCGGGGATGTCCGCCTGGACCGTGACCTTTTCCCGGGGAATGTCCGTGAAGGAGAACCGCTCCGCCAGATCGTTGCAGTACCGGCCGGAGAGGATGATCCGCTGCACCTGGGGGGCGTTCAGCTGGTCGAAGTCGATGTCCCACAGCCAGCTGGTCTCGCTGGTGAAGTACTTCCGGCTCACCGCGTCCACGATCACCAGGACGGTGCAGGGCTCCTGGGCGGCGCGGATGTAGCGGAGGTTCGTGTCGTAGGCGATGGAGTTCTCATGCTTGCTGGTTAGCAGCATCCCCCGGTGCTCCCCCAGGGTGAATTTCTGCATCCGTCCGTTCTTCAGGATGTAGTTGTTGATGACCCCGGCGGCGGTGTCCGCCGCCACGCCGCACTCCCGGCAGGCGGCATAGGCCGCCAGGATGTTGTAGACGTTGTAGATGCTGCGGAAGGCCAGCTGGATGGTGATGGAGCTGTCGATGGTCAGGGTGCCCCGGCCCAGGTCCAGCGCCGTGGCGGTGTAGTCCGTGGCGGGCTTGTGATGGCCGCATTTCGTGCAGCGGAAAGCGCCGATGTGGTTGTAGTGGACGTAGTCATATTCCATGGGGGCATGGCACACCGGACAGCAGGCCCCGTCGTGGTACACGCCGGTGGGGGACGCGGTGTCGGAGGGGCAGCGGTCCAGGCCGAACCACTTCACCCTGTCCCGTCCCCGGGCAAAGCAGCTGGACAGGGGATCGTCGGCGTTCAGGATCAGCTCCGTCTCCGGATGGAGGGCCGGGAGAATGGCGTCATACACCCACTCCGGATGGCCGTTCCGGGTCAGCTGGTCCCGGTAGAGATTGGTGATGACGAACTCCGTGGGGTGGAAGTACCGGAAGCTCTGGGCTGCGTACCGCTCGTCGGACTCGATCAGCAGCACATCCGCCCGCACCCGGCCCGTGAGAGACGCGTGGGTCAGCACCAGCGTGGTGACGCCCTCGATCTGGTTGGAGCCCTCTTCATTGTAGACCACGGTTTTGCCCCCGGCCCGCAGGATGGCGGCGATCATCTCCACGGTGGAGGTTTTGCCGTTGGAGCCGGTGACGGCGATGATGTGGCTGGGCAGCTGGACCCGGGCGAGGATATCGGGGCAGATCTTCAGGGCGAATTTGCCGGGCATAGAGCTGCCCTTGCCCACCAGCTTGCCCACGGCGCGGCCCAGCTTGCACACCAGGATGGCCAGAAACTTTCTCAAAGCGCCTCCATCTCCTTTTCCTCCGGGAAGTCCCGGAATTCCGCGATGGCGCGCACCGGCGCGCCGTCGGCGTTCTCAAATTTCAGGGGCAGTGCGAAAAGCATCAGGTCGGTGCGCCCCACGACCTTTTTCAGGCACAGGCTCTCCAGGATCACCAGACCGCCGTCCAGCAGAGTTTTGTGGGCCAGGAACTGCTGATCCCGCAGGGTGTCCACGCTGAGGGCGTCGGTCCCCACGCCCTTGAGGCCGCAGGAAACCAGATATTTGGCCGCCTCCTGGTCCGGCACGGGGAAATCGTCGTCATAATAGGCGCCGGTGCCCCACTTCCGCTCCCAGCCGGTGTAGAACAGCACGAAATCCGCCGAGCGGATGGTCCCGTTCTGCTCCCGGAGGTAGTCGGCGGTGATGACGCTCCGGGGCGGCAGGTCCGATACGTCCAGCACCACGGCCCGGCCGCAGAACTGGGAGGCGGGCAGCACCTCCAGCGTGGAGCCCCGGGGAAGCATGTGGGACGGGGCGTCCATGTGGGTACCGGTGTGGGAGGCGATGGTCAACTGGGTCTCCCGGAACCCGTCCCGGGTCAGGGAGCCGGTGGGCTTGATGGAGGGGGCGGCGGAGCCGGGATACATGGGCATCTCCGGCGTGATGGTGTGGGTCAGGTCGATAATCATGGGCGGGAGCTTCCTTTCCTTCCATGCGGCGGGGCATGGTGCTTTTTCTAAGTTCTGGGAGAGCGCGTCACCGCTGGTCCGAGAGGCCCAGCAGGTAGTCCACGCTTGTTTGAAAATATCCGGCCAAAAAGATCAGCTGTGTGGCGGGGACGTTGATGCATCCGGCCTCGATTGCCTGATAATGGCGCTCGGTTTTTCCAAGCAGCTCGGCCATCGCCTTCTGCGTGATCTTGCGGTCCCTGCGCAGCTGCTTCAGGCGCTGGGAAAAAATAGGCAGAATCACATCCATAGAGGGGTCCCTTTCTATTGACTGATACAAGATCTCGTGTTACAATAAACACGATATATAATATCGTGAAAGGAGGGCGCTTGTGAAAGAAATTTACGAATGGCTCTACGACGAGTACGCAGAGGCGGCGCTGTGCCAGGAGCCGCTCTTCCAGGACCATGTGCTGGAGGAGGTGCTGGCCGCCGCGCCGGAGGACATCCGCCTCGGCCTGTTCGACCAGGTGGCGGGCCTGCGTCTCCAATGGTGTACCGCGGCCTTTGCCAGAGGCCTCCAGCTGGGCCTGGCCCTGGGAGTGGAGCAGGGGCAGGCGCCGCACTACCGCTCCAGGTAGATCATCAGCGCCGTCACGTCGGCAGGGCTGACGCCGGAGATCCGGGAGGCCTGCCCCAGGTCCGCCGGGCGGACGGCGTTCAGCTTTTCACGGGCCTCCAGCCGCAGCCCCTGGATGGAGGAATAGTCCAGATCCGGCGGCAGGCGCCGCCGCTCCATTTTTTGGAAGTCCTCCACCTGTTTCTGCTGGCGCTGGATGTACCCCTCGTACTTCACGCTGATCTCCACCTGCTCCGCCACGTCTGCCGGCAGGTCCGGCCGGTCCGGGTCGAAGGGGGCCAAGTCCGCGTAGGTGAGCTGGGGCCGCCGCAGCAGGGCGACCAGGGGACAGCCGTCCGGGGCGTCCGCCGTGCCCTTGTCCGCCAGAAAGGAGGCCAGGGCGGGGGAGGGGGAGACGCCGGTGTGGGTCAGCCGGGCGATCTCCCGGGCCACGGCGTCGTACTTTGCCTCCACGGCCCGCAGCCGCGCCTCCGGCACCAGACCGATGTCGTACCCCCGGCGGGTCAGCCGCTGGTCGGCGTTGTCCTGCCGGAGGAGCAGGCGGTACTCGCTGCGGGAGGTCATCATCCGGTAGGGCTCGTTGGTGCCCTTGGTGACGAGATCGTCGATGAGGGTGCCGATGTAGCTCTCCGACCGGGAGAGGATGAAATCGCACTCGCCCCGCAGCTTCCGCACGGCGTTGACCCCGGCCGCAAAGCCCTGGACCGCCGCCTCCTCGTACCCGGAAGAACCGTTGAACTGCCCGGCACCGTACAGGCCCGGCACAGCCTTGCACTCCAGGGTGGGCCGCAGGGCCAGGGGGTCGATGCAGTCGTATTCGATGGCGTAGGCAGGCCGGGTCATCACGGCATGGCGCAGGCCCGGCACACTGCGGAGCATCCGGATCTGCACCTCCTCCGGCATGGAGGAGGAGAAGCCCTGGATGTACAATTCTTCAGTGTTGAGGCCCATGGGCTCCACAAACAGCTGGTGGCGGAGCTTGTCCGGGAACCGGACCACCTTGGTCTCAAAGGAGGGGCAGTAGCGGGGGCCCACCCCCTCAATGACGCCGGAGTACATGGGCGCCCGGTCCAGATTCTCCCGGACGATCCGGAGCGTCTCCTCCGTGGTCCAGGTGAGCCAGCAGACCGCCCGATTCTCCGGCGGGGATTGGGTGCCGTATGAAAAGGGGACCGGCAAGGCATCGCCGGGCTGGAGCTCCATCTCGTCAAAGTCCACGCTCCTGGCGTTGACCCGGGGCGGGGTGCCGGTCTTGAACCGCCGCAGGGGCAGGCCCAGCTTCAGCAGGGAGTCCGTCAGCCGTCCGGCGGCGTGCATCCCGTCGGGGCCGGATTCCTCCACGCACTCGCCCACGATGGTGCGGCCCGCCAGATATGTGCCGGTGGCCAGGATCACGGCCTTCACGGAGAACACCGCCCCGGTGGCCAGCACCACGGCGGAAACCGCGCCGTTCTCCGTGCGGACCTCCACCACCTCGCCCTGGCGGACCGTTAGATGGTCCTGCTGCTCCAGGGTGTGCTTCATGTACTCCTGATAACGCCGCCGGTCCGCCTGGGCCCGGAGGGACCAGACGGCGGGGCCCTTTCCCTTGTTCAGCAGCCGGTACTGGATGCAGCACGCGTCGGCGGCCTTCGCCATCTCGCCCCCCAGGGCGTCCAGCTCCCGGACCAGATGGCCCTTGCCGGTGCCGCCGATAGCGGGGTTGCAGGGCATGTTGCCCACCGCATCCAGGTTGATGGTAAAGACGATGGTCTCCATCCCCAGCCGGGCGGCGGCCAGCGCCGCCTCGATCCCGGCGTGGCCCGCGCCGATCACGGCGATATCAAATTGTCCGGCGAGGAATTCAGTCATAAGGTGGAAATCCTTTCATCGGTGTGCATGGGGATTGTCCGTGCGGCCCATCAGCCAGTCCACGGACACATCGTAGAAGTCCGCGATGTGGAGCAGATTATCAAAGCCCGGCTTGGCGCCCAGCTCCAGGTCCTGATAGCCCCGGGCGGACAGGCCGACCTCCTTGGCGACTTCTGCCTGGGTCAGCTTTTTCTCTTTACGAAGGACTCGAATTTTATCAGCAAACATATTGGGCCTCCTCTTGACATACATTCGAATGTGTGATACGGTAATAAAAGATACATTCGAATGTGCAAATATAGATTTACCCATTCTTCATGGGAGGCGGCTTTGATGGATAACTCGTATCATATCCCCGATATCATGGAAGAACTCTTCCTCGCCTGGGTCCCGGCTCCGGACTCAGGCCAGTGGCCGGAGTATCTGCGGGAGGACCCGGTCCGGGGCTATGGGCTGTTCTGCTTTTGCCAGGGCCTTGCCCTGGGCCTGCGGCTCTCGGAAGCCTGCCGCCGGAACTAGCCCTCCGCCCGGCGCAGCGTCAGCACAGCGATTTCCGGGCGGTTGAACACCCGGAAGGAGGGCCCGGAATTCCCCAGGCCCCGGGTGACGAACAGCACGGAGCCGTTTTCTTCATACAGCCCGGCGGTATAGGAGGGAAACAGGTCCAGGTCGTGGGAGAACAGCCCGTCCGTCCCGGGCAGGCGGACGATGCCGCCGTGGGCATGGCCGGAGCACACCAGATCCGCCCCCAGCAGGCTGTACTGGCGCGCAAACCGGTTGTTCCGGTGGGCCAGCAGGATCCAGAAGGGGTCGCCGCAGGCGGCGTAGACCTCGGCGGCCAGTTCCTCCGGCGTCTTCTGGTCGGCGTAGCCGTTGGGATCGTCGATGCCCGCCAGGACAATGGTGTCCCCGTTCCGCTCCAGGGGCACGAATTGGTTGGACAACACCGTGACGCCGTTGGCGGTGAGGATTTCCTTCAGCGCCGGCACTCCGCCCACGGCCCACTCGTGGTTGCCGGTGACGTAGTAGGTGGGGGCAATGGCAGAAAGTCCCCGGGCGGTCTCCGCCGGGTAGCCGTCCTCCGGCCCCCGGTACTTGTCCTCCAGATCCCCCAGAAAAAAGATGTACTCCGGCTGCTCCGCGGCCACAGCCGCCAGCAGGTCCGCGTTGTGCGCACCGAACGAGGCGCCGTGGAGGTCGCTGAGGACCACGATCCGGCAGCCATCAAAACCGGCAGGCAGATCGGAAAAGACAGGGTCAAACCGGGTCACCTGCAGAGCGGTGTTGTCCCAGTAGAGAAATCCGGTCAGGCACAGGGCGGACAGGGCCAGCACGGCCAGGTTCCGCCGGGTGCGGCGCTTGGGATGCTTGGGCATGGTGAACGCGGCCTCCTCCGCCGCGGAACGCAGCACGTCCGAGACGTGGAAAAAGCAAATCCGAATGTAGGAAGCGCGGGCGCTGCAAAAAGGCGCCTCCGCAGGCGCGGAGCAGATGCCCGGCCAGTATAATAGCCGCTTCACGGCTATTATACCATAAATAGTATGGACATGACGAGTGGAAAAATACACAAAGAAGACGGAAATGGCGGGTGGCTTCCGTATGGTTTCGGCCTACTGGGAGAAGAATCCTGCACAAAAACTTTGCAAAAATTTTATGTAAACTGTATATTCCTGCCCTTGCAGACGGCTGCCCACCCTGCTATACTGAATTCTGTAATCCTCAGAGAGAAAGGAGGGAGCAGTATGATGAATTGGAATTGGCGGGATCTCGACGATGTGGACGACCTGATCTTTACGGACGCCGGCTGGAAGCACAGCGAGCGGTGAGAACGGAATCCGATGGAGAGCCACGCCGGAGGCGTGGATTTTTCTTTTTTCGGCCCGGCGCTTGACAGTTTCCGCGGATGTGGTTCGCTCCGCTGACGATATGCAGTTCCCCGGGGAGACCGATCTCCTCTGCCGCCTGGAATGTTCCGGGCGGCATTTTTGCGGCTTTTTCAAAAAAACTGTCGAAAAAACAGAAAAAAGTAAAAAAATGAATGGCATTTTTCTGAAAACTGTGATACGCTGATACCAGAGAGGAGAGCCTTGCGGCTGTGGGCCCCGCAGTGCCGGCGGCCCGTTTGGGAGAAGGAGAGAGGAAGCTATGAAGAGGTGGAGCGTGCTGTTTCTGGCACTGGCGCTGTGGGCGCTGGCCGGGTGCGGCGGGCCCGCCGCGGACGAGGGGGCGGCGGGAGAAGCGCCTTCCGTTTTTGCGGAGGCCTCTGCACCGGATGCGGAGGGCGGTCTGTCCGCCGTCAGGCTGGAGGGTCAGGCCCGTCCCCTGACGGACGAGGAGATCCAGGCGGCCTATTTCCGGGCGGAGGAGGCGTACGGCTGGTTCAGCCTGGAGACGCTGCCCTGCGGAGAGAAGACGCAGACCATAGACGGCTGGCTTTACTATCCGGTGGAGTACCCGGGCATGGAAAATCTGGCAGACCTGCGGGCCTATCTGCGGGGCCTGTTTTCAGAGGAGCTGGTGGATGCGCTGCTGGCCTCCGGCGGAGCCCATCCCCTGTATCAGGATGTGGACGGGGCCCTGTATGTTCTGCCTACCAGCCGGGAGCGGGACGAGTCCAAGGGTCAGGCGGACATCCAGATCAAGCCGTACGGCCAGGCGGGATACTCTGTCATAGTAGAGGTGGATCTGCTGGCAGACGGCGGCTCTACCGTGACAGGGGTGGAGTCCTATGCATTCCCCTATGAATTTCTGGAAGACCGCTGGGTCTTCACCGATTTCCACTTGATCTATTGAGCAGAGCTGGATGGGTTGCAGCTCAAAATCAGAACCATATTGCTGTATACGGCCCTCAGACTGCGGTTTGAGGGCATTTTTCACAAAAAAATCCGCTGGATTTCAGGTCAGGCGTCCTGTAAAGAGGCAATCTGCCCAAATGAATGAAAAGTGGGAGCCAAAAAACAGGAACTTTGTGGAAAACGCGAAAACGTAGCTGTCTGCACGCAAAATTACCTAATATTTTCTTGAAAAATTTCCGTGCTATGTTAAAATATACGTACCGTATACAAATACAACTGCAAAGGAGCGGAGAAACATGGAAGACCTTTTCTGGATCGGATTTGTCGGGGCGGCTATCGCACTGCTCTTCGCGTGGCTGCAGCGCAGCCGCGTGATGTCCTTCTCGGAGGGGAACGAGAAGATGCGGAAGATCGCCGCCTCCATCCGTGAGGGCGCAAACGCCTATCTGAAGCACCAGTACACCACAGTGTTCAAGGTGTTTCTGGTGGTGTTCATCCTCCTGCTGATTATTGCTTTCGGTTCCGGCGGGAAGATGCTCTCGCAGTTCACTCCCTTCGCGTTCCTCACCGGCGGCATCTGGTCCATGCTGGCGGGCTTCATCGGCATGAAGATCGCCACAAACTCCAATGCTCGGACGGCCCAGGCGGCCTCCGAGAGCCTGAACAAGGGCCTGCGGGTGGCGTTCTCCTCCGGTTCCGTCATGGGCTTCACCGTGGTGGGCCTGGGCATGCTGGACATCACGATCTGGTTTTTCCTGCTGCGCTATGCTTTCGGCATCAATGATCCGGTGTCCCTGGGCAATATCATGGTGATGAACGGCATGGGCGCCTCCTTCATGGCTCTGTTCGCCCGTGTGGGCGGCGGCATCTACACCAAGGCCGCCGACGTGGGTGCCGACCTGGTGGGCAAAGTTGAGGCCGGAATCCCCGAGGACGATCCCCGGAACCCCGCCACCATCGCCGACAATGTGGGCGACAACGTGGGCGATGTGGCCGGCATGGGCGCGGACCTGTATGAGAGCTATGTGGGCTCTATCCTGGCAACCTTCGCCTTGGGCGCTGTGGGCGGCTACGGCTGGGGCGGCCTGCTGCTGCCCGTGGCCCTGGCCGTGTGCGGCATCATCTGCTCCATCATCGGCTCCTTCCTGGTGAAGACTAAGGAGAACGCCACCCAGCAGTCCCTGTTGAAGAGCCTGCGGACCGGCACTTACACCGCCGCTGTTCTCTCCGCCATCCTGGCGGCGCCCCTGACCTATTTCATTCTGGATGGGCACATGGGCGTTTATGTGGCCATCCTCTGCGGTCTGATCGGCGGCTGCGCCATCGGCTACTTCACCGAGTATTACACCTCTGATACCTATAAGCCCACTCAGGAGCTGGCGGCCGCCTCCGAGACCGGCTCCGCCACCATCATCATCGGCGGCATCTCCCTGGGTCTGAAGTCCACTCTGACCTCCATCCTGATCGTGGCGGCTGCGGTGCTGGTCAGCTACTTCGCCGCCGGCGGCAGCATGGAGATCGTGGATGAGGCCGGCGCCTTTACTGCGGCCTTCAACCAGGGCCTGTACGGCATCGGCATCGCCGGCGTGGGTATGCTGTCCACCCTGGGCATCACCCTGGCTACGGACGCCTACGGCCCCGTGGCAGATAACGCCGGCGGCATTGCGGAGATGAGCGGCCTGCCGGAGAGCGTCCGGGAGCGGACCGACGCCCTGGACTCTCTGGGCAACACCACCGCCGCCACCGGCAAGGGCTTCGCCATCGGCTCCGCCTCCCTGACAGCCCTGGCCCTGCTGGTCAGCTACGTGAACATCGTCCAGGAGAACACGGAGGAGATGCTGAACTTCACCCTGACCAGCCCCACGGTGCTGGTGGGCATGTTCATCGGCGCCATGCTGACCTTCGTCTTCTCCGCCTTCACCATGAGCGCGGTGCAGAAGGCGGCCCAGTCCATCGTGGTGGAGGTCCGCCGCCAGTTCAAGGAGATCGCGGGCATCATGGAGTACAAGGCAGACCCGGACTATGCCTCCTGCGTGTCCCTGTGCACCAAGGGCGCCCTGCATGAGATGGTGGTGCCGGCCCTGCTGGCCATCATCGTGCCTCTGGCTACCGGCCTGGTGCTGGGCCCCACCGGCGTGGTGGGCCTGCTGGGCGGCGTGTCCGTCACCGGCTTTGCCATGGCGGTGTTCATGTCCAACGCCGGCGGTGCCTGGGACAACGCCAAGAAGTATATTGAGGGCGGCCACCACGGCGGCAAGGGCTCCGAGTGCCACAAGGCCGCCGTCGTGGGCGATACGGTGGGCGACCCCTTCAAGGACACCTCCGGCCCGTCCCTGAATATCCTCATCAAGCTGTGCTCCACGGTGTCCATCGTGTTCTCCGGCCTGATCCTGAGCTTCAACCTGATGAACCTCCTGTGAGTTTTCGATTCGGCGCCTCCCGCTTTTGCGGGAGGCGCTTTTTCGCGCCAGCTTTCACTCCGGACGAAAAAAATCACTGCCCACCATTGCGTGCAGCCGAAAGAGACATATAATAGAGAGCAGGACAAGCTGTGCAGACTGCGCCCGCAGGGCGCCAATTCATGCAGGGAGGAACCGATATGGAGAAGAACATCACGATCCGCCCGGAGCGGGTGAGCGATTACCAGCAGGTGGAGGACATCATCCGGCAGGCGTTTTACAACCTCTACACGCCAGGATGCACGGAGCACTACCTGGCCCACGCCATCCGGCCCCACCCGGATTTTCTGCCGGAGTTGGACCTGGTGCTGGAGCTGGACGGCCGTGTGGTCGGCAATATCATGTACACGAAGAGCACACTGGTGGACGAGGCAGGGAAGGAGAAGGGCATCCTGACCTTTGGACCAGTCTGTATCCGACCGGGACTGCAGCGCCGGGGCTATGGCAGGCTGCTGATGGAGGAGTCCTTCCGGCGGGCGTCCGCCATGGGGTACGAGGCTATTGTGATCTTCGGCGATCCCAACAACTACGTGGGCCGCGGCTTCCAAAGCTGCAAAAAGCACCGGGTCCATCTGGAGGACGGGACGTATCCCGCCGCGATGCTGGTGAAGGAACTGGAGCCCGGCACCCTGGCGGGAAAAAGCTGGATATACCGCCAGAGCCCGGCGTTTGTGTTTGACGAATCGGAAGCCCGCCGGTTTGACGACAGCCTGCCGCCCATGGAGAAAAAGCGCCTGCCCTGTCAGGAGGCCTTTGAGATTCTCAGCAGCGCCGTCCTTCTGTGACAGGAGTGCGCACTTTTTTCACTGGAAATATCCGGTTTGCTTGACAGAGTAAACGATTACCGATATAATAGCACCGGAAATCCCTGGTGGGCCCTCCCTTGGGAGGAACGCGCCCGCATGATTCTGTCTTATAATTTTAATAAAGGAGTACGAGTTCTATGAAGCAGATCATTGAGATTGTCGACGTCCTGGGCCGGGAGATCCTAGACAGCCGGGGCAACCCCACTGTGGAAGTGGAGGTCTATTTGGAGGACGGCACTATGGGCCGCGCCGCCGTGCCCTCCGGCGCTTCCACCGGCATCTATGAGGCCTGCGAGCTGCGGGACGGCGACAAGGGCCGCTACAACGGCAAGGGCGTGGAAAAGGCTGTGGAGAACGTCAACACCGAGATCGCCGAGTGCCTGATCGGCATGAATGTCCTGGATCAGACCTCCATCGACAAGGCCCTGATCGACCTGGACGGCACCCCCAACAAGTCCCGCCTGGGTGCCAACGCCATCCTGGGCGCGTCCCTGGCCTGCGCCAAGGCGGCGGCCGAGAGCCTGGGCGCCAGCCTGTACAGCTATATCGGCGGCGTCAACGCCAAGCAGCTGCCCGTGCCTATGATGAACATCCTCAACGGCGGCGCCCACGCCACCAACAATGTGGAGATCCAGGAGTTCATGATTATGCCTGTCTCCGCCCCCTCCTTCCGGGAGGCCCTGCGCCGCTGTGCCGAGGTGTTTCACGCCCTGAAGGCTGTGCTGAAGGAGAACGGCACCCCCGCTGCCGGTGTGGGCGACGAGGGCGGCTACGCCCCCAACCTGAAGAAGGATGAGGACGCCCTGAAGGTCATCGTCAAGGCCATCGAGGAGGCCGGCTACAAGCCCGGCGAGGACTTCAAGATCGCCATCGACGCCGCCTCCTCCGAGTGGTGGAACGAGGAGGAGAAGTGCTATATCCAGCCCAAGTCCGGCAAGAAGCTGACCCAGCAGCAGCTGGTCAACATGTGGAAGAAGTTTGCCGACACCTACCCCATCGTCTCCCTGGAGGACGGTATGGCCGAGACCGACTGGGAGGGCTGGGCCATGCTCACCAAGGCCATCGGCGACCGCGTCCAGCTGGTGGGCGACGACCTGTTCGTCACCAACACCGAGCGGCTCAAGACCGGCATTGAGAAGAAGGTGGGCAACGCCATCCTCATCAAGGTCAACCAGATCGGCACCCTGACCGAGACCCTGGACGCCATCCAGATGGCCAACCGGGCCGGCTACACCGCCATCGTGTCTCACCGCTCCGGCGAGACCGAGGACGCCACCATCGCCGACATCGCCGTGGCCGTCAACGCGGGCCAGATCAAGACCGGCGCCCCCAGCCGCACCGACCGGGTGGCTAAGTACAACCAGCTGCTCCGCATCGAGGAGGAGCTGGGCGACGTGGCGCAGTATCCCGGCATGAAGGCGTTCTTCAACCTGAAGTAAGCAGCGAAAGCAAAGCGCAAAGCCGCCCGACAGGGCGGCTTTGTTTTTAATTCAAAGGTATACGTTTTGAAATATTTTTAAGATATACTACGATTCGGACTAAGCTTTGCACCGATGTCGACGAGAGATCAGCGTCCGTAAAGAATAGGCAGCGACCAGCAGGAGCATAGCCAGCCAATACAGCGTCAGAAATTTCCCACCTGCTGGAAGTGCGAAAAGGTGGAACAGGTCTAAATAGCCGAGAGGCTCTAAAGAAAGCCACCAAATATTTCGGTATTGATACAAGACCGCCACCAATAGGAACCAGCATATAGGTATGGATGGCGGATGACGAAGCGAGTAGACCGTAAAAGACGTTGCCGATGGAGCCGAAGTTCCTCTGCCGTCACGCCGACCTTTACGACGGGGGCCGCCGAATCCGGGCCCTCTCCCTTCACCAGTTCATCCAGAGACACGCCGAACACTCCACTCAGTTTCACCAGCTTCTCCAAATCCGGTACGCTGGCGTCGTTTTCCCACTTGCTGACAGACTGCCGGGATACTCCCAGCTGCTCCGCCAGGGTATCCTGACTGAGCCCTGCTTTTGCTCGCAGCTGGATCAGCCGCTCTCCCAAGGTCATGCTCTCGCCTCCCGCTTCAATTCTGCGACCATCATAGCAGAGGGCGGCGGGATTGTCCATCAAGGTCCCTTGGCGATTCCGCAACCGCCGGTTGCAATGAACAAAAAAACAGCGGCGGACCGCGAAAGCGTCCGCCGCTGTTTGCTGTATGGAAAATGGGATGTACGGCAATCAGTCCTCGCACAGGCCGGCAGTGATGATGGCCATGGAGTAGACCTCCTGGGCGTTGCAGCCCCGGGACAGATCGTTGATGGGGGCGTTCAGACCCTGCAGGATGGGGCCGTAAGCCTCGAAGGAACCCAGACGCTGGGCGATCTTGTAGCCGATATTGCCGGCGTTGATGTCCGGGAAGATGAAGGTGTTGGCATGGCCGGCCACCTTGGAGTCAGGGCACTTGGTGCGGGCCACGCGGGGAGAGACGGCGGCGTCGAACTGCAGCTCGCCGTCCACATCCAGATCGGGGGCCAGGGCCTTGAGTCTGCTGCAGGCATTGCGCATCTTGTCCACATCCTCGCCCTTGCCGGAACCCAGGGTGGAATAGCTGAGGTAAGCCACCTTGGGATCGATGCCGAAGACCTTGGCGGTGGTGGCGGTCTCCAGGCCGATCTCCACCAGCTCATCCTCGGTGGGCTTGATGTTGATGGCGCAGTCGCCCATGGCCAGAACCTCGCGGTCGCCGGTGGCGGAGGGACGGACCAGAATGAAGCAGGAGGACACGATCTTGTTGCCGGGCTTGGTCTTGATGATCTGCAGGGCGGGACGGACCGTGTCGGCGGTGGAATAGGTGGCGCCGCCCAGCAGAGCGTCGGCATAGCCCATCTTCACCAGCATGGTGCCGAAGTAGTTGGCCTGCTTGAGGAGCTTGCGGCACTCCTCCTCACTCATCTTGCCCTTGCGCAGCTCCACCAGGGTGGAGACCATCTTCTCCATGTCGGGGAAGGCCTCGGGATCAATGATCTCAGCGCCCCGGATGTTGAAGCCGGCCTCCTCGGCAGCGGCCTGGATCTCGTCGAGATTGCCCACCAGCACAGGGGTCAGGAAGGTACCGGACAGCAAGCGGGCGGACGCCTCCAGAATGCGGGGATCCGTGCCCTCAGTGAAGACAATCTTCCGGGGATGGGCCTTCAGCTTTTTGATCAAAAATTCAAACATCTCTGATTTCCTCCAAAAACGTACAGATTTGGGAACGTATTTAGACTATTCTCATTATACACAACTCGCCGTCGGGGTCAATTGGAAAATCAAAATATCATCACAAAAATTTGCGCCCGGCAGCAGGGCGCTTCTGGCAAAAGTGTGGGACCCTACCAGATGCTGTGGTGCGGAAATTGATGGAAACACAAGAAATTGAAGAACTTTTTTAACAATTTTAGACTTGACTGGAAGCGGGAAATGGCGTATGATTACAAACGGTAACAAATTGTAACTATTTCGCTGGATTTTACGGAGACGATATGAGCGAACATATTCAGAAAAGCGATCATGCCGCCCGGCAGTCCCGCCGCGGCGGCAAGCGTCTGGCTGCCGGACAGGCGGAGCGGGAGAGGAAGTGTCCGCCCACGCCCCCGGAGGTGCAGCCGGAGCCCGTATCCGCACCGACGGCGGTGAAGCCCTTGATCCCCGAGTGGGGAGAGGAGCCCGCTGGTCCGTCCCGACGGACAGAGCCCCGGCGCCGGAGGCTGCGGCAGGCTGTGCAGTCCTGGCAGGAGACGGAGGGGGAGATCAGCCCTGTGGTGACCGGCTGCCAGGCGCTGGCGGAAAAGGCCAAGAATACCCGCCGCCACTGGCGGCGTCTGGTACGGGAGAAAAAGGCAAAGCGGTTCCCGGAGTCTGAGCGGCTTCCTGTGCAGCTGCTTCTGCTGGCCTGGGGAATGCTGCCCACTCTGGGGGGGCTGCTGGGCGAACGGATCCGCGCCAGCCGGAAGCAGCGGCGTGAGCGGGTCTCTGCCCTGCGGGCCAAGCTGGGGCACCGCTGGCGCCTGCATCCAGCGATGCTGCTGTGCGGCGGCTGCGTGGCTGCTGCCATCGGGTTGTTCTTCTCCATCTACACCTTCGGGACGACGGTTTTGTACGACGGCGAGGTGATTGCCGCTGTGGGCTCCCAATCCGCAGCGGAGGAGGCCGCGTCGGACCTGGAGGCGGTCACCGCCCGGACGCTGGGGGAGAGCTACACCATCGACGACTCCCTGCTGCAGTATTCCTCCGGCCTGCTGCTGCGGCAGGACGTGGTAGACGAGACGACGCTGGAGGAGGACCTGTCCCAGCAGATCGGTCTGGTCACCCAGGCGTACAGTCTGTATGTGGACGGTGAGCTGGTGGGCGCGACCCCCTATGAGGGCGCACTGGAGGAGCTGCTGAGCCAGCTCCAGAGCAGCACCGCGGACGAGAACACCATCTCCTGCGAATTTGCGGAGGATGTGGAGATCAAGCAGGAGTACGTGCCCACGGAAAAGGTGATGAACCTGGGGTATCTGGCGGAGCTGCTGTACAGCACGAAGACCGCTGAGACCACGTACACCGTGAAGGCGGGTGACACCTGGTCCGAGATCGCGGAGGATCACGGAATGACCTCCAAGGAACTGCTGGCGCTGAACCCCGGCTACAACATCGACAAGATCCAGATCGGTGAGGTGCTGACGCTGTCGGAGGCCGTCCCCTATCTTACAGTGACAGTGAAGCAGCGGGAATACTACGTGGAAGACGTCATGTATGATGTGGAGTACACGGACTCTGCCTATCTGTACAAGGGCGACTATCAGGTGACTTCCCCCGGTGAGTACGGCGCCGCCGACGTGGTGGCCAACGTCACCTATGTCAACGGTGTGGAGACGGAGCGGACGATCCTCTCCTCTGTCACCCTGAAGGAGCCCGTGACGGAGCAGCGGCTCCAGGGCACGAAGGAGCGGCCCACCTGGCTGCCCACCGGCACGTTCCGGTGGCCCATCAGCGGCCGGATCACCTCCCGCTTCGGCGGACGGTCCTCTCCCGGCGGCATCGGCTCCACCAACCATCAGGGCATCGATATTGCCGGGCCGTACGGCACGCCGGTCTACGCGGCGGACGGCGGCACAGTCACCTACTCCGGCTGGATGGGCGGCTACGGCTACCTGGTGGAGATCAACCACGGTAACGGCTATGTGACCCGGTACGGTCACAACAGCAGCCTGACGGTCTCCGTGGGCGACCACGTCTACAAGGGCCAGCAGATCGCACGGGTGGGCTCCACCGGCAACTCCACCGGCAATCACTGCCACTTCGAGGTCCGTTACAACGGCGTGGCCCGCAACCCGCTGAACTATCTTCCCTGAGCAGTATAAGCGAGCCCCCGGCTTTTCAGCCGGGGGCTTGTTTTGTTCGGATGCCCGGGCCGTTAGACCGCGGTCCTCTGCTGCGGAGAGCAGCAGGTGCTGCGCTCTACCAGCCGGGGGGCGATCAGCTTGTGGGTGACCTCCCCCGGCCCGCCGGAGTCGATCAGCTCCAGCAGCAGCCGCACAGCGCTCTCTGCCAGGGCCCCGGTGGGCTGGGCCAGAGTGCTGAGGCGGATTTTCGGCAGGGAGGCGTATTCGATATCGTCATAGCCCAGCAGGGAGATCCGGCCGGGAATGTCCAGTCCCAGCTCGTCTGCCGCCTGGAGGACACCCAGGGCCATGGCGTCGGAGGGAGCGAAGACCGCCGTCTGCGGGAAGGGGCGGGCGAACACCTGCCTGGCCAGCCGGTAGCCGTTGGGGGCGGAGGAGACGGCGCCGGGGTTGAAGACGGTCTCCACCTCCATGCCCCGCTCCCTGGCGATGGTGAGAAAGCCCTGGTGCCGGAGCACATGGGTGACGCTGTCCCGCCGGGGGCCCAGATACAGCACCCGCCGGTGCCCCAGCCGGGAGAGGTATCCGGCCGCCATGGCGCCGCCTACATAGTTGTCGGTGCTGACAGCGTTGATCCGCTGAAGCGTGGCGGTCGGGGACACATCCCCCAGCAGCACGGAGGGCGTCCCCCGTGCGTGGCGCCGCAGCAGATCGGGCGCGGCGCTGCTGGCACTGACCAGCAGAATGCCGTCCACCCGGTGACTTACCAGAAAGTCGAACAGGGCGGCGGTTTCGCTGCCCCCTACCCGGCCGCAGCACAACATGATCTGGTAGTCCTGTTCCTGGGCGTAGCGCTCCAGGTGCAGCACGATGGAGGCGTGAAAAGGGCCGGAGAGCTCCGGCAGAATGACGCCCAGCACGCGGGTCCGGCTGGAGACTAGGCTCCGAGCCAGCAGGTTGGAGCGGTAGCCCTGTTCCCGGCACACCTGGAGCACGCGCTCCCGGGTCTGGGAGTTGATCTCCGGCGCATTGTTCAGCGCCCGGGAAACGGTGGTGACGGAGACCCCGGCCAGCCGGGCAATGTCCCTGATGGTCATGCGGGCCATAAAAGTCCTCCTTCTGCTGTGCAGCTTTTTTCATAAAAGCATTATACCAGAATGCCGTTCCGGAAGATACTGGAGAAAATATATTAAAAACCCACAAAAACATGGTAAAACAGACGAAGAAACTTGACAGTTTCCCTGCCGAAATGGTATCTTAAAGGTGCTATTGGAAACGTTTGCACAAATAGGAGGGAGAACGGGATGCGGCGGACGACCATTAAGGACGTGGCAGCGCTGGCCGGGGTCAGCCCGGCCACTGTGTCCCGGACTCTGGACGACCGCCCGGAGATCAGCGCAGAGACCAAGGAACGGGTCCGGGCCGCCTGCGCCCAGCTGGGATACGTGCCCAACGCCGCCGCCAAGGGGCTGACGGGGCAGGCCACCCACACTCTGGGGGTAGTGGTGCCGGACGTGTCCAACCCCTACTTCACGGGCATCGCCACTGCCATTGAGGAGACGGCAGCGGAAAACGGGTACCGGGTGCTGTTGAGCAACTCCCTCCAGGAGGAGGGACGGGAGCTTCGAGCCATCGAGAACTTTCTGGCCCGGCAGATCGACGGCGTGCTGATCTCGCCCCTGTCCCGGGAGAGCCAGGCCAAGCACGCCGACCTGCTGGAGGGCACTCCCTGCGTGTACCTGGGCGTGAACCACGGGGAGAAGTGCAGCTATGTGATGGCGGACAATGAGGCGGGGGCGGCCATCGCCGTCCGGTATCTGCTGCAGCTGGGCCACCGGGACCTGGTGTTTTTGGGTGGGCGTGCGGACTCTCTCACCCGTGTGCAGCGGGTGCGGGGCTTTCGCCGGGCGCTGAGAGAGCACGGGCTCTCCGGCCGGGTGCTGCCCGCGCCGCCGGACACCCGGGAACTGCGCCAGTGGGCCTATGAACAGGCGTTGGCACTGTTCGGGGAGCGGACGCTGCCCCACGCCGTGCTGGCATTTTCAGACCTGACCGCCCTCAGAATTTTGGAGGCGGCGGAAGAGCGGGGGATCCGGGTGCCGGAGGACCTGTCCCTGGTGGGGTATGACAACGTCTCCTACGCCGCCATTCCCCGTATCCATCTGACCACTGTTTCGCAGCATAAATTTCAGCAGGGACGCATCGCCGTGGAGCGGCTGCTGTGCCAGATTCAGGGGGACCGGCGGCCGACAGCGGACCTGCTCCAGCCGGAGCTGGTGGTCCGCTCCACCTGCGCCCCCAGAACACAAGGAGGAAGGACACTATGAAGGGTATCCCCAATACGGAGCGCCAGCGCCTGGGTGCGCTGCTGGACCACGAGACGCAGGAGACGGTGATGGCCATGATCCCCCAGTTTTCGGAGACGGAGATCGGCGCACCGGTGCCGGCCCCGGCGGAGGTGCCGGAGGAGCTGGGCCTGCTGGTGTTCAATATGGAGCGGGGCGTCCACCTGGAGGAGCTGGGCGACTTTCTTCAGGACTGCCCGGGCGTCCGGCCCCTGGATGTGGTGCTGGCCAATGAGCTGGATGATGGCTGCGTCCGCTCTGGCGGCCGGAACACCGCTCGGGAGCTGGCGGAGCGGTTCGGCTGGAACTACGCCTACGGCCTGGAGTTCATCGAGCTGGTGAATGGGGAGGACCCCAAGGGCTTCCACGGAAATGCGGTGTTCTCCCGCTGGCCCATCCGGCGGGCGTGGACCGTGCGGCTGCCGGAGCAGTACAACTGGTACTTCGACCGCCAGCGCCGGATTGGCGGGCGATGCGCGGTGATGGCGGAGCTGGATGTGGGCGGTCGGCCTCTGGGCGTGGCCTCCATCCACCTGGAGAACCGCACCCATGGCGAGGGACGGCGGCTCCAGCTGGAGGCGGTGCTCCGTGCGGCGGAGAAACTGCTTCCCGGCATTCCGGTAGTGCTGGGGGGAGATCTGAACACCAACACCTTTGATGGCCGGGACAAGGACGCCATCCGGGAGATCGCGGGGAGTCCGGCACTCCAGCGCCGCTGTCTGGAAGACGTGGCGCAGTATGAGGCTGCCCTGACGGCGGCGGAGGCCATGGGCTACCGGGCAGTGCCGGAGACGCCCATTTTAACCCGGCGCAAGCCCCTGCCGGGCGGCGGATGCCTGGGCCTGCGGCTGGACTGGCTGCTGCTGCGGGGGATGACACCCACCAAGAGCCGCACCCTCTCTACCCGGACGGCGGACTGTGGCTTTGCCCGGCCGGATTCCGCCCTGGCCCGCTTTGCGGGGGAGGAGCTCTCGGACCACAACGCGGTGTGGGCCGCCTGCCGGATGGGAGTGACGGACGCGAAGTGAATCGGCTCTTGGAGAGCGGCTGCCGCAGGCAGCCGCTTTTTTGTCCCGCAGGCCGTGAAAAAGCCTGCGGCAGAAGGGGCATTCGCCCCGGCCCTACATGAATAGAGGGCCGGAGCGGGCCCGGAAATTTACAATAATTGTGTTTTGTCTGACCGAATATGGGTATCCTATTGGACAGCGTGAGTTGTTTATGATAAAAGGGCATAAAACTTCATGGGCAGTGGGGCGCCGCGAAAATCAGCTGCCCCGGCGGCGCATGAAGTTTTCGCGCATGTGGGCTGTCCCGGTCCGTGCGCTGAAATTTCAGGCCGCGCCGTGGTCGGCGGCACACGGCCCTTTTGCGATGCGCCTGCATCGCAAAACGAGAGAGAAAGAGAGAGGAATGCACCCATGCCCAGAAAGACGATCCAGAAGAATCTTGCATACGACACGGAGCGGCAGCTGTATTACGCGGTGTTCCGGCAGGACGGACGGCGCTATACCCGCACCTACCGCACCAGGGAGGAGGCCCAGGCCGCGCTGGAGGGGAACTCCTGTGCCGACCGGCGCCTGCCGGGGAAGGACTGCACACTGGGGGAGTGGCTGACCTTCTGGCTGGAGGAGGTGGTGGCCCGGGACCGGGCGGAGAGCACGCTGTACGCCTACCGCAACATGGCACGCTGTCATGTGCTGCCTGCCCTGGGAAGGATCCCTCTGGCGGAGCTGACGCCCCTGCGTATCCAGGGCTATCTCTATGAGAAGATGAACCAGGGCCTGTCCCCCAACACGGTCATCAAGCACTATGTGATGCTGACCACGGCCCTGGGCATGGCGGTGCGGCTGGAGATGCTGGAACGCAGCCCCATGGACCGGGTGACGCCGCCCAAGAAGAAGGAGGCCCGCTTCAGC
Organism: Clostridiales bacterium; assembly: GCA_019410105.1. The sequence goes on along the minus strand of DXTB01000003.1, from coordinate 20,245 downwards.
TTTTACTCCCCGGAGCAGCTGCAGCTGCTGTTCTCCGCCGTGTCCGGCACGATGATGGAGCTGCCGGTGAAGCTGGCGGCCTATCTGGGCCTGCGGCGCAGCGAGATCTGCGGCCTGCGGTGGGAGAATGTGGACCTGGAGGCGGGGCTGCTCTCCATCCGGGAGGTGCGCACAGAGGTGGGCGGCAGCGTGGTGCTGAAGTCCCCCAAGACCCGCACCTCCGCCCGGCGGCTGGGCATCACCGGGCTCCAGGACCTGCAGCAGGTGCTGCGGCGGGCGTGGGAGAGGCGGCGCAGCGACGACCCGAAGGAGTGGGTGGTGCTGCGGCAGGACGGGGCGCCCCCCAAGCCGGACCAGCTGACCCGGGACCTGCTGACGGTGGTGCGGCGGCAGGGGCTGCCCAAGATCTCCCTCCACGGCCTGCGGCACAGCTTTGCCTCGGTGGCCAACAGCCAGGGCGTGCCCATGTTCGATATCTCCCGCACCCTGGGGCACAGCTCCATGACCGTCACCAGCAACATCTACACCCACCTTTTTGACGACACGGAGGCCCAGGCCCTGGCCGCTGTGGCCAGAGCCATCGAAAAAGCCTGAATTTTACCGGCATTTTACAGCACCGCGCTTTTGAATTTCATCTGCCTGTGTCAATCTGATAAACGTGAAATGCCGCGCCCCGGTGAGGAGCGCGGGAAGAAGGAGCGTCATATCCATGAAATTCGCCATTGTGGACCTGGGGTCCAACACCATCCGCCTGTCCGTCTACAACACCCTGCCGGAGGGCGGATTCGACCTGCTGTTTTCCGAAAAGGAGATGGCGGGACTGGTCAGCTACGTCCACGGAGGGGTGCTCTCTCCGGAGGGAATCCAGCGGGCCTGCGGGGCCATCCGGGACTTTCAGGCGCTGCTGCGGCAGTTTGATCTGGACGCCCCCCACGTGTTTGCAACCGCTTCCCTGCGGAACATCCGCAACACGGAGGAGGCGGTGGAGCAGATCCGGGCGGCCACCGGCGTGGGAGTGGATGTGATCTCCGGCGAGCTGGAGGCCAGACTGGGCTATTACGGCGCCCGGACGGCCACGGACTTGCAGGACGGCGCCATGTTCGACATTGGCGGCGGCAGCGCAGAGGTCCTGGAGGTCCGGGCCGGGGAGGTCAAAAAGGCCCAGAGCCTGCCCATCGGATCCCTGGAGCTGTTCAATCGCTGCGTGGACGGCCTGTGGCCCAAGAAAAAGGAGCTGGAGCGGATCCGCAGCGCCGTGGCCGCGGCCCTGAAGGAGGCCCGGCTGCCGGCGCACCGGGCGGAACGGGTCTGCGGCGTGGGCGGCACGGCCCGGGCGGCGCTGAAAATCGCCAATGACTGGTATGAAAAGCCGGCGGGAAACCGCATCCTGACGCCTGCGGAGGTCCGCCGGCTGACAAAGCTGCTGTTGAAGCGGGACCACCAGACGCGGAAGCTGATCCTGCGACACTGCCCGGACCGGGTGCACACGATTCTGCCGGGCATCGTGCTGATGGATGCACTGACAGAGGCGCTGTGCGAAGGAGAGCTGTATATCAGTCCCTACGGCGTCAGGGAGGGATATCTGTGTCACAAGCTGCTGAACGCTGGGACCTGAGTTACACCCAGAACCGGGAACTCAGTTGGCTGGCCTTTGACCAGCGGGTGCTGGAGGAGGCGGCGGACCCCTCTGTGCCGCTGATGGAGCGTCTGCGCTTTCTCTCCATCTTCACCAGCAACCTGGACGAGTTCTTCATGGTGCGGGTGGGAAGCCTGACGGACCTAGCCCTGGTGGCCCCGAACGCCCGGGAAAACAAGGGCGGGTTCTCCCCGGCGGAACAGCTGCGGCGGATCTATGCCGCCGTGGTGCCGCTGGTCCGGCAGCGGGACCAGGTATACCGGGAGCTGATGGAGGCCCTGGCGGAACATGGGGTGGCGGATATCCCCTACAAGGAGCTGAAAAACGGTGAGCGGGAGTATGTGCGGGCCTGGTACCGGGAGGCCATGCGCCCGTTGCTGATGCCCCAGATCATCGACCCCAGCCACCCCTTTCCCCACCTGAAGAACAAGACCCTGTATGCCGCCGCCCTGCTGCGGGAGGGAGACAAGCGGCGGCTGGGCATCGTGGGGGTGCCGGATGTGGTGCCGCCCATCCTGCCTCTGCCGGCCCGGCCCGGCGCCTTCGTGCGGACGGAGGACATTCTGGCCCACCACCTGCGGAAGATCTTCAAGATCTATCAGATCGAGGAGCAGGCGGTGGTGTCCGTCACCCGGAACGCAGACATCAGCTATGATGAGGCTATGGACCAGGAGGACCTGGACCTGCGCGCCCAGATGACCAAGCTGCTGCGCCAGCGGGAGCGGCTGGCCCCGGTGCGGCTGGAGATGCAGGGGGAGGCCCCGGCTCTGCAGGCCATGCTGCTCCGGCGGCTGAGGCTGACGGCGGAGCAGAGCTATGTGTGCACCTGCCCGCTGGTTCTGAAATACGCCTACCAGCTGGACAGTCTGGACAGCGCCCTCTTTTACCCGCCCCACGCGCCGGCATATCCCGCCTGGCTGGACCGGGAGGTGCCCATGTGGGAGCAGATCCGTCAGCGGGACGTGCTGCTGTTCTATCCCTACCACTCCATGCAGCCGTTTCTGGACCTACTGCGCCAGAGCGCCGCGGACCCGGCGGTGGTGTCCATTCAGATGACCATTTACCGGGTGGCGGGGAAGTCCGCCGTCATCAAGCACCTGTGCGCCGCGGCGGAGAACGGCAAGGCCGTGACGGTGCTGGTGGAGCTGCGGGCCCGCTTTGACGAGGGCAACAACATCACCTGGGCCCGGGAGCTGGAGGAGGCCGGGTGCCGGGTGATCTACGGACCCGCCGGCTATAAGTGCCACGGCAAGATCTGCCTCATCACCCGAAAGGAGAAGACGGGGCTCAGCTATGTGACTCAGATCGGCACGGGCAATTACAACGAAAAGACCGCGGCGCTGTACACAGACTTCTCCCTGTTGACGGCGGATCGGACCATTGCCGCCGACGGCGTGGCCTTTTTCCAGAATATGCTGATCGGCGATTTGCAGGGCAGCTACGGCAAGCTGCTGGTGGCGCCGGTGTCCCTGAAGCAGACGCTGTTACGGCTCATCGACGGGGAGATCACCCGGGGCGACCGGGGGCGGATCATCCTGAAGACCAACGCCGTCACGGAGCGGGAGCTGATCGACAAGCTGGCGGAGGCATCCCAGGCAGGAGTGCGGGTGGACCTGATCGTCCGGGGCATCTGCTGCCTGGTGCCCGGCGTGCCAGGCAAGACGGACCATATCACCGTGACCAGCATCGTGGGGGAGTTTCTGGAGCACTCCCGCATCTACTGCTTCGGGGAGGGTGCCCTGCGGCAGATGTACTTATCCTCTGCGGACATCATGACCCGAAATCAGGAGCGGCGGGTGGAGATCGCCTGCCCGGTGGAGAGCCGGGAGGTGCAGGACTTCCTCTCGGACTATCTGGCCCGGCTTCTGGGAGACAATGTGAAGGCCCGGCGGATGCTGCCGGACGGGGGCTTTGTCCGGGCGGAGCAGGCCGGCGCGGTGCCGGTTTCCGTCCAGCAGTTCTATCTGGACCATCCTCCCCAGATGCGGGCCACGGAGCGGGGAAAGGGCCGCGGCTGGAGACTGCCGGAGCTGTTCCGGAAGCGGAAGTAAAAAACAGCAGGAGCGGGAGCCCTTATGGGGTCCCGCTCCTGACAGCTGGAAAACAGGTCGCGTCACGGCCGCCCGCCCATCAGGCGGGAGATGTTGGCGGCAGTGGCCTTCACGGCACGAGTCATCACGTCCAACTCTTCCTTCATACGGAAGGTGGGACCGGCGATGCTGACCGCCGCCACCACCGTCTGGTCCAGACCGAAGATGGGGGCGCCCACGCAGATCAGGCCGGGTTCGATCTCCCCGTCGTCAATGGCGAAGCCGTTGATCCGGGCCTGGGCCAGCTGCTCCCGCAGCAGGTCCGGGGAGAAGACGGTGCGGTCCGTCAGCCGCTGCATCTGGGGCAGGTCCCGGCAGTAGGCGTCCACATAATCGGGATCGTGAAAGGCCAGCATGATCTTGCCGCCGCTGGTGGCGTGGGCCGGGGCTCGGGTGCCCACTTTCGTGTTGCACACCACGGAGCGGAAGGTCTCCACTTTGTCCAGATAAAAGATCTCCCGGTCCAGCATCACACTGAGGTTGATGGTCTCCTTCACAGTGGCGGACAGCTTTTCCAGCTCCGGCCGGGCGGTACTGCGCAGATCGGAGTGGCTGAGGACGGTGCTGGAGAGCAGCAGGAGGCGTGGCCCCACCCGGTAGCTCTTGCGGACGGGATCCTGGACCAGATAACCCCGGTCCGTGAGGGTGGAGAGCTGGCGGTGGACAGTGGTGGTGGGCAGATCCAGCTGTGCCACCAGGCGCTTCAACGTCCATTCCGTCTCGTTATCCATGAAGCACTCCAAAATCTCCAGGGCGCGGAGGATGCTGGATACCTGTTCTTTTGCCATAAATCGGCCGCTCCTTTTTGGCGATATCATAGAAACATTCTGCCTTGACAAATGTTTGTCTATATAATATCATAAATCATAAGGAAAGAAAACAGGATCCGTAATTTTCCGTGGAAATGCTTCGTGTCGGGCCGCAGTTGCGGCTTTGGTTTTTGACACGATTTTGGAAAATGATCCCGTTCTACGGAAAAGCTGCCGCTTTTTTGGATACATGTCCAGAAAAGACCGGCAGCTTTGACAATTCTACCCAAAGGAATCCGCTTCCACCATACGGAATTATTGGAAATCAGGCAAGTTATGCGGCTGGCCGCATATCGAATATAGGAGGAAAGGAGGAGCCGGGGAAGCCGCGGGGAAAGACTTCCCGACAGATGATTCAGCCAATCGAAAATGGAGCGCATGAAGTTATTTGGGAGGTAGAATATGTTTATCATCGACATCATGATGGCGATTTCCAACTGGCTGTGGGGATGGCCGCTTCTGATCCTGACATCCGCAGTCGCTGTGTACCTGTCCGTCCGCTTTAAGTTCTTCCAATTCACCAGGTTCGGACACGCCATGAAGAACACGTTCGGCAAGATCTTCGACAAGGGCGACGGCGAGGGCGATATTTCCCCGTTCCAGGCCTGCTGCACGGCGCTGGCCTCCACGCTTGGCGTGGGGAACATCGCCGGTGTATCGGTGGCCATCGCCACCGGCGGCCCTGGCGCCGTATTCTGGATGTGGGCCGTGGCCCTCATGGGCTTCATCGTGAAGTTTTCCGAGATCACCCTGGGCATGGCCTACCGGGAGCGGGATCCTGAGACCGGCAGATGGCACGGTGGCTTCTATTGGTATGTGCGCCGGGGGCTGGGCAAGAGCTGGAAGTGGCTGGGCATTTTCTGGGCTGTGATCCTGGGCTGCGCCATGGTGTTTGCGCCCGCCGTGCAGGCCAACTCTGTGGTGGAGGCGATTCGGGTCTCCTTTGACGTTCCCGGCTGGATCGTGGGCGTGATCTTTGCCGTCATCATGGCCGTTGTGCTGGTGGGCGGCATCAAGAGTATCTCCTCCTTTGCGGAGAAGGTGGTCCCCCTGATGGCGCTGGCCTATGTGATCGGCAGCATCTTTATTCTGGTAAAGTTCGGCAGCAACATCCCGCACGTCTTTGCGATGATTTTTGAGTACGCCTTTACGCCTATGGCTGCCACCGGCGGCTTTGCCGGCTCCACCGTGATGCTGGCCATCCGCTGGGGCCTGGCCCGCGGCGTGTACTCCAATGAGGCCGGCACCGGCATGGCGCCGCTGGCCCACTCCTCCTCTTCCGCCAACCATCCGGTGAAGCAGGGCCTGTGGGGCATCAGCGAGGTGTTCGTGGACACCATCATCGTCTGCACCATGACCGCTCTGGTGGTCCTGTGCACCGGTGTGTGGACCGAGGGCGGCACCGGCGCGGCCCTGACCGCCACTGCTTTCGGCGCCGGTTTCGGCAACGCCATCGCTGGCACGGTGTTCGTGGTGGCCATCATCACCTTCTTCGCCTTCACCACCGCGCTGGTCAATGTGTACTACGGTGAGATCTGCATGACCGTCCTGGGCGGCAAGAAGTTCATTCTGCCCTACCGGCTTCTGGGCTGCGCCTTCGCCATCATCGGCTCTGTGGGCGCCCTCAGTGTGCTGTGGAATCTCTTCGACTTCTTCTTCGGTGTGTGCGCCGTGTGCAACCTGGTGGTCTGCTTCCTGATGCGCAAGCAGATCGGCGCACTGATCAATGATTACCTGGCCCGGCTGAAGTCCGGCAAGTGGGAGCCCACCAGTGAGGCGGCGGCCAACGCCATCCCGGAGCTGTGGGTGAACGACAAGACTGCGAAGTAAGGAACTGCCTGCTGCGCATTCGGCGTGCCCGCTTTCGGAACGGGCGCGCCGGATGCGCGTGAGAAGATGATCAAAAGGAGATGTTACCAATGGAACAGGAACTGCGCATTTCCCAGCGGGCGAAGCAGTATCCAGCGTCCGGCATCCGGAAGATGTTTGATTTGGCGGCCCAGTACCCGGAGGCGATCAAGCTGACGGTGGGCGAACCCAACTTCGAAACGCCCCAGTACATCAAGGACGCGGCGAAGAGAGCCCTGGACGAGGGGCAGACCCATTACGCGCCCAACGCCGGCACCACAGAGCTGCGGGAGGCTGTGGCCGCCAAGTACCGGAAGCAGTACTGGGAGGGCTATACCAAAGACCACGTCATCATCACCGTGGGGGCCATGGAGGGCTTGTTCCTGGCCATGATGACGCTGCTGGACCCGGGCGATGAAATCCTGGTGCCGGATCCCTGCTTCCCCAACTACTACGGGCAGGCCAGCAGCATCGGCGCCAGAGCGGTGCCCGTCCCCACGTATGAGGAATATGGCTACCGGCTCCAAGCGGCGGATATCGAAAAGGCCGTCACGTCCCGGACCCGGGCGATCCTGCTGAACTCCCCCTGCAATCCCACCGGCGCGGTGCTGACGAAGGAGGACATCCTGGCCATCGCCAAGGTGGCGAAGACCCATGACCTGTGGGTGCTGACAGACGAGCCCTATGACGCCATCGTATACGACGGCATCCAGCCGTACAGCATGGCCCAGGTGCCCGAGATGCAGGACCGCGTGATGGTGCTGAACAGCTTCTCCAAGTCCTATGCCATGACCGGCTGGCGGATCGGCTATCTGGTAGCGCCGGAGCCGGGGTACATCAAGAAAATGGCGCAGCTGCAGGAGGGGGTGGCCTCCTGTGTGTCCACCTTCACCCAGGCGGCGGCGGTGGAGGCCCTGAAGAGCACGGCGTGCGTGGACCAGATGGTGGCGGACTACACCCGCCGCCGGGACATTCTGGTGGACGGACTCAACGCTATCCCCGGCATCACCTGCAAGAAGTCCGCGGGCAGCTTCTACGCCTTCCCCAACATCAAGGCATTCGGCAAGACCTCCCAAGCGTTTGCGGAGGAGCTGCTGGAGAACGCAGGAGTGGTGACGGTGCCCGGCTCCGCCTTCGGTGACATGGGCGAGGGCTATCTGCGGCTGGTATTCGCCAACTCCGACGAAAACCTGAAGGAGGCGGTGCGCAGGATCGCCGACTATGTGGCCCGGGCCTATCCCGGTATAAAGTAAGCTCCCTGGAGTGCCGTCCGCTGCCCCGGAGCGGGCAGCGGACGGTGTTGAGGCAATGAGAACAGACCAAGTGAGATCGAAAGGAAAACAGGAGACATGGCTAAGAAAAAACTAGTAGTAATGGATGGCAACACCGCCGCGGCGTACGCGTCCTACGCGTTCACAGAGGTGGCGGCCATCTTCCCCATCACGCCCTCTTCCGTGATGGCGGAGAAGGTGGACGAGTGGTCCGCCAAGGGGAGGACCAACATCTTCGGAAAACCTGTGGAGGTCATTGAGATGCAGTCCGAGGCGGGGGCCGCAGGCACCTGCCACGGATCCCTGCAGGCGGGCGCGCTGACCACCACCTACACGGCCTCTCAGGGCCTGCTGCTGATGATCCCGCCTATGTACAAGATCGGCGGCGAGTTCCTGCCCGGCGTGTTCCACATCTCCTGCCGGACTGTCAGTGCCCACGCCCTGTCCATCTTCGGCGACCACTCCGACGTGATGACCTGCCGAATGACCGGCTTCGGTATGCTGATGTCCTCCTCCCCCCAGGAGGCCATGGACCTGGGCGCGGTGGCCCACCTGTCCGCCATCGGCGGCCGGTATGCCTTCATGCACTGCTTCGACGGCTTCCGCACCTCCCACGAGATGCAGCGGATCGAGGCGCTGGACTATGACGACCTGGCCAAGCTGGTGGACTATGACCAGCTGGCGGCGTTCCGCAAGAACGGCCTGAACCCGGAGCACCCCTCCACCCGGGGCACGACGGTGAATCCGGACGTGTTCTTCCAGTGCAAGGAGGGCGCCAACGAGAAGATCGCCACCATCCCCGGCGTGGTGCAGCACTACATGGATGAGATCAACAAGCTGACGGGCCGGGATTACAAGCTGTTCAACTACTACGGCGCGCCCGACGCGGAGGAAGTCATCGTCATCATGTGCTCCGGCGCGGAGACGGTGAAGGACACGGTGGACTATCTGAACAGGAAGGGCCGCAAGGTGGGCATGGTGCAGGTGCACCTGTACCGCCCCTTCTCCATCCGGCATTTTGTGGATGCGATCCCCGCCACCTGCAAGAAGATCGCCGTGCTGGACCGGACGAAGGAGTCCGGCTCCGTGGGTGAGCCGCTGTATCTGGATGTGCAGAGCGCCCTGCAGCAGGCGGGGCGGAAGGACATCGTGGTGGTGGGCGGTCGGTACGGCCTGGCCTCCAAGGACACCACGCCCGGCCAGATCGTGGCGGTGTACGACAACCTGGCCAAGGAGGAGCCCAAGAACAGCTTCACCATCGGCATCGAGGACGACGTGACCTTCACCTCCTTGCCTTATGAGGAGATCGCCCTGGACTATCCCGGACAGGTATCCTGCAAGATCTGGGGCCTGGGCGGCGACGGCACGGTGGGCGCCAACAAGAACGCCATCACCACCATCGGCCTGGCGGCAGACAAGTACGCCCAGGCGTATTTCTCCTACGATTCCATGAAGTCCGGCGGTCTGACCCAGAGCCACCTGCGGTTCGGCGACCAGCCCATTCACGCCACGTATCTGGTATCCGCGGCGGACTTCGTGGGCGTCCACGCACCCACCTATGTGGACAAATATGACACCACCGCGGACCTCAAGGACGGCGGCACATACCTGCTGAACTGTCCCTGGAGCGCGGAGGAGCTGGAGGAGCGGCTGCCCGCCAAGATGAAGCGGGACCTGGCCAACAAGCACGCCAACTTCTACATCATGGACGCTACGAAGCTGGCTCGGGACCTGGGCCTGGGCAACCGGATCAACACGATTCTCCAGGCGGCCTTCTTCCAGCTGACCAAGGTGATCCCCATCGACCTGGCGGTGGAGGAGATGAAGCAGGGCAACTACAACTCCTACTTCAAAAAGGGCGGCCAGGAGATCGTGGACCTGAACAACCGGGCTGTGGACGTGGGTCTGACCGGCATGACGAAGGTGGAGGTCCCCGCCGCCTGGGCGGACGCCAAGGACGGCGCGCCGGAGGAGCTGAAGGGCACGGACTTCGTCAAGGAGATCGTGGTGCCCATGGACCGCCAGCACGGCGACAAGCTGCCGGTGTCCCTGTTCAAGAGGCACAACTGCCTGGACGGCACCTGGGAGAATGGCACCACCGCATACTCCAAGCGGGGCGTGGCTGTCACGGTGCCCCAGTGGAATCCCGACGTGTGCATCCAGTGCAACCGCTGTGCCATGGCGTGTCCCCACGCGGCCATCCGGCCCGTGCTGCTGACGGAGGAGGAGAAGGCCGGTGCGCCGGAATCCTTCGTCACCGTGCCCGCCAAGGGCCTGGGCAAGGACGCCCCTGCCTATTCCTTCCGGATGCAGGTCTCTCCCTACGACTGCCTGGGCTGCGGCGTGTGCCTGACCGCCTGCCCGGCCAAGGGGGCGCTGGAGATGGTGCCCTTCGAGACCCAGAGGGAGCAGCAGCCCAACTTCGACAACTACGCGATGAACGAGAAGCTGCTCAAGAAGGACATTATCAGCGACAAGAGCGTGAAGACGGCCCAGTTCGCCAAGCCCTACTTCCAGTTCTCCGCCGCCTGCGCGGGCTGCGCGGAGACCACCTACATCAAGCTGGTGACCCAGCTGTTCGGCAGCCGCATGTACGTGGCCAACGCCTCCGGCTGCTCCTCCGCCTACGGCGGTGCCATGCCCATGACGCCCTACTCCTGCGACAGCCGGGGCTTTGGACCCTGCTGGGAGCAGTCCCTGTTCGAAGACAACGCGGAGTTCGCCTACGGCTTCCTGCGGGCCCACGGGTCCATCCATGGGGAGGTGGAGCTGCGGCTGAAAGCCCTGAAGGAAAAGGGGGTGGCCGTATCTGAGATCGGGGAGTATCTTGCCAAGTGGCAGGACCCGGCCGTGACCCGGGAGGTGTCCGACGCGCTGATCGCCGCCCTGGAGAAGGCGGAGCCAACGGAGGAGGGCGCCTTTGTCCTGCAGAACAAGGAGTATCTGACCAAGAAGAGCGTGTGGGCCTTCGGTGGCGACGGCTGGGCCTACGACATCGGCTTCGGCGGCATTGACCACGTGCTGGCCCAGAACCGGGACATCAACATGCTGGTGATGGATACGGAGGTGTACTCCAACACCGGCGGACAGTCCTCCAAGGCGACGCCCACTGCGGCGGTGGCCAAGTTCGCCGCCGGCGGCAAGGAGGTCAAGAAAAAGGACCTGGGCGCCATCGCCATGAGCTACGGCTACATCTACGTGGCCCAGGTGGCCATGGGCTACGACCAAGCCCAGACCCTGAAGGCCATCCGGGAGGCAGAGTCCTATCCCGGCCCGGCCATCGTCATCGCTTACTGCCCCTGCCTGGAGCACGGTATCAAGGCGGGCATGAGCTGCACGCAGGAGGAGATGAAGAAGGCGGTGGAGTGCGGCTACTGGCATCTGTACCGGTATGATCCCCGCCGGATCGCGGAGGGGAAGAACCCCTTCCAGCTGGATTCTCCCGAGCCCGACAGCGGCAAGATGATGGACTATCTGAAGGGCGAGAACCGCTATGCCTCCCTGCAGATCAACTTCCCGGACCGGGCCCAGCGCCTGTACGAGAAGACCGTCCAGGACGCCAAGGACCGCTACGCCAAGTATCGCAAAATGGCTGAGGACTGAGCATTCCCCCCGCTTACCTCTCTGAACCAAACAGGAAAAAGCGCCGTGCGCATGTGCGCACGGCGCTTTTTCCTGCTCAAGGGCCGCCCGCCGCGGGAGGAGAGACGCACAACAGGCGGCAGGTACAGAAGCACAAAAAGGCCCGGCGGAGAAGCCGGGCCTTTTTGGCCGCCTCCGGCAGGGTGGGGAAAGACCGGGACGGCGAAAAGGAGGTACGCGGATCCGCGGGAAAGCGGGGCTGCTCCCAATGTAGGAGAGGAGGAGCGGCCCCGCAGCGGGATCAATTACAGCGTATCCAAAACCGTCTTGAAATCGTCGATGATATCCTCGGGATCCTCCAGACCCACACTGATGCGGACCAAGCCCTCGGAGATGCCGGCGGCTGCCAGCTCTTCGGCAGAATAGGTGGAGTGGGTCATGGTGGCGGGTTGCTCCACCAGAGTTTCCGCATCGCCCAGAGACACGGCGATGGTGCACAGCTGCAGCTTGTTCAGCGCGGCGGCAACAGCGGCGCGGTCGGCCTTCAGCTCGATGGAGATCATGCCGCCGGGCAGCTTCATCTGCTTGGCCGCGATCTCGTGACCGGGGAAGGTGTCCAGGCCGGGATAATAGACCTTGGCCACCGCGGGATGGCTGGTGAAGAACGCCGCCACCTTCTGGGCGTTGGCGCAGTGGCGCTCCATGCGGATATCCAGGGTCTTCAGGCCCCGGGCCATCAGGAACGCATCAAAGGGACTCAGGACGGCGCCGGTCATATCCTTCAGGCCGAACATCCGGCACTGGGAGATGAAGTCCGCCTTGCCCACCACGATGCCTGCGATCACGTCGCCGTGGCCGTTGAGGTACTTGGTGGCGCTGTGAACCACCACGTCCGCGCCCAGCTCCAGAGGACGCTGCAGGTACGGTGTGCAGAAGGTGTTGTCCACGATCACCCGGATGTCGGGGTTGAAGGCATGGGCCGTCTTGGCGATCAGCTCGATGTCCAGCAGCTTCAGCGTGGGGTTGCAGGGGGTCTCGAAGTACACCACCCGGGTCTTGTCGGTGAGGTTCTTCTTCAGGTTCTCAATGTCGGACAGGTCCGTCAGGGTGACCTTCACGCCGAACTTGGTCATGCCATGGTTCAGCAGCGCGTATGTACAGCCGTACAGCGTCTCATCCGCCACGATCTCGTCCCCGGCCACCACAGAGGTCCACAGGGCGGAGGAGATGGCGCCCATGCCGGAGGCCGCGGCCATGGCGGCCTCGCCGCCCTCCAGGGAGGCCAGCTTCTCCTCAACAGCGCCCAGAGTGGGGTTGCCCAGACGGGTGTAGATATATCCGCCCTCCTCGCCGGCGAACCGGGCGCCGCCCTGCTGGACGGTGGAGAATGCGAAGGTGGAGGTCTGATAGATGGGGGCGCACAAGGAGCCCGCCGCGTTTTCCATGTGGCCGGCGTGGATCTGACGCGTGGCAAAACCGAACTTTTTCTCCGTGTTCATACAGTCGATCTTCCTTTCTTCACCGGCCCCTCCGGAGACGCTCCGCAGGGGCAAAATTGACTGGTATTCAAATTTTCGCTATCAGAGAGACTCTGACGCGGCTGCGGGGATAGAGAGAAGAGAGGGGGAAAATCTGTGCATCCATCGAAAAACGCAGGTGATATTAAACAGAAAACTTCTCAAATAACTGATATATTTTGTTTGGTTCTACTTATAGAATAGCACAAAGGGCGCAAAGCTGTTAATATGCGTTTTGCGGGATGCGTTGACAGTTTTTTTGATAACGATTTGACAACCAGCTCAAAATGCCTATAATAGAAAAGTGAGATCGAAAGGGGAAGAGGAGGCTTTCTATGACGTTTCAGCAGCTTGAGTACATCGTGGAGATCTCCAAATGCGGCTCCATCAACAAGGCGGCCCAGAAGCTGTTCCTGTCCCAGTCGGGGATTTCCACGGCGGTGCGGGAGCTTGAGAACGAACTGGGCATTCGGGTGCTGGCCCGCAGCAACCGGGGCGTGGAGTTCACGCCGGAGGGCAAGGAGTTTCTCAGCTACGCCGTCTCCCTGCTGGAGCAGAAGCGCGGGATCGAGAGCCTGTATGGTGAGGCACGCAACGCCGCGGCTCCGGTGCGCTTTTCCGTTTCCTGCCAGCGGTATCCCTTTGCAGTGGATGCATTTTTGAGGCTGCTCCGAATCGCCGGTGAAAACCGCTTCCGATTTGGCCTCCGGGAGACAGGGATGGACGGTGTGATTGACGACGTCTATGACCACCGGGCGGACGTGGGCGTCATCTGCCTGACGGATCTGACGGAGAAGATTATCTGCCGGCTGCTGGACGCCCGGGAGCTGGAATTCCACGAACTGGCCGCCGTCTGCCCCTGTATCTATGTTCGCGGGGGGCATCCGCTGGCTGGCCGCTCCAGCGTAACGGAGGAGGAGCTGGACGGATATCCGTATGTGGCGTTTGAGCACGACCAAGGCGTGGCGTCGGACTTTTTCGAGGAGTACCCCATGGTCTCTCTGAAAAAGCCGGCAAAGTGCATCAGCGTGAACAACCGGGCCACGGCGATGTACGTGCTGGCGTCCACCGATGCGTTCACCTCCGGCAGCGGCCTGCTGTCGGAGGGGCTGGCGGACGGAAGCGTAGTCACGATCCCGCTGCTGGGGAAGACCTCGGTCCACCTGGGCTGGATCCACATCCGCAGCAGCCGGCCCTCTCCGCTGACGGAGCAGTTCGTCCGCCTGCTGGAGGAGGCGCTGGCGGATTCCATCGCCTTCACCAGGCGGCTTCAGGAGGGGACCTGACAGAGGAGAAAAAGACCGGGCGCCTCAGGGCGCCCGGTCTTTTTTTAGCAAGAGACACGCAGGTCAGATGGGCGTCTGCGCGGACTCCTGCCGCTCCAGCTCCAGAGAAGCCTTCTTGGCAGCCACGCCGGACTCCGCCACATCGTACTCCCAGTTCCAGGGGTCCTTGCGGCAGATGCCGTCGGCGAAGGGAATGAAAATGGAGAGGATGCCCACGGCGGCCAGAATCCAGCAGTACCACATATAGGGCAGGATGTCTATGGGGTTCATGGTCACGCCGTATATCGTGGTGAGGCTGGCGGCAGTCAGCAGCTGGGCGCCCCAGGGGATCATGCCCTGAAGCACACAGGAGAACACGTCCAGCAGAGAGGCGGTGCGGCGGGGATCCACTTTGTGGATACGGCTCATGTTTTTGGCCATTGGGCCGCTGACAATGATGGCCACCGTATTGTTGGCAGTGGCACAGTCTGCCAGGGACACCAGAGCCGCGACACCCACCTGGGCGGACTTGTTGCCCTTCATCATGCGGCCCAGCTTTTCGATCAGCCAAGTGATGCCGCCGTTGTGGGCGATCATCTCAGACATGCCGCCGCAGAACAGGGACAGGAAGAAGACCTCGTTCATGCCGGTGAAACCGTTCCAGATGCTTTGGGCAAAGAGGGGGATATCCAGATCGCCAAGGGCCAGGCCGATGATGCCGGCGGCGAAGATGCCGATGGTCAGCACCAGGAACACATTCATGCCGATCAGCGCCAGTACCAGCACGGCGAGGTAGGGAATGACCTTGATGACGTTGAAAGACAGATTTCCCATCTCCGTCACGGTCTCAGGCCGGCCTACGACCAGCAGCACGATGATGGTGATGATAGCCGCCGGCAGGGCAATGAGGAAGTTCACCCGGAACTTGTCCCGGAGCTGGCAGCCCTGGGTGCGGGTGGCGGCAATGGTGGTGTCGGAGATCATAGAGAGGTTGTCGCCGAACATGGCGCCGCCCACGCAGGCGCCCAGAAACAGGGGAAGGCTCAACCCGCCCTTTTCCGCCACGCCCACAGCGATAGGAACAATGGCGCTGATGGTGCCCATGGAGGTGCCGGTGGCGGTGCCCATGAACGCGGAGATCACGAACACGCCGGCGGCCAGGAAGTGCACGGGAATGACGCTGAGACCCAGATTCACGGTGGCGTCCACGCCGCCCATGGCACTGGCCACGGTGGAGAAGGCGCCGGCCAGGATGTAGATCATCAGCATGGTCAGGACGTTCTCGTTGGCGGCGCCCTTGGCGAAGACTGTGAATTTCTGATCGATGGTGCCCTTGCCCTGGCAGAAGGCCAGCAGCAGGGCAATGAACATGGCTGTGACAGAGGGGAACTGGTAGAAGGCCATCTCTACACCCTGTGCCTGGAAGTACAGGCCAGCACCTAGATAGATGACAATAAATAGCAGGAACGGGAGCAACGCGGAACCTTTGCCTTTTTTCTCCAGAGTTTCCATATACGTACCTCCTTATGTGCTCTTTCCTCTTTTCATACACCTCTGTTCGTCTGAATGCACAGTTTTTAAGATATAAGCGCCTTCTTCTCTGTACAATATTATAGCATCTGCGGAGGAGAAACTGCTAGAACGGATCTTATGCAACCGGCTATCACATTTACAGATAACAAAGGACATGGACGCAGAGACCGCTGTGCAGCAGGCGCCGCCGGTGTTTTATCTGTAAAAGGTTGGAAAATAAGGGGATTTGGAGAGAACTGTTGCTTTTACCCGGGGGAGCCGGTATAATCGAACATGAAACAGCAGGGTGTCTGGACACGGACAGCCCGGAAAACAGGAGGCAGCCATGACCATCAAAAGCGATATCGAGATCGCCCAGGAGGCGAAGCCCCTTCCCATCACGGATATTGCGGACGCCTGCGGGATGGATGGGGCGTATATAGAGCAATACGGCAGATACAAAGCCAAGATCGACAACCGCTTTCTGAAGGAGACAAATCGGCCGGACGGTAAGCTGGTTCTGGTGACCGCTATCACCCCCACCCCTGCCGGGGAAGGCAAGACCACCACTACGGTAGGGCTGGCGGACGGGCTGCGGCGGATCGGCAGAAATGCCGTGGTGGCCCTGCGGGAGCCCTCCCTGGGGCCGGTGTTCGGCATCAAGGGCGGCGCCGCCGGCGGCGGCTATGCCCAGGTGGTGCCTATGGAGGACATCAATCTCCACTTCACCGGGGACTTTCACGCCATCGGCGCGGCCAACAACCTGCTGGCGGCGATGTTGGACAACCACATCCAGCAGGGTAACGCCCTGGGGATCGACGTCAAGCGGATTACGTGGCGGCGGTGTGTGGATATGAACGACCGGCAGCTGCGCAGCATCGTGGATGGCCTGGGGGGCCGGATGCAGGGTGTGCCCCGGGAGGACGGATTTGATATCACCGTGGCCAGCGAGGTCATGGCCGTGCTGTGTCTGGCATCGGACATCCCGGATCTGAAAGCCCGTCTGGGGCGGATCGTGGTGGGCTACACCTATGATGACGCCCCGGTGACCGCTGCCGACCTGAAGGCGGCCGGCGCCATGGCGGCCCTGCTGAAGGACGCTCTGAAGCCCAATCTAGTTCAGACACTGGAGCATACTCCGGCCCTGATCCACGGCGGACCCTTTGCCAACATCGCCCACGGCTGCAACTCCGTCACCGCCACCCGGATGGCTCTGAAGCTGGGGGACTATGCCATCACGGAAGCGGGCTTCGGCGCGGATCTTGGGGCGGAGAAGTTTCTGGACATCAAGTGCCGCATGGCGGGGCTGAAGCCCGACGCGGTGGTGGTCGTGGCCACGGTCCGGGCATTGAAGCACCACGGCGGCGCAGCCAGAGCGGAGCTGGGCAGAGAGGATCTAGCGGCCCTGGAGCGGGGACTGCCCAACCTGCTCCAGCATGTGGACAATATCAAAAACGTATTTGGCCTGCCCTGCGTGGTGGCCATCAATGCGTTCCCCACGGACACGGCGGCGGAGCTGAAGCTGGTAGAGGAGAAATGCCGGGAGCTGGGGGTGAGCGTGGCCCTCAGCGAGGTGTGGGCCAAGGGCGGCGCCGGTGGAACTGCTTTGGCGGAGGAGGTAGTCCGGCTGTGTGAGCAGCCGTCCGACTTCCGGTACAGCTATGCGCTGGGGGGGTCCATCGAAGAGAAGCTGGAGACTATCTGCCGGCGGATTTACCATGCGGACGGCGTGGTACTGACGCCTGCCGCCCAGAAGCAGGCCCGGCGGCTGACAGAGCTGGGGTTCGGGGAACTGCCCATCTGCATGGCCAAGACCCAGTACAGCTTTTCCGACGACCCCTCCCTGCTGGGAGCGCCCCGGGGCTTCACTGTGACGGTCCGGAACCTGAAAGTGTCCGCTGGGGCAGGCTTTCTGGTGGCCCTGACGGGAGATATCATGACCATGCCGGGATTGCCGAAAGTACCGGCCGCGGAGCGGATCGATGTGGATGAGAACGGCCGGATCAGCGGGCTGTTCTGAGGCATGGTCATACCGCCGCGGGAGCGGCGTCCAAGCGTTTTGCCGGAGGTAAAACCTTGAGCTGGACGGGCGGGGCCTGTCCAGCTGGATTAAATGCGGAGTCCCCGCGGGACCTGTCCCGTGAGGGGCCATACCGGGACTGCCGAAAGTACCGGCCGCGGAGCGGATCAATGGGGACGAGAACGGCCGGATCAGCGGGCTGTTCTGGACGCTGTGGGACGGGAAACAAAACCGGCGGCCCGGCATCTGCCGGACCGCCGGTCCCACTACAAAGGAAATTTATGGGACAAAGCGGCCGCCCGGAAGGGCGGCCGCTTTGTGTGTTTTGAAGAGGGGGAGAATCACAGTCCCTGGGCGATCATGGCCGTGGAGATCTTCTTGAAAGCGGCGATGTCATTACCGGCAATCAGGTCGTATCCCAGACCGTACTCCTCCGCCGCCGCGGCGGAGGCATCGTAGATGCCGCCCATGATCTGCTTCAGGCGGCTGTCCACCTCCTGGCGGGTCCAGCTGTATCGCAGGCTGTTCTGGACCATCTCCAGGGCGGAAACCACCACGCCGCCGGATCCGGAGGCCTTGGAGCCTGCGGTGAGGATCTTGGGACTCAGCCGCAGGAGGCGCAGGGCCTCGGCGGTGGCGGGCATATTGGCCGCCTCCACATAGTAGCGGACGTTGTTGGCCACAATCATCACGGCATCCTCCACGTCCAGCTCATTCTGGGTGGCGCAGGGGATCACGATGTCCACCGGCACTTCCCAGGGCCTTTTGCCGGGGAAGAACTCCACGCCGAAGCGGTCGGCGTAAGGCTCCACCTTGTCGGCGCCGCCGGCGCGCATGGACAGCATGAAATCGAACTTCTCCTGGGTGCAGACGCCGTCGGGATCGTAGACATAGCCGTCCGGCCCGGAGAGGGTGACCACCTTGCCGCCCAGCTCCGCGCTCTTGCGGCACACGCCCCAGGACATGTTGCCGAAGCCGGAGACGGCCAGGCGCTTGCCCTCCAGGGTCTCGCCCTGGTGTTCCAGCATCCGGGCCAAGAAGTAAACAGTGCCGAAGCCGGCGGCCTCCTGGCGGATGACGCTGCCGCCGTAGGTCAGGCCCTTGCCGGTAAGAGCGCTGCTCTCCGCCTTTCCGGTGAGCCGCTTGTACTGGCCATAGAGATAGCCGATCTCCCGGGAGCCCACACCGATGTCACCGGCGGGGATGTCGGTGTCTGCGCCGATCAGACGGTACAGGGCTGTCATGAAGCTCTGGCAGAAGCGCATGATCTCCCGGCTGCTCTTGCCCCGGGGATCAAAATCCGCGCCGCCGGCGGCGCCGCCGATAGGCAGCCCCGTCAGGGCGTTTTTGTAGGTCTGCTCAAAGCCCAGGAACTTCACGATAGAGGGGTTGACGGAGGGATGGAACCGCAACCCACCCTTGTAGGGGCCGATGGCGCTGTTGAACTGCACCCGGTAGCCGTGGTTGGTGTGGGCCATGCCCTGATCGTCCATCCAGGGCACAGTGAAGGTCAGCATTCGATCCGGCTCCACCATTCGGGTCAGCAGGTCCACCCGCTCATAGATGGGATTGTCCTCCAGGGCCGGGGCAATCATCTCCAGCCAGGTGAGAACGGCCTGGAGATACTCCGGCTGGCCGGCGTACCGCTGCTGGAGGTCGGCGGACACGCGGGAAACATAGTCGCTCATGCTGATGCCCTCCTTAGACCAAACCGTAGGCCAGCATGGCGTCAGCCACTTTCAGGAAGCCGGCGATGTTGGCGCCGGCCACCAGGTCGCCGGGCTTGCCGTACTGGGCGGCGGCGCCCGCGGCGTTGTGATAAAGGTTGGTCATAATGTCCTTCAGATGGCTGTCCACCTCCTCGAAGGACCAGGACATGCGCATGGAATTCTGGCTCATCTCCAGGGCGGAGGTGGCCACGCCGCCGGCGTTGGCGGCCTTGGCGGGGGCAAAGAGGAGACCGGCAGCCTGCAGGGCTTCCACCGCGTCGGGAGTGCAGGGCATGTTGGCACCCTCGGCCACGGCGAAGCAGCCGTTCTGGATCAGGGCTTTGGCAGCGGACAGATCCAGCTCGTTCTGGGTGGCGCAAGGCAGGGCGATGTCACAGGGCACCTGCCACACGCCGGAGCAGCCCTCGTGGTACTCCGCTTCCGGGCGGACGGTCACATACTCCCGGATGCGCTTGCGCTCCACCTCCTTCAGCTGCTTCACCAGCGCCAGGTCGATGCCGTTGGGGTCGTGGACAAAGCCGTTGGAGTCGGACATGGTGACCACCTTGGCGCCCAGGGCCGTGGCCTTTTCGCAGGCGTAGATGGCCACATTGCCGGAGCCGGAGATGGCTACCTTGGCGCCCTCAAAGCTGCGGCCCGCGTCCTTGAGCATATTGTCGGCAAAGTAGCACAGACCATAGCCGGTGGCCTCGGTTCGGGCCAGAGAGCCGCCGTAGCTGAGGCCCTTGCCAGTGAGGACGCCGGTGAACTCGTTGCGCAGCCGCTTGTACTGGCCGAAGAGATAACCGATCTCCCGGGCACCCACGCCGATATCGCCGGCGGGCACGTCGGTGTCCGGCCCGATATACTTGAAGAGCTCGGTCATGAAGCTCTGGCAGAAGCGCATGACCTCCGCGTCGGACTTGCCCTTGGGGTCGAAGTCGCTGCCGCCCTTGCCGCCGCCGATGGGCAGGCCGGTCAGGCTG
>DXTB01000029.1 GCA_019410105.1 Clostridiales bacterium | reverse complement strand
TATGAATGAGGCGGGCCGCTATGCATACTTATTCTATTTTGCGTCCAGTTATTCCCGTTTAAATATCGTTTAATTGCAGATAAAACCGCCTCTTTCAAGGTACTCCAGTTTCGTTTTGTGTGTCCCATGACACGATGAAGCCGGAACATCCAACCCGGCCAAGTGCAGCCTATGAACGGACGAAAGTCCTGCTGAAGCAGGCAGGACTGCCTGAGCTTCGATTCCATGATCTGCGGCATACGTTCGCGGCCCATGCCCTGGCCAGCGGGGTGGATGTCAAGACCCTATCCGGCATCCTGGGATATACACGGACTGCTTTCACCCTGGACACCTATACCCACACCACTGGCGATATGCAGAAGCGGGCGGCTGAGATCGTAGAGGAATTCCTGACAGACATCTTCAGAGAGGGGTTGCAATCGTGGGAAGAAAGCGCAAAGGCGGCGAAGGCACCGTCTGCCTGAGGAAAGACGGCCGCTGGGAGGGCCGGGTAGTCATCGGGTACGATGAAAAAGGCTTCCCAAAAACAAAGAATGTACTGGTCAAGACCAAGGGCGAGTGCGCGGAGAAGCTGAAGGCACTGAAAAACACCATTACTCCCTCCGCGGACATGTCCTTCGGGGACTGGCTGGATCTCTGGTATGAGAACTACAGCAAGCCAGTTGTGCGGCCAAGCACCCAGAGAATCTACGAGGGCCATATCCGGTTGTACAGCCGCCACCGGCTGGGCCATAGCCCTCTGAATAAGCTGACGACCAATGATATTCAGCAGTTCTGCACCTGGATGAAAACAGATGGCGATTCAGGAAGCGGCCTCGCGGACAGTCAGGTGATCAACTGCCACAGCCTGTGCTGCCGCGCACTGGAGAAAGTGGTCATGGAACGACTGATCGCCCGCAATCCTGCTGAGGGCTGTAAATTGCCCACCCTCAAGCGGAAGGAGATGAAGATACTCTCAAGAGAGGCCATGCAGCGGCCTTTGATCCAGGCAAACGAAGAAAATTACTACGAGCGGTTCCTTCTGGAATTCGCGACAGGGCTTCGGCTGGGAGAACTGATAGCCCTTCAGTGGGATGATCTGGACCTGACGACCGGGGAACTTCAGATCAACAAACAAGTAAACATTGTGGGTTCGGAGTTGGTGGTCAACGAGCCGAAAACGAAAGCGGCAGTCCGCACTCTCCTTCTGCCACCATCGGTCCTGAACGTAATGAGGGCATACCGGAACAGGATAGATTCCCGGTGGCTGTTCCCATCTCCTAAGAAAGAAGACATGCCGCTGAGGCCCTCTGTGGTACACCGGAGATTGCACAGACTCCTGGATCACGCCGAGTGTGAGAGGGTCAGGTACCATGATCTCTGGCACACCTTTGCCCCCCCTCTGGCCTACGGCATGGACATCAAAACTCTGCCCACCATTCTGGGACATGTATCCAGCGCTACCACGCTGAACACCTATTCTCACATCACCGATGAGATGCGACAGAGGGCGGCGGTGAAGATCGACCAGGGCATCGCCAAGGCGGGGGACGCGGAACAGGAAGAAAAACCGAAAGAGCGAACGATGACCACCTTCCAGGCGAGGAAATGGTGGAGCCGAAAGGTAAGCTGAATGACGCAGACCGGCACGCCAAAATCAAGGAGCGGAAAATGTGCTGTAAAAAACGATTGTTTCCGGGATAATAAGCAATTTTCAAAAGGAATAGTCAGGTGACTTGATACGCACCCTTTAGTGCGCTGGCACCTACAAAAAGGCACCTGGGTCAAGAAACTGGAAAACACGCTGAATATCCAGTTCCACCAGTCCATTGCAGAGCACTTCTCCTGGGCTGGTCTGGAAAATTCTGAAATACCGGGAGAGCTACAGCCATATGAATCACGCTTTGGACAAGAGGGATGCCACCAGCGCGGATATCCTGCTAGATATTATTGTGAAGCTCTGGAGTTGCTGCAGTCCATTTTCTTTTCACCCGCACCTCGGCCGCAAGAGAAAACACCGCCAGGAACGGTGTTTTTTCTGTCACTCTTCAAATTGAAAAAACGCTCTGCCATCATGTCAGAGAACGGCAGGTCCCCCGCTGGACCAGGCTGGGCATCAAAATCTGGTGCACATAACCCTGGGTCCCCTTTTCGATCTTGTCCAGCAGCATATCCACCGCCTGGACGGCCATTTCCTTTTTCGGCTGCTCAATGGTGGTAAGGTCGATGCGCGGCAGCGCAGTGGAGGGGATGTTGTCAAATCCGATGAGGGAGAGATCCCCCGGGATGCGGATATGGAGCTCGTCAGCCGCCTTCAGGATGCCCAGTGCGTTGGAGTCCGTAGAGGCAAAGATCGCTGTATAGTCGATGGGCTTTGCAAACAGCTCCCTGACCAGCTGATATCCATTCTCGATGGAGGACCGGGCAAAGTCGCTGTGATGGAGCCTGGGTTCCAGCCCGAATTGCCGGCAGGCCCGCAGATAGCCCTCCGCCCGGAGCTGATGGGTAGTGGAGTTCCGGCAGCCGAAGTACAGGATCTCCCGGTGTCCCAGTCCGTAGAGATACTCCACCCCCAGATAGGCGCCTCGGCTGTTGTCCACAGATACGTAGCTCTGGGGCTGATCCCGCAGATTCTCGCTGAGAAACACCGCAGGGATCTGCTCCAGCAGCGGGGCGATCTTCTCATAGGTGGCCGGGGACTGGGGGACGATCAAAATCCCGTCCACCCGGCGGCCCAGCAGCAGTTTGACCACCATCTCCTCCTGTTTCAAATCCGGCTCTGAGTTGCACAGCATAATGTTGTAGCCCCTGGCCCGGGCGCTCATCTCCACATAATAGGCCAGCTGGGACATGAACTCATTTTCAATGGCCGGCACCACCAGTCCCAGCAGATACGTCTTTTTCATCACCATGGAGCGGGCCACGTAGTTCCCCGTGTACCCCATCTCGTCGCACAGGCGGACAATCCGCTCCCGCGTGCTCTTTCCGATCTGGTTACTCCCCGACAGAGCCCGGGATACCGTTGCATAAGAGACACCGGCGGCCTTGGCCACATCCTTCAGTGTCACGTTCTTCATGATCTCTGTCCTTTCCATCGGTCCATGCCTGAGCCGGTTCCGTTGCGTAAACGTTTTCATTTTGACGCCGTTAAAATCAAACGAATCGTCAATTTCACTTTTCTTATTGAACAGCATATAGAATTATATCAAACTTGTCAATATCTCTGAAAAAATTATCATTATAGTAATTTCTCCAAATCTGCCGAAGATTCTTTGGCGGGCGCCGACTTGACAAATGACAGACGGATATTCTAAAATAAAATCAAGAAAATCGCAAACGTTTACATTCTTTAACTGTCCGTTTACAGAAGCTCTCCTGCCCACTGTGAATGGCGGTCTGAAACATGGGGGAGGTCTTTTGATGTCTGTATCCAATCACGGCGGTGCCCAGCTGGCAGAGGCCGTCCGGCATGCCTATGCCGCAGGGCAGGACGACTATCATCTGGAGCCCATGGTGCTGACTGAGCGCGGCATTCCCGTCGGCCGCATCCGGGATCACGACGCGGTGGTGTTCTGCTGCCGCCGGGGTGAGCGGGAGATCGAGCTGACGGAACTGTTCACGGCGGACGACTTCCGGGCCGTGGAGCGCCGGAAGCTGAAGGATCTGTACTTCGCTATCCTGACACTGTATCACGACAAGTTCAAGCATCTGCCCGTCGCCTTTGCGCCGGAACACGTGGTAAAACCTTTGGCCCAGGTCCTCTCCGAGGCCGGAAAAACCCAGTTCCACTGCGCGGAGTCCGAGAAGTTCGCCCATGTGACCTTTTTCTTCAACGGCGGGGAAAACACCTCCTTCCCCGGTGAAGAGGATGTGTGCGTCCCCTCTCCCAAAGGCATCGACTTTGACCAGAAGCCGGAGCTCTCCCTGCCGGAGGTGGCCCGGACTGTGGCGGGCGCCCTGGGGAAATACGACTTCATCGTCACCAACTTCGCCAACGGTGATGTCATCGGCCACACCCAGAACACCGCCGCCAAGCTGGATGCCTGCGGTTACGTCAGCCGGGCCCTGGAGCAGGTGGTGGATGCTGCCCTGGCCCAGGACTACGTGGTGGCCATCACTGCGGACCACGGCAATATCGAAAAGCTGTACACCGTTGCCGGGAAGCCGGACGGCTCCCACACCACCAATCTGGTGCCCTTTATTCTGATAGACTCCCGTCAGGAGGACCCCATCTCCCTGCGGGACGGTGCCCTCTGCGACGTGGCTCCCACAATATTAGACGTCATGGGCCTTCCTCAGCCCCTGGAGATGACCGGCCGCTCCCTGGCGGAGGGACACACCTGGGGCCGGGGGCGGAGGATGCTCCTCATCATCTGCGACGGCTGGGGCCTGGGCGCCGGCGATGAGGGCGACGCCATCCACCTGGCCCACACCCCCTACTGGGACGCCCTTTTGGAAAATCGCTCCTGGTGCCGCCTGCAGGCCTCCCGTGAATTTGTGGGCCTGGGGGCCGGCAAGGCCGGCAACTCCGAGGCCGGACACTCCAATCTGGGGGCCGGCCGGTGCGTCATGCAGGACGACGTGCGGCTGGATGCAGCGGTGCAGGACGGCTCCTTCGCCCGCAATCCGGTCTTTCTGGAGGCCATCGAGCATGCCAGACGGAACCATGCCTCCCTGCATCTGCTGGCCTACCTCACCCATAAGTCCTCCCACGGGTGCATCGACTATCCCCTGGCCATCTGTGAGATGGCCAAGAAGCAGGGCCTGGAGGAGGTCTACTTCCACATCATCTTCGACGGCCGCTCCACCGAACCCGGCTCCGCCCCCGCGCTGCTGGCGGAGCTGGACAGCCGCCTGGACCAGATCGGGCTGGGGCGGATCGTGGACGGCGTTGGCCGGGGCGTGGTCCTGGACCGGGACAAGAATTACGACAAGGTAAAGCGGGCATACGATGCCCTGACGGACGGCCTGGGCGCCTGGTATTCATGAGCGCCGACGCTCGGCCCGCGCGGGATGCGCTCCTCATTCCGCGCGGGCCCTGTATTTGTGATACAGCCGCCAAGGGCGTGCTGCGAGATTGTCTGCACATTGGAAAAGAGGTGCGCTATGAAAACCGTGTTGGGCTATCTGCGCCCCCATGCCGGGCGGGTCGCCGCCGGTGCCGCCATCAAATTCACCGCAGCGGTCCTGGAGCTGATCCTCCCCCTCCTGCTGGCAGAAATCATCGACGAGCTGGTGCCCGCCGGCGACACTGCCGCCATCTGGCGGACCGGCGGCTGGATGTCGCTGCTGGCTCTTGGGGCGGTGGGCTGCAACATTACCGCCAACCGGATGGCCGCCTGGGTCTCCATGGAGATGACCCGGGTACTGCGCCAGGATCTCTACCGCCGGATCCAGGGACTCTCCTGCACCCAGGCAGACCAATTCTCACCCTCCTCCCTGGTGTCCCGCCTCACCAATGACACCTACAATGTCCACCAGATGTTTGACAAGGTCCAGCGGGGCGGCATCCGGGCCCCCATGCTGGTGTTGGGCGGATTGATACTGACCTTTATGCTGGAGCCCTCTCTGGCGCTGGTGCAGCTGGCGGTGAGCCTTCTCACCTTTCTCACCATTACGCTGGTGACCCGGCGGGGGATCCCCCACTACACCAGAGCTCAGGCGGCTGTGGACACGGTGGTACGCATCCTCCGGGAGAACGCCGCCGGGGTGCGGGTGGTAAAGGCCCTCGCCTGTCAGGTCAGGGAGCGGGATCGCTTTGACACAGCCAACCAGGCCCAGCGGCAGGCAGAGGCGCAGGCCGGGCAGGTCATGGCGCTGGCAACCCCCATAACCGATCTGCTGCTGAACGCCGGGCTCATCCTGGTAGTCCTGGTGGGGGCCCTGCGGGTCAACGCGGGACTGATGCCCCCCGGGCAGATCGTCGCCTTTATGACCTACTTCACTCTGATCCAAAGCGCCACACTGGGGCTTTCCAAGGTGTTCGTGAAGGTCAGCAAGGGCGCCGCATCCGCCCGCCGGATCCAGGAGGTCCTGCTGGCCCCGGAGCAGCAGCGGCAAACAGCTCCCCTGCCTGCTGGCGGCGGTTTTCTGGGCATGGACCGCGTCACATTCTCCTATCAGGGTGCCAAGCCGGATGTGGAGGAGGCGTCCTTCCTCCTGCGCCAAGGCGGGATGCTGGGAATCCTGGGGCCCACCGGCAGCGGCAAGAGCACACTGACCGCCCTGCTGCTGCGGCTGTATGACGCAGACCGGGGCGTGGTCTGGGTGGGCGGCATGGATGTAAAGGCCCAGGATCGCCGGGCACTCCAGAGCCGCTTCGGCGTGGTCTTTCAAAGCGACGACCTGATCCGCGGTACCGTCTATCAAAACATCTCCTTCCTGCGAAATCTCCCACGGCCGGCGGTGGAAGCCGCCGCCCGGACGGCCCAGGCGTGGCCCTTTATCTCCCAGCTGCCTCAGGGTCTGGACACCCCGCTGGACCTGGGCGGCGCCAACCTCTCCGGCGGCCAGCGCCAGCGGCTGCTGATCGCCCGGGCCCTGGCGGACCGGCCGGAGATCCTGATACTGGACAATGCCGACAGCGCCCTGGACTACTCCACAGCCGCCGCGCTGCGGCAGGCGCTGCGGCGGGATTTCCCCGGCACTACCCTGGTGATAATCTCCGAGCGGGTGTCCGCCGTGCGTGAAGCGGACTGCATTCTGGTCCTGGAAAACGGCCGCATCGACGCCCAGGGCTGCCATGACGCGCTGATGGCCTCCTGCCGGCGCTATCAGCGCATGGCCAAGCTCCAGATGGGAGGTGATGTCGGATGAAACGACATCTGTTTCGCCGGATGGGCCGGTTCCTGCGGCCCCAGGCGTCGTCCCTAGCAGGGGCTGCGGCGCTGGCCGCTCTGTCCGGTCTGCTGGCGCTGCTGGTGCCTCTCGTGGCGGGCTGGGCGGTGGAGGCCATCGGGACTGGGCCGGGGGCTGCGGACCTGACCGCGGTGCTGCGGTGCTGTGCCGCAGGTCTCGGAGCCGCTGTCCTGTCCGCTGTTTGCAGCTACGGCGCCTCCGCCGCCCTGGTGCGGGTGGGGCAGACCGTATCCTACACATTGCGGAAGGCAGCTTTTCAGCAAATCACTCAGCTACCGGTCCGGTATTTTGACACCCACCCGGCGGGGGATCTGATCAGCCGGGTCTGCTATGATGTGGACACGGTCAACGCCGCCCTGTCCACTGATCTGCTCCAGATCGGCACCAGCCTGCTGACGGTCATTGGCTCCTTTGTGATGCTGCTGATGCTCTCCCCCCTGCTCTCCGGCGTGTTTTTCCTGACCGTGCCGCTCTCCGTCCTGCTGACGCGGCTCCAGATGAAGCATATCCATCCCCTGTTCCGCCGCCGCTCCCAGGAGCTGGGGGCCTTGAATAGCTTTGCGGAGGAGCGGGTCAGCTGCCAGCGGGCCATTCGGGTCTACGGCGTCGAGGCGGCAGATCTTCGGCAGTTCGCCGAGAAAAACGACGCCGCCTCCGAGACGTACTACAAGGCCGACTGCGCCAGCACGGCCCTGGGGCCCTCCGTCAACTTCATCAACAACCTCTCCCTGGCGGCGGTCAGTGTCTTTGGTGCCCTGCTGTACTTAGGCGGCGGACTGTCCCTGGGGGCGCTGTCCTCCTTTGTGCTGTACTCCCGCAAATTCTCCGGTCCTATCCGGGAGACGGCGGAGCTCCTCAGCGACCTGCAGGCCTCCGTGGCCGCGGCGGAGCGGGTTCTGGATCTGCTGGACCAGCCGGCAGAGGATGGCGACTTGCCGGGCGCCCGGGAGCCAGGCAAGCTCTCCGGCGCCATCTCCTTCCGCCATGTGGACTTCGGCTATGACCCCGCCCACCCGGTGCTGCGGGACTTCAGCGCGGACATCCCCGCCGGCAGCATGGTGGCCGTGGTGGGGCCCACCGGGGCCGGCAAGACCACCCTGGTCTCCCTCCTGCTGCGATTCTATACACCCCAGAGCGGCACGATCACCATTGACGGACTGCCCCTCCAGCAGTACACCCGGGACGGCCTCCGGCGCCGCTTGGCCATCGTCTTGCAGGACGGCTGGCTGTGCGGCGGCACCATCGCGGAAAACATCGCCTACGGCGTGCCGGGCGCTACCCGCGCCCAGATCGAGGCCGCCGCCAAGGCAGCCTGTATCCATTCCTTTCTCTCCTCCCTGCCGGATGGATATGATACCGCACTCACTGACAGCGGCGCCGGCCTCTCCAAGGGCCAGCGGCAGCTGCTGGCCCTTGCCCGCTGCTTCCTCTCCAATGCGGACATCGTGATCTTGGACGAGGCCACCTCGGACGTGGACCCGGAGACCGAGGAGCAGATCAGCGCCGCCCTGGAGCGGCTGCGGAGGGGGCGCACCTGTTTCCTCATCGCCCACCGTCTGGCCACAGTGCGCACGGCGGACCGCATCCTGGTACTGCAGGACGGCCGGATCGCCGAGCAGGGCACTCACCAGCAGCTGCTGGATGCCGGCGGCATCTATCGGGTCCTATACGATGCCCAGTTCTCCTGACAGCCCCCCGGATTTCATGACAACACGGAGAGGCGCCCCGGCCATTCAGCCGGGCGCCTCTCCGCAAGAAAGAGAAAAAAGTAAAGTGAGCAAATTAAATGAGTGGTTATGCGCCGGGGGCGGGGGCCAGCTCTGGATTGATCTGGTCCAGCCAAGTCACCAGGTCCATCAGTGTTCCGATAACCTTGTCCGGCTGTGCCGCATCCGCGGCCACGTGCACATCCTTCTGCTCCGACAGGAAGGAGCGGATCTGCACGGCCTTGGCAAAGCCCACCTGCTTGGGGCCGATGATGTCCCTGGAGACCGTGTCGCCCACATAGACGCACATTTCCGGCTTTGCCTGCATTTGCCGCAGGGCGATCCGGAAGATCTCCGGATGGGGTTTGCGATAACCGGTGACGCTGGAGACCGTTACATCCTCCATAAAGCCGCGGATGCCGTAGTCCTCCAGCACGCGGAACACATTGTACAGCGAGGCGTTGTTGGAGATAACGCCCAGGTGGTAGCCCCGGCTCTTCAGGGCCTGCAGCATCTCTGCCGCGCCGTCGCGGAGCTCCCGGTGGTAGAAGGTGACCTCCCACAGGTTGGCCAGCTCCTCGGTGATGGGCAGCAACTTTTCCCGGTCAAAGGCAAAGTCCCGAAGATACCAGTCCGGCCAAATCTCCTCCGGCTTTTTCTCCAGCATATTCCCCTCGCTCCACTGCTTATAGGCCTTTACGCCGTCCGTGATCCGCTTCCAGAACACATCGTCCGGGCAGCCGGGCTCCAGGCCGTTGGCCCGCAGGACCTCCAGCAGCCTGCGGCAGGTCGCCCGCTGGGTGTCCTCGTTGTACCAAATATCCTCCAGAGTTCCGCCCATATCAAATAAAACGGTTGTCAGCATCAGGAATCCTCATCCTTTCCGTGTGTATTCCGCCGGCGGTGGCAGCCGGCATCCTCTCCGTCCTCAAACAACAGCATGGCATCCTCCTGGGGAGACCGCTGGGGCCGCTCTTCAGCAGCCGGGGCAGCAGGATGCGCTTTGGGGGCGGCATCAGCCTTGGTCCCGGCCGCCTCCCGCATCTCCTCCTGCAGAGTCTTCTGCACAGGCAGAGGATGGGTCTTTCTCAGCTTGAGATAGACCGGCCAAGCCACCGCGTTTCCGATCAGGGCCGGTGCCACACCATACAGGGTAATCAGCTGCACCATGGTTGCCCGCTGGTCTGTATCCAGCATCCAGGCTGCGAAGTAGAACATCACCAGAACCACCGCCAGCCCCACAAACCCGAACAGCGCCACCCGCTTGTCCCGCAGAAGGAACAGCAGGCTGCCGATTGCCGTCCCCGCCAATGCGATGATCAGCGTGTGCACGGCGTTGGTGGCTGCAGTGCTGGGCAGCGTAAGCTGCCGGTACAGCGGCTCTGCCAGCAGGGTATACAGAACCCCGTAGATGCAGAGGTCCAGCAGCGTGGCGAAAAAGCCTGCAATGGCAATGGGGCTCTTCCGCCGGTGATTCTTGTCAATGAATAGATTCATGCGCATATCTCCTTATCTGAGAGGGCCGGAATGGAGAGCCGGCGGACGGATTCCCGTCCGCCGGCCGTGTGAAGCAGCCAGGATCGCCGAAGTGCTGTTATCCGAGCATCTGCCAGAAGTCACGGACGGTCATGAACTCCATGTAGATGGAATTGGGATCGAACGGGGAAACGTTCATCTCCTCATAGGGGACAGAGCCCTCAGCGGGTTCAATGTCGTCCCGGACAGGCCAGCCGCCCAGGGTGTTGAAGGGCTCGTAGCCGCTGGTATCGCCATCAATGCCGCCCATCATGAAGCGGATCAGCAGTTTGGCGGCAGCGGGATGCTCACAGCCTTCCACCACGTACAGGGTGTTGATGGCGGGGATGCCGGTGGTGGGATACAGGTTCACGGGAGCCAGGACCCAGCCGTTATCCTCGTTCTTGCGCAGCTTGGAGGAGGCGCAGAAACCAATGGGGGGATCGGACTGGCCGGGGGTGCCGACAGCCTCGGCGACCTCGTCAGAAGCGGAGGTGAAGATCGGCTCATTCTCACGCAGGCGCTTCAGGAACTCGTAGCCGGCGTTGGCGCAGCCCTCAGAGAGCACCAGCTCCTCGCCATACAGTTCCTCATAGGCGGCAGCCAGCTGATCCGGGGTATCACCCACGCAGAAGCCGGTAATCCAGGAGCCCCAGCCCACATTATTCAGGGGATCCTGCATCAGGATCTTGCCCTTCCATTGGGGCTCGGTCACCTGCCAGATGTTGGTGACAGGGGAACCGTCAGGATAAGCCTCAGCATTGTAGAACAGCTGGGTCAGCTCAATGTACAGAGGGGTTTGCGTCTCTGTCAGGCTGGGATCAATATGGGCGAGGATGTCGGCAGGCTGATATATGTAAAAAATCTTGTTTTGCACATACTCATTGTACAGGGAGCCGTCCTCATCCTTGATATGGACCACATCCGCCACATACTGGCCGGCCTCGTGCTCACGGGTGACCTTGTCCAGCAGGTCGTTGGTAGAGATATCAAAGGGCGTGCAGGTGATTTCGGGGTACTTGTCCATGAAGGCCTCCGCCACCTTGGTGCAGCGGGAGGAGATGGAGTACAGGGTGACCTCGCCGCCCTCGGCGATGGCCTGCTCATAGAGCTCCTCATCCGTCTCGTCCGTGGCGGTGATGTTGGCGGTTTCCTCCCAGGAGGTGGCGCCGGCATCCTCCGCCTCATCATCCGTTCCGCCGCAGCCGGTCACAGTAAACAGCATGACAGCAGCCAACAGGGCGCTCAATAGTTTCTTGTGCTTCAACATGGTTCTTTTCCTCCTTTAATCATTCTTCCTCAAATCGCTCTCTTTTATCGCAACGGCTGACGCCGCAGGATACTCCGGGATCGCTCGGATGATGGAAACGCACACTTAGCGGGAGTACTTGATCAGGCGTTTGGTAGAGGCGTCGAACACATTGACCTTCTTGGGCGGGTAGGAGAGATAGACCGTCTCATCGCCGGCGTAATGGGTGGAGCCCAGCTCCTTTACAGTAATCAGCTTCTCACCGACCCGGACGGAGATCAGGGTCTCGGAACCGGCGGGCATTCCGGCGTA
Source organism: Clostridiales bacterium (assembly GCA_019410105.1). The sequence continues at coordinate 1,906 of DXTB01000029.1, read as the reverse complement.
TACACGGGCCTCCACCTGCGCGGCGTCGGTCTTCTCACGGGAAATGGTGATCTGCTCCGGGCGGATGCCCAGAACCAGCTTCAGGTCGCCGGAGGCGGGCGCTTCAGGCGTCATGTCCTCCCGGGAGAACTCCAGGCGGCCCATGACACCGTCAACCGACAGCCCGGACGCGCCGGCGGTGCCCGAGGCCTCCACGAAGTTGATGCTGGGGTTGCCGATGAAGTCCGCCGTATAGAGATCGCAGGGGTTGTCGTACAGCTCCAGAGGCTTATCCACCTGGACCAGCTCGCCCTCACGGAACAGGGCGATCTTGGTGGACATGGTCAGCGCCTCCACCTGGTCGTGGGTGACGTAGATGATGGTGCTGCCGGTGTCGTGGTGCAGGCGCTTCAGCTCGGACCGCATATCCACGCGGAGCTTGGCGTCCAGGTTGGACAGGGGCTCGTCAAGCAGGAGCAGCCGGGGCTCTGACACGATGGCGCGGGCGATGGCCACACGCTGCTGCTGGCCGCCGGAGAGCTCGGTGGGATACCGCTTGGCGTACTGGCCGATCTGCATCCGTTCCAGGGCGCTGGCAACCATTTTTTCGATCTCCGCGGAGGGGATCTTTTTGATCTTCAGGCCGAAGGACACGTTCTCAAAGACAGTCATGTGGGGCCACAGCGCGTAGGACTGGAACACCAGGTTCAGGTTCCGCTGGGACGGGGGCGCGTAGTACGCCTCCGCCGCGTTGACGATCTCCTTGCCGTCCATGTAGATGAAGCCGTTCTGGGGCTTTTCCAGGCCGGACACCACCCGCAGCGTTGTGGTCTTGCCGCAGCCGGAGGGGCCCAGCAGCGTCATGAAGTCGCCGTCCTCGATGGTCAGGTTCAGATCTTTCAGAACGTGGTTCTTGCCATAGAATTTATCGATATGTTTCAATTCAATCTTGCTCATGTTCGTCGTCTCCTCTCAGTTCTCTGTCCGCGTCAGCCGGCCATGCTCTTGGCCAGGTCCGCCTTGCCGGAGAGATTCGCTATCGCATACACCAGGAACACAATAGAGAACATCACAATCGCCACGCAGTCAGATGCCTGCGGCGAGTTGCCGTTCTGGTACCGGAACGCCAGGTACGGCAGCGTGGAGGTGGTGGGGGTCATGATCAGGATGATCAGATCCAGCTCCTTCATGATGGAAACGAAGATCAGCATGAAGCCGGAGATGAAGCCGCCTTTGGACAGGGGGAACACAATCTTCACGAACCGGCGGAAGAATCCGGCGCCCTCGATGGTGGCCGCCTCTTCCAGCTCACCGCTGATCTGCAGCATGTTGGAGGTGCCGGCCCGCGCCGCGAAGGGCAGATGCTTCACCACGGACACCAGCGTCAGCAGAGCGAAGGTGCCGTACAGGGCGGGCACCAGGGTCACGCCGAAGATCTGCTGGGGCTGGGAGAACATGGACAGATAGATGCCGCCGAACGCCACGGACGGGATCAGATAGGGGATGAACACCAGCTGTTCCACCAGCTTGCCGTGGAGCCTGCCGCGGCCCTTGGCGGTGATGTAGCCAAGCAGCTGGCCGAAGATGGTGCCGAACACGCCGTTCACGAGAGTCAGGCGCAGGGAGTTGAACAGGGAGTTGATGAACTCGTCATTCTTGAAGATGCCCGGCAGCCCCTCCATAATCTGGGGATTGGATTCGCCAATCCAGTAGTGGAGGGTAAAGTTGTCCAGGGAGTAGATACCTTCCTTGAGCATGAAGCTCTCCATGACCAAGATGACGATTGGCATGATGATGCCCACTGCGAAGAACACGAACAGCGCCGCAGTGATAACCGGCCTGCCTACCTTCCCAAGGCCGATCAGGGTGGATCGGCCGCCCTTGCCGCCGATGGTGGCGTAGGACTTGCGGGAGCCGATCAGCTTCT
>DXTB01000028.1:2976-13737 GCA_019410105.1 Clostridiales bacterium | reverse complement strand
GTACGGGAACACTCACAGGCTCATCCCTCCCAGTACAGGCCCATTCTGCTCCGGCACGCTGTTTACCTGGGCCTGCTGTTCCGCCAGGCAGTCCAGGATCTCCTGGGCCTGCGTGTCCAGAAGGACGTCCTGTTTTGCCGCCCACGCCAGGTAGCCGTCCAGCTTCATACCCCGCTCCAGCAGGGCTTCCGCCGCCGCCTGCGCCTGCGCCCGCAGACACACGTTCATCGCCTCATAGTCCTCCGGCTGCACCCGCAGGCTGTCCCTTAGCAGATGTGCTACCCTCTGCTCGTCGTATGCAGCGAGCAGAGGGCGCAGCAGGGGGGCGGCCTGGTCACCCGGCTGGAGGCCCTTTTGGCGCAGCTCCGTGAGCATGGGCAGATCATGGGCATAGGCGGCGCCGCACAGCAGCCTGGAGGGTGCGGCGGCAACCTGCTCCGGCGTGGCCCAGCGGATAAGCTCTCTGGCCATGGCGCGGTTCTGCCCGAAGGCGTACCGGAGCACCTCACCGGGCAGGGCGGGGGACGGATTGGCCACCTTGTCCATTGTCTGATCCAGCATCATCTGCACCCGCTGGAGATCCCCGGTGTCCACCGCCCGTTTGCAGGCATCCAACCAGACGTCCTCCGGGTAGGGTGACTTTGTCCCAAGCATCAGTCTGGCCATCCGTTTGCCCACTGGGCCTGGCCTGCCTGCCGCTGCGGCCAGCAGGCTGCCCCGCTCTTCCGGCTTCGTGATCTGAACTGCCAGGGAGGAAAACGCATAGAGCTCCCCATCCCGGATGGCCAGCACCGCCCGGTCCGCCGTGCTCATGCGCAGGGGGCGGGCGCCCACCTCGTCCATATAGGCGGTGATGCTGCCGGTCATACGGCGCAGGAGCTGCTCCGTATTCGTCATCTGTGCCTCCTGCCGCATCCGCTGTTCCAGCAGCGCATCCATGAGTACCCGTTGCTCCTTCGGACTGAGATGGAGCACCACGCCCTCCGCTTTCGTGCTGTCTTCCATCTGCCGGTATCTGGCATAGGCACCTTGCTCACCGTGAAACGCCTTGGTAATGGCGGAGGAGATGAGGAACATCCGGTCCATGTCGGAGCCGCTCTCGCCCAGGGTCTTGCCCGTGGCGAAGCTTTTGATCACAGGCTTGCCGTCCTCCCCGTACCACTTCAGGTACACATCCAGGTAAATCCCCTCGCTGTCCCCGTAGTCCGTAGTGCAGAAGAGATCCGCATTCCTGGGGATCACCCTTCTGTCCTCCCAGTCGGCGTCCAGCAGAAAATACTCGTCCGGCAGATAGCCCATGCCCTCCAACCGGTGCTTCAGCTCCTCATAGACCTCCTGTCCAGTGCGGCCGCTCAGTTCAATGGTCTCCATCTGTCGCTTCCTCCTTCTGCATCTGTGTAGCCTTGGATGCCGCCGGCCGCCGACGCCTGTCCCGGTCCGGCCGGCACCGGGCGTCCAGGTAGGCCCGGGTCTCCGCCGGTACATAGGCCTCGTACAGCTCCTCCAGCGCCCGCTGGAGCTCCTTCTGGGGTGTGCGCTTGTTCTTAGCGGCCAGAAAATACCGGAGCGCGTCCAGCCGCTCCGGTTCCATGCTCACCGTCAGTTCTGTTTTTTCCATAGTCAGCTCATGCCTCCCATCGCCTGCATTGTGTTTTTCGGAACCTCGGATGAAACTGCAGGCTGCCCGCATAGGGTGTTCCACCGGGCCTCTGCTTCACGCAGATACCGCTCCGCCAGCTCAGGGTGTTCCCCCAGCAGAGGGCGGATGTGTGGGAAGCCGTAGTGTTCCTCTGAAACGCTGCGGTCATAGCTCCCCAGCACATAGTGGAGAGGGACGTCGTCCATCGGGAAAAAACGTCCCTGTACGGAGCAGGTTTTGCGTTCCGGGTCAATGGACTGGATGACGCCGCCACGGAGGGCAAAGTCTCCAGGACCGCCATAGGGTTCTGTGGCGGCAAAGAGCACCGTGTCTCCCACGGACAGCTCCCTGGACAGCAAAGCGTCCCGCATCTGGTCGATCAGTGACTCGCGGCTTGTGGAGAGCAGCTTGGTCTCCGGAGCCAGCAGGGCCTGTGCCTGCCGGTAAAGTGACGCCGCCTGCTGCTCCGTCACCCCCGGCCTCCATGTACCATCTGTCCGGGTGATCCGTTCGTTGTCCGGCAGCCCCGCCGCCGTTTCATAGGCGGCAATAAGGCAAGCCGTATTCTGGATTGAGTTCATATTCTCTCACTCCTCGTATGATGTGGTTGGCAGGTAGTATCTGGGGTTTGTTCTCTGTCCGCTGACCCGCACCTCGAAGTGGAGGTGGGGGCCGGTGGATCGGCCGGTGCTGCCGGACAGAGATACGATGTCGCCGGCCTCCACCGTTTGGCCCACCCGCACCAGCAGTTGAGAGTTGTGGGCGTAGAGAGTGGACAGGCCGTTACCATGGTCGATCATCACATAGTAGCCGTAGCTGCTGTGGTACTGGGCGGCGGTGACGGTGCCGGGCAGGGCGGCCCGGACGGGGGTGCCGGTGGGTACCGCCAAATCCATGCCGGTATGACCCCGGGTCTCCCCGGTGAAGGGGTCCCTCCGGTAGCCAAACTCCGAGGTGACCCGGCTCTCCCAGCCCGCCCCAATGGGGGAGCAGAAGCCGTCCGCCCCGATGAAGGGCACGTCGGTGCCGGGGATCCAGCCCTCCGTTCCAGTAGATGCACCGTACTTCACGACATTGTAAACGCTGTCCGCGTTGGCCTGCTGTTCCGGTGTGGCTTCCGCTCCGGTAAGATGCCGGATGTTTTGCCAGACCTGCTGGAAATCTGAGATTGAGACGGCCACGGTATAGGTCTCATGGGTCTCCACCTCATTCCCCTCCTCATCCACAGTGGTCACCGTGCGGGTGCGCTCCTCATAGGTGACAAAGCAATCCACAAAGGCCTGCCCGGCGTGGGCCGCCGGGTCATCCGCGCCGAAGTACAGAGCGAAGAACACCGCCTTGACTCGGACATCATCCAGGCCGTCCCCGTCCTCCATCTGCCCCTCTACGGTCTGCATGGCGGCATCCAGCAGGACAAAGCTGTCCCGCATCTCCTGGATGTATGCCTGATACTCCTCCGGGGTGCCCTCCGGGACGGCCCCGCCGTGAAAGCACAGATCCGCCACAGTGCGGTTGTGTTCCGCCCCACCTGAGAAGGTGGTGCAGAAGAAGGCCAGAAGGAGAATGATGGGAGAGAGTACGGCTATCAGCACCCACCCCACGGCCTTCCGGCTCTTTTCATTGGCGAGAATAGATGCAGCAGCCTTGAGCACCAGGGCTGGAGCGGCCATTATCCTCCGCCTCCTGTGATCAGTGCATGCTTGTGGGGCGGGGCGTGGACGTCCAGCAGGTTGCGGTCCGCACCGGATTTGAACAGGCAGACACCGTTATTGGGGGAACTGATCAGGTCGTACTCGGCACTTTCCAGTTGCAGGTTGTCCATGTAGAACTTCTTGTCCACCTTGCCACCATGGAAGAGGAACTGGTGTGTGGGGATGGCAAATAGGGGCCGGGTCAGCTCCCGTACCCCCTGGATGTCAAAATCCTCCAGATTTTGACTGGATAGGATCAGGGCGGAATTGCGCTTTCGCACCCGCTTGAGGCAGTTGCGGATGTACTCAATGGTGGTCAGGTTGGACAGCCAGAGGTAGAGCTCGTCCAGGGCGGCCACGGTGTTGCCTTTGGTAAGGAGCTGGTCGCTGAGGTAGGACAGCAGGTTGAACAGCAGGGCGTCCTTGACGGAGGAGTTGGCATGGATCAGGTCCTTGACGCCAAACACCAGAAACCTAGCGCTGGTGATGTTCGTGCGGCCGTTGAAGTAGACGCTCTCCGCCCCCCGGCACATGGAGTGGAGCCCCAGCAGGAGCTCCCGCAGCAGCTCCCTGGGATACAGAGGGCTGTCCTCCCGGTCATAGTGCTCGTAGGCGTCCTCCAGGACGGCGTACAGATCCTCCGCAATGGGCCAGTCCTCCGGCCCCATGGCAGAGAAGTCCGCCTTGTCCGAAATGCCCCATTTCCGGTACAGCTGCTCCAGCATCAGCTCCAGGGTATCCACCTGTTGATGGGTGAAGGGCTTGTAGGCCCGGAAAAAGTCCTTGAGGAAGGAGATGTGCTGGGACAGGGGAGATTTCTGCCGGAATGCCTCTGGCGTGTCTAGATTGTCCTCTCCATCCACATCCCACCGCTTGGCCTCCAAAAAGTTGATACGGAACTGCCCGCCCATGAGGTCTGCGTAACAGCCGCCTAACCTGCCGCAGAGATAGTGCAGCTCATTTTCCGGGTCTAAGCAGATCACCGTCTTGCCGCTCTCCAGCAGGTTGCAGATGAGCAGCTTGAGCAGGTAGCTCTTGCCCTCGCCGGAGTTGCCCAGGATGAGCACGCTGGAATTGGTCTTGTCCGGTGTGCGGCGGTCCAGATCCAGCAGGATGTCCGCACCATAGTGGTCATTGCCGATGTAAAACCCGTGAGGATCGCTGCGGCCGGAGTAGTTGATGGGGTACAGGTTGGCGGTGGAGCTGGCGGGCAGCACCCGCTCAAACTGGGCGCCCAGGGCGTTCCGCCCCGCCGGGTTGGCGGAGAGGAAGCCCTCCCGCTGGCGGAGGAGCAGGGGGTCTGCACTGAGCTTGGCCCGGGTGAGCTCGGCGCCCACCTCGTCCCGCAGCAGCCGCAGCTCCTCGGGGGTTTGGGCGGCCAGCTCCAGGAACACGGCGCAGTGGATGAGGGGCTCCCGGTTCTTCCGGGCGCCGGCAATGATGGCGGCCACATCCTGGAGGTTGGCCTCCGCCGTGACACTCCGCTTCAGGTTGTCCTGGCTGCTCCGGTCCAGCCGGTTCTTGTTGACGGCCTTGTGGTAGATGGCGTCCTCCTCCGCCGTTGTCACCTGGCGGGCATAGAGATGGAGGGTGACGCCGGCCCGGTTGCAGATGTGGGAGAGCAGGGCCAGCTCCTCGGTGACGGCGGGGTAACCCCGGAGGGCCAGGACACAGCGGTACAGGCCGCCCAGCACGTAGGAGTCCGTGTTGAACTTCACGGCTGCTGGGGCGATCAGGTCCAGGAAGTCCTTGGGCTGGTGCGTCTCCACCGGTTTTTCCACCGGCTTTTTCCGCTTTTTCTGTGCTTTAGCCATGATCGGTCACCCACCTCTCTCCATCCACTTGCTCAAAGTGCTCGGTGACCACGTCCTGCTGGTAGTACACCGCCAGGATGCGCTTCACGTCCTGTTCCCCGGCCAGGCAAACGTGAAAGCCGTGATCCTGGATCTGCTTCTCCAATCGCCGGGGCAGCTCCCGATCCTCTGCGGCCTTGCTGTCCAGCCGGCAGACCAGGACGAACTCCCGGGAGGCGGCGGTGGAGGACTGGCGTGCGTCCAAGTGCTCCATATCCTGCCGGAGCAGCTCCCGCAGGGCGGGAGACGGTTCCTCCTCCAGCCTCCTCTGGTAATACTGCTTGTTTTTCAGAAATGACTCCCTGGAGTCCAGGGCCAGCAGCTCCAGGGATGCCATCCCCTGGAGAAGCCCGGTGAGGGCCCGCACCCGGCCCCGGATACCCTTCGGGGACAGGATGGACAGGTTGTCCGGCCGGAGCAGGTAGAAGAGCAGTTCGTCCCTGCCGCACACCGCGCCGTGCTCCGTCAGGCGGGTGACACCCATGAGCTGCCGGGTAGTCTGCCGCTGACGCAGGAACTGCTGTTCCTTTCTATTCATTGTTCTGCCCCCATTCATAGTATTGCTGCTGCAGGAACAGGAAGCAGGCCGCCCGCCGCAGGAAGTCCAGGACGCTGGAGCCCTCCACCTGGATGGCGAGGAAGGCGTACAGCACGGTACCCACCAGGGGCAGCATGGTCCCCGTCTGGGCCAGCGCCAATACAGAGAGCAGAAAGGCCACCCCGATAATGGCCACGTCCCGCAGCTGCCACAGCCACAGGGTGGCCTTGGCCTTCAGGTTGTCTGGGTAGATGAACACGAAAACACCTCCAAAACAGGAAGGGACCCAGCCTGTCCGGCCGGATCCCTTCCTGCAGTTTATCCTTCTGTACTGCTTTCTTCCGTATCCTCGTCACATCCATCTGTTTCCCCCTCGGTCTCTGCAACGGCTTCCTCCGGGAGGCGGCCCTCCTGCTCCACGTGCCCCTCGTTGGCGGTATCCCCTGCAGCCTTACATTCCTCCTGGGCCTCCGCCAGGGCCCTGTGGATGCAGTCCAGGAAGAAGGCGTTCTGCTTGATGCCCTTCTCCTGCAGGTAGTCCTTAAATCGCTCGAACAGCTCGCCGGGCACCTGGAATGCCACCGTTCTCTTGTCTCCGCTCATCGTAGTTTCCTCCTTCTGATTGTCGTAAAATGTTTGGATCAACCAGGCCATATACTGGCCCAGTGTTTTTCCGGATACCTCCTGCTCCTCCCGCACCCGGGCGTGAAGCCCGGCGGGGATGGGTGCACAGAGGTTCTTCACATTTTCTTCCATGGATTGGCCCCCCTTCTGTTTGGTAACGCAAGTATATCGATCCCGGCGGTAAATAGCCATCACCAACAGCAACAAAGATTTTGCCGGAAAGCAAGCATAAGCAACAATGTCAGCCCCCCTCCGCCGCCCGGGCGATGCCCGCCATGATATACTCCACGCATGGCACTGGGACACTATTACCCAAGGCCTTGTACCGGGCGGAGTCCGAGGCGCCGGGCAGGTCTGTCCACCCATCCGGGAACCCCTGAAGCCGCTCACACTCCAGTGGAGTGAGACGCCGGATCAGGAAAACCGCCAGTGTATCACGGCTTGGCTGGCAGATCAGATCGGTGGCATCCTTCCCCTGACGGGCACTCTGGGTGGAGGCGGTATCGTCCTCTCTGAATTTGTCCACCCGCTGGCGGCGAAAAATGGCGTGCCGGTCCGCACTGGTCAGGGTATAGGCCACATCATTTTGGATGCCAATGCCGTTGCCGCCATTGCGGGGCTGCCGGTCAATGGCATTGCCGCAGATACACATAGTCGGCTCCGGCTGGAGGGCCAGAGGCAGGTTGTTGCCTCCGGTACCAGCCCTGGCGGATAGTGTGGGCACGATCGGATGCGGCCCAGTGTATCGGCTGTCAATGCCGTGGTTCTCAAAAACCAGGGGCTGATGCCCGTGCTGTTGTGCCCGCAGGGTTCCGGTCTTATCTTCAGTGCAGTCCATGACGCTGCCGCCCTGGTCGTTGAGGCAGAGCACGGAGGGCATGCGGTTGCCGCTCTGGCCGGCCTTCAGGGTGGGCGCCGCACGCTCCGAGTATCCAATACTGCCCGCGCTGGCCCCCGCCCCGGCGGAAAACCCGGCTGTAATATCCCGGGTATCCGCCAGGCCGCACTCATCCCAGGCGGCCAGCCCCGCCTGCACCAGGAGGGCCGCATGGAGCTGGGGCGGGAGAGGCTTGCCCCGCTCCTTCGCCCTGCGCAGAATGCCCAGGCAGGCTCTCCTGGTCAAATAGTATTTTCGGGGCGGATTGTCCTGCAAAATCAGCGACAAGGAACACCCTGCGTCTCCGCTGGGGGGTGCCGGGCCAGTATTGAGCGTCGAAGACCTTCCACGCCAGGGAGAATGCAGCTCCCACTCGTAATTTCCCAGCAGGTTGCCAGCCCCAGGGGTGAGGTCGAGTGAAAGGTATGGAATTGTCTGCAATTCCGGCGATCTGTTCCAGGACGAACCGGAAGTCCTCCCCTTTAGGGAAGCCGCTGCTGAACACGCCGGGGACATTCTCCCAGCAGAACCATCTGGGGCGAACAGACTTGCCTGTCCGCCCTCGTCGTATATCCGCATCCCGCATCTCCTTTGTCACCCGGATCTGCTCCAGGAACAGCCCGGACCGTGCGCCGGCCAGTCCGGCGCGGGTACAGGATGCCACGGATAAGTCCTGACAGGGTGAGCCGCCGCAGATAATGTCCACCGGCGGCAGCTTCGCCCCGTCCAGCCTGGTGATATCCCCCATATGGAGCGTCTCCGGGAAATGATGTTTCGTGACTTGAATGGGGAAGGGCTCAATCTCGCTGGCCCACAGTGGGGTGATCCCCTGCCGTATGGCGGCCAGCGGAAAGCCGCCGATGCCGTCAAACAAGCTTCCGAGGGTAAGGGTCATTTTACCGCCTGGACAATGGTGCGGGTGGTATTGACGGCAGCCTGGGCGGTGTAGACGGCGCTCATGATATTGGCTCTGGTGGTGGTGTCCAGGCCGAAGGCCCCGGCGATGCGGGGCACCTCTCCGGCGGCCAGCATGAGGCCAAGCCCCAGGAGGGCTTTGTCGCTGAACACCATAAGCCCCGCCACCAGAATGGTGGCCTGGAGGAAGGCGCTGAGACACAGGCCAATGACCTGCTTGCACCACTGGGTGAAGCCGTCCGTATAGCCCCGGGGGATGGAGAACATGTACAGGGAGCCCACCGCGATCTGGATGAGCAGGATGCCGCCCCGTTTCAAGTTTGAGAAGAACACCTTGATTACCGCATAGGCCATGAAGATCATGGCGAAGAGGAGCATGATGGGGTTGGTACCCAGGCCCCATTTGGCCTGGGCCGCGATATCCGTCAGGCCAGCCCCCTCAAGGCCTGTGAGGATTTCATTGCCCAGCTCCCCGATGCTCTTTCCCGCCCCTGTGATTTCCATGGCGAAGGTACCCTGGAGGGAGACGGAGAGGGCGTACAGCCGAACGGGCACAGTGGTGAACAGGCTGACGGCAAAGAAGCCCTTGAGGGCGTTGAGGGCGGGCTGCTGGAGATTGCCCCGGCCAGATGCGTACTCAATGCCGCACTCAAAGGCAGATACCACCACGCTGACGGCAAAGAGGGCCCAGCCCAGTTGGGAGAAGAAGCGCACCACTGACCGCACCCAGGAGAGGTCAAACAGCTCCACCCCCATGTTTCCCATCTGGGCGAAGAAGGCGCCCAGGAAGCCCACCATCTGGCTGTAAAACCAGTCCAGGATGGACTCCATCACCGGATTGGCCACAAAGTCCCAAATAAACACTCGCCTTCACCGCCTCAGATGCCTACGATATTCCAGATGTAATTGGGGGCCAGCAGCACGAAGATCAGGCAGACGAACAGGATGGCCGCCCCCGTCCACTCAAACTGGCCGTGCTTGCGATAGTCGAAGAAGCACAGTGCCACCTTGACAAAGAATGCAATCCCCAGCACCATGGTGAGGGCGGGGAACACCACAGTATCCACCACGGTCTTAATCTGGCCGGCGGCATCCGTCCAGGTCTGCTCCACGGCGTCCGCCACATTGCCGGCGGAGGAGGCGAAGGCCGGGACCATGCACAGGGCGGCCACCGTCAGGGCCAGGAGCAGCACCCGGATGCCCTTTTTTCTGATACTCATTCTGACACCTCCATAAAATTGGAGGGTCGCCCGACTGGGGCGGCCCTTCTAACGATAGTTTGCTGGAATCAATAGCCGGTGCGGGGCAGGGGCTCGGCGGGCTTGTAGACCTTGGTCACCCACCGGGAGGTGGCCATAATCCACTGGCCGTTGTACACGCCGCCCACATCCGCCTGGTTGACGAATTGGCTGCCACCGGTAAGCCAGGCGTAGACGGTGGCATAGACCTGGGGCGCCTCCACCTGCCGGAAGTTGGCGGGCACCACGCCGAAGGACACCATGAATTCGGTGACGTACTCGTTGGAGGCCAGGCCCAGGGCGGCCCTGGAGGCGTCCAATACATAGTTCTGCTGGGTGCTCAGGTTGTCCGCCAAGGTGCGCCAAGTGCCGCCACTCAGGTTGGTCTTGTAGACCACCTTATAATTGCCCGGCACGTTGTAGGTGCCAGTGACAATCTTGTCCAGCCGCACCGCCTGGCCGGGCAGAGTGTCTCGCCAATAGAACGATGTAAGGCTGGTGGTGGAGTTGTTGCCGATGCCTCCGAAATCGTAGCGGATCTGTTGGCCGGGCATGACCTCCACATAGCCGGTTTTTTGGATGCTTACATTGGTGTAGAGGCCCTTGTTGGTCATGGCTGCCTTTACGATCTGCCCTTCAAACTCAATCTCCACCTCGATGGGGGTCTTGTCCAGGCCGTAAAAGTCTGCGGCCTTGGATTCCACGATTTTGTAGCGGCCCAGGGGGAGAGGCCGGGAGGATGCAACGCCGTTCTTGTCCGTCTCAACCGTATCGACCAAGTTGCCGGTCCGGGCGTTGTAGATCTCAAACTCTGTGCCGGGGATGGGGGTGCCGGCGGGCCAGCCGTTGACACTGTTGTAGTCCGCGGAGGTCTTTGTTATCTGGATCTGTCCAGTGATGGGGGTGTTCTCCCACTCCACCTCGGTGGTCTCCCCAGACTCCACATAGACGGTCTTTTTCTCCGTGTCAGGAACATAGCCCTCATTCTCTAACTCTCTGAGATAATACCGCCCGGCCTCCAGACCCTCGATCAGTACATACCCCTCGTTATCCGAAGTGTACTGGCCAACGGGGGTGTTGGTGCTGTCATAGAGGATAAACGGCACCCCATAGATGCCCTCGCCGGTGGCGCTGTCCGTCTTGTGGATGAGGATGGCGCTGACCGGCGTATTCTCCACCTGGAGGGTGGTTGTCTCCCCGTTCTCCACCTCGAAATAGTGGGGCGTATCGTCCATGTGGAAGCCTTCCGCGCTCTCGGTTTCCACGGCATAGTACGATCCATTCTCCAGGGACAGGAACACCCGGCCGTTTCGGTCTGTTGTCACGGTACCCACCAGGGCGTCGTCCATACGGCGGATTTCAAATGTAGTGTTGGGAATCCGCTCC
>DXTB01000028.1:0-2876 GCA_019410105.1 Clostridiales bacterium | reverse complement strand
ACCCCCTCCAGGGGCTCATGGGTGACGGAATCCAGCTTGTTGATGACAAGGCCGCCCTTGGGGGTGTTGGTGATGACCACCGTTTGGGTATCTACACCCTCCCCGATGACTACATTGGTGGAGGGGGCGTCCATGACGTACCCATGGGGCGCCTTGATCTCCGTGAGCACGTATGCGCCGGGGGCCAGGTTGGTGATGCGGATCTCACCGCTGCTGTCGGTGGTGAAAATACCGTTCTGGGTGAGGGTGGAATCGCCAATTACCCCGTCCAGTCCCACCTCGCAGCCGGCGGCCGTCGTCACTCGGAACTGGGCCCCGGCGAGAGGCTGGCCCGTGGCGCTGTCCCGTTTCTGGATGATCAGCTCACCCTTCGGCTGATTCTTAAAATTGAGGCTGACCGTCCGGCCCTCTTTGATCTGCACGGTCTGGGCCTGGGTATCGATGAGGTAGCCCGGAGGGGCCTGGGTTTCCGTCACCACCACGCTCTTTCCGGGCTGGAGGCCGGAGATCAGGATCTCACCATTTTCGTCCGTCCGGTAGATGCCGTTGGAGTCCCCAATGAGGGTGCCGTCCGCATAGGTGACCTTGAACTCTGCGTCAGGCAGGGTCACGCTGGGGTTGGCCGAGCACACCTTGCGGATCAGGAGGTTCCCGTCCGGCATGTTTTCAAAGCGGACAGTGATGACACTCTGCTCCCCGTTGTCTGCCAGGTAGACGGTCTCGGAGGACTGGATGATGCTGTACCCGTCCGCCGGATCCACCTCCTCCACGATGTACGATCCTGGCTTCAGGCCCGTCCAGATGGCCATGCCGTTGGAGCCGGTCACCTTCTGTCCAATCACGGTGCCGCCGGTACCGGAGGCGCCTCCCAGGTAGCGGAGCTGGAAGGTGGCCCCGCCCAGGGCCTCGCCAGTGACGCTGTCCGTCTTGTGTACCACGATGGCGTTGAGGGGGACGTTCTCAAATGTCAGAGACTTGTTTCCGCCGCCCTCAATATAGACCTCCTGGGTGGCAGGCTCCTTGATGGTGAAGCCGGGGGCGGGTTCCAGCTCCGTCACCCGGTACCAGCCGTCCCGCAGGCCCTCCAACACGATCTGGCCGCTGGCGTCAGTGAAGTAGATCCCCAGGTTGTTGAGCTCGCCGGTGTCGGTGCCATTGCTGCCGTACCAGAGCTGGAATTTGGCCCCCCGGATGGGGCTGCCGGTGATGCTGTCTACCTTCTGGATGGTAAGGGTGGGCTTTTTGTGGTTCTCGAAATAGACGGTGTGGTTCCGGTTGGGATAGAGGGTGACCAACTGGGGCTCCGCATCCATGAGATAAGGGGAGGGAACCGATTTTTCTGAAATTTGATACACCCCGGGCAGCAGATTTTCCAGGGTGGCCGTTCCGTCTGCCCCGGTCTTGATTTCATCCACGCTGTGGCCGTCCGCCGCTTCCACCAGGAATACGGTATCCGGCACGGGCTCCCCGGTGTCGGCATCCCGCTTCACCACCGTCAGGTTGGGGCGGATGTCGTTCTCCAGGATGATGGTGGAGGTCTTGCCGGGGAAGAGCTCCACATGGCGTTCCACCGGGTCGCTGATGTGGTCTGAGGTGGTGTCCAGCTCCTTGACCGAGTACACCCCCGGCTCCAGGCCGGAGATCAGGATCTCTCCATTTTCATCAGTGGTACGGTCCAGATACCGGCTGCCGTCCTCGATTTTGGCGATGCGGAAAGTCACCCCAGCCAGCCGGGAACCGTCCGCACTCAGCTTGATGAGGTGCAGGGAGGGCTGGACGGAGTTGGTGAACACAAACCGGGCTGTCTGGTTGGCCTCCAGTTGGATGATGCGCTGGGCCTCATCAATGATGTAGCCGGGGCAGTCCAGTTCCGTCACCACATAAGCTCCGGTGGGCAGTTCAGACAGGTCGATTTCGCCGTTTTGGTCGGTAACAAATTCCGCCGGGCCAAAGCTGCCGTCCACCGCCTCAATGCGGAACTTGGCGTTGGGGATCACCTTGGAGGGGTTGGCGCTGTCCACCTTGACCAGCCAGATCCCGGGCTTCTGGTCGTTAAAAAAGTAGAGCTCCTTAATACTGTCTCCGGCCTTCAGTTCAATTTCCTGCGGGGTGGAATCCACCAGATGTCCACTGTCCCCAGTGTCCACCTCCTGGACGCGGTAGGTGCCCGGCACGCAGTTGGTGAGCAGGATTTCTCCCAGGGCGTCCGTCTCATAGTCCCCCAGCAGTTCCCCATCCCACCAGATACGGAAGGTGACGCCGGACATGGTCTCATGGCTCTCTCGGTCGTACTTGATAATCTTCAGGCCGGGCAGGGCCTCGTTCTTCAGGGTGTAGGTGACGCAGTCTCCTGCCACCACAGTGGTGGTATAGGTCTGGGAATCCCGCTCCCACCCCTCTGGAGCGGACAGTTCCCGGATTTCGTATGCCCCCGGCTTCAGCTCCGTGAAGGTATAGGAACCGCCGGTGCCGGTGGTACCGGTATAGGTCGCGCCGCTCTCAATGTGCTTGATCTGAATCCGTGCCCCGGCCAGGCTGGCCCCGGTGGAAGCGTCGATCTTCTCGATACGCAGGTCGCCGTAGGGTTCATTTTCAAAGTCCACCTCGGCGGTTTCCCCGTACTTCACGGTGACCTGTTTGACCGGCTCCTCGTCCAGCAGATGATACTCCGGGGGTACCCGCTCATAGATGGTGTAATTGCCCACTTCTGTGAGAGGGATGGTGATGGAACCGGACTCCGGCGTGGTGTAGACGCCGATGGTGTCCCCGTCCGGGCCCACCACCTCGAAGGTGGCACCGGAGAGGGTGACAGTAGTGCCCGCCTCATACTTGGTGATCTTGAGGGCGGTTTCGCTGGGAGGGGGCGTAGGCTCGTC
>DXTB01000027.1 GCA_019410105.1 Clostridiales bacterium | reverse complement strand
CAGCGGGACCGGTCCCGCTGATGAGGCCGCCGGCATAGGCCCACGGCATAGGGGCTGATCTTCTCTGCATCCGCATAGGCGGACAAATCTGCCCTAGCTGACACATCGCGGCCCTGGCTGCGGGCGTAGCGGTAAAGGATGGCGGCCATCTGCTCCCGGGTGATGGTGTCCCCTGGTCCGAAACGCCCGTCTCCATACGGTGGAGGATGGTCACGATCATCCCCCGGGTGGTAGTCACCTCCGGGGAAAATCGTCCGTCGCCGGTGCCGGCCATGAGGCCCGCTTCGGCGGCGTAGCGCACTGCGCTCTCATACCAGGCCCCGGATACCACGTCCACAAAGAAGGGCTCCGCGCCGGGCTTGGTGAAGTATGCCACCACACTGTCGCCGGAGAGCTCGCCCGTCTTGGCGGCGCTCCACTCCGCTGCTCCGGCGTCGGCCTTCACGCTCAGGGTATAGCTGCCGGTTAGTTCGGCGCCGGTGACCTTGATGATGATGACGGGGACGGAGGCACCTCGCTTCATGGTGATGGTAATGGTCCCGTCCTCCCACTTCTGGTCGTACAGGTCGGCACTGATGGTCTTGTCATAGGACACACGGACCTCATGCTACTGGCCTCAACACCCAGGTTGCCCAGCTTGTCTACGGGTACCACGCTATACCTATAGGTCAGGTTGTTGGCCGCGCCCAGATCATCCGTGTAGGTATCCGAGGTGGTAAAGCCGATGGCCTTGCCGTTACGGCGGATCTCATAGCCCAGCAGTTTTTCACTGTCGGCGTGCCTCATGGTCAGAGTCATCCTGGGTTACGGCGTATCACTTTCCACCCGGGGAGAAAGCCGTTCTCTTTATTTTATCCCCCCCGCAGAATTTGAGCTATTCATCTCTTTTCTGGCCCCGCCCCCGCTGTAATCCTTTGCCGCGGCGACGAAGTCCCGGAACAGGGGATGGGCCTTATTCGGCCGGGACTTGAACTCCGGGTGGAACTGGACGGCCAGGAACCAGGGATGATCCGGCAGCTCCACCATCTCCACTAGCTTCCCGTCGGGGGACAGGCCGGACAGGACCAACCCCTTCTCCGTCAGCAGGGAACGGAAGTCGTTGTTAAACTCATAGCGGTGGCGGTGGCGCTCGGAGATATCCTCCGCACCGTAGGCCTGATAGGCTCTGGTGTCATGCGTCGTGATATAACAGGGGTAAGCACCCAGACGCATGGTCCCGCCCTTGTCAGTGATGCCTTGCTGGTCGGGCATCAGGTCAATGACCGGATGGGCGGTGGCTGCCAGTTCACTGGAATGAGCATCGGCCAGACCGGCCACATGGCGGGCGAACTCCACCACCGCCATCTGCATCCCCAGGCAGATGCCGAGATAGGGAACCTGATTCTCGCGGGCCCAACAGACGGCGGAGATCATCCCCTCGATTCCCCGGTTCCCAAAACCGCCGGGCACGATGATCCCAGCGCACCCAGCCAGCAGTTCCGCGGCATTGCTGTCGTTGATGTCCTCGGAGTCCACCCAACGGACATCCACCTGCACCCCGTTTTCGATCCCACCGTGGGTCAGCGCCTCCACCACGGAGATATAGGCGTCGTGGAGGGCCACATATTTCCCCACCAGGGCGATCTCCAACCGGCCCGCCGGGCGTTTGGCTCGCTCCACCATGGCACGCCACTCCTCCAGGTGGGGCTTACTGACGGGAAGTCCCAATACCTCGCACACCGCTTTTGCCAACCCGGCCTCCTCCAGCATCAGCGGCACTTCGTAGAGGATGGGGGCGGTCTCGTTGGAGATGACCCGCTCCGGCGGCACATTGCAGAACAGGGCGATCTTGTCCCGCACCTTCTGGGACACCGGCCCGTCGCAGCGGCAGAGGATCACATCCGGCTGGATGCCCAGGCCCAGCAGCTCCTTTACAGAATGCTGGGTGGGCTTACTCTTGGGCTCCCCGGTGCCGGGAATGGAGACGATGAGGGAGACATGGAGGTAAAGCACATTCTGCCGCCCCACCTCAGCGGACACCTGACGGATGGCCTCCAGGAAGGGCTGGGACTCGATGTCTCCCACCGTGCCGCCGATCTCGGTGATGACCACGTCCACCTCCTCCCGGCGGCCAACCCGGTAGATGCGCTCCTTGATCTCACCGGTGATGTGTGGGATGACCTGGACCGTGCCCCCCAAGAAGGCCCCCTCACGCTCCCGGCTGAGGACGGACCAGTAGACCTTTCCGGAGGTGATGGAGGAGTCCACCGTCAAATCTTCGTCGGTGAACCTCTCGTAATGGCCCAAGTCCAGGTCGGTCTCCGCCCCGTCCTCGGTAACGAACACCTCCCCGTGCTGATAGGGGTTCATAGTGCCCGGGTCAATGTTCAGGTAGGGGTCGAACTTCTGGAGGGCCACCTTCAGCCCCCGGGCCTTCAGTAGCCGTCCCAGAGAGGCCGCCGCTATTCCTTTCCCCAGGCCGGATACCACCCCGCCGGTGATGAAGATATACTTTGCCATACCGATCCCTCCCTTGGGTAAGTTGGAAGTTCAAGTTTTGACGCGTCAGAACCCGCTGGCCCCGTAATTTTTCAGTGCCCGGGCGGAGGGGTCATCCACGTTGCAGCCCTCCCAGGCCCGATTTGGCATCCAGAAGTCCTTGATCATCCGGGCCTGGCCGGGGTAGTACCGCTCGAACAGGTCCCGATAGAGCAGGCTCTCCCGGGTGAAGGGCGGGCGGTACTGGTATTGGGCGCAGCCCCGAGTGAAAGCCAGGTCGCTGTACTGCGCTCTGGCATATTCCTTCAGATCATCCACCATAGAGTGGCCCACCGCGTCGGAGAAGGCCGCCTTCTCCCGCCACAGGATCTCGTCAGGCAGCAGAGCATCGGACTGGAAGGCCCGGCGGAGCAGATACTTGCCCTTGCCGCAGCGGTTGACCTTCAACGCCGGGTCCACCGACATGACATACTCCACAAAGTCCAGGTCCCCGAAGGGCACCCGGGCCTCCATGGACCAGCCGCTGATACACCGATCCGCCCGGAGCACATCGTACATGTAGAGCTCCTCCACCCGCTTTTCCGCCTCAGCCTGGAAGGCAGCGGGAGAGGGGGCAAAGTCGGTGTACTTATAGCCGAAGAGCTCGTCGGAGATCTCCCCGGTGAGGAGCACCCGGATGTCGGTAGTCTCGCGGATGGCCTTGCAGCACAGGTACATGCCTACGCTGGCCCGGATGGTGGTAATGTCCCAGGTGCCCAGGGCGGCCACCACTTTGGGAAGAGCGGCTATCACGTCGTCCCGGGTGATGATCACCTCCGTGTGGTCCGCCCCGATGAACTGCGCCGCCTTCCGAGCGTACTTCAGATCGATGGCGTCGGTGTCCATGCCGATAGCGAAGGTGCGGATAGGCTTTCCAAGCAGCCGGGCGGCGATGGCACACACCAGGCTGGAGTCCAGTCCGCCAGAGAGAAGAAAGCCCAGGGGGGCATCGGCGTCCAGCCGCTTGTCCACCGCGGCGATAAGCTTGTCATGGATGTTCTGGCAGACGGTGTCCATGTCGTCGGACCGGCTGAGGCCGGGACGGGCGGGGTTGGCGTAGCGGACAAACCGTCCCCGGTACCAGTAGTGTCCCGGAGGGAAAGGGAGGATCTGCTCACACAGGCCCACCAGCTGCTTGGCCTCGCTGGCGAAGAGAATGCCGCCGTCAGGATCGCAGCCATAGAAGAGGGGCCGGATGCCAATGGGGTCCCGGGCGGCAACGTATTCGTCCGCCTCCCCATCGTAGAGGATCAGGGCGAACTCCGCGTCCAGCCGGGCAAACATGTCCAGCCCGTACTCCCGGTACATGGGCAGCAGGAGCTCGCAGTCGCTGCCGCTGCGGAAGGTGTAGCCCCTCTGCTCCAGCTCTGCGCGCTGCCTCCGCCAGCCGTAGAGCTCCCCGTTGCACACCACCTGGTCAGGCCCCAGGGCGAAGGGCTGCATCCCACGCTCGTCCAGCCCCATAATGGACAGACGGCGAAAGCCCAGCCAGCCGGAGGCGGTTTCCGCCACCCGGGCCATGTCAGGGCCCCTGGTATAGGCCCGGTCCAGACAGGCCAAGACCTCTTCCCGCCCCCTGGTCTTTTGGGTAAATCCCACGATCACGCACATAGAAAGCACCTCCAAAAATGTTTGCGCAGCCCTCGTCCTCTTGATTAGGACGAATGCTGCGCTCCGCGGTGCCACCTAATTTGCCGCCGGACGGCGGCCCCTTTTCCGGCTCTGACAAGTCGGCGCGATGTAACGGTCGCAGCCCGTTCCCCCTACTGGCGCGGTGCGTTCGGGTTTCCGCTCCGGAGCGTTCTTCCCGCGGCCTCCTGTGCGGGGCTTTCACCATCCCCCGCTCGCTGGGACTGAGTCCCCGCAGTACTCTTCTCCCTCATTGCGTTTAACGGTATTGCCTGAAAAAACAGACAAGGGCGCTGTGGTCCATGCCACAGCGCCCTTGCTGTTATGGGATATTATAGTGACCGCCGCCCCCATTGTCAAGAAAAACTTTCGGCGGGCGTCCCCAATTTCCCTCAGAGGCGGATGGGATAGTTGCCAGTGAAGCATCCGTCGCAAAAGCCGCAGCCAGCGTCCGGGGCGATCTGATGCAGGACCTTCAGCGGCAGAAAGCCTAGGCTGTCCGCGCCGGTGAGGGCGCAAATCTCCTCCGGGGAGCGGTCATGAGCGATCAGGTGCTCACTGTCCGGAATGTCCGTCCCGAAGTAGCAGGGGGCGATGAAGGGCGGTGCGGAGATGCGCAGGTGGACCTGCACGGCGCCGGCCTCCCGCAGCAGGACTACGATCTGGCGGGAGGTGGTGCCCCAGACGATGGAGTCGTCGATCATCACCACCCGCCTCCCCTCCACACAGCTGCGCAGCGCCCCCAACTTAATGCGCACCGCCTGCTCCCGGCTGCGCTGATCCGGGGTAATGAAAGTGCAGCCGATATAGCGGTTTTTGACCAGACCCACTCCATAGGGGAATCCTCGACTCCTCCGCATAACCCATGGCTGCGTCCAGACCGGAATCTGGGATGCCGATGACTACATCCGCCTCCACCGGCCAGGTCTGAGCCAGCAGCCGGCCTGCCCGCCGCCGGGCCTCATAGACGGACTGACCGCAGAGCATGGAGTCCGGCCGGGCGAAATAAATGTGCCTGCCGCCCCTTTGTCAAGAGCTCCCCATACCGGCGGTGCAGATAGCTCATTTATGAAAGTCTATTTTATACTTCCTGCACAAATATGGAGGGCCGTCTGGCTATTTGTCTTAGTGGCGAAGCAAAATTGAGTTGAACTTGCAAAAACATCTTGACATGGAATTGCGGTTCGCGTATAATTTGCCCATAGTTTAGGACAAAGGCGTTCCGAACCAACAGGTCGGCCTGCCTTTGTCCTCTTTTTATTTTAACTTTACTTGAAAGAATGAGAGGAGTGTCCTGCATGTCGTACAGCAAGGAAGACATCATCCGTATGGTAAAAGAAGAGGATGTGGAGTTCATCCGCCTTCAATTCACCGACATTTTCGGTCAGCTCAAGAACGTGGCCATCACCGCATCTCAGATTGAGAAGGCGGTGAATGACCAGGTCATGTTCGACGGCTCCTCCATCGAGGGTTTTGTCCGCATCGACGAGTCGGATCAGTACCTGTACCCCGACCTGGACTCCTTCGCCATCTTCCCCTGGCGGCCCAGCCACGGCAGGGTAGCCCGGCTCATCTGTGACGTCCATGACCCGGACGGAAAACCCTTCGTGGGCGACCCCCGGCACGTCCTCAAGCGGGCTCTGAAAAGGGCGGAGGAGATGGGCTTTGATGCCTTCAACGTAGGTCCAGAGGCGGAATTCTTCCTCTTCCAGACTGATGACGAGGGCAAGCCCACCACCCGTACCAACGACGAGGCGGGCTACTTCGATCTGGGCCCCCTGGACCACGGGGAGGGCACCCGGCGGGAGATCTGCATGGCCCTGGAGCAGATGGGCTTTGAGATCGAGGCCAGCCACCACGAGGTAGCCCAGGGCCAGCACGAGATCGACTTCAAGTACGCCGACGCCCTGCGTACCGCGGACAACATTATGACCTTCAAGCTGGCAGTCAAGACCCTAGCCCAGAAAAATGGCCTCCACGCCACCTTTATGCCCAAGCCCATCTTCGGCATCAATGGCTCGGGGATGCACACTAACATGTCCCTGTTCCAGGGCGGGAAAAATGCCTTCTACGACCCGGATGACCCAAAGGGCCTGTCTAAAGAGGCATATTCATTCATCGCCGGTCTGCTGGCCCACGTGAAGGGCATGGCGGCGGTGACCAACCCCCTGGTGAACTCCTATAAGCGGCTGGTGCCCGGCTACGAGGCTCCCTGCTACCTGGCCTGGTCTGCCTCCAACCGCTCCGCCCTTATCCGTATCCCCGCCGCCCGGGGGCAGTCCACCCGGGTGGAGCTCCGCTCTCCCGACCCGGCCTGCAACCCCTACCTGGAGCTGGCTCTCTGTCTGGCCGCCGGGCTGGACGGCATCGAGAAGGGCCTCACCCCGCCCCCGGAGGTCACCGAGAACATCTTCGACATGAATGCCGCCGCCCGAAAAGCTCACGGCATCGACTCTCTGCCCGACTCCCTGGAGGAGGCCATCCACGCTCTGGAGGCCGATCCCTTGGTGCTGGACACCCTGGGAGAGCATGTGGCAGCCAACTATATTGAGGGCAAGCGGAAGGAATGGGAGGAGTACCGCACCCGCGTCTCCTCCTGGGAACGGGAGAAGTACATCATCAATTATTAAAGCGATCCCATCCCAACAGGGGAGTGAACGCACATGGAAAAGATCATTGTGGCCTTTGAGAGCGAAAAGACCGCCCTGCGTGTAAAGGAACTGCTGGAGGGGGGCGGCGCGGCCGCCTGCTTGGTGTGCCGCACCGCCGACCAGGTGCGGCGGGCCATAAACAAGCTGCCAGTGCCGGCGGTGGTGTGCGGCTACAAGCTGGGGGATCAGACGGCGGAGCTGTTCTTTGAAGACCTGCCCCTCTCCTGCGCCATGCTGGTGCTGGCTCACCAGGACCGATTGGATCTTCTGGGGAATGACGACATCTTC
Organism: Clostridiales bacterium; assembly: GCA_019410105.1. Next base: position 7,093 of record DXTB01000027.1, on the reverse strand, counting down.
CGCCTGCCATCCCCGGTAAGCCGTGGGGATCTGCTGGCTGCGGTGCGGCTGCTGCTGCAAGTGGGGCGCAGGCTGGAGCGGTACGGGCGCCCCTGTCACAGTGGGGAGGATCGGAGACTCATCGACCGGGCTAAGGCCCTGCTCATGGACCGCCATGGCATAACAGAGGAGCAGGCCCATTACTATTTGCAGAAAAAAAGTATGGACAGCAGGACAAAATTGGCCCTGACCGCCCGGCTGGTGCTGGACAGCAAAACGATGGAATAGAGGCGGAGACGAGGTGGTCTCACGGCGACGGTCGGGAGACGGACCGCCGCCGTTTTTATGGAAAGAGGCGAGACGCATGAGGGAAAAAGCGGCTGAAGGGAGAGGGCTGTACCGCCCGGAATTCGAGCATGACGCCTGCGGCATTGGCGCCGTGGTGGACATACAGGGCCGGGCCAGTCATGAGACAGTGGACGATGCCCTGAAGATCGTGGAGAAGCTGGAGCACCGGGCGGGCAAGGATGCCGAGGGTAAGACCGGCGACGGGGTGGGCATACTCACCCAGATTCCCCACGCGTTTTTTGCCAGGGCGGCGGCGGAGGCGAGCATCGCCCTGCCCGGACGGCGGGACTACGGCGTAGGCATGTTCTTCCTGCCTCGGGACGGTTTGAAACGCCGGCAGGCCCAGAGACAGTTCGAACTGGTGACCGAGAAGGAAGGCATGGCTTTCCTGGGCTGGCGGGAAGTGCCCGTGCACCCGGAGATTCTGGGCCAGCGAGCCAGGGACAAAATGCCTAGCATCTTCCAGGCTTTTGTGGCCAGGCCGGAGGAAACGGCTCCCGGCTTGGATTTTGACCGAAAGCTCTATGTAGCCCGGCGGGTATTCGAGCATCTGAGCGGGGACACCTACGTGGTCTCCCTGTCCAGTCGCACCGTGGTCTACAAGGGCATGTTCCTGGTCCACCAGTTGCGGGCCTTCTACCCCGACCTGCAAAGCATAAACTATACCTCCGCCTTGGCCATCGTCCACTCCCGGTTCTCGACCAACACCAACCCCTCCTGGGAGCGGGCCCACCCCAACCGGCTAATAGCCCACAACGGGGAGATCAACACCATCCGGGGCAACATGGACCGGATGCTGGCCCGGGAGGAGACCATGTTTTCCCCCCTGCTGGCAACGGATAGGGACAAGGTGCTGCCGGTGGTGAACGCCTCCGGCTCTGATTCCGCCATGCTGGACAACACCCTGGAGTTCCTGATGATGGCGGGGATGGACCTTCCCCTGGCGGTGATGGCCTGTATCCCTGAGCCTTGGCGGAATGACTGCACCCTCTCCCGCTCCCGCCGGGACCTATACCACTACTACGCCACCCTCATGGAGCCCTGGGATGGCCCGGCGGCCATCCTGTTCTCCGACGGGGACGTGGTGGGAGCCGTGCTGGACCGCAACGGCCTGCGCCCTGCCCGGTACTACCTCACCGACGACAGCCGGCTCATTCTCTCCTCCGAGGTGGGGGTGCTGGACATCCCACCGGAGCATATCGTGGAAAAGTCCCGGCTGCGGCCGGGCAAGATGCTGCTGGCGGACCTGAGGCAGGGGCAGATCATTGACGACCAGGAACTGAAGGAGGGCTACGCCGCCCGGCAGCCCTATGGAGAGTGGCTGGACACCAATCTGCTCCGTCTGGCCGACCTGCCGATCCCAAACCAGCGGGTGGAGCGGCACAGCCGGGAGGAACTTAGCCGCCTTCAGAAGGCCTTCGGCTACACCTATGAGGACGTGAACGACACCATCCTGCCCATGGCCCGCACCGGGGCGGAGCCCACCGCCGCCATGGGGGTGGATATCCCCCTGGCGGTGCTGGACAACAGGGATCGGCCCCTCTTCTCCTACTTCAAGCAGCTCTTCGCCCAGGTGACCAACCCACCCATGGATGCTATCCGGGAGGAGATCGTCACCGACACCACCGTCTACGCGGCCGATGACGGGAATCTGCTCCAGGAACAGCCGGACAACTGCCGGGTGCTCCAGATCCACAACCCCGTTCTCACCTCCACCGACCTGATGAAGATCAAGGCCATGAACCGACCTGGCTTCCACGCAGCCACCGTGTCCCTGCTCTATTACAAAGGCACCCACCTGGATCTGGTACTGGACCGGCTGGCGGTGGCGGTGGACAGGGCGTACCGGGAGGGGGCCAACATTGTCATCCTTTCCGACCGGGGGGTGGACGAGAACCACGCGGCCATCCCCTCTCTGCTGGCGGTGTCTGCCATGGAGCAGCACCTGGTTCGCACCGGGAAGCGCACCGCCGTATCTATCCTCCTGGAATCCGCTGAGCCCCGGGAGGTCCACCACTTCGCCGCCCTGCTGGGCTATGGCGCCCGGGCAGTGAACCCCTACTTGGCGGAGGAGACCATCGTGGATCTGATCGAGGAGGGCCTGCTGGACAAGGACTTCCACACCGCAGTGGCCGACTACACCGCCGCCGTCCTCCACGGGGTGGTGAAGATCGCCTCCAAAATGGGCATCTCCACCCTCCAGTCCTACCAGTCTGCCCAGATCTTCGAGGCGGTGGGCATACGGCAGGATGTAATCGACAAGTACTTTACCAACACCGTCTCACGGGTGGGGGGCATCGGCCTGGAGGAGATGGCCGCCGCAGTGGAGCGGAACCACGACCGCGCCTTCGACCCCTTGGGACAGGAGACTGACCTGACACTGGAGAGCCTGGGGGAGCACAAGGCCCGAGCCGGTGGGGAGGACCACCTCTATAATCCACAGACCATCCATCTGCTCCAGCAGGCCGTCCGCTGGGAGGATTACGGGCTCTTCAAGCAGTACACCGCCCTGGTGGACGATGAGACAAAGCCCCACACCCTCCGTGGCCTGATGGAGATGAAATATCTGGGCGAGCCCATCCCCTTAGAGGAGGTGGAGAGCGAGGATTCTATCGTCAAACGCTTCAAGACCGGGGCCATGAGCTACGGCTCCATCTCCCGTGAGGCCCACGAGTGCCTGGCCCAAGCCATGAACCTGCTGGGGGGCAAGTCCAACGCCGGCGAGGGGGGCGAGGAAGACGACCGGCTGGGGGATCCGGAGCGGTACTCCGCCATCAAGCAGGTGGCCTCCGGCCGCTTCGGGGTCACCAGCGCCTACCTGGTGAGCGCCAGAGAGATCCAGATCAAAATGGGGCAGGGGGCCAAGCCCGGCGAGGGCGGCCACCTGCCCGCCGGGAAAGTCTACCCATGGATCGCTTGGTGCCGCCACTCCACCCCCGGCGTCACCCTGATCTCTCCTCCGCCCCACCACGACATCTACTCCATCGAGGATCTGGCCCAACTGATCTATGATTTGAAGTGCGCCAACCGTCAGGCCCGCATCTCGGTGAAGCTGGTCAGCGAGGCGGGGGTGGGTACCATCGCTGCCGGGGTGGCCAAGGCAGGGGCCCAGGTGATCCTCATCTCCGGCCACGACGGAGGCACCGGCGCGGCCCCTCGTACCTCCATCCACAACGCCGGTCTGCCCTGGGAGCTGGGTCTGGCGGAGGCCCACCAGAACCTGATCCAAAACGGCCTGCGGTCCCATGTGGTGCTGGAGACTGACGGCAAGCTCATGAGCGGCCGGGACGTGGCTATCGCCTGTATGCTGGGAGCGGAGGAGTTCGGCTTCGCCACCGCCCCTCTGGTCACTCTTGGCTGCGTCATGATGCGGGTGTGTAACCTGGACACCTGCCCCGTGGGGGTGGCCACTCAGAACCCGGAGCTGCGGAAACGGTTCACAGGCAAGCCGGAGTACGTGGTCAACTTCATGCGCTTCGTCGCCCGGGAACTACGGGAGCATATGGCCCGGCTTGGGGTGCGCACGGTGGACCAGCTGGTAGGCCGCACCGACCTGCTGCGGGTACGGAAGCCCGCCGTCAACCAGCGGGCGGCCACGGTGGACTTGTCCGCCATTCTGGACAGTGCTTACGCCGGCTGGCCAAAGACCCGCTTTGATCCGGCGGACGCCTATGACTTCCATCTGGAGGACACAGTGGATCTGCGGGTACTGGAACAGAAGCTGGGCGTCGCCCTTGAGAAAGGCGACCATAGGCGGCTGGAACTGGCGGTGTCCTCCACCGACCGGGCAGTGGGGACTATCCTTGGTTCGGATATCACTCTCCTCCACGGGGAGGCACTCCCCGACGACACCTTTGTGGTAAAGTGTACCGGCGGGGGAGGCCAGTCCTTCGGCGCCTTCCTGCCCCGCGGCCTCACCCTGGAGCTGGAGGGGGACGCCAACGACTACCTGGGCAAGGGCCTCTCCGGAGGGAGGATCATCGTCTATCCGCCCAAGGACAGCCCCTTTGACCCGGCAGAGAACATTCTGGTGGGCAACGTGGCCCTCTATGGAGCCACCTCCGGCCAGGCCTTTCTCAACGGCGTGACCGGGGAGCGGTTCTGCGTGCGCAACTCCGGCGCCGACGCGGTGGTGGAGGGAGTGGGGGACCACGGATGCGAGTATATGACCGGGGGCCGGGTGGTAATCCTGGGCCCCACGGGCCGCAATTTCGCCGCCGGCATGAGCGGTGGGATAGCGTATGTGCTGGACGAGGACCATGACCTGTACCTGCGGCTGAACAAGGAACTGGTGTCCATGGGCCCGGTCACGGAAGAGGGAGATATAGAAGCGCTGCGAGGCCTGATCCAGGCTCACGCAGAGGCCACCGGCTCCCCCAAAGCCGGACGAATTTTGGCCAATTTCGGAGCCTGGTTGCCTAAATTCAAGAAGATTTTGCCCCACGACTACGACCGGATGTTGCGTACCATCGCCTGGTACGAGGCCCAGGGTATGGGCCGGGTCCAGGCAGAGACGGAGGCGTTCTATGTCAACGCCAGAGGAAAGGGGGACTGACCGTGGGAAAGCCCACTGGATTTCTGGAATATGCCCGGCAGGGCAATCCCTGCCAGCCACCGCTGGAGCGGGTGGCGTACTGGAACGAATTCCATCCCCGGCTGGGCCGGGAGGAGCGGCAACGGCAGGGGGCCCGGTGCATGGCCTGCGGCGTGCCCTTCTGTCAGTCAGGGGCGGTGTTGAACGGTATGGTCTCCGGCTGCCCACTGCACAATCTGGTGCCCGAGTGGAACGACCTGGTGTACCGCAGAAAGCTTGGCCGCGCTTTGGAGCGGCTACTGAAAACCAACGACTTCCCAGAGTTCACCGGCCGGGTGTGCCCCGCCTTGTGTGAGGCGGCCTGCACCTGCGGCCTAAACGGCCAGCCGGTGACGGTGAAGGACAACGAGCTGGGGATCATCGAGGAGGCCTGGGAGCAGGGACTCATGTCCCCTCGGCCGCCCGAGACCCGCACCGGTAGGACCGTGGCGGTGGTGGGCTCCGGCCCCGCCGGGCTCTCCTGCGCTCAAAGGCTTAACCGCCGAGGTCACAGCGTCACCGTGTTCGAGCGGGCCGACCGACCTGGCGGCCTGCTGATGTACGGCATCCCCAACATGAAGCTGGAAAAGTCGGTGGTCCAGCGGCGGCTGGATCTGATGGCGGCGGAGGGGATAGCCTTCCGCACCGGTGTGGACGCGGGCCGGGACGTGGGTCAGGAGGAGCTGAGGGAACAGTTTGACGCGGTGGTTCTCTGCTGCGGCGCGGCCCAGCCCCGAGATCTGGACGTACCAGGTCGGGCGGGAGTGGACGTCTGGTTTGCAGTGGACTTCCTGACAGGGGCAACCCGTGCCCTGCTGGATGGGACTTACTGTCCCTCTGCACAGGGCAAGGATGTGGTCATCGTAGGGGGCGGCGACACGGGCAACGACTGCGTGGGCACCTGCATCCGCCAGGGCTGTAAAAGCGTTACCCAGTTGGAGATAATGCGTAAAGCCACAGGCGCCCGCACCGCCAAGAACCCCTGGCCGGAGTGGCCGCGGGTGTGTAAAACAGACTACGGCCAAGAGGAGGCCATCGCCATCTTTGGTCATGACCCCAGGATCTACGAGACCACCGTCTCACACCTGCTTCGGGATGCGGAGGGGCACCTCACCGGGGTGGAGACCGTCCTGCTGGGGCCGGACCGCAAGCCTCTGACAGGAACGGAGAAACTGCTGCCCTGCCAACTGCTGCTTATCGCTGTCGGCTTCCTGGGCCCCCAGGACTATGTGCCGGAGGCCTTCGGACTGACGCGCACTCCCTGCTCCACTGTACAGACAGCGGAGGTGAGCTATTCCACCAACATCCCCGGCGTGTTCACCGCCGGGGACATGCGCCGGGGACAGTCCCTGGTGGTGTGGGCCATTCGGGAGGGCCGCGAAGCCGCCTGGGAAGTGGACAGGTACCTGATGGGACACGGCGAGTGGACCGAGCTCCCGCTGATTCAGACAGATTGAAAAACAGAAGGCCCGGTCGGTGCCCGCATTATGCAGCACTAGATAAGGATACATCGTGAACCAGGGGTTCATATCATTTTCTCTTAGCATAAGGCCACACCAATCTGGATATTTTAGGCGGAAAGCTTAGAGTACCAGGGGGTGTAACTTTTCTATTTTCCCTAAAATTGACCAGATCAAAAAATGATATTTTCGAGGAATAAACACCCTTATAGAGGTTGTTTTCCAGAGTTTTCCATGTTTCCCCGCTGTATTCCCTTTTAGCGCCCTATTTGCTCTCAAATAGGGCGCTAAAATTCGAAAAAATGATATACAAAAAACAGCGCGCCGGTTTGTTGGTTTTGTCAACCATCAGGCCGGCGCTTTTTGTTGCCCGGGGAGTTCAAAAAGGGCATTTTCAATTTGCGTCGGAGAAGGATGACATAGCGCGCCAACTTTATTCGTACTGCCAAAAAGGGCACACACTTTTTCGTCCCATTTGCTAAGTGGATAAGATGGTACGATAGGAGACTCAAGCGAGTGACTGGAGCGATGATCGAAAAGGGGCATTTTGCCTGAAGGAGGAAGATGCACATGACCAAAGAAACCTATTTCGAGGAACTGTCCTACGCCCTGCGGCGGCGGGAGCTGCTGCCCCGGCCGGTGGAGGAGGACGGCCTGCTCCCGGTGGAGTGGAACGGCCGCATCCTGTGCCGGGTCACGGAGAGCGGCGCCGTCCGGTATGACCCCACCTGGG
>DXTB01000026.1 GCA_019410105.1 Clostridiales bacterium | reverse complement strand
CAGACCTCACTTCTATTCGTTATCGTACCGGCAGTTATTATATCCATGGCAGTCCTCTCGCTGATGGGATACCTGAGCTCCAAGGCTATCATCCAAACCAGCGCAGGCACCGAAATGTCCCAGTGCCTTTCGGTAGCCATGGGTTCCATCGAAATGTCGCTGTCCAATAACCGCATGGTTGCTGAAACTATGGCGCGCGGCGTGGAGGCTGTCCAAAGGCAGGCTGTAAAGGGGGAGCAGACCGCGTCAGATTGGGATGCGGCAGCCTATCAGGAAATTCTGACCTCCTTTGTGGGGAGCAACCCGGAGACGTTCGGCGGCGGGATTTGGTTCGAGCCCTACCAGTACCGACCGGAGCAGCGGTATTTCTCTCCCTATTGCATACGCCAGAATGGAGCCGTCACTTATGTAGACAACTATTCTCTGGGGGAGGGCGTCTATTATACCGACCAGGATTGGTACACAAACGCCGCCAATACCACTCAAAAGTCCGTTTGGTCTGCTCCATATTACGATGAATTTGCCCAGATTTCCATGGTGACCTCCTCCGCCCCGATCTACGACGAGACCGGCCGCTTTCTGGGAGTCGCCACAGCGGATATTGACCTGACTCAGATGCAGCAGATGGTACTCTCGCTGGACGTTGTGGCCAACGGCCGTGCCTTTCTGATTGATGATACCGGGGTATACATTGCAGACGAGGACAGCGAGAAGCTCCTGTCCGCCAACATATTGGAGGATGACAACCCTTCATTCGCCGCGCTTGGGCGGCAGATTCTGAGCCAGCAGGAGGGCTCCGGCAGCTACACGGCAGACGGTCAAACCTATCTGGCCTGGTACCGCCAGATCCCGGACAGCGGCTGGTATATCGTCACCACAGCCTCGGAGCAGGAGCTGATGGCGGACGCCCATACGCTTGGCATCACGCTTTCCATCCTGTGCGCGGTATTTGCCGCCCTTCTGTTTTTCATCCTTCTGGCCTATCTCCGGCGGAGCATCGTCCGGCCCCTCCACACCCTCCAGGCTACCACACAGAAAATCGCGGACGGAAACCTGTCTGTGGAGATCCCGCGCAATTCCAAATATGAATTTGGGGCTGTAAGCCTTTCCCTGGAGCAGATGGTGGAGCGGTTAAGGCTGTATATTGATTACATCTCCGAGATATCTGCTGTTCTGACCCAAATGGCGGACGGAGACTTTTCCTTTGCCCTCCAGCATGATTACGCCGGAGAATTCTCCTCCATCAAGGAGGGGCTCCTCAACACGAGAGGCCGGGTATCCGATGCACTGAAATCCATCGCGTCGTCTGCGGACCAGGTGAGCTCCGGAGCAGAACAAATTGCCATCAGCGCCCAGTCCCAGGCGCAGGGAGCCACCGAGCAGGCATCCAGCGTCCAGCAGTTGGCTGCCATGATGTCGGAAATGGAGCACGATGTCGATCTGAACACGGAAAAAATCACTGAGGTCAACCAAAAAATGCAGGAGGTTTCACAGGAGGTTCAGGAGGGCGGCCGCAAAATGGAGCGCATGCTGACGGCTATGGATGAGATCACCTCTACCTCCAATGAAATCGGGCAGATTGTCAAAAATATTGAGGATATCGCCTTCCAGACCAATATTCTCGCCCTGAACGCGGCGGTAGAGGCCGCCCGTGCCGGCAGCGCCGGAAAAGGCTTTGCAGTGGTGGCGGACGAGGTACGGAGCTTAGCCGGCAAGACCGCAGCGGCATCCAAGGAAACTGCGGAGCTGATCGCCAATGCCCTCTCAGTGGTGGAGAAGGGCAAGGCTCTCGCCGATGAAACCGCCGCTTCCTTCCGACTCGTCACCCAAGGGGTTACCCTGGCGTCCGACAGCGCCCAGGTCATCAGTGAGCTCTCCCAACAGCAGAAGTCTTCCATTCACCAGGCCAAGGCAGGATTTGACCAGATCTCCAGTGTTGTACAGACCAGCTCCGCTACGGCGGAGGAGAGCGCCGCCGCCAGCGAGGAGCTGTCCGGACAGGCTGAGCTGTTGAAGGAGCAGGCTGCGAAATTCAGGCTGCATACCGAGGAACTGTAACCGTCCTTCCCCCGCCGGAGTCTTGTGGCAGGCTGTACAGACCCTCCCTCCCCTTCCAGAACTTCTGCATTGAAATGCTCCTACTGTTTTAGTATGATAACACCACAGCCCGCGCCGGACGCCGGCCGGGACGTTCAACAAAAAGGAGCATCATCTATGCGAAAGATTCCTGCCGCCCTGCTCTCCCTGGCCCTGACGGCCTCCCTGACCGCCCCGCTGGCCTCGGCCGCCGGAACCGGAAGCACTCTGCCGGAGCTGGACGGCCACTGGAGCCAGTCCGCCTTCGAGCGCTGGCACGCCTACGGCATTGTAGAGGGTGACAGCCGCGGCATGCGTCCCGACGCCAACATGACCGTGGGCGAGTTTGCCGCCATTCTGAGCCGCGCGATGGGCTACACCGAGACGGTGGAGAACCCCTATGCCGATCTGAAGGGCACCGAGTGGTACGCCCCCTACATCCTCCAGCTCACCGCCGCCGGGATTCTCCAGGGCGACGGCACCAACTGCAACGCCGAGGAGCCCATGAACCGGGAGCGGGCCACCGTGCTCTTTGCCCGGGCCCTGGGCATCCGTCCCACCGCCCAGCCGGATCTGAGCGGCTTTGTGGACGGCAAGGACGCCGCCGACTGGTCGGCCGGGTACATTGACGCCATGGCGAAGGACGGCATCATCCAGGGCGTGGGCAACCAGACCCTGGCCCTCGGATCCAGCATCACCCGCGGCTCCGTGGTCAAAATACTGGACAGCTCCGTGGCCGAGTATGCCGTGGAGGAGGGCGCCACCATCGACCAGGATGTGGACGGCATCCTGCTGGTGGCCGCCGATGATATCACCGTGGACGGCGCCGCCGTGTCCGGCAATCTGCTTGTAGCCCCCAAAGCCGGCGAGGCCAATCTGACCGTGAAGAACGCCAGGCTGGAGCGGGATCTGCGGGTTTCCACCCACGGCGCCACTCTGACTGTGGCCGATTCCCAGGTGGAGGGCGACGTGGCCCTCTCCGGTGACCGCGCCAGCCTGACCCTGGGCAGCGGCGCGCAGCTTGCCCGTCTGGCTGTGGACGGGGCCGGCAGCTCCGTGTCCGTGAAGAGCGGCGCCTCTGTGGAGACCCTGACCGCCCGCGCCGCCGTCAAGGTGGACAACCAGGGCGCCATTAACAAGGCGGAGGTACAGGCCGACGACGTGGTGCTTGACGGCAAGCGGCCCGCCCACGTGGAGGTCGCCGACGATGTGGCCCCGCCCCAGAACAGTGAGGGCGAGGAGGTCACCGGCTCCGAGGACAGCCAGGAACCCGGTCAGGGTGGCGGCGGTTCCGGCGGGGGCGGCGGCTCCGTGTCTGAGGAGGCCGTAGCCGGTATCGTAGGCGTCCGCCCAGTGGATCAGGACGGGGTCGAGGAGGACATGCCCTCCGTCACCGCCAAGGCCACCAAGAAAACCGGGGAGAACTTTGTCCGCATCGCCCTGTCCACCGACGGCGTGGTGCCCATCCACCAGAGCGAGGGTGCCGGCAAGGGCGCCTGGGTAGGCGTGGCCATCGAGGCCCCCGAGGGCTATGAGCAGGGCACCTTCCAGTACCACTTCGGCACCGAGGCCAGCGCCGAGGCCACCCAAAGCGCGGCCATCACGGAGGACTCCTCCATCGGCCAGGGCAAGTATGCGGTGTTCTTCCTCAACGCCTCCTCCACCGCGCCCAAGACCCACATCACCGTGAAGTGGGAGGGACAGGAGGCCGTGCAGTACGTGGTGGACCTGTCCGGCGTGCAGACGCCCGCCGTCAAGCTGACCGGCGTGACCGTCTCCACCCACGAGATGCCCTCCGGGGTCTCCTCCACCGCCGAGGGCCTGAGCTCTGACGGCAGCACCGCCCTGGTGCAGAACGGCGGCACCGGCGCCCTGACCCACACCCAGGTGGCCTCCATGGGCGGCGGCGGCGAGTATACCGTCTACTACACCGTGCCCCAGGCCATCCCCGGCGGCACCCTCCAGTTTGACAAAATTGCCCGCTCTGTCAACGGCGGCAAGTGGAACACCTGGGCCATGCCCAGCACCACCGAGGCCAATGCCGGCTCCGGCTGGTGGACCCGTGACGGCGAGAATTACTACTTCAAGTGGGGCACCGTCTTCGCCGAGGAGGCGGAGGGGAGCTACCGGCTCAAGGACGGCGGCGTCTTTGACTACACCCTCTGCTTTATCGACACCGACGGCTCCCAGGACAATATCATCGCCACCTATACCTTCCAGATCGACCTGAGCGGCTACACCATCACTGCCGACGAATAATCTCCGAAGTGCCCCGGACAACGTCCGGGGCACTTTCTTTTCCCGCGGGCCTGTGGTATTATTAAGGGGTGAAAGGAGGCGCTGCCATGGCGTCACGCAGAAAACTTCCCCTTGTACTTTTTCTGATCACCCTCGTCCTTCTGGCCGGGGCGGTCGTTCTGCTCCTGCGGGGGCGTCCCGTCACGCTGGAGCGCATCGCGGCCCGGCAGGGCTACGCCATCACCGGCCAGGAGGAGGCCACCGTCACCCTCACCCTTTCCAGGGAGCAGATGCCGGAGGGCTTTCCCGAGGAGGTTCCCATCAGCCAGGCTGAGGGAGAGCTGAAGCTCCCCCTGCTCCAGGACGGGGACACCACCTTCTATCTCACCGCCTTTGCCCGGTCTGACGAGGACCCCGGCACCCTCTACGCCGTCATTCAGCCGGAGCATCAGCTCTCCCGGGAAGGGGGACAGCTTCTCCTCCCCTACCGGATTGACGAGGACGGCGGCATCACCGCCCAGCTCCGGGTTTCCGACCTGCCCGTGCAGGCCGACGGAGAGGACCGCCCCGATGCGGCCCGGCTGGCCAGCCAGGGCCCGGGTGAACAGTTCGCCCTGTATGTAGACCGGGCTCTCTTTCTCCGCTCCGACGCCATCACCATCCAGCTCGGCAGCTTCTACCGGCTGACCTATGCGCCCGCCTGATTGGGGATTGGAGGTTTTTTATGTCCACTCTGCTGATTAAAAACGCCCGCTACATCGTCTCCTGCGACGACACCGACCGCCTGTATGAGCGGAGCAATCTGTTCATCCGGGACAACGCCATCGAGTACATCGGCCCCGAGCTGCGGCAGGCCGACCAGGTCATCGACGCCTCCCGCATGGTGGTCTACCCCGGCCTCATCAATACCCATCACCACCTATACCAGCTCTTTTCCCGCAATCTGCCCGAGGTGCAGCGGATGGAGCTCTTTCCCTGGCTGGTGACGCTGTACGATGTGTGGAAAAACCTGGACGAAGAGGTGGTGGCCACCTCCAGCCTGGTGGGCATGGCGGAGCTGCTCAAGACGGGGTGCACCACCTGCTTCGACCACCACTATGTCTTCCCCGCCCGGGCGGGGGATCTGATCGGCGCCCAGTTCCGGGCGGCTGAGCTGGTGGGCATGCGCTTCCACGCCTCCCGTGGCTCCATGGATCTCTCCCGGAAGGACGGCGGCCTGCCGCCGGACAGCGTGGTACAGACCATCGACCAGATTCTGGCCGACTCGGAGCGGCTGGTGCGGGTGTGGCACGACCCGTCCCGCTTCTCCATGCGCCAGGTGGCCCTGGCCCCCTGCTCCCCCTTCTCCGTGTCCACCGACCTGCTGCGGGAGAGTGCGCGCCTGGCCCGCTCCCTGGAGGTACGGCTGCACACCCACGTGGCGGAGACCAGGGACGAGGAGCAGTACACCCTGGAGCGGTTCGGCCTGCGCCCCCTTGCCTACCTGGAGGGGCTGGGCTGGACCGGCCCCGACGTGTGGTATGCCCATGGCATCCACTTCAACGATGACGAGCTGAAGGCGCTGGCCGCCACCGGTACCGGCGTAGCCCACTGCCCCATCTCCAACATGAAGCTCTCCTCCGGTGTGTGCCGGGTGCCTGAGATGCTCCGCCTGGGGGTGCCGGTGGGTCTGGCGGTGGACGGAGCCGCCTCCAACGACGGCTCCAACCTGCTGGAGGAGCTGCGGGTGTGCTACCTGCTCCACCGCCTCCAGTCCAGCCAGAGCGCCCCCACCGGGTACGACATCCTCAAGCTGGCCACCCGCGGCTCCGCCCGCCTGCTGGGCCGGGACGACATCGGCTGCCTGGCCGCCGGCATGGCCGCCGACTGCTTCCTGATCAGCCTGGACCGCATTGAGCTGGCGGGCGCCCAGTTCGACCCCCTCTCCCTGCTTGGGACTGTGGGACTCAAGGGCCCGGTGGATTACACCATCGTCAACGGCGTGGCCGTGGTGCAGAACGGGGAGCTGGTGACCGCCGACGAGGGGGAGCTGGCCGCCCGGGCCAATGCGGCGGTGTGCCGCTATCTGGGCCGTTGCTGAGCCCACGCCCGGAGGCCGGACGGTTTTTCTCCGCCCGGCCTCCGTTTTTTGTGCAGTTCGGCGCTTGTATTTCTGCCCCACAGGAGTAAAATGGTAGAGCTATGTAAAATTCATGTAAAGGAGGCGGGAGAATGCCGGAACAGGCACCGGCCCGCAGCAGCCTGCTCTTTTCCCGCGACGCACTGCTGCGGCTCATCATTCCCCTGGTCATTGAGCAGCTTCTGCTGATGACTGTCGGCATGGCGGATACCGTCATGGTCACCACCTCCGGCGAGGCCGCCGTATCCGGCGTCTCGCTGGTGGACAACATCAATACACTCATCATTCAGGTCTTTTCCGCCCTCTCCACCGGCGGCGCGGTGGTGGTTTCCCAGTATCTGGGGCGGCAGGACACCGACAACGCCAAGGCTGCCTCCAAGCAGCTTCTGTACGCCATGTGCGCCCTGTCCCTGCTGCTGATGGGGGCCGCGCTGGTCCTCCGGCAGCACATTCTGGCGTTGATCTTCGGCCGCGTGGAGGCCGACGTGATGGAGAACGCCCTGGTCTATTTCCTGCTCACCGCCACGGCCTATCCCTTCATGGGCATTTACAACGCCGGGGCCGCCCTGTTCCGGGCCATGGGCAACAGCAAGGTGTCCATGTTCTGCTCCCTGGTTGTGAATGTAATCAACATCACAGTCAATGCGGTGCTGATCTTCGGCTTCGGCATGGGGGCCGCCGGCGCCGGTATCGGCACCCTGGTCTCCCGCATCGCGGCGGCCGTCATTATCATGGCGCTGCTCAACCACCCCGACCATGTGCTCCGGGTGGAGGGTCTGCTGCGTTTTGAGTTCCGGGGCGCCATCGTCAAGCGCATCCTATTTATCGGCATCCCTAACGGTATGGAAAACGGCATGTTTCAGGCAGGCAAGCTGATGGTCCTCAACCTGATTACCACCTTCGGCACCTCCGCCGTGGCCGCCAACGCCATCGCCAACAGTGTGGCCGGGGTCATCAATGTGCCCGGCATGGCCCTGGGACTGGCCATCATTACCGTCATCGGCCAGTGTATGGGGGCTGGCGAGACAGGGCAGGCGGTCTACTACACCAAGCGTCTCGTGGGGGCCAGCTATCTTTGCATGCTGGTCATGAGCGCCGCCCTCTTCTTCTCGGCTGGGGGACTGGTCACCCTGTTTCACCTGAGCCCAGAGGCCTGCACCATGGCTGCCCAAGTGCTCCGGGCCTGCGCCGTAGGCAACGTCCTGTTCTGGCCCCTGGCCTTCACCCTTCCCAACTCCCTGCGGGCGGCTGGGGACGCCATCTTCACTATGGCGGTCTCCCTGGGCTCCATGTTTGTCTGCCGGGTGGTGCTCAGCTATGTGTTTGCCTGCGCCTGGGGCCTGAACCTGGGACTGCTTGGGGTATGGCTCGCCATGATCGCCGACTGGGTGGTACGGGCCGCATTCTTCCTGTTCCGCTACTGGCGGGGCAGATGGAAACGCATCCGCGTGATTTGACTGCACAAGGAGGGAATCGCATGGAACGCTTCCAAGATCCGGAGCGGCTGGCGGCCCTGTTTGCCCGCTGCCGGATTCCCGAGCGCCTTCCCTGGACCGCCGCCTATCCCTGGACACTTCAGTACTATGAGAAGGGAGAATACCTCTGCCGCCTGCGGGAACCCATGGAGAGCCTCTACCTGCTTCTGGAGGGCGGCATCCAGACCAGCCTGACCAACGCCGCCGGCCGCACCCGGCTGGTGGCCACCGCCCAGCCGGGGGAGCTGGTGGGCGGCGACGTAGAGGTGGTGCTGGGCAACGTCCAGGCCACCACCGACCAGCGCGCCCAGGAGGACGGCGCGCTGTGTGCGGCCCTCCCACTGGCGGAGTACCGGGAGGCTCTATGCTCCGACCTGGGGTTTCTGCGCTATGCCTCCCGGCGGCTGGCCCGCATTGTGGTAATGAATACCTTCCGCGCCACCAACGACCTGCTGCTTCCGCTGGAAAACCGTCTGGCCGCCTATCTGCTCTCCCAGGCGGAGGACGGCTGGTTCCATGGCACCCTGACCCGCACCGCCGAGACGCTGAGCACCAGCTACCGGCAGCTTACCCGGGTGATGAGCCGCTTTGCCCAGGCCGGATACCTCCGCCGTACCCCCGAGGGCTGGCGTCTGGAAGAGCCCGACGCGCTGCAGGCCCTGGCCGAAAGCGTGGAGCCCTCCCGCATTCTCTGAAAAAAGCCCCGCCGTTCCGATGGAACGGCGGGGCACTTTTCTTTCCTGGGGTAGGACATATGGCCTACCTTCCAGTGGAGAACATCTGCTAAAGTACAGGTATACTCCGTTACCGCTTTCCCTTGTCGTAGGGGATGCCCTCCGCCTTGGGAGCCCTGGACTTCTTGGAGGTGAAGGCCAGAACGACCAACGTGATAATATAGGGCAGCATCCGGTAGAAGTGGGGGCTGATGCCGAGCTCGGCCAGCAGGAATACGCCGTCGCCGTTGATGTCAATGCTGGCATAGGAGGCAGCGATGCACTTGAACAGGCCGAACAGCAGGGCCGCGCCGGCGATGTTCAAAGGTTTCCAGTTGCCGAAGATCATAACGGCCAGCGCCAGGAAGCCGAAGCCGGCCACGTCACCGGTAGAGGCGCAGTTGGCGGTGGTGAGAGCGTAGACGAAGCCACCCATGCCCGCCAGCGCACCGGAGATTGTGGTGCCGGCGTAGCGCATCACATAGACGTTGATGCCCAGGGAGTCGGCCGCCTGTGGATTCTCACCACAGGAGCGCAGCCGCAGTCCGAAGCGGGTCTTGTAGAGCAGGATGGACAGCACCACAAACAGGATAATACAGATGTAGGTGGCCAGATATGCCTTGTTGATGAAGGTGTCTCCGAAGAAGCCCATTTCGTCGCTGCGGCCGTAGCCGAAGAAGCTCTTTTTGAGCATGAACCAGCTTGCCGCGTCGCCCTCCGCCATCTGCAGGGTGTTCTGGTTGGCGATGATGCGGATGAAGAACAGCACCAGGGCGGGGGCCATCAGGTTCAGTGCGGTACCGCCGATGGTCTGATCCGCCTTCAGGTTGACCGAGGCAAAGGAGAGCAGCAGGGAGAACACTGCGCCCAGGATGGCCGCCACCAGCATGGCCAGCAGCATGAAGCCCTGGAGCGCCACCCAGTCCCCAGCCGCCTTGGCCTCGGAAAAGATACCCGCCTTCTGGGTCACGTTGACAAAGAGGACACCCGCGAACGCGCCGAAGATCATAATGCCTTCCAGGGCCAGGTTGATAATGCCGCTGCGCTCAGCAAACACGCCGGCCAGCGCCACGATCATCAGCGGGACGGCATAGATCAGGGTCTGCTGAATGAGGAACGTCATGCCGACTCGCCTCCTTTCTCCACTTCTGCGCCACCTCCGCCCTCCGGCGGTTTGGCCGCCGCCTCTGCCGCGGGCAGGGCAGCCTTGCTCCGGCGCTTCCGCTGGCCGCTGATGAACATCTTGATGACCAGGGAGAAAGCGCTGAGGTAGACGATGATGGCGATGATGACATCGGTGATATACTCATTGTAGGCCGTCAGGTTGGTAAGCTGCAGACCCACAATATCCAGCATGGACATGAAGCATCCGGTAAAGATCACACCGATGGGATTGCTGACGGCCAGCAGGGCCACGGGAATGCCATTGAAGCCGGTGGCGGGAAGGGTCTGGTAGGTAGACCAGAAAAACTCCGTGTTGCCCGACAGGTAGTACAGGGAGGCGGCCGCGCCGGACAGGGCCCCGGCGATGGCCATGGACAGGACGATGTTCCGCTTGTCGGCAATGCCGGCGTACCGGGCCGCGTGGCGGTTGGCGCCGCAGGCCTTGAGCTCGTAGCCCAGGGTGGTCTTGTTCATAAGGATATAGATCAGAATTGCGATACCGATGGCAATCAGGATGCCGCCATTGACCTGAGAGTTGGGGAACAGTTTGTCCAGACCCAGCTTGGCGGTCTCCACACCATTGAAACTGGTCTTGTAGATATAGGCAGTCTTGGTGTTCTCCACGTGATTCTGGAGGCTCTCAAACAGGCTGCCCTTGTCGAACAGCCAGGTCACCAGGTTGGCGGCGATCCAGTTGGTCATGATGCAGGCCAGCACCTCATTGATGTTGAGAAAGGCCTTCACCAGTCCGGGGATACAGCCCCACAGGGCGCCGGCCAGCATGCCGCCCAGGAAGGCAATGAGCCACACCAGGGGAGCTGGAACCGTTTCAGTGGGGATGGTGAGTGCCAGAATCAGGGTGGCGGCGGTGCCCATCAGGTACTGGCCCGGCGCGCCGATGTTGAACAGGCCGGTCTTGAAGGCCACAGCCACCGACAGGCCGGTAAGGATCAGCGGGGTGGCCCGGAAGAGCATGTTGCCCAAGTTCGTGGAGTTAAAGCCGAAGGTCAGCGTGCCCGCCGCGTCGCGTCCGGTGCTGAACAGGCCGCCGAACACCAGGCGGATGCCCTCCCACGCGCTGTTCAGCCCCAGGGACGGGTTGGCGGCGCCCACGATGATGATAATCAGCGCACCCACCACCATGCCGATGAGGATGGAGATCAGTGAGGCCAGTACAGACTTGGTGCCGTCTTTGCCCCACAGGTTGGAAAGCTTCTGCTTCACGCCCCCTCGCCCTCCTTTTTCATTCGTTTTGCGCCGGCCATATAGAGACCCAGCTCCTGGACGTCGGTGGCGGCGGGGTCCAGCTCGCCCACGATCTCGCCCTCATACATCACGAGGATGCGGTCGGACAGGCTCATGACCTCGTCCAGCTCCAGAGAGACCAGCAGCACCGCCTTGCCCTTGTCCCGCTCGGCCACCAACTGGCTGTGGATGTACTCAATGGCGCCCACGTCCAGGCCGCGGGTGGGCTGCACCGCCACAATCAGCGGCTTCTCCCGGTCGACCTCGCGGGCAATGATGGCCTTCTGCTGGTTGCCGCCGGACATGGAGCGGGCAATGGTCACCGGCCCCTGTCCGGAGCGCACGTCGTACTGCTCGATCAGCTTTTCCGCGTAGGCGCGCACCTCGCCCTGCTTGACAAAGCCCATGTGCTGGAACCGTGGCTCCCGGAAGCGCTGGAGCACCATGTTTTGTTCCAGGGTAAAGTCCAGCACCAGTCCGTGCTTATGGCGGTCCTCCGGGATGTGGCTCATGTCCGCGCTCCGGTGGTGGATGGAGGCGTGGCTGATATCACGGCCGCAAAGGGTCACCGTGCCGCCGCTGCACTTCTCCAGGCCGGTCAGGCCGTAGATGAGCTCGCTCTGGCCGTTGCCGTCGATGCCGGCGATGCACAGAATCTCACCCGCCCGGGCCTCGAAGCTGACATCATGGACCGCATCCCTCTTTTGGGTATGGGAGGGGACCGTCAGGTGCTCCACCTTGAGCACCGTCTCACCGGGTCTGGCCTTCTCCTTGACCACCTCAAGCTGCACCGGGCGGCCCACCATCATGTTGGACAGGGACTGCTTGTCGGTGTCCTTAGTATCCACGGTGCCGATGTACTTGCCCTTGCGCAGCACTGTGACGCGGTCGGCCACGGCCATAATCTCGTTGAGCTTGTGGGAGATGAAGAGAATACTCTTGCCCTCCTTGGCAAACTCCTTCATGGTGGCCATCAGCTCATCAATCTCCTGGGGGGTGAGGACGGCGGTGGGCTCGTCAAAGATCAGAATCTCGTTGTCGCGGTAGAGCATCTTGAGGATCTCCACCCGCTGCTGCATGCCCACGGTGATGTTTTCCACCCTGGCGTCCAGATCCACCTTTAGGCCGTACTTCTCCGACAGGGCCTCTACCTTTTTGCGGGCCTCCTTCTTCTGCAGGAAGCCCAGCTTCGTGGTTTCGGCGCCCAGAATGATATTGTCCAGCACAGTGAATACATCCACCAGTTGGAAGTGCTGGTGCACCATGCCGATGCCCAACGCGGTGGCGTCGTTGGGATTGTTGATCTTCACCACCTTACCGTTTTTCTTGATTTCGCCCGCCTCCGGCTGATACAGACCGAACAGCACGCTCATCAGGGTGGATTTGCCTGCGCCGTTCTCCCCCAGGAGGGCGTGGATTTCCCCTCTTCGGAGTTGGAGTGTGATATCGTCGTTGGCGATGATACCGGGGAATTCCTTGGTAATGTGAAGCATTTCAATGACGTTTTCCGCTTCCATAGTCCTCATCCCGCCTCCTCTATACAGTATAGTTTTATTATATAATACCCCCATGGAAAACACAAGAAATTTGTCCCTTTTCTGTCACAAGAAAAGGGAGAGGGCACAAAGCCCTCTCCCTCTTTCTGAGATGATTGTGTGAATCAGATGATATTCACATTCACGTTGCTCCAGTTGGTAGCGGTCTCGGCGTTGTCCATCACAGTGTAGTCGTCGTCCACCACCAGGGTGCCGTCCACCATCTGCTGGTACAGGGACTCGTACTCCTCCACGGTGAAGGTCTCGAAGCGCCAGGAATCCGCGCCGGTGGGCAGCTGCACGGCGTTGTCGGCGACGCCCAGGGAGGTCTGCTGGCCGCCGATGGTGTCGAATGTACCGTCATAGACCTTGGCCACGGCCCACTGCACGGCGTCAGCCAGGCCCTTCATGGCGGAGGTGACGACGTACTCGGACTCGCCGGACTGGTCCACGTCTACGCCGATAACATAGCCGTCATTGGCGGAGGCGGCGGCCACGATGGACTGGAACATGGAGCCGCCGCAGGCGAAGACGATCTCGGTACCATTCACATACCAGCCGTTGATCATGGTCTGCAGGTCAGTGGAGGCGGAGAAGTTGGAGCCGTACTGCCAGGAGTAGTTCATATCCACGGTGATGCCCTTCTCAAGCGCCGCAGCGTTGGCGCCCTGGACATAGCCGTAACCGAACC
Source organism: Clostridiales bacterium (assembly GCA_019410105.1). The sequence goes on along the minus strand of DXTB01000026.1, from coordinate 1,026 downwards.
GGCAGCAGGCGGGATTGGTGCCGCCGCCGCCGCCGGAGAAGCCCAGCTTGGTAAAGCCGTCCTTGACGGCGGCGTAACCGGCCAGGTAGCCGGCCTGCTGCTCCTGGAAGGCCACGCCGGCCACGTTGGTCAGCACGGGGCTGTCATTGGGAAGCGCGTTGCCGGCGGCGTCATACTCGGTAGCCTGCTCCTGAATGGGGTAGCCGTCGATGAAGACGAAGGGGGTGTCGGGATACTCGATGGCAGCCTTCCTCAGCGCGGCCTCCTGCAGGTAGCCGGCGCACACCACCACGTCAGCGCCGCCCTCGACGGCGGCCTTCATGGCGTCATAGCGGTCATCGTCGGTGGCCTCGCTGCCGTTGGCGGGCTGGTAGTACTTGTAGCTCAGACCGTTGGCGGCGGCATACAGCTTTACGCCGTCAAAGGTGCCCTGGTTGAAGGACTTGTCCTTCAACTGGCCTACGTCGGTGACGAAGGCCACCTGATACTTGCCGTCGGCGGAGGTCATGCTGTCCTCGATGGCGTCGGGGTCGGCCTCGGTCTCGCCGGGGGTCTCGGTCTCGGGGGCAGGGGTCTCGGTGTTAGTGCCAGGCGCAGGGGTCTGGCTGTCGGCGGGCTTGTTGCTGTTGCCGCAGGCGGCCAGGCCGAAGACCATCGCCAGGCACAGGAGCAGTGCAAGGAGCTTCTTGGACTTCTTCATTGTAATCTACCTTCCTTTCAGAAAAATAGCCCAGTTTGGTCCAGACGATTTTGTCCTCCCCTCCCTGAGCGTGTGTCCTTATTATACTCTATCCCTCCGAAAAGGGCAACCACCTTTTTACATGATTCAAAAAATTTTTTACAGAATTGTTACAGATGTGACAGACTTAAACCGTCCTCTATAACCGTGTTTTTTTCAATACGGGTAACGCTCCGTACCTCCGCAGCCTTTACCGGCATTGGCCTCCGGGCCGGCCGCTCCCTCCTGTAAAATTCCCAGCCGCCGATTGACAATTTTTAAAATTTTATATATAATGCAAAATATAA
>DXTB01000025.1 GCA_019410105.1 Clostridiales bacterium | reverse complement strand
GACACCGAGCGCAGGCGGATGACTGCGGCGCCGTCCGCACGCACGGCGGCCCGCAGCTCGCCGGTCTCCCGCCGGGCGGTGGTGCCGTACACCGTCACAGGCCAGAACCCCTCCAGCCCCGCCAGCGCCCCGCCGCACACCTCCGCCAGATCCCGCCACGGGAACACCGTGTCCGGGTAGAACAGCAGCAGCGCCGGGCTGTCCGGCCGCTGGAGCACCACAGGCTCACAGTCAAAGAGCTGTCCCACATCCCGCATCAGGCCCAGCAGCGCCCCAGGGCCTGCCGCGCCCCCGGGCCGCAGTCCGGGGAGCCGGTGCTCCCCTGCGGGGCGGTAGGGATACAGCATGGCCTCTCCTCCCCCGCTCATGCCTCGCTCTCCGCCCCGGCCTCCTCGTCGGGCTGGCGGATCATCCGGTAGCCCACGCCGATGTGGGTCTGGATGTACCGGGGGTGGCTGGGATCGGGCTCGATCTTCTTGCGCAGCGTGGCCATAAACACCCGCAGGGAGGGGGTGTCGGAGGGCAGGGCGCTGCTCCAGATCTTGTTGAGAATGTAGTTGTGGGTGAGCACCTTGCCGGTGTTCTGGGCCAGCAGACACAGCAGCTTGTACTCGATGGGGGTCAGGTGGATCTCCTTCCCGTTCTGGTAGGTGCAGCCGGCGGCGTAGTCGATTTTCAGCCCGCCGTTCTGGTAGATGCTGGCCGCCTCGTCCACCTTCTCGCTGTCGTAGCGCACCCGGCGCAGGGACACCCGCAGCCGGGCCAGCAGCTCCTCCACCGAGAAGGGCTTGGTCAGATAGTCGTCCGCCCCGGCGTCCAGGGCCTCCACCTTGTCGTGATCCTCGCTGCGGGCAGAGATGACAATGATGGGGGTGTTGCTCCAGGTGCGCACCTTCTTGATGATGTCCACGCCGTCCATGTCGGGCAGGCCCAGATCCAGCAGGATCACGTCGGGCCGGCAGGAGGCCGCCTCCAGCACGCCGGAGGCGCCGTTTTTGGCCCGCCGGTACTGGTAGTGCTGGGTCTCCAGGGTGGTGGAAATCAGGTTGCCGATGGCGTTGTCGTCTTCAATGATCAAGATTTGAGGTTTGTTCATCGGTGTTCACCTCCGCAAGTGGTAGTGTAAAGCTGAAGATAGCGCCCTTGGGATAGTTGTCCTCCACGGTGATGGAGCCGCCGTGGGCCTGCACAATGGAGCGGCACAGGGACAGGCCCAGCCCCAGGCCCCGCCGCCCGTCGCCCCGGGCGTTGTTGGCTGTGTAAAACATGTCGAACAGCTTGGCCTTGGCCTCGTCCGAGATGCCGGGGCCGTCGTCGGCGATGCGCACCTCCACGCTCTCACCCCGCTTCCGGGCGGACACCTGGACATGGGAGCCGGGGGGCGTGTATTTGATGGCGTTGTTGACGATGTTGATGACCACCTGCACGATCAGGCGGGCGTCCATTTTGGCCATGAGCATGTCGTCAGGCAGCTCCACGGTGATGGTGTGCTCCTTGGCCTTCCGGTCCAGGTGGGTCAGGGCCTCCTGGAACACCTCCTCCAGCAGCTCCGGCTCCATCTTCAGACGGATGGTGCCGTTCTCAATGCGGGAGACGGAGAGCAGGTTCTCCACCAGGTTGGCCAGCCACATGGAGTCGTCGTAGATGGAGGTGTAGAGCTGCCGCCGCTTGGCCGCGTCCAGCACGGAGGCGTTCTCCATGAGGATGCCCGCGTTGCCCGAAATGGCGGTCAGCGGGGTGCGCAGATCGTGGGAGATGGCCCGCAGCAGATTGGCCCGCAGGGCCTCCTGCTGGGCCTGCTCCTCCACCCGGTGCTTCTCCTGGCCCAGCAGCTCCTTCTCCAGCACCAGGCCGCACTCGTCCACGATGGCCAGCATCAGGTTTTTCTCAAAGGCGTCAGGCTCCCGGCCCTCCTCGATGGCAATACCCGCCACCGCCAGGGCGCTGCCCTCCCCCCGCACCGCCAGATAGAGGCACTTGGCGTTGGGCAGGGTGTTGGTGGTGGCGCCGGCGTGCTTGTTGTTCTTCTGCACCCAGGAGGCCACCGCCGTCTCGTCAGGGCCCAGGTATGCCCCTGTGTCCACGGTGGGCTCCACGGGGAAGAACCGGGGCTGGCCCAGGGTGCCGTCGGGCAGCACCGGGTAGTACAGGGCCGTCCGCTCCAGCAGCTTGCGCAGTTGTACCGCCATGGCCTCCAGAATGGCCTCCTGGCCCTCCGCCTTCTGGAGGGTCTGGCTGGCCTCCAGAAGCACCTGGGTGCGGTAGGCCTGCCGGGAGGCCAGCCGCGCCTGCCGCTTGATGCGGGTGGTCAGCGAGCTGCTCAGGAAGGCCACCAGGAACATCACCAGGAAGGTGGCCAGATAGCTCTTGTCGTTGAAGTGGAGCGTGAACAGCGGGACGGTAAAGAAGAAATTGAAGATAAGAATGGACAGGATGGAGGCCGCCAGGCTATAGAGCCGCCCGCTGGTGACCATGGCCACCACCAGCACGCCCAACTGGTAGATCATGATGATGTTGGCCTCGCTGAAGTCCAGATAGGCGAAGGCCAGGCCCACCATCGTGCACACCGCCAGGATCACCAGGGTGCGCAGCGCGTCCTTGACGGTGAACCGCTCGCTGAGGTTCCAGCTCTTCCGCGGCGCCCGGTAGGCGGGGTAGGTGTCCGGGATGATGTGGATGTCCAGATCGGGGGCCAGGGCGTTGAGCCGGTCCACCAGGTTTTTGCTCCGCTCCCAAAAGAAGCGCTTGTTATTGCTCCGGCCCAGGACGATTTTAGTCACGCCGCTGGCCCGGGCGTACTCGGCGATCTGGAGGGGGGTGTCGTCGCCGTACACCGTGGCGATGCGGGCCCCCAGCTCCTCCGCCAGGCGCAGGTTGGCCCGCAGGCGGCTGCGGTTGTCGTCGCTCATGTCCTTGAAGTCGGAGGTCTCCACGAACAGGGCGGTGAAGCTGCTGCGGAAGGCCTCCGCCATGCGGGCCGCCGTGCGGATGACATTGGCGTTGGACGGCGCGCCGGACAGGCAGACCAGGATGTGCTCGCTGCTCTTGGCCTTGGTGCCCACCCCGGTGTCCGCCGCCCGGTTGAGCCGGTCTGCGGTGCGCCGCAGGGCGATCTCGCGCAGGGCGGCCAGATTCTTCAGGGTGAAGAAGTGGTCCATGGCCCGGGCCGCCTGGTTGGGCCGGTAGATCTTGCCCTCCTTGAGCCGCTCCAGCAGATCCGCCGGCTCGATGTCCACTACCTCAACCTGGTCGGCGCGGTCAAAGATCCGGTCGGGCAGCCGCTCCGCCACCGCAATGCCGGTGATGGAGGCCACCACGTCATTGAGGCTCTCCAGGTGCTGCACGTTGACGGTGGTGTAGACGCTGATGCCTGCCCGCAGCAGCTCCTCGATATCCTGGTAGCGCTTGCGGTGCCGGCTCCCGGCGGCGTTGGTGTGGGCCAGCTCATCCACCAGGATGAGCTGGGGCTTCCGCGCCAGGGCCCCGTCCAGATCAAACTCCCGCAGCGTGATATTCTTATAGGGGATCTCCTTGTTGGGGAGCTGCTCCAGCCCGTCCAGCAGAGCCAGGGTTTCCGGCCGGACGTGCGGCTCGATGTACCCGGCCACCACGTCCACGCCCATCTCCTTGGCGTGGTGGGCGGCCTCCAGCATGGCGTAGGTCTTGCCCACGCCCGCCGCATAACCGAAGAATATCTTCAGCTTTCCCGTCCTGGTCTCCTCTTTCAGCTTGAGCTCCCGCAGCAGTGCGTCCGGATCCGGCCGCTGGTCCGTCATGGTTCCCGCCTCCCCTGCATAAAATTTTACATTATATTATATCACAGCTTTTGTTGGAATTTCGCTGCCTTTTTCACTTTCATATAAAGATTGCATTAAGATTTCGCCAGGGCATGCGCTCACGCTCCTTTACATATAAATGAAAAAACGGCCTATTTGAGAAGGGAGCGGATTTTTGTATGAAGTGTTTGATCCTGCGGCGCCGGACCCTGACCGTGCTGGCGTGCGCCCTGCTGGCGGCGGCCATGTTTGCCCTGGTCAACGCCCCGGCAGTGGCGGAGGCCTCCGCCACCGACCGGCAGCTTCCCATCTACTGCGTTCAGCGGGACCAGAAGATGCTGGCCATCTCCTTTGACGCCGCCTGGGGCAACGAGGACACCCAGCAGCTCATCGACATCCTGGGAAAATACAACGTAAAGGCCACCTTCTTCGTGGTGGGGGACTGGGTGGACAAATACCCGGAGTCCGTCAAGGCCCTCCACGACGCCGGCCACGAGGTGATGAACCACTCCAACTCCCACGCCCACATGTCTCAGCTCTCCAGCGAGGCGATCGTCGCCGATGTGGAGGCCTGCAACGACAAAATTGAGGCCGTCACCGGCGTGCGCCCCACCCTGATCCGCCCGCCCTACGGAGAATACGACAACAATGTAATTACGTCCATCCGCTCCATCGGGATGGAGCCCATCCAGTGGGACGTGGACAGTCTGGACTGGAAGGATCTCCCCGCCGGGGAGATCACGGAGCGGGTGGTGAGCCGGGTCCAGCCCGGGTCCATCGTTCTCTTCCACAACGCCGCCCTCCATACCCCCGAGGCCCTGCCCGCCATCCTCGAAACCCTGCTACAGGAGGGCTACACCTTCGTCCCCATCTCCGAGTTGATTCTCCCCGGGGAATACAACGTGGACTACACCATCGACCACACCGGCCGCCAGCTTCCGGCGCAGCCATCGTCATCCCCCCGATAAGGGTTCGCTGCCCGGACCTTCACCTGTGCAGCCCCAGCAGAGCCTGGTGCCGCAGATGAGCTATTGATTGCTTCGGGAGCAATGATGCCGTCTTACTCATCGGCCCCAGGATTCCCCGCTGAATGTATGGCGCGCTTTCAGGCGAAAATCGACCGGCGGGAACGGGCGGCCCTTTTATACTGCTGATAAACATACGGTTTTTTACATCTCTTAAGCCAGGCCCCCGGAGCGTTTTGCTCCGGGGGCCTGGCTTTCGCTCGGGCATACGCCGGAGCGAAAGCCCTCCATAACTTTTCTGAAGGTAACCCTTTTGTTTTGGAATTTCTCTCACATGATAAGCTTTGGTATAATGAAATTGCACAAAACAAATCGTATATATTCTTATAAAGATTGGGAGTGTGCCTGCCATGGAAAAGAGAATTGCCGTTTTGCGCGGGGATGGAATTGGTCCGGAAGTCGTCAACGAAAGTATCAAGGTATTGGAGCGGGTCGCACAGAAATTTGGGCACACGTTCCATTATTATGATATAATCGGCGGTGTCGCCGGTCTGGAGGCCTACGGCGATGCCCTGCGTCCGCAGGATTATGAGCTGGGGCGTTCCTGCGACAGCATCCTGTTCGGCTCGGTGGGTGATCCCCGCAAATACACCTTCACCGGCGCCAACGGCACCAAAAAATACCCAAGCCGTAAGGAGGCCGCAGTGAAGGCCCTGGCTTCGTTCCGGCGTGGCATGGAGCTCTTTGCCAATATCCGTCCGGCCAAGGTCTATCCCCAACTGATCCAGGCCTCTCCGCTCAAGGATACGGTGGCCCGGGAACTGGATCTCATTGTTCTGCGGGAGAATACCGCGGGTATCTTCTATGCGGGCAAGTATAGGAAGGAGATCGGCGGCGAACTGACCGCCTGCGATGAGTGCGTCTACACCTGGTCACAGATCGAGCGGCACGCCCGCTGCGCGTTTGACCTGGCCATGGGCCGCAAAAAGCACGTCACGATGGTAAACAAGCCCAACGCCATGGAGACCGGCGTGCTGTGGCAGACGGTATATGAAAAGGTGGCCGAGGAATACCCTGAGGTTCACTATGAGACCATGCTGATTGACGGCTGCGCCGCCCGCCTGGTGAGCAGGCCGGGGTATTTTGACGTAATCGCGGCAGAAAATATGTTCGGCGATATCCTGTCCGACCTGGCCAACAGTGCCGCCGGCTCCATGGGTATTGCCGGCTCCGGCGACATTGGGAGCGAGGGCAAGGGATTATACGAGTGCGCCGGCGGCTCAGCGCCGGACATTGCCGGCCAGAACATTGCCAATCCCATTGCCGAGATCCTCTCTGCGGCACTGATGCTCCGCCTCTCCTTCCATATGACCGTCGAGGCCGACGCGATTGAGGCGGCCATTGTCAAGGTTTTGGACGACGGATACCGCACCGGCGACATTATGACTCCGGGAGGCAAGCGGCTCTCCTGCAGCGACATGGGGGATGCCATATCCGAGGCGATCTGACTGTGGGCCCCGGTGCGGCCTGAAAAAGGGAGGTTCCGCTATGCGCATCGAACAGCTTATCGCATTCGATAAAGTAGTGCAGCACAGCTCCTTCACAAAAGCGGCTAACGAGCTCTACACCACCCAGCCCTCTGTCAGTAAGATGATCGACGCCCTGGAGGACGAGCTGGGGCACCAGCTGCTGCGGCGGACGAGCCGCGGCATCGAGCTCACCGCCTATGGCAAGTGGGTTTACGGGGACGTAAAGATCATTCTTCAAATGGTGAACGGCTGGCAGGAATCCACCCCTCTGGAGGAGGTTCCCCGGGAGGTACACATACAGAGCACCACCACCATGTGCAATTTTCTCTCCGCGGGGTTTATCCCCTGCCTGAAGGACCGGCACCCCGACATCAATCTGCTGCTCCACGAATGTCGGCGCAGCGAGATCATTCACAAAATGGAGGAGAACGGGGTCCACATCGGCCTGCTCCCGATCCGCAAGGAAAATCAGGCGGACTCGACCGCCACCCTGGAGCGGATCCGCAAAAACGGCTGGGACTGCTACGAGGTGATTGAAGACCCGGAATACCTGTTTCTCGGCTCCGGCCATCCCCTGGCTCTGACAGGGGAAATCACGCCTCAGATGCTTGCGCAGGTGCCCCTTGGCACCTATTCCCACGTAAACGACGACAACTGGCTTCTGTTCGGACACTATTTCAGTGGAGAGGCCGGATTCCGCTGCCACAGCAAGGACGCCATCTTGCAGTATGTGGCGCAGAACAGGTGCGCCGCTATCTTTCCCAGGTTTACCTCCCAGTACGAGTATTTTGTCAGCCAGGGAGCGGTGCAGCCCGTCATGGTTCATGGACTGGATTTCGGACATGCCACCTTCCTGCTGGTCCACCAATCAGGAAAGTCCCTGCTTCGGGAGGAACAGTCAGTGGTGTGTGCGCTGAAGCGATACTTCAAGGATTGCACCTGCAAATAAAAAGGTTGAAAAGCCCCGCCGGTATCCTGTTGGGATACCGGCGGGGCTTTTCACGTATGCTCCAGACCCTGCTGCATCAGAACATGACGTTTGCCATGGGGAAGATCACGGCCAGAATAAGAACCAGGGTGATGCCGCAGCAGACAAGGCCGTATTTCACGGCGTCACTTCCGGGAATCCACTCCTTTTCGCCGTGGACAATGGCCGCAGGAGCACTGGCGGGCGGGGTTGCCATACCCATATTGGTGGCCAGCAGCACACAGACCGCCAGTGCCGCCGGATTGGCGCCGCAGGCGATGCCCACACTGTAGGCGATGGGCGTCAGCATGGCTGCGGTGGCGATGTTATTAGCCACGTTGGTGAGGGCCATACCGACGACACACATTACTGCGGTGAGGACGAGAGGGCTCTTGCCCTGGACCACCGGCGTGATCAGCTCCACCAGCCAGGCCGAGATTCCGGTGGACTCGGCGGCCATGGCATCGGCGATACTCAGAGCGGCGGCCAGGATGAAGATGATGGACCAGCCAATATTCTTGGAGAACAGTTGGACGGCAGGCATGCCCTCCTTCAGACTGACCATAATATAGACGCCGACAGCGCCCAGCAGGATGCCGGTGGCGCCCACATTGTTCAGCACCGTACTGACAATAAAGGTCTTGGGCACGAAGGAGGGGAACAGCAGCAGGACGATCACGGTCACAAAGAAGACCATGATAAATTTCTGATACCGGCTCAGCTTGGGCAGCTCTTCCATGGATTTGTTGCTGGAGGCAATTACGCTGACATCGCACCGGAGGACAAATTTCATCAGCACCAGCAGCAGGGCCATGGTAATAGCGGTGATGACGACCACGATCGCCAGATAGGGGACAAGCGCGATGGAGTCGCCGCCGGACATCTGGGTATAGCTGGAGAACACCACGGCGGGCAGAGACTTGAACGGCAGCAGCATGTAGAAGGAGCAGCCCACACAGATTGTGCCCACCAGGGTGATAGAGGCCCACTTGCTGCCGGGCTTAACGCCGTAGAGACGGCAGATCTCCTTGATCAGGGGGAAAATTACCATGGTGGCCGCAGCGCAGGAAACCATGATGACCAGCGCGCACATGGCCAGGAAGATCATCAGGGTCAGCAGATATGGCCTGCCCTGCACAACCTTGCGGCTGACGATCCAGCGCGCGATATACTCAGTGATACCGGCGGCGCTGATGATGTTGGTAAAGGCGAAGAAGAAGAACAGCAGCAGAACAGTGGAATTGCCGAAGCCATCCCTCAGGACGGCGGGTACGGTGGAGTAGCTGCTCAGGCCCAGGAAAAGCAGGCCGAAAATGCTGGGCCAGAAGGAGTCGTTGGCGATCAGCCAGCCATAGAGCATCCCCAGGAAGATACCGATCACCTCCACCCCGAGGGGGGTCAGCGGCTCCGCGGCGGGGACAAACTTGAAACAGACCATGATTGCCAGGGATATCAGGATGTGGATCACCTTGATCGGAGTGAGATTGGTCAATCCTTGCTGTGCTTTTAGTTGCGTACTCACATTTGAGACCTCCCTTGAAGGTTGTATTTATCTCAGGCTGGACTCACACACGCTCCAGCTCCAAGATTCTGCGGGCGTTGCCGGCCAGGAAAGCGGGCTGGGCCACGGGTCTCAGGCGCCCCTCCAGGAAGTAGTCCACCGCCTCCCGCAGGGAGACATAGGGGTAGGCGGAACCAAAGAGCATCTGATCCCGCAGGATATAGTTCGCCGCAGCCAGGTACTCTCCGCTTCCCGGGCCGTTGAACTGGTACAAATCCGGCAGCAGATAGACATTTTTATAGCGATACGCCACGTGAATGGCCTCCGTCACCCAGGGCCAGCCTCCGTGGGAGAGGATGATGTTCAATTTGGGAAACGCCTTGGCCACCCGCTCGGCGTGCTCCGGCTTGGAGTACTCGATGTCCGGGCCGCAGTTGGAGCCCACCATGAGCATGACGGGGACACCCAGCGCCTGGCAGCGCTCATAGAGCGGGAAAATCCGTTCATCCTCCACGAACATGGGGGTCTTGGTCAGTCCCGGTTCCATGACGATGCCCCGCAGGCCCTCGCCCACGACGTACCGCTCCAGTTCCTCCATGGCCTCCGGCCCGTCGCTGGGGTCCACCCCCGCCATGCCGGTAAACCGCCCGGGGTAGGCGTGGATCAGGTCCACGATATCCTGATTGTCCACAACGCCGATGTGAGGGAGTACCTTGCGCCCGGCCAGCACCGCCATGCCGATGCCCGCCCGGTCCATTTCCGTTAAAGATGCCTCCATATCCCTGGCAGCCACAGCCGGGGACTGGTTCATACCGAACGCCTCGGAACAGCGCTTTGCCCGCTCCAGATCCCGGTACATAATGGTCTCCCGGTAGCTGCCATAGGGCGGACGGTAACGAAAATCAATGATATCCATGAAAATCACTCCTGTCCCGGCCGCAGGCCCAACTCAGCCCGCAGCTCGTCGTTGAGGCGCCTTACCGCCCCCCTGTCCGGCGGCTCCAGTCCGGCCAGTGGATAGCTCCGGCCCAGTTGGCGGTACTTTCCCTCCCCCCAGTTGTGATAGGGGAGCAGCTCGTAGTCGGCCAGCGATGGGAGCCTCCGCAGGAACTGCACGATTTCGGACAACTGTTCCCGGCCGTCGTTGACGCCGGGGATCAGAGGGGTGCGCACCCGGAGGGGCAAATCAGGGAATTCCCGGGAGAGCGCCATCAGGTTGTCCAGAATCCGCCGATTGTCCACCCCGGTGTACCGCCTGTGTACCTCCGAAGCCATACATTTGAGATCAAAAAAGATAAGCTGGCAAAAGGGCGCGGCCTTCTGGAACGCCTCAAAGGGCACGTATCCACAGGTCTCCAGGGCCGTTCCCACCCCCTCCTCCCGGAACCGTTGCAGCAGCTCGGCAGCAAAATCGGGCTGAGCCAGAGGCTCACCTCCGCTGAGCGTCACACCGCCTTCGGCGCGCCAGCTCATGTGCTGGGCCATCACCCGCTCCACCAGGGTCCTGGCGTCAAGCTCTTCACCGATCCGGCTCAGCGCGCCGGAGCAGCAGGCCCGGGCACAGGCAAAGCAGCTCCGGCAGGCGGCGCGGTCCACCTGAATCCGGCCGCCTGCCGCCACGGCGGCGGCCCCGGTGGGGCACGCAGCCGTGCAGGCCCGGCAGCCGATGCATTTGGAAGGGCGGCAGCTCAACTCAGGCTCCGCATGCTGTGACTCCGGATTGGCGCACCACTCGCACCGGAGCGGGCAGCCCTTTAGAAAAATCAGATCCCGCATGCCGGGGCCGTCGTGGAGGCTGAAGCGCTGCACATTGAAGATGGTTCCCACTGCGGATTGGCTCATGCCGCCCCACCTCCCTCCTGCGGATGGTTTATTCGGTGCACATGCTGGTGTGCTCGGTACGGTTGATAATCTCCGTCTGTAGCTTCTCACTCAGGTCGGTGAAGTAGGCGCAGTAACCTGCCACACGCACCACCAGGTTGCGGTATTTGTCCGGGTCCTTCTGCGCGGCCAGCAGGGTCTCCCGGTTGACGACATTAAACTGAATGTGCCACAGTTTCAGATCCACAAAGGTGCGGATGATCTGGATAAAGTTCTGAATACCGCTCTCCCCCTCCAGGAATGCGGGAGACAGCTTGATGTTCAGCAGGCGCTGCATCGTCAGGTCGTGGGCATGGCTGTTGATGGCCGCCACAGCGTTAAGCGTGGTGATGGGGCCGTTCTCATCGGTGCCCTGGGTGGGGGAGATTCCCTCGGACAGGGCCACGCCCGCCCTGCGTCCGTTGGGTGTGGCAATGGTCTTGCCGCCCAGGGCCACGTGGGAGGCCACCGGCACGAACTTCAGGTGCTTCTGTCCGCCGTGCATGGTGCGGTGGCGGACAATGACGTTCTGCATCATGGCGTCAAACCGCCGGGCCAGCTCCAGGGCGTGCTGGTCGCCGTTGGCAAACTTGGGTGCCCTGAGCAGCTTCTGGCGCATGGGCTCATAGCCCTCAAAGTTGGCATTTACCGCCTGGCGGACCTGCTCCAGGGTGAATTCCCTGCCCCGGAATACGAACTCATCCAGGGCGGAGAGCGATTCGATCAGGGTGCCGATGCCAATGACATTCACCGCACCGTTGTCGATATACAGGCCGTAGTCCCTGTCACAGGGCTGGTGCAGATCCTTCATGTTGATCCGCCCCGCCTCGCTGAGGGCGGAGGTAAACGGGCAGGCCAGCTTCAGGGCGTTGCTCTGCTCCAGGGTGCCGGTGCGCTTCATGATGTGGCGCACAAAGAAGGTGAACGCCGCCTCCAGGTTGACCATCAGATCGTCCATGTTCTGAATGTGGCCGGCGGGGATGGGCGTATCCAGGAATTTCTCGTACTTCCCGTCCCCGAAGTGAACCCAGCCGTCGCTCATGGCCATCTCCAGGACGGCGGTGATGTTCAGGTTGCACACCGCGGCCAGGTAAGTCTCATAGTCGGGCAGGCGGCCCCCGCAGCAGCCACAGGCGGCATAGTCGCGGGCAATGTGCAGCGGCACGCCGGCGGCGATGTAGTGGGTGATAAACTCCTCGTCGTTGAAGAACTTGGGGCAGCCGTATCCCACCTTCACCACCTCGGCGGCGGCCCGGAGCAGCTTATCCGGGGTATTGGCGTGAACTCGCAGGCTGACATCGGGATACTGGAAGGGGAACTCCTTCTTGGAGCGGAGGATGAGGTAGGTCAGTGGATTGGTGGCGTCCCGGCCGTCGGGGGTCAGGCCGCCCAGGGAAAGGGCCTCAAAGTGGGTGTAGCCCTCGTGGCCGCCCGCCGTGCTCTTGCCCTGGTAGGGAACCACCTCGCCCACCTTGATGAACATGCATTCCAGAATCTCCATGGCCCGCTCCTCCGTGAGGGTGCCGTCCTCCAGGCCCGCCTTGTAGAGGGGATAGAGATACTGGTCCAGTCGGCCCAGACCCACGCCGCCGCCGTTCATGTTCTCCAGCCGGTAGCCCACCTGAAGGAACCACTGGGCCTGCACCGCCTCATAGAAGTTCCGGGCGGGGTGCTCGGGCACATGGCGGCAGATCTCCGCGATGGTCTCCAGCTCGGCCCGGCGTACCGGGTCGCTCTCCTCCGCGGCCATCGCCTCGGCCCTGTCCGCATAGCGGTGGGCATATGTAATCATGGCCTTGCAGGAGAGAATTGCGGCGTCCAGATAGTAGATCTTGTCCATCTGGTTGTGCAGCAGGTTGCCCTCGATGCCCGCCTTCTTCTCCTCCAGCTCGCGGATGATGCTCTCCAGGCCCTCCCTGATTACCTTTTCATAGGAGCCGGTCCAGCTCAGTGTATGGGCGTTGTTGGCCTCGTCGAAGATGAGGCCCTGGGTGGCATACTCCTCGTCGCCGTAGATCACCCTGCGGGTCTCCCTGGGGAGCATGTTCAGATAGAGCTCATGGGAGGTCTTGCCCTTCCAGTACGGAACCACCTCGTTGAGAACGGTATCCACCTCCGCCTGGGTCATGGCGTAGCCCGCCTTGCCCTCCGCCTTGAGGATCTTGGGCAGATCACGCGGGAACTGGCCGCCCCGGGTCTCAGGATATAGCACACAGTAGCGGCCCGGACCGCCGGCCGTGCCGACAATGAGCTCATGGGGCTGGATCACCACTTCTATGTGCTCCATCATGTACTGGATGGCCAGCGCGGTGCGGAGCACCTGGGGATAGGCCTCCGTCTGCATCATGGACTGCGTAAAGAGCACCGCTCGCTGGATATCCACCCGGGGCTTCCGGCCGTAAAAGCGGTCCTCCATGATCCTGTTGATGCGCGGCCGCGGAGCGGAGAGCTGCCGGCCATCCTGAATCCGCTGCTCCAAGTCGGTCATTACGGCGGTGTGTGCGTTTGCACTCATAGAACGTCCCTCCTATGTGGCTGCCATACTGTCTAAATTCTCCAGTTTTACAGCGCTGAGCAGCCCTATTTCTGTACTTATCATAAACGACATGGCTCTCAGAAACAAATTCACAGTTTTCACCGCCCCATTCCAGAAGGTTATCCTTTATTTGCGTACCTTTTGCATGGAAACCGTTGGACGCATATCAGTTCTCCAGAATGCAAAAAGGGCGTGTGCCGCAGCTAAGCTGCGGCACACGCCCAGTTGGCCGGAGCCGTTCCGCCAGGAACTCTCAACAGGAATTTGCCAGCGATAAAGGCCCCTCTGGAGCCCGGCCGCTGTCCGGTCTCCAGAGGGGCTTCTGTTCGTCTTCTCTCCGCTCAAACGCCCCTCAGGTCGCCGTCCTTCATGCACAGGTGGACGGCGGCGGTGGTGAAGGTGCGGGGCAGGGCCAGGATGTTGGGGTTAGGGCCGGTATATTTGCGCATGGCGTCGGCCAGGGCCTCCTCGAAGGTGGCGCGGGTCTTGAGGCCCATGCCGCGGGCGATGCCCGGCTCCCGGGCGCCCACGATGTAGATGGCGCTGGTGTGCTCCTCGGCCAGGTGGCCGCAGCTCATCATGGAGAAGCCATGGAAGGGGTGGAAGGCGTTGGCGAAGCGGTACTTGCGGATGTACTCCTCCTTGGTGGCGAAGTACTCGCCGTACCGGTTCATGTCGGGGAGGATGTTCATGTAGTCGTGCTGGAACAGGTCGTACAGCTCCCGCAGGTAGGGCCAGCGCTCGTCGTGGAAGTAGCCGTCGCAGATGGAGGAGACGATGAACACGCACCGGTCGCTCATGATGCGCCTGTGGCGGATGACCTGGGCGGACAGGGCCTGCATCATCTGGATGGGGTTGGTGCCCATGCCGTTGCCGTAGTGGAAGTTGGTGGGCATGCCGAAGACGATGATGTCGTACTTCTTCTCCGCCCAGTGGACGTAGGTGCGCTTGTCCGCCATCTTCCAGGACACGGGCTGCATCTCCCTGGCCCAGCCGGAGTGAATCTCGATCTGGCGGCTCTTGGTGTCCAGCACGGCGTCGCAGCAGAAGAATTTCTTGCCCATCTTCTCCTCCATCCGCATGCCCTGCTGGTCGAACTTGTGCCGCATCTCGCTGTTCGTGGACACGGGCACGAAGTCCTGCCGGTGCATCACCTGGGGCACGTGGTGGGCAGAGATGCTCCGCCAGTGGGAGATGCCGGTGGCGCAGTGCTTGTAGCCGCCGGAGTAGCCGCCGTAGGGGTTGCCCTGGGTGTGCCCGATGAGCACCGCCACGTCCGCGTCGTAGACGTACTTGTTCATGATCACGTGGTCCCCCTGGGCGGTGTAGCCCAGGTCCACCAGGTGGTCGTAGTCCTCGCTGTCGTGGCTGGTGATCTGGCCGGTGGGGTAGAACTCGCCGAACAGCTCGGGGCCCAGGATGGTCTGCATCTCGGCCACGGTGGCCCGGGGGTGCAGGCCGTTGGAGAACAGCAGCAGCACGTCCTTCTGCTCCACCCCGGCGGCGTACAGCTCGTCCAGGCAGGCACGGATGGCCACCTTCCGGTGGCTGGTAGGCTGGTTGCCCCCCTTGACGATGTCCGGAATGACGATGACCACCGACTTGCCCGGCCCGGCCAGCTCCTTCAGCGGGGGCATGCCGATGGGGTTGCGGATGGACGCCAGGGTAGCGGCGTACAGGCTGTCCCAGTCCTGGGGCAGACAGGGCGGATCCGCTAC
>DXTB01000024.1 GCA_019410105.1 Clostridiales bacterium | reverse complement strand
GCATCCAACATGGACTTCATTTCATGGATGTGGTCGAAATAGTTCTTTCCAATGCAGACAATTTTTGTGGCCTCACAGGGAGCCAGGAGGCGGCAGCCGGACAGGGGCAGGCTCTCTCCGTCATAACGGACACCCTCGAAGGGCGGCTCTGTCAGAGTGCGCACCACATCGCCGTGGAGCACCCCCCACACGCCCCTTCCTTCTCGCAGCAGTTTGACGAATCTCATACGCTTCCCTCCGCGTGCTCCAGGATCAGATTGAGCAGCTCCTGCTTGCCGTCTCCCTTCTCAGCCGAAAAGGGAATCAGCTTTACAGGCTCGTCCAGCTCAAGAGTTTCCCGGATGCGCGCCAGGTTCGGCTCTATGTCGCTCTTGCGCAGCTTATCCAGCTTGTTGGCCACAACTGCAAAGGGACGGCCGCTGTTCTTGAAAAACTCCGCCATGGTGCAGTCGTCCGCCGTGGGCTTGTGCCGGGCATCCACGATCATCAGTCCCAGGGTCATCAGGGAGTTGTCCGCGAACCACTCCTCCATCAGGCGACCCCAGCGGGCTTTCTCCGCCTGGGACACCTTGGCGTAGCCATAGCCGGGGAGATCCACCAGGTAGAAAGCGCCGTCGATCAAAAAGTAGTTGATGTGGGTGGTCTTGCCCGGTGCCGCGCCCACCCGGGCAAAATTCTTCCGGTTGAGCAGCCGGTTGATCACCGAGGACTTGCCCACGTTGGAGCGGCCGGCAAAGGCCACCTGAGGCAGGCGATCCCTGGGAAAGTCCCCGGCCTTGGCCGCGGAGCGCACAAACTCCGCCTTCTGTAAATTCACACTCATGTCAATTCCTCACTGTCGGAAGGTGGGTACTTCCCGGCTCCGGGAGCCGGACTCAGGGGGCGGGAGCGCGTCATCCCGAAGGGGGTCGCAGGTCTTCAGCTCCAGCGCCTCGGCCAGCACCGAATCCACCTGCTCCACCGGAACAAAGTGCAGAGCGGCCCGGACGGTGGGGTCGATCTCCTCCAGATCCGGCACATTGTCCGCCGGCAGGAACACGGTTTTGATGCCGCTGCGGTAGGCGGCCATGGTCTTCTCCTTCAGGCCGCCAATGGGTAGCACTCTGCCCCGTAAAGTAACTTCACCTGTCATTGCGATCTCCCGCCTCACCGGCGCGCCAGTGAGGGCGGACACCATGGCGGTGGTGATGGCAATGCCGGCGGAGGGGCCGTCCTTGGGCACTGCTCCCTCCGGGAAGTGGACGTGAATGTCCTTCGTCTTGTAAAAATCCGCCTCGATTCCCAGTTGGACGGCGCGGCTGCGGATGTAGGACAGGGCGGCCTGGGCGGACTCCTTCATGACGCTGCCCAGGTTGCCGGTGAGCTCTACCTTGCCGGAGCCGGGCACCACGCCCGCCTCCACCTCCAGGATCTCGCCCCCCACCTGGGTCCAGGCCAGGCCGTTGACCACGCCTACCTGCTCCGTCCGGGGCAGCCGCTCCGGGTGATAGCGGCGGATACCCAGATAGTCCTCCAGGTTATCTCCTGTGATGTGAATCGGCTTTACACCATTTGACACAATGGCCATAGCCGCCTTCCGGCATAGTGCCCCCAGCTTCCGCTCCAGAACACGGACGCCGGCCTCACGGGTATAGCCCCGAATCAGCTCCCGGATGGCGTCGTCGGTCAGCCTGAGCTGGGCCTTTGCCAACCCGTGGCGTTTCAGCTCCTTGGGCAGCAGGTGCCGCTTGGCGATCTGCAGCTTCTCCTCATCGGTATAGCTGGTCAGTTCAATGACCTCCATCCGGTCCAGCAGGGGCCGGGGGATGGTATCCAGGGTGTTGGCGGTGGTGATAAAGAGCACGTCGGAGAGATCGAAGGGCACCTCCAGAAAATGGTCGCGGAAGGTGCTGTTCTGCTCGGCGTCCAGCACCTCCAGCAGGGCCGAGGCGGGATCGCCCCGCTGATCATTGCCCAGCTTGTCGATCTCATCCAGCAACAGCAGCGGATTACAGCTCTCAGCCTGCTTGACGGCGGCAATGATGCGGCCCGGCATGGCCCCCACATAGGTCTTGCGGTGGCCGCGGATCTCCGCCTCGTCATGGACGCCGCCCAGGGAGATACGGGCCAGCTTACGGTTTAAGGCCCGCGCCATGCTCATGGCGATGGAGGTCTTGCCCACGCCGGGAGGCCCCACCAGGCAGAGGATCTGTCCCTTCAGTCCGGGGGCCAGTTGCTTGACCGCCAGGAACTCCAGAATGCGCTCCTTGACCTTCTCCAGGCCGTAGTGGTCGACATCCAGCACCCTGCGGGCCGCCTCCACGTTGACCCGCTCCTTGGTGTGCTTGCCCCAGGGCAGCTCCAGCACGGTATCCAGGTAATTGCGCAGAACGGTGGCCTCGGCGGAGCCGAAGGGCTGCTTCTCCAGCCGGCCCACCTCTTTCGTGAGCTTGTCCGCCACCTCCTGGGGCAGCTTGGCCTTGGCGATGCGCTGGCGGTACTCGGCAATCTCGCTGTCGCCGCCGGCCCCCTCCTCCCCCAGCTCCTGCCGGAGAACCTTGAGCTGCTCCCGCAGAACATAGTCCCGCTGGCTGCGGGTGAGCTGCTCCCGCACCTTGCCCTGCATCTCCTGTTCCAGCTCCAGAATCTCCACCTCCCGGCGGAGGCTCTGGCACAGGCGCTCCAGGCGGCGCACCGGCCGCAGCTCCTCCAGAATGGCCTGCTTGTCCCCCGTGCGCATGGGCAGGTTCTGGGCGATGTAGTCGGCGATGTAGCCCGGATCCTCACTGGAGAGCACCGAGAGGAGCACATCGGGGGTCATCTTGGGAGCCAGCTCAATAAACCGCTCGAAGAGCTCGTAGGTCTGGCGGATAAGGGCCTCCGTCCGGGCGGAGCGGCGGACCGGCTGTTCCGCCGGAAGCTCCTCCACCAGGGCGTTCAGGTAGGGCGTGGTCTTGGGCAGAAGGCACAGCCGCCCGCGGCTGATCCCCTCCACCATCACCCGCACGTTGTCTCCGGGCAGGCGCAGAATCTGGCGCACATTGCAGATGGTCCCAATGCTGTAAAGGTCCTTTTCCTGCGGGCTTTCAACGGCCAGCTCCCGCTGGGCCACCAGGAAAATCGGCTGGCCTGAGGCCATGGACTCGTCCAGTGCCTGAATGGACGCCTGCCGTCCCACATCGAAGTGGAGCAGCATCTGCGGAAAGACGGTCAGCCCCCGCAGGGCCAGAGCAGGCATAGTTTGCTGCCGGTTCAGTTCTTCCATCACACATTCACTTCCTTCCAGGGCAGGGATTTGATGCAGAATGGGGCGAGGGATGCTCCCCCGCCCCACCGGTTCAGTTGCTGTTTAAGAGACATTTCCCTTGGGGGATACGCCCCCCTGCTCCGCATGGAGGGCGGCACCGCCAAGGCGGGGCCGCTGGGTGCGGTCGGGATCGTGCTCAACGGCGGGGGAAACGTGTTCTTTCACGCTCTCAGCCGTAATCGTCACCCGGGTGATCGTTGGATCGGAGGGCACCTCGTACATCAGAGGGGTCATTACCTCCTCCAGCACGGCCCGCAGGCCGCGGGCGCCGATGCCGCGCTCGATGGCCCGGTCGGCGGCAGCCTCCAGCGCCTGGGTATCGAAGTCCAGCTCCACCATGTCGTACTCCAACAGCTTCTGGTACTGCTTCACCAGGGCATTCTTCGGCTCGGTGAGGATGCGCACCAGTTGTCCCTTGTCCAGAGCGTTCAGGGTGGTGATCACCGGCAGGCGGCCCACCAGCTCCGGGATGATTCCGAACTTGAGCAGATCGTGAGGCTGTACCTGCTTGAGCACCGAGGTGGTATCCCGCTCCTTCTTACTCTGGATGTCCGCGCCGAAGCCAATGGTCTTTTTGTTCAGGCGCTGCTCGATGATCTTCTCCATCCCGTCGAAAGCGCCGCCGCAGATGAAGAGGATATTCTTGGTGTTGATCTGGATGAACTCCTGGTGGGGATGCTTGCGGCCGCCCTGGGGCGGAACGTTGGCCACAGTACCCTCCAGGATTTTCAGCAGGGCCTGCTGCACGCCCTCGCCAGACACGTCGCGGGTAATGGAGGTGTTCTCACTCTTGCGGGCGATCTTGTCGATCTCGTCCACGTAGATGATGCCGCGCTCAGCCAGCTCGATGTCGTAGTCGGCAGCCTGCACCAGTCGCAGGAGGATGTTCTCCACGTCGTCGCCCACATATCCGGCCTCGGTGAGGGTAGTGGCGTCGGCGATGGCGAAGGGCACCTTCAGAATCCGGGCCAGGGTCTGGGCGAACAGGGTCTTGCCGCAGCCCGTAGGCCCCATGAGCAGGATGTTGCTCTTCTGGAGCTCCACGTCCTCCCCGCCGCCGAAGTAGATACGCTTATAGTGGTTGTAGACCGCCACGGACAAGGCGATTTTAGCGTCCTCCTGCCCGATGATATACTGGTCCAGCACGTCGCGGATCTCCCTGGGGGTGGGGATCACATCGGGGATGTCCGGCCCGGCCTGCTCCTCGGGATCGTAAGTGTCGTCCAGAATGCTCATGCACAGGTGGACACACTCGTTGCAGATATAGGCGCCCGGACCGGCGATGATGCGGGCGACCTGTTCCTGGTGCTTGCCGCAGAAGGAACAGCGCACGGATTTGCGCTCGTCATTTTTCGGCATGGTTTGCTCCCTCAAGTCTTTCTAAGGCTCAGAGGGAGCGGGGCGTTTGCTTCCCCGCTCCCTCTGTTGGATTTTATCGCGTATAAATGACCTTGTCAATCAGGCCGTACTCCTTAGCCTCCTCGGCGGACATGAAATTGTCGCGCTCGCAGTCGGCTGTAACCACTTCCAGCGGCTTACCGGTGTTGTCCGCCAGAATGTGGTTCATGCGCTTTTTGATAATCTCCAGGCGCTTCAGGTGGATGGCCATATCGGTGATCTGTCCCTGAGTGCCGGCGGAGGGCTGATGGATCATGATCTCCGCGTTGGGCAGAGCCAAGCGCTTGCCCTTGGCGCCGGAGGAGAGCAGAAACGCGCCCATGCTGGCAGCCATGCCGATGCAGATAGTCGACACATCACACTTAATATACTGCATCGTGTCATAAATGGCCATACCGTCGGTGACGGAGCCGCCGGGACTGTTGATGTAAAACTGGATGTCCTTGTCCGGGTCCTGGGCCTCCAGATACAGCAGCTGGGCCACCACCAGGCTGGCCGTGGTGGCGTTGACCTCTTCTCCCAGGAACACAATGCGGTCGTTCAGCAGGCGGGAAAAGATGTCATAGGAACGCTCGCCGCGGTTGGTCTGCTCTACTACATAAGGAACTAGGCTCATAATGAAGGATCTCCTTTAATTTTGATGTCGGGGTGCAGGGCGCCCCACCATCCTACCGCAGACGGGCAGGCTCACAAACAGAGTATGCCCATCGTTTGGAAACTTATTCCTCCGTCTTCTCCACGGCCGCCTCGGCGGTCTCCTCCACCTTCTTGCGGGAGGTGCCCTTGCGGGCGGTCTTCTTGGGCTTCTCCTCGCCCTCGGCGCTCTCCTCCGCCTTCTTCTTGGTGGACTTCTTCTTGGCGGGGGCCTTGCCGACCTTGGCGCTGTCGTAGACCACGTGCTCAGCCTTGTGGTAGCTCTGCTCCTTGCGGATGCTCTCGGCATCCACCGCGGCCTTCACCTTGTCCACATCCATGTGATACTGCTCGGCCAGACGCTTGTACTCCTCCTCCAGCTCCTCGTCGGAGATGGTGATATTTTCGGCAGCCACGATGGCGCCCAGCGCCAGCTCACGGCGCACCCGCTCCAGAGCAGCGGCCTTGGCCTGCTCCCGCATGATATCCATGGTCATGCCGGTCATGGCCAGATACTGGTCAAAGGGGATACCCTGGGCCTGGATGCGCTGGGCCATGTCGTTCACCAGGTTATCGGCCTCATACTCCACCATGGCGTCGGGAATCTCGACCTCCATGTTGTCCATAACCTGCTCCATCAGAGCGGCCTCGAAGTCACGCTGGTTCTGAGTCTCGCGGCGTTCCTTCAGCTTCTCACCCAGATCCTTTTTAAAGTCGGCGAGGGTATCGAACTCGGACACATCCTTAGCGAACTCGTCGTCCACCTCAGGCAGCTCCTTGGCCTTGACCTCGTGAACCTTCACCTTGAAGACAACAGCCTTACCGGCCAATTCGGCGTGATAGTCCTCGGGGAAGGTGATGTTCAGCTCCTTCTCGTCGCCGGCTTTGGCACCCACGAGCTGCTCCTCGAAGCCGGGAACGAAGGAACCGGAGCCCAGTTCCAGGCTGTGGCCCTCGGCCTTGCCGCCGTCGAAGGGCTTGCCGTCCAGGAAGCCCTCGAAGTCAATCACCACAGTGTCGCCGGTCTCGGCCGCCCGCTCCACGGTCACCATGCGGGTGGCGCGGTTGATGAAGGGCTTGAGCTCGTTGTCGATGTCCTCATCAGAGATGGCGACCTCGGCCTTCTCAGCAGTCAGGCCCTTGTACTCGCCCAGCTTCACCTCGGGGCGGACGGTGACCAGGGCCTTGAAGGTCAGGCCCTCCTTGCCCACATCCACGATCTCCACCTTGGGCCACGCCACGGCATCCAGCTTCTCCTGCTCAATCGCCTGGGCATAGGCCTCGGGGTACAAGTCGTTGATAGCATCCTCATAAAACACGCCGGAGCCGTACATGCCCTCGATGATCTTCCGGGGGGCCTTGCCCTTGCGGAAACCGGGCACGCTGATCTTGCCGCGCTGCTTCTTGTAGACCTTCTCGACAGCGGCCTCGAACTCCTCCTTGCCGATCTCGATCACCAGCTCGACGGTGCTCTTCTCCTGCTTCTCGACGCTCTTGACATTCATGTTGTTTACTTCCTCCTGTCAGCCCTGTCCCGCCGCGCATCGGCGGTATACGGGGCCATCTTTCGCGTTATCCGTTATATACTAGCAGATATGCGTCAAAATTTCCATACCTTTTTTCAATTATTCACAGATTTTTTGCGGGCGAAACCCCACATAGTCTGCGGAGACCAGATAATAGGCCACGCCTCCCTGCCGTCCTTCCACGGCCAAGCGGTGGCTGCCGCCGTGGAGATGGCCGTAATAGCAGCGCTCCACGCCGTACTGCTCCAGCAGGGCAATGATCTCTGGACAGCGGTAGCCCTGGTAGAGGGGCGGATAGTGGAGAAAGCACAGCTTGGGCCGCTCCCCCGCCGCCTTCAGCGACGCCTCCAAGCGGATCAGCTCCCGCTTGAACACCTTCTGGTCGCCGGCCTCCTCATAGAACCAGCCCCGGGTGCCGCACAGGGCGTAGCCCCCGTATTCATAGCAGTTGTTGTGCAGAATGCGGAGGGTGGAAAAGCCGCTCTCCGCAAAAAAGCGGTTCATCTTGGCGGCGGTGTTCCACCAGTAGTCGTGGTTTCCCTTGAGCAGCAGCTTTCGCGCCCCAGGCAGGGCGTCCAGGAAAGCGAGGTCCTCCTTTGCCTCCTCCAGGCTCATACCCCAGGACAGGTCGCCGCAGAGCACCACCGTATCCTCCGGCCCCACCGCCGCGAAGCCCTTCTGCAGCTTGTCCACATAGCCCTCCCAGCCCCCGCCAAACACGTCCATGGGCTTATTGGAGGTCAGGGAGAGGTGGGTGTCCCCGATTGCGTAGAGAGCCATTCAGCGCAGCATCTCCAGCACCTGGTCCACCATGTGCTCTTTGGTGACGCTCCGGCCAAAGCGGACCGTCTTGTCCTTCAGGGCAGCCAGGGGCGCCGGGATGGGCACGCCGGTCTGCTGGGAGAGCTGGTCCAAAATGGCCGTGCCGGCGGCCAGCTCGCTCACGCCCAGGGCGCCCAGCACGCTGTCACAGAACTTGAAGGGGCTGGCGGTGGACACCACCACGGTGGGGGTAGTGTCACCAGTATCCCGCCGGTACTGGTCGAGCACGTCAAAGGCCACGGCGGTGTGGGGATCGATCAGGTAGCGGTGCTCCTGCCACATGCGGCCGATGACCTTCTGTGTCTGAGCGTCGTCGCAGAAACCGGCGGCGAAAAGCTTCTCCAGCCTGCCCTTGATGGCGGGGCTCACCTCATACCGCCCGGACCGGGCCAGCTCCTCCATGTACCCGCGCACCTCGGCGTCATCGTGGTTGGACAGGGAGAAGAGCAGCCGCTCCAGGTTGGAGGAGATCAGGATATCCATAGAGGGGGACATCGTATTGTAGAAGGTGCGGTTGCGGTCGTACACGCCGGTGCACAGGAAGTCGGTCAGTACATTGTTGCTGTTGGAGGCGCAGATAAGCCTGCCGATGGGCACGCCCATCTCTCTGGCGTAGTAGGCGGCCAGGATGTTGCCGAAGTTGCCGGTTGGGACGCAGACGTTGATCCGCTCCCCCTTCTGAATCCGCCCCTCCCGCAGAAGATCACAGTAGGCGGAGATGTAGTAGACGATCTGCGGCAGGACGCGACCCCAGTTGATAGAGTTGGCCGAGGAGAGGAAAAAGCCGCGGCCGGCCAGCTTCTCCCGCAGGACCTCGTCGGAGAACAGGCGCTTGACACCGGTCTGGGCATCGTCGAAGTTGCCTGCCACGGAGCAAACCCCTACGTTGTCTCCCTCCTGGGTGTTCATCTGCAGCTCCTGAATAGCGGAAACACCGTCCTTGGGGTAGAACACCAGGATGCGGGTCTTGTCCACGTCCTTGAAGCCCTCCAGGGCGGCCTTGCCCGTGTCACCGGAGGTGGCGACCAGGATGCACACCGTCTTCTCCTCTTGGTTTTTCACCAGGGAGGCGGAGAGCAGGTGTGGCAGCATCTGCAGGGCCATGTCCTTGAAGGCACAGGTGGGGCCGTGCCACAGCTCCAGACAGTAGGTGTTTTCGTCCACCGCCCGAACGGGTGCCACCTCCTTCACATCGAACTTCTCTCCGCCGTAGGCCTTGTCCGCATAGGCAGACAGCTCAGAGGCCGTGAAGTCGTCCAGATAGGAGTTCATCACATAGACGGCCCGCTGCTGATAGGACATGTCCCGCATGGTGTCCAGGGCGTTGTGGGACAGCTTTGGAAATACCTCAGGGGTCATCAGGCCGCCGTCCACAGCCAGTCCCTGGGCGATTGCCTCCGCCGCCGTGCGCCGGTCTTCCTTGTTCCTCGTGCTTACATAGTACATACTTCGCTCACAACCCTCATCAGATTCTCAAAAAACAGGGCGCGCACCAGCGCCTCACTGTAATTCCGCTGCAGCAGCCGCTCCCACAGCCGGTCCAGATCCTGAATACCCGTGATCCCCTCCGGCAGGCTGGAACAGCCGTCCAGATCGCCGCCCAAAGCGACGGTCCGCTCGCCCCCCAGCTCCAGCCAGTGCTCCAGGTGGGCGATGGCGGTGTCCAGGTCGGCCCGCTCCCCCAGGAAGTTGGCGTAGAGGTTAAGGCCAACCACTCCGTTGTGGTCTATTATGGCAGTAAATTGCTCATCGGTCAAGTTCCTGGGATGAGAAAAGACCGCCCGGGCATTTGAATGGCTGGCAAAAAAGGGGCCGCTCAGCTCCTCCGCCACGTCCCAGAAGCCTGGATCCGACAGGTGGGACACGTCCACCAGCATGCCCAGCCGCTCCATTTTGCGGACGAACGCCCTGCCCTGAGGCGTCAGCCCCCGCTCCGGCTCCTCTGCATTCGTGCCGGAGAGAGCGTTGACGTGGTTCCATGTGGGGTTAACGGCCCGAACCCCCATGGCGTGGGCCTCCTCCAGCCGCTCCAGGGAGCAGTCCAGCAGCTCCGCCCCCTCCACCGAGAGGAAGGCCGCCCGCCGCCCCGACCGAAAGGCCGCCTCCGCCTCCGCGCCAGTGCGGCAAAAGGCTGCTAGATCGGCATTGGCCGCCATTTCCCGCTCAAAGAGCGCGTACTCCTCCAGAAAGAGCTCCCGGTGGGTTTTCCCGCTGAGATCCCGAACCGGGGTGGGCTCCGGCTCTCCGAACAGGGCGAAAAACTGGGCGCAGCGGCGGTATTTCCCCATACGCTCCAGATCCACATGGCCGTCGTTCCGGCGCAGGCCTCCGCCGGAGAGATAGCGCAGAAACACCGCGTCACAGTGTCCATCAAACAAATCAATTGCATACTGCTCCATCTGGAACTCCCCCTAAAATGCATTTTCAAGCCAGGTGATCCGGGGGCGGCGGGTGGCGGTGCCCTGGGGGGCGTAGATCTCCGCCACGTCAAAGCGGGGCTGGCGCGCCTCCTCCGGGTGCTCCGCCAGATAGAGCTCCGCCGTGGCGCGCAGGCGGGCCTGCTTCCGGCGATCCACCGCCTCCCGTCCGAGGGCAAAGCGCTCCTCCGTCCGAAGCTTTACTTCTATAAAGGATAAATACTTGTCAGTAGCTGCTATGAGGTCAATTTCCCCAAACCGGCTGCGGTATCCGGCCGCCAAGACCTTCCAGCCCTTTCGCCGCAGCTCCGCCGCCGCCAGCGCCTCCCCCCAGCGGCCCAGCAGCTTTGCCTCTCCCCCGCTCACAGCTTCTTCAAAAAGGTCCGCCGGTGGATGGGACAGGGGCCGTACCGGCGCAGCAGCTCATAGTGCCGCTTGGTGCCGTAGCCCTTGTGGCGCTCGAACTCATATTCCGGGTAGCGTTCCGCCATCTGCTCCATATAGCGGTCCCGGCTCACCTTGGCCAGGATAGAGGCTGCGGCGATCGAAGCCGAAAGGCTGTCTCCCTTTACAACCGTCTGGTGCTCCAGGAGGATAGCCGCCGTTTTGCCGTGGTCCCGGTTGCCGTCGATCAGCGCAAAGCCGGGTGCGGGCTCCAGGCGGTCGATGGCCATCTGCATGGCCTTAATGCGGGCGCTGAGGATATCGGTGGCGTCAATCTCCTCGGCCTCTACCCGGGCCACCGCCCAGGCCACCGCCACGGTTCGGATCGTGTCGTACAGGGCATCCCGCCGCTTGGGCGTCACCTGCTTGGAGTCGTTGAGTCCCTCAATGGAGCACTCGGGGGGCAGAATGACCGCCCCGGCGTAGACCGCGCCGGCCAGCGGGCCCGCCCCCGCCTCGTCACAGCCGCACACCAGGGCGATCCCCCTCGCCCAGCAGGCCCGCTCCAGCGCCCAGCGGTCAATCTCTGCCATGGGCCGCCTCCCGGCTCTCCAGATCTTGGGGCGTCTCAAATGTCAAGTTTCCCAGCTTGCCGGAGCGGTACTCGTCCAGAAGCACCTTCGCCATGCGCTCGGTGTCCACCTCGCCGCCAGAGATCCGGAAGCCCCGCTTTTTGCCGCAGAGCTCCAGCAGCTCCCAGCCAGGCAGCCCTGGGTCAGCCTCCAGCTTATACCGCTCGGCCAGCGCCTGGGGGTAGCGCCGGGCCAGCAGCTCAATGAGGTGACAGGCCAGGGTCTCCAGATCCATGATTTCGTCCTTTACAGCGCCAGTAAAGGCCAGATGGATGCCGGTAGTCTCGTCCTCAAACTTGGGCCAGAGGATGCCTGGGGTATCCAAAAGCTCCAGCCCGGCATCCACACTTACCCACTGTTTGCCCCGGGTGACGCCCGGCCGGTTGCCCGCCTTGGCGGACTTCCGCTTGGCCACCTGGTTGATGAAGGTGGACTTTCCCACGTTGGGGACCCCCACCACCATGGCCCGCACGGGGCGGCCCACCAGCCCCTTGGCCTTCCACTGCTCCAGCTTCTCCTTCAGCGCCTGCCGGATGACGGTGGAGAACTGGCCAACTCCCTTGCCGTCTCTGGCGTTGGTCTCCAGCACCGCCCAGCCCTGTCTGCGGAACCAGTCAGTCCATACCCGGTTCATGGCCGGATCGGCCTGATCCGCCCGGTTGAGTACGATCAGGCGGGGTTTCTCCCCCACCAGTTCGTCAATATCAGGGTTACGGCTGGAGATAGGGATGCGGGCGTCTATGATCTCCGCCACCAGATCCACCAGTTTGAGATCCGCCTGGATCTGCCGCCTGGTTTTGGTCATATGGCCAGGATACCACTGAATATTCACGCGTTCACCCTCTCTACCGAATATTCTTGTATTATACACAATGCTCCGGTATTTGAAAAGGGCAAAGACGCATAAAAAGTGCCCGGCCAATGGCCGGACACTTTTTAGCGGCTTTGGATCGTACTATTTGAGCCAGCCGATGGAGACGCAGTTACTGGGTGCATACCAGGTCACGTTGCGGCCCAGGCCCTCAAAGAGGGCGCGCACGGCGACATACTCTACGCCGTCCACAGTCTTGACGGGCAGCTTAACCGACTTGCCATCCAGCGTAACCAGAACGCTGGAGCCTTCTGTGCGCTTTTCTGCACTGATACCGTTCACAATGTCGTTCAGAGGAACCCAGATTTTCCCGGGCTCCACAACTAGCTTGTTGTTGAAGGACTGAACCAGGCCATTCCACATCACTGTGGGAACAGAGGCATCCTTGCGGTAGACCTCCTCACCTCCGGAGACGGTAAGCAGCACTTGGGTGTCCTTGATGTACTCTGCGGGGCAGGTCATCAGATCACGGTCAATCACTGCAAAGTCCGCCAGCTTGCCGACCTCCAGGGAACCCTTGATATCCTCATTGAACTCTGCATAGGCAGACCAGTTGGTAAAGGAACGCAGGGCCTCCTCACGGGTCATGGCCTCTTCAATATGCCAGCCGCCCTTTGGCTCACCCAGGCGGTTGGTGCGGGTCACGGCTGCATAGATACCGTGGTAGGGGTTTACCAGCTCGACCGGAGCATCGGAGCCGTTGGGAATCACACTGCCCTTGTCCAAAATGGTACGCCAGGCATAGGCCCCCTTGATGCGCTCACTACCCACGCGATCCTCCGCCACCAGCATGTCAGAGGTAGCGTGTGTAGTCTGCATAGAGGGCAGAATTCCCAGGCTGATGGCGCGGTCAATGTCAGCGGGCGCCACAATCTGGAAGTGCTCAATGCGCAGACGGTGGTCATCCCGGGGATTGGCCTTGATGGCTGCCTCATAGGCGTTGATCATCTGGTTGTTGGCGCCGTCACCGATGCAGTGGGTCGCAATCTGATAACCGGCGTCATAGGCCACCTTAACGACTTCGTTCACCTGTTCCTGTGTATAGCGGTAATCGCCGATATGGCCCTCACGGTCGGAGTAGGGCTCCAGCATGGCGGCAGAACGGGCCCCCAAAGACCCATCCGCAAACATTTTTACGCAGCGCAGACTGAGATGATTGTTGTATAAAGGCTCGTAATTCTCATTGTCAATGGGATGGCTCTTCAAATACTCGGCGGTCTCTCCCGCAGCAGATGTGTGGGAAATCATCCCGTAGACGCGCAGCTTCAACTCTCCGGACTCATACAGGGGTACAAAGACCTCGTTATATACCTCAATGCTGTTGCCTGCATCCATCGCAGAGGTCAGCCCATAAGAGAATAGCTGCTCTTGCGCCTTCAGCAGGCCTTCCTGCATCTGCTCCACCGTCAGCTCTGGAATCAGCTCCCGGATGGGATTCATGGCGGTATCGGTCATACAGCCCAGCAACTCTCCATTTGCATTCTTCAGGTACTCGCCGCCCTGGGGATTTGGCGTATCGGGGGTAATCCCAGCCAACTCGATGGCCTTGCTGTTGGCCCAGCCCATATGCCCGCATGCCCGGGTCAGGAATACTGGGTTGTTTGGGGCAACCGCGTCCAACTCCTCCTTTGTAGGGTAGCTGGTGTCCTCCCATACTGTGTTCATCCAGCCGCGGCCCTGGATCCATTCCCCTGGCTTTGCCTGTTCGGCGGCCGCCTTGACTAGATCCAAAATCGCCTGCTTGGGCATCCAGAAGCAGTCCAGATTCATCAGACTGCTGCCCAAGCCAGCCACGTGCATATGTCCCTCCACCAAGCCTGGAATGACCGTCTCTCCACCCAAATCGACAACCTTGGTATCGGGACCGATGTAAGCCTCCACACCGGCCTCACCGCCTACATAGACCAGGCGGTCGCCTTTGATCGCCAGCGCGGTGGCCTTGGAAAATGCCTCATCCACAGTATAGATGTTTCCGTTGCGGTATACGCTGTCGGCAGCCTCTGTACCGGCTGCCATTGCAGGGAATGCTGAGAGAAGTGTAGCGAGGACTAAGCATGCGGCGAGAGCTTTACAAATGCGTCTGCGTGACATTATGGTTCCTCCCTCATCATATTCTTCTTTCTGAATTCCTGGATCAGCGTGCGGCCCCCTACCCTCCTTCCAGTCTTCATGATCACAGCGTATCACATTTTATACATCATATCAAGGAAAAACGCAAATTAAATTTGTTATTTTTCACATATTATACTCCGCGGTATAGAGATGTGAGCCTCAGTATTGCAGAAGAAATACTTATAAAAAGGCTGTGGAGAGGCAGTTGCCTCTCCACAGCCCAATATCCAAGACTCAGATGCGCTCCTTGACCTTGGCGCTCTTGCCCACGCGGTCGCGCAGGTAATAGAGCTTCGCGCGGCGAACCTTACCCTTGCGGACGGTCTCGATCTTCTCAATGGTGGGAGCGTGGATGGGGAACACCTTTTCCACACCGACGCCATAGGAGATGCGGCGCACGGTGATGGTCTCCTCGATGCCGCCGTGCTTCTTGGCGATGACGGTGCCTTCGAAGACCTGGATACGCTCGCGGTTTCCTTCCTTGATATGGACGTGAACGCGGACGGTGTCGCCCACTTCCGCCACAGGGGGCTCGGCTTTCAGGTACTTGTTGTTAAACGCCTGCATGAGATCCATTTTAAAACTTCCTCCTAGTTTATAGGTGTTCTTGCAGCCATGGATGCCGCCTACCTTTGGCGGCGGCCGCAGAGGACCACCCTTTATTGAGACTGCAATAGTTTACCACAAGTCTCAACGGATTGCAAGCAGAATTTTCATCCCATCCGTGTCCCTCGGCATGGTTTGGCTGCAGGCGGCACCAGCAGCCAAACCGCGGTAATGAGCAGAGTGAGGTTTCCCCTCCCCTGCCAGAGCAGCAGCAGCGCTCCGAGAACCAGCCCCACTGCCAGCGCGGAGGAGAGCACCCGCAGCAGCCGCTCTGCCCGTTCCTCCGAGGTCAGCAGCGCCAGGATACACCAGAGGATGCGCCCGCCGTCCAGTTGGACAGCGGGCAGCAGATTGAATGCGGCCAGCGCCAGATTGAGCCCAGCAAAGCAGTACGCCCCCTCCGTCCCAAGCCCGACCGCCATCCGGGCGGCCAGCAGATTGACCGCCGGACCAGCCAGCGCAGCGGCTATCTGCTGCCAGTAGCCCAGCGGACAGCGGGCGGAGAGACGCATCTCCGCGCCGACACAGGTGATGCGCAGGGCGGTTACCCGCCCGCCTAAGGCCCGGATGACCAGCCAGTGGCCCAGCTCATGCAGGGCACAGGCACAAAAGGCCATCAGCAGTACACCCTGTTCATCCAAATAGTAGAGCGCCGCCCCCAGCAGCAGCGCGCCTGCGCTGATTTCAACTCGTTTCCATCTCAGCATTCAGTTCGTCTCGATATAATAGAGCGGGTTGAGCAGCACTCCGTTCAGCTTCAGCTCAAAGTGCAGATGGGGCCCCGTGGAATTGCCGGTGGCACCCGAGAGGGCCACCCGCTCTCCCGCCGCCACGGTCTGCCCCTGCTGAACCAGCAGCTCGCTGCAATGGGCATAAAAGCTTTTCAGCCCTCCAGGGTGGCTGAGCTGGAGGTAGAGACCGTAAATCGGGCTGTCGCCGATATAGTCTACGGTTCCGTCGGCAAAGGCCAGAACATCCGTTCCGTCGTTCACTGCCAGATCCACGCCGTTGTGAAATTTCTCACCACCGTCTACCGGGTGTTCCCGCCAGCCAAAGTCGGATGAGACCCACCCCAGCGCCGGAGTTACCGTCTCCCCCACGCCCAAGGCGTTCAGATTGTAGCGGTCCATGGTGGCGTTGTCCGGGAGCGTGGGACCGTTGTACTCTACATGGACTACGGCCGGCTCCGGCGTGGCGGTTGGAACCGGAGTGGGTTCCGGTACGGTATTGGGCTCCGCTGGTTCTACAGCGACCGGCTCCGGCTTCCCAGCCTCCCCCAACCAGTGGCTCACCGCATCCTCACGTGCGGGGAAGCCGCTGAGAAATGCGGCCTGGGCGCGGAACAGGGGCGTGCTCACCTGTCCCTCTCCGTCCGGCACCGTGACAGCCTCTCCGCCAAAGACCTCCACCCAAAGGTCCCCCAGGGTGTCCAAAATCGGTTCCCCCTCGGAGATCGACCGGCCCAGGCTCGCAAACGCAGCTTTGAAATCCGTGTCGGCCTGAATAGCGCTCAAAACAGTTTCCCGCACCTCCGCGAGCTTTCCTGGAAATACTCCTTTTCCGATAAATACCACCAGAAACAGCGCCAGACATACTGCCAACTGCGCCATCCGGCGCTTCTCACGCGGACCCAGCGCCACGCTGCCCTTTTTTCTCCGGTGGGACAGCGCCGGCCTATGCCCGCCCGTCCGCTCCTGCCTCCGCTTTTCCCACTTTTGATAGGCCGTTTCCATAGCGGCATCTTCCCTTCTGTACGCATTTCACAGCATGTATATGCGGACGTGCCTTTTGCTATGCGGAGAAGATTTCCT
>DXTB01000023.1 GCA_019410105.1 Clostridiales bacterium | reverse complement strand
TGGCCCCCGCACGAGGATTACGGACGGGAACAGCCAGAAGCGGGAACAGCTTTTGATACGTCAGCCCGACCCCCGGCGTTATGGATATGGGCGCATAAGTGCATCCGGGAATTGTGTATGGGCTGTGCGTGAAGTTTGATTTGTCCGCAGTAGCGGGAAACCGCTTTGTTGCGGAAGTGGAGCCAACGGCATGCGGGGATGCCTCCCCTGCCAATGTGCCTGCGGGGTAACTTCACCTGTTTTATAAATATGCCCAAGGGGCCGGTAACGGCATGATTTTTGCCAAATGTAAAACGCTTGTCCTGGTGGACGATGGGCGGCGTTAGCGTTTCCGTATAATCCGCGGAGTGAGGCGAACCAAGTCCCCTATTGCTGGTGCGGGTGATACCTGCGAGGCTGAGGCAATACTGACGGAAAGAATGGGGAAAGGGGAAATTATGCCCTTTTCATGAAAAATTTAAGACAGCAACACTTGTTGCCATAGGTATGAAGGAGTACAGCTTTTTGAGAAAAGCCGTACTCTTTTTATGCTTATTTTTGGTATGGCTTTCCAAGGTGGCACCGCCGGGGGCAGTTCCTACCCACCGATACGCTTTCCGCAAAAGGAGGTGATTTGTATGCCTTGTTTCTACAGCCTGTCTATTTATGGCATACACCTTTTTCCCCAGCGCCACCACCTCCGGCGGCGGCCCCTTCCATTTCTTTCAATACGAGGTAACTGTGGGTATAATCAGTGTGGACGGCTTTGAAAGCCGTTTCGCTCTGGCCTGCCAACCCAAAGGAACTTGTAAAGAAGAAATCCACCGCTTATTTACAGCGAAACATATCAATCCAAGGACATTTTCTGATTGTACTGACCTGGATTCAACGATGTATTATAGGCTCCAAAACGAAGCCGAACAGCCCAAACTTTCAACAATCGTCTCTTTGTGCGTGGGCTTTTCTCTGGACACGCTGACAGGTTATCACCTGATCGCACTAGCCGGATATACTTTGCTCCCCAGAAACACCCTACACCGTATCTATGCGTATTTCATAGAGAACAGCCAAAGCCTGACAATCTCTGAGTGCAATAAGTTTTTGGAGGACATGGGCTTTCACAAGCAAGGTGAGCTACTAGGCTCCCAACAGCGGAAATAAAGCAACGAAAAATTTTCTGACTTACTAAGTCAGAAAATGCCGGGAAAAACGGCTGATTGAAACGTCAGATTTGCGGCAAGCCGTTGAAATCACCAGGAAACACCTCTGACTTAGTAAGTCGTGAAAACATTTCTGTTTCAGATTATGATAGGTACAACACAAGGACTTGTGAACTTATCAGCCAGGGCGGAGGCCGGGCCAGCCGCCGCCCCCCTGAATAGGAAAGGAATGTTTTACCATGAAAATTACCGATTTGACTATCGACCCCCGGAGCCTGGGGAACAAGCTGTGGCTGGTGGAGGTGTCCCCGGCTTACGAGTACCAGAACAACAGGCGGACAGATACCGTCCTCGGCTACCGCTATACGGTGGCCTTGCCGGAAAAGGGCCTGGACAAAATCAATGTGCGCATTGACGGGGATAAGCTCATGGATGCCCCGGACGGCTATGCCGAAGTTCGTTTCGACGGCCTAGAGGTGTTTATCTATTGGAGCCAGGGCCAGCCCCAGGTGGGGGCCAAGGCTACGGGTATCCATTTGGTAAATCCAAAAGCCTGATGTTTGGGCGGCGCTGGTGAGGCCAGCCGGGATTAGGACAGTTCCCTCAAGGAAATGGCCCCCGGCGGCAGCGCCAGCGCCGCCCCTCCCATAAGGGGTTAGTATTACCCCTTATGGGAAACTTGTAGCATGTAGCAAATTAAGGAGGCCATACATGGGCAACAACAGCCAATCCCGCAAGTGGGCGCTGGTAATCAACAATCCATTGGAGGCCGGGTTAGATCATAGCACAATCAAGGAAATCTTACAGCGGTTTTCTCCCGCCTATTACTGCATGGGTGATGAAATAGCGTCAACGGGGACATATCACACGCACTTGTTTTTCTATGCGCCATCGCCTGTGCGCTTCTCCACCGTCAAAAACCGCTTTCCAACGGCCCATATCGAAAAGGCATACGGAACAGTACAGGACAACCGGGCGTACATTCGGAAAGATGGCCAATGGGCGGACACGGACAAGGCGGAAACTTCGGTGCCTGGGACTTTCGAGGAATGGGGCGAGATACCCCCGGAACGGGCGGAGAAACACCCGGAGATGTTCCGTCTCGTCCAGAATATCCGGGACGGCATGACCACCACGGAAATCATAGACGATAACCCGGCTATGGCCTTTCGTGTCCGTGACATTGACCTGCTCCGGCAAACCCTGACGGCGGAAAAGTACGCCGTGGAGAACAGGCCCTTGCAGGTGTCCTATCTCTACGGGGCCAGCGGTGCGGGCAAGACGAGGAGCATTTACGAAACCCACGACCCCCGGAGCATTTACCGGGTGACAAACTATCGGGCCGCAAGAGGCGTTTCCTTTGACGGCTACCACGGGCAGGAAGTGCTTGTTTTCGAGGAGTTCAGCAGTCAGATACCGATTGAAGATATGCTCAACTACCTGGATATTTACCCTTTGGCGCTTCCGGCCCGGTACAACGACAAAACAGCTTGTTATACGATGGTCTATATTACTTCCAATCTTCCCGTGGAGAAGCAATATAGATCGGAACAGTGGGACAGGCCGGAAACCTGGCGGGCGTTCCTCCGCCGTATTCATACCGTGATAGAGTACCTCCCGGACGGCTCCACGGTCATTCACAAGAAAGGGGGATTTCCCTATGACCAGAAATGAAAAAGATACCATCAACAGGCGGACGGAAAACCGCCACTTGTTCCAACGCATGAAAAGAGGGCTGGAATCGGTTAGGGACACTCCCCACAAGCGGGTGCTGCTGGCGGCCTATCTGATCGGCGCTGTGCTGGTCTGGCTGTTCCGGGCGTATCTGTTCGGCCTAGACACCTACGGCATGTTTTCCCCCGTCCTGGAGGCCGTTATCAACCTCCTGCTCCCCCTCTACGCCGTGGGCGGCCTCCTGGCCGTCCTGGTGCTTCTGGGGACACCCTGGGGCGGCAAAGCGGCAAGGGAGGGCTTGCAGAAAGTGGGGCTTGTCAACCATGCGGGGGAGGCCCCTCCCCTCATAGCCAAGCGGCAGGACACGGACAATCCCCGGCTGACGGTCTGGGAGTTCGACCCCTGCGGCATACCCCTGGGAGAATGGGAGGACAAGCGGGCCAGAATTGAAACGGCCCTGAATATCACCATAGCTAAAATGACATGGGCAGAGGGACGGAAAATCATCCGTGTCTATTCCGCCCCCGCTGAAAGCGATTTTCCGGCCCTGCTCCCCTGGAAAGACAAATACCTGTCCCCGGACAACTTTGTGTTAGTCCTGGGGGAAAGCCTCACCGGGCCTGTGACGGTCAACCTTACGAATATCCCCCATATCCTGCTGGGCGGCTCCACAGGGAGCGGCAAGAGCGTCCTGTTAAAGCTCCTGCTTATGCAGGCACTCCGCAAGGGGGCGGAGGTCTACATAGCCGATTTCAAGGGCGGCGTGGACTTCCCCAAAGTCTGGCGGCAGAAATGCCACATGTGTTTCCAAGAAGATACCTTACTCTATGTCCTGGGCCAGCTTGTGGCGGTGCTGGAAGCCCGCAAGAAGTGGTTTGATGATGCCGGGTGTGACAACCTGGACGCATTTAACAAGGCCACTGGGGAGGGGCTTCCCCGGCTGGTATTCGCCTGTGACGAGGTGGCGGAACTGCTGGACAGGACAGGCCGGAGCAAGGAGGACAGAGACAAGCTCAATCAGATCGAAAACAGGCTTGCCACCCTTGCACGCCTGGGGCGGGCCTTTGGTATTCACTTGATACTTGCCACCCAGCGGCCAGACGCTAACATTCTCCCCGGCCAAATCAAGAACAACATGGATTTCCGGGTATGCGGCAGGGCCGAAAGCGTATTGTCCGGTATCATCCTGGACAACACCAGCGCCGCCGAACAGATACCCAAGGACGCAAGAGGCCGCTTCATCACTGGGGACGGGACTGTGTTCCAAGCCTACTATATGGAGGGCCTATAAGCATAAATCTCCATTCTTTGGGAAAAGTAATGACAATCTTTAGGAAGGAGAGGTGCGCACAAATTGGCTCCTACCTCGTTAGAGGGGCGCAGACGTATGGAGCAAGAGGTCATGTTAGCTTACTTGCTTCAGCTCAACCGATATGCGTTAGAAAATGAGCTGATTACAAAAGAGATATATAAAAAAATGGAAATTAGTATGATTCAAAAATACGGAACAAAATTTAGTTAAAAGCATATACGGGTGAGTAAAAACGGGCTGGAAAATTTACTTTTTCCGGCCCGTTGCCCTTTACATTTTCAAGATTTTATATTATAATATAGATATAGAACATGATATAACTTCCAGTAAGGAGGCTGTTAAAATGACAATCTACGAGTTGCGAGATTTACTAGAACATAGCGATATTGCAGACCTTCCCCTCCGTTGCTCCACATACTCCCGTGTTAGTACGGAAAAGGAAACACAAGCCGCATCCCTCCATAATATGACTGACGATTTCCGGGACTATATCGAGAGACACAAAAACTGGACATTTGTAAAAGCGTTTATTGACGATGGTAAGAGCGGGCTGACTACCAAAAAGCGGAAAGACTTTCTAAATCTATTGGCGGCGGGTGCTGCGGGTGAATATGATTTGCTGGTAACGGGTGAAATCTCCCGCTTTGGTCGTAACACAATGGAGGGCTTACAAAATATCCAATACCTAAAGGACAAGGGTATTCCTGTTATTTTCCTTTATGACGATCTGAACACTTATGACACCGATTGCGACATACAGATACAGCAAAAGCTAGTTGACGCTGAGAACGAAAGCCGGAAAATTAGTAAACGTGTCAAGCGCGGACACCAGAAAAGCATCCAAAAGGGCCACGTCCTGGGGTGCCGGATGTGGGGATATAAAAAAGTAAACTGCAAATTAGAAATTGACGAAAAAACCGCCCCAATGGTACGCCGGATTTTTGAGCTTTACGCTACTAATCAGTATTCCATGAAAGAGATTGAAGAAATTATTTTTCAAGAGGGCTATCGAAATAACAACGGCAACCGCCTTTCCCACACCACCATGTCAAATATCATCACCAATCCAAAATATAAAGGGTACTTTGTGGGCGGTAAAGTCAAAGTTATCGACATTTTCAACAAGCGTCAGAAATTTCTCCCAGAGGATGAATGGCTCATGTATAAGGACGAGGACGGCACTACTGTCCCGGCTCTGGTCAGTGAGGAGCTATGGCAAGCGGCCAATGAAGTATTTAAGCGGCGGAGCATTGACGTAAAAGGGCGGCGCAACTGCTCCACACACAAGAACATTTATACCGGAAAACTGTACTGTACTGAGGACGGAGCGCCCTATTACTGTAAGGATGTTCACTACAAGGGTACAAACGTCAGTAAATGGCTATGCAGTCACAAAATCAATCACGGTACGGCCTCTTGTCGCTCCATAGCAATTTATGAAAGTGAGTTAAATCCAATTATCCTAGACGCTTTCCGGGAGTTTTCTAAAGGCGCTGATGAAATCTTAGCCACTTATCTGGAACAGTATCGGCAAGTCATGGATGATACGGCCCATTATAAAACAGAACGGGAGCGGATAGCAAAAGAACTTTCTTCCATTGATGAAAAGCAAGACCAGCTTTTGGATATGAAAGTATCTGGTGATCTGACGCTTGACGAGTTCAAGCGCATGATGGACAAGACCAGGGCACAGAAAGCCGAACTTGAAAAAGCCTTGGACAGCATGGCAAACTGGGAGGAAATTGCGGAACAGATGGAGGCCCAGGTGGAGCGGTTAAAACGTGCCCTGTCCTTCAAGCTGGAAGATTTAGAGGACGGAATGATAAACCGTGACTTTGTGGACAATTTCATTAAACGGATTGATGTTACTCCAAACAGTGACAGGCAAATAAGTTTGAAAATTCACCTCTTAACTGGCGAAATCGTGCAAAAAGAACTTGAAAAAATAAAAGGTCGTACTGGTCAATTAAGTAAGAAGA
The DNA here is from genome assembly GCA_019410105.1 of Clostridiales bacterium. The sequence continues at coordinate 10,598 of DXTB01000023.1, read as the reverse complement.
TGATCCAGGCGTACGAGAACAGCATGCAGTAACCAGTCTGCCCGGATCGGCTGATAAAAACAGAAGCGGGGCGGAGGAAATTCCTCCGCCCCGCTTCTGCCTGCCGAAAAAGTCGGCGGCATCAGGAAACGTTTCGTTGCCGCCTCACCCGTGCACGGGATACACATCGTTCTCCACCACGTCCCGGATTTCCGTAAAGCGGCCGTTTTCGTCAAAGCAGTACCACGCGGTGCCCTCATGGAGCTGTCCCTCCGTGTCCGCCCAGGCCCAGGAATACTGGAGGGACAGGCCGTCCTCTGACCAGGCCAGGGGAACGCACCGGGGATAGCCGACGGCATCTCCCATCTGGTACTCCGGGTTCAGGGCGGCAAAGGTGAGGCCCGACAGGCCACCCTCTTTCTGATGGGTCAGCTCCGGGGGCAGCGGTCCAATGGGGAAGGAAAAGGACATCCCTGCATCAATGGTCCTTCCTGTCGAGGTGACTGCCACCCGGCTGCCGTCAGGAGACCAGAGAGGATCTGAGTGGACGGCACCGCCCGGCATGCCGCTGCTGCAACTGACCTGTCCCAGCGCCACAGGGTGCTCCCCGCTGATGTCATAAAGCATGCAGTCCCCTCCCCACGGCTGGATGGAGAGCAGGCGGGTGCCGTCCGGACTGTCCGTACGGTCGTAACCCAGCACCAGGGTGTTCCGAACGGCCTCCGCCTCCTCCCGGCTCACCTGGGACAGATCGAACCACAGGTCATAGATGCCGTTGTTCGGATCGGCCTGGTTCATCAAATAGAAGGTATGCAGCTCCTCCCGGCCGTCGGCCCGCTCCACCAGCACCTTGTAAGTCCACAGAGGCACGTCGGCATCCGGCTCCAAGTCCTCAATTTTACAAGAAAGATCCTCCACGGTCACCGCCACCGCCTCTGCCGGGAGGACGGGATTGCCGTCGTCGTCGAACATCTCCACATCGTAGGTGGTCACCAGGGCGGCAAAGTCGGGCAGGCGATCCTCCCGCATTGACCACTTCGGATCGTAGCGGCTGACGATCATCCCCCATGCCGGCGGCCGCGCCTCGCCGGGTTCTGTCGGATCCCCCAGATCGACGATAAAGCCGCCGGCCGCGTCAAAGGCCGCCACATACTCCCCCACACCCCGCAGGGCGTAGTTTTCCCGGTCTAAGATACCGTTGAGCTGGCGGGGCTCCTCTGCCGTCCCCAGGGAACAGGCGGCGGCCCCGGCGGAGATCACCAGGGCGGCGGCGCAGACCAGGGCCACGCCCTTTTTCCGCGTTCCGCCCGACGCGATGGACAGCAGGCGCTCCTTTATGGCCGCCTTGCCGCCCCGGAAGTGGGTGGTCAGGGGGGCGCGGGCCTCGATGCCCTCCTCCACCGCGTCCAGCATGGCCGCCCCGTAGGCCGCCCGGAAGGCGGCGTCCCGCCCCGCCACCGCCGCCTCGTCGCAGGAGCGCTCCAGATCCCGGCTGGCGGCCGCGGCCATCCAGTGCACCAGGGGGTTGAACCAGTGGAGGGAGCGGGAGAGCAGCAGGAGCAGCTTATACCACAGATCCCGGCGGCGGGTGTGGATCAGCTCGTGCTGGAGCACCCCGTCGGACACGGTCTCCCGGGGCAGGAGGAGCGCCGGGTTCACAAAGCCCGTCACCAGGGGCGCGCCTACGGCGGGACAGACCAGCAGAGCCAGGTTCTTCACCCCCAGCTCCGCCTTTGCAGCCTCAAACCGCGCCAGCAGGGCGGCGTCCTCCGCCGGAGCCCCCCAGCGGCGCACCCGCAGGCGGAAGCGGACGTATTTTGCCAGATGCCAAGCCAGGAATGCCCCCGCCCCGGCCAGCCACAGGGCGGCTACGGCCCCCTCCAGGGTGAAGAGCGGGGTATAGACATCCTGAATGGAACCGCCATCCACCGGCCTGTTTTCTGCCGCTGCCTCTTCCGATGCCGCCTCCTCTTCTGTCAGGGCCGCATAGTGATGGTTTCCGGGATTGCTGTTAACCGTGTCCACCCGGTAGACGGCCCTGGGAACCGCCTCCACCGTCACCGGGGCCTGGGGCAGGCTCAGGTTGAAGGGGATGCACAGGCGGAGGGCGGCCAGCAGCCACACCCAGTAAAAGGCCCCAGCCCGCAGCCGCTTCTTCAAAAGGGGCCGCAGGGCCAGCAGTACGGCCAGCACCACGGACATGGCCAGGGAGATCTCCAGCACGTCGGCAAAGCGGGCAGTCATACGTCTCCCTCCTTCCCCATGGCCTCGTCCAGGAAGGCCCGCAGCTCGGCCAGCTCCTCCCGGCTGACGGAGCGGCTGTCATACAGGGCGGCCACCAGGCCGGGCAGGCCCCTCCCCTCCAGGAAGGGGGCGTTCTCAAACGCCAGGTACTCCCCCTCGTCCACCAGGGGGGTGTAGACGTTCTGCCGCCCCTCCTTCCCCACGGATAGGAAGCCCCGCTCGGTCAGCCGGGCCAGCAGGGTCTGAAGGGCGGACAGATTCCACGGCCGCTCCTTCTCCAGCCGGGCGCGAATGGCCCCGGTGGGGACGGGCGGCTCCAGCCGCCACACGGCCCGCATGACGGTCAGCTCCGCCTCGGGCAGGCGGTTGAGCTTCTTCATCCCATTCACCTCCTACAAATGTATGTCTTGCTCAAGCTGAGCATACATCTGTAGGTTTTATTTGTCAAGACAAATGTTGTTTTTTTCCTCCCGGACGGCTATAATGGGAGAAAAGACCCACAAAAGGAGTGTTTACGATGTCAAATATCTGGCATGATATCAGCCCCAGCCGCATCCAGCCCGAGGACTTCGTGGCGGTCATTGAGATTCCCAAGGGCAGCAAGAAGAAGTACGAGCTGGATAAGGAAACCGGGCTTATCATCCTGGACCGGGTGCTCCACACCTCCACCCACTACCCCGCCAACTACGGCTTCATTCCCCGCACCTACGGCGACGACGGCGATCCGCTGGACGTGCTGGTGCTCTGTTCGGAGGAAATCGACCCCCTCACACTGGTGCGCTGCTACCCCATCGGCTACATCTCCATGCTGGACGGCGGCAAGAACGACGAGAAGATCATCGCCATCCCCTTCTCCGATCCCACCTACAACCCCTACCACGACCTGATGGATCTGCCCCCCCACCTCTTTGACGAGATGAAGCACTTCTTCTCTGTCTACAAGGCTCTGGAGGGCAAGCAGGCCGTGGCCAAGGATGTGAACGACCGGGCCGCCGCCGTGCAGGTCATCCGGCAGGCCATGGACCACTATGCCGAGTGCTTTCTAGGCGGCCCCTCCGCCAAAGTGGGCCTCTACCCCACCGAGCCGGATCAGCCAACCGCTCCCGAGGGGAAAGGGAAGTAATTTTAAGAATATCTTAATGGGATGTTTACCCCTTTTTCCCGAAACCTGTGGTACACTGTGTTTGACACCAGAGAAGAGAGGACGATTCCCCATGAATCATCAATATGACTGCCTTGTCATCGGAGCCGGCCTGGCCGGTTCCGTGGCGGCCAGGGAGCTGGCCGAGCGGGGCGGCAAGCGGGTACTGGTGCTGGAGCGCCGGAACCACGTGGGCGGCAACGCCTATGATTGCTTCGACGAGGCGGGGGTGCTGATCCACCAGTACGGCCCCCATATCTTCCACACCAACAGCACCCGCGTGTTTGACTATCTCTCCCGCTTCACCCGCTGGCGGCCCTACGAGCACCAGGTGGTGGCCAATCTCCCCGACGGGGACGGGCGGCTGGAGTACCCGGTGCCCTTCAACCTGGTCTCCCTGCGGGCCGCCTTTCCGCCGGAGAAGGCCCGCGCCCTGGCGGAGAAGCTGGTATCCGCCTATGGCATGGAGAAAAAGGTCACCATTCTGGAGCTGCGGCAGAATCCCGACCCGGAGCTGTCCGCCCTGGCCGACTATGTGTACGGCCACGTCTTTGTCCGCTACACCATGAAGCAGTGGGGGCAGACGCCGGAGGAGATCGACCCCAACACCACCGCCCGGGTGCCGGTCTTTCTGTCGGAGGACTGCCGCTACTTTCAGGACGCCTACCAGGGCATGCCTCTGGAGGGCTACACCCCCATGTTCCAGTCCCTGCTGGACCACCCGGACATCACGGTGGAGCTGGGGGTGGACGCGGCCAGCCGCCTGACCCTGGACGGCAGCGCCGCCCTTCTGGACGGGAGGCCCTTCTCCGGCCCCATCATCTATACCGGCGCGGCGGACGAGCTGTTCGGCTGCAAATACGGCCGCCTGCCCTACCGCACCCTGGACTTCCGCTTTGAGACCCACCCGGTGGACTTCTGGCAGAGCCACGGAACGGTAAACTATACCGTGGATCAGGACTACACCCGCATCACCGAGTTCAAGTACCTGACTGGGCAGGAGCTGCCCGGCCAAACCACCATCATGAAGGAGTACTCCCGCGCCTACACCGGAGCGAAGGGGGAGATCCCCTACTACGCCATCATCAACGCCGGGAACAACGCCCTGTACGCCAAATACCGGGCGGAGGCGGACCGCTATCCGAATTTCCACCTGCTGGGCCGGCTGGCGGAGTACAAATACTACAACATGGACGCCATCGCCGCACGGGCGCTGGAGCTGTGTGACGACCTATTGAAGTGAGGAGACTGCCCATGTCAAAGCTCATCACATTCGCGGTGCCCTGCTACAACTCCGCGGCCTACATGGATCACTGCGTGCGCACCCTGCTCACCGGCGGGGACGACATCGAGATCATCCTGGTGGACGACGGCTCCACCAAGGACGACACCCCCGCCATCTGCGACCGCTATCAGGCGGAGTACCCGGACATCGTGCGGGCCATCCACCAGGAGAACGGCGGCCACGGTGAGGGGGTCAACCAGGGCCTGCGCCACGCCCAAGGGATGTACTATAAGGTGGTGGACTCCGACGACTGGCTGGACGAGGCGGCCCTGAAGGCCGTTCTGGACAAGCTGAGGGCGTTCGCCGGGGCGGAGCAGCCGCTGGACCTCTTTATCGCCAACTACGTCTATGAGCACGTGGAGGACAACACGCAGAAGGTGATGAAGTATACCAACGTGTTCCCCGAGGGCCGCGTGTTCACCTGGAACGAGATCGGCCGCTTCCGGCCCTCCCAGTACCTGCTGATGCACTCGGTCATCTACCGCACCGAGATGCTGCGCGCCTGCCGGCTGGAGCTGCCCAAGCACACCTTCTATGTGGACAACATCTTTGTCTACCAGCCCCTGCCGGCGGTAAAGAGCATCTACTACATGGATGTGGATCTCTACCGCTACTTCATCGGCCGGGCCGACCAGAGCGTGAACGAAAAGGTGATGGTCACCCGGGTAGACCAGCAGGTGCGGGTCACCAAGCTGATGATCGACAGCCACAACCTCAAGCAGCTCTACCAAACCCAGCGCAAGCTGGCCCGGTATATGACCAGCTACCTGTCCATGATGATGACCATCTCCTCCATCTTCCTCATCATCGACGGCTCTCCCGCCGCCCTGGGTAAAAAGACCGAGCTGTGGGAGTACCTGCGCACCAGCAACCCGGAGCTGTACCACAAGCTCAAGTACCGCTCCCTGTCCTTCGTGGGCAACATCCCCGGCTACCAGGGCCGCAAGCTGTCCGTCAAGCTCTACCGCCTGGCCCGGAAGATCTACAAGTTCAACTGAGCGGAAAGGAAACCGCCGTCACGAATCCGCCTGTTCCGTAACAACCCGAAATGCAAATAGCCCGAAAGGGGCGGGGCCGCGTCAGCAGCCCCGCCCTTCTGTTATGTCTCCACCGGCTCCAGCTTCATGACGGAGACCTCGTAGGCGGTGCGCACCTCACTGACGCCGTGGTCCACCTTGGTGTAGGCCCGGCTCTGGAGCCGCCCCTCAATGCGCACGCCGTCCCCCACCTCCAGTGCCCCGCACCGCCGGGCCAGGCCGCCCCAGGCGATGCAGGGCAGGTAGTCCGCCCGGCCGTACCGGCGGTTCACCGCCAGCATCAAATCGCAGATGTCCCGGCCCAGCGGGGTGCGCCGCACCACCGGCGGCTTGCACAGCACCCCCGCCAGCAGGAGCTGGTTTTCGTGTTCTCCGGCGGCGGGGCGCAGCTCCTTGGCGTAGAGGGTGATCACCAGGCGGCTGCCCTTGCCGCTCTTGTTGTTGAAGGAGCGCACCTCCCCCTCCACCTCCAGCTCCATCCCCTCCGTCACGGGCCGCTGCTCCAGCAGGGCCCTAGGGACCAGGACATTGACCCGGTCCTCCGAGCCGGACAGCCGCCGGACGGCGAGGGGAAAGGTCTCGTATACCACGCCGTGGGTCTCATGGGACAGCACCGGCTCCGCCGCCGCGGTGCCCCGCAGCAGCGCCCGGTTCTCATTCCAGCCTGTTTGCATATCCATCCACTCTCCTACCTGGTTTCGGTAACTGTGGCATGTATATGCAGGCCCGTCCCCCCTTATGACGGCGCGTCCTCCCAGCCCAGGATACGCTTAGCCATGTCGTAGATGCTCTGCCGGTAGAGCACCAGCGTCACCTCCATGGAGGGATGGCGCTGGCAGAAATCGGCAATCGCCGCCCCAGCCACGCGGAGGGAGGCCGCCCGCGGCATGTGGCAGTCGCCGGAGAAGATCAGCGGCACCGCCACCCGCCGGCAACTGCACAGATACGCCTTATGCAGGGCGTTCTGGTAGCACCCGGCCAGCAGGAACCGCTCCCGGGGCTCCCCACCGTACCAGCCCGGCCCGGCCACGTGAATGATGTACCGGCAGGGCAGCCCGCAGCCCGGCGTGGCCACCGCCTGCCCGATGCGGCAGCGGCCCAGCTTCCGGCACGCCCTCTCCAGCTTCTCCGTGTCGGCGGCGGCGAAAATCGCGTCGCAGATGCCCGGGCAGCGCCGCAGATCCGTGCCGGCGGCGTTCACAATGGCGTCTGTCTCCATCCGGGTGATATCGCCCAAATACAAATACATGGGCATCCTGACTCCTCCTTTTCCCCATTCTGTCCCTATTATACTACATCAGGAGGCCGCACACCAGATAGCCCGCCGCCGAAAGCCCGGCCGCACACAGGGAATAGGGCAGTTGGGACAGGGCGTGGTCCATATTCTCCATCTTGCAGCAGCTGGAGGTGAGCACCGTGGCGTCGGAGTAGAAGCAGGCGTGGCTGCCCAGGGTGGCGCCGGAGACGATGGCGCCCATCACCAGCAGGGGGTTGGCCCCGATGGAGAAGGCCAGGGGCAGCAGGATCGGCACCGTCACGGCGGTGATGCCCCACACGCTGCCGGTGGTGAAGTTGAGGGCCGCCACCACCAGGAAGGCGATGGCCGGGAACACCGCCGGGCTCAGGATGGACTTGACGGCATTGATGACGAAGGGGGCGATGCCGATCTCGGTCATGCCCTCCTGCATCACAAAGGCAAAGAAGATGATGGCCACCGTGGGGATCATGTTGCAAAAGCCGTGCATGGCCAGGTCGCAGAACCTAGTGAGAGACAGCTTCTTCCGGGGGATGTAGAGCAAAAAGCACACGGCGATGGCGGCCACCAGGGCCAGGAACAGCTCGCCCCCCACGATAGTCAAGGCGATCAGCGTGCCGATGGGGAGCACAAAGTCCCACAGGCAGCCGGTAATGGCCGGGGAGTCGTCCTCGTCCTCCAGATTCAGCTCGGCGCTCTCCGGCGAGTAGACCTTTCCGGTCTCCTCCACCCGGCGGTAGGCCTTCTTCATCCGCCCCAGCTTGGGCACCAGCCCCAGGGAGAACAGGGGCACCAGCGCCACCGCCGCGATGGCGTAGAAGATGAAGGGGATCACAGCGCAGAAGGTGTTGATGGCGCTCCCGTAGCCCAGCTCCGGGATGCCCGCCTCGGCGTAGAACAGCCCGGCAAAGAACACCGCCCAGGTGGAGAAGGGCAGCAGGGCGCACACCGGCGCGCCGGTGGAGTCGATGATGTAGGACAGGGTCTCCCGGGGCACCTTCTGCCGGTCAGTGAGCTTGCGCATGCAGGTGCTCAGGGTCATGATATTCAGATAGTCGTCCACAAAGATCAGAATCCCCATGACCCAGGTCACAATCAGCGTGGTCCTGGGGCCCCGGCAAAGCCGACCCAGCAGCCGGGAGAAGCCCAGCGTCCCGTGGGAGGCGCCCAGCAGGGCGATCAGCGCGCCGAACAGGCCGCACACCATGAACACCCACTGGTGGCTCTGGTCGGTGGCCACCCGGAAAAAGGCGTCCATCCAGCCGATGGGGAAGGAAAGTCCATCGACGATGATATAGGTGAGCAGGGTTCCCAGAATCAGCGGCTCCAGCGCCCGTCTGCTCTTGAGCGCCACGGCCACTACGACGACGATTGGAAGCAGCGTCCATATCCCATAATCCACAATAACGGCACCTCCGTTTGCCCCCCAGTATACGAGCACGGATGTAAAAAGGGTGTGCGTTTGCGGTGAGCACCGTTCAGATTGTGTAAAAAAAGCGGGCGGCCGATGGCCGCCCGCCCGGAATCAGCCGCCCTGGCTCTGCCAGTCGGCGGGGTAGACGAAATAAAGGAAGCGGGCGTGCCCGGTGACGGAGAACTGGATGGAGCTGTTCTTTGGGATATAGATCAGCTCCCCCGGCCCGGCGGAGACGGTCTCTCCGCCGATACGGATGTCCAGCCGTCCGCTGAGCACGTAGTCCATCTCGTCGTAGCGCAGGGTCCAGGGAAAGGTGGTGTCGGTCATCTCCATGACGCCCACCCCCAGCCGCGGGGACTCCTGTAGGGTGAACAGATCACGGGTGTAGACCCGGTCCAGGGGATTTCCCGTGTCCATCCGGTGCTCCTCCGTCACCGCGATGCGGGGCACCTGCACGGCCTTCACCCCGTGGGTTCCGCCGCCCAGGCGCTCCAGCAGCACCTGCCGCACCAGCGCCTCCAATGCGGTCTTATCCATGGCGCTCCTCCTTGTATTTTCTGGTGATCAGCATGGCAACCGCCACCGCTGTCACGCCGCCCACCAGCTTGCCCACAATCATGGGAAAGATCATGGTGGAATCAAAGCCCGCGGTAAAGCCCAGATGGTCGCCGAACACAAAGGCGGCGGACACCGCAAAGGCCACGTTGATGATCTTACCCCGCCGGTCCATATCGTGGAGCATCTGGAACATGGGGATGTTGTTGGCCAAGGTGGCCACCAGCCCGGCGGCCGCGATGTCGTTCATGCCCAGCACATGGCCCAGCTTCATCAGAGGGGTCTTGAATACCCTGGTGATGACATACACCAGCGGAAACGCCCCCGCCAGCACCACGGCGATGTCGCCCACGATGGCCACGCCCTCTGAGATGGGGTTCATTCCCGGAATGAGGGTGAGGGGGGTCAGCTTTTGGATGATGGCCGCCGCCAGGCCGATGGTGATAATAATCACAATGATTCTGCCAAAGACCTGGAAGCCCTTTACCATCCCGTTGGGGAGGAAGGCCAGCCCCAGGGCGATGAGCACGGCGAAAAGCGCGATGGGGATCAGGTTGCGCAGCACCATCCCCACCGGGAAGCCCGCCGCCAGGCCGCCCGCGAAGCTGCCGATGGGGATGGTGATGACGCCCGCCAGCACGCCGGTGGCCAGATAGGGGCGGTCCTCCGCCTTGATAATGCCCAGGCCCACCGGGATGGTGAACACGATGGTGGGGCCCAGCATGGAGCCTACGATCAGGCCGCCGAACTGTCCCGCCTCCTGGGTCAGGGCCAGCTCCTGGGCCAGGGGCGCGCCCCCCATGTCGTTGGCCAGGAGGGTACCCGCGAACATGGCCGGATCGGCCCCCAGGGCCTGGTAGAGAGGCACCACCACCGGCCGGAGCAGGTTGGCCAGCACCGGGGCCAGACAGATGATGCCGATCATGGCCAGGGCCAGGGAGCCCATAGCCATGATACCCTCCTCAAATTTCTCCCCCAGGCCGAACCGATTGCCCAGGATGCGGTCAAACGCACCCAAGGCCATAAAGACGACCATGAGGTAGACAATAATCTCGTTGATGGACATAGTATGTCCCCTTTCCGCGGCTCAGGCGGGCGGTTGGGCCGCCAGCCTGAGAGGATGACCGCCGCCCACATGCGGCGGCCTTGCTTTTCTAGCTCTCGTCCAGTATGCCCACAATGGCGGCATCAATGGGGAGCTCCGCCCCCGCCGCTACCCGGGCCGCGCCGCCGGTGGCCACGAGGACGGTCTCTCCCTCCCCGGCCCCCACGCAGTCGGCGCACACCAGCAGGCGCTCACCCACCCGCACGGTCAGAAACGCCTGCCCGGTGAGGGCGGGGGATTTTTTTGTGGCCCAGACCTTACCGGCCACCTGTCCCAGCAACACAAATACCCATCTCCCGCAGGCGCCGCTCCAGACCGGCGCATTTCTGATAGATGCCAAGGGGGGCGGTACGGCGGTAGCGGCGGTACTCCAGGGCGTCCCGCTCCACCCGCACCCGCGCCCCGGCCAGCAGGGCGGCCAGCACCTCGGTCTCCGCCGCCGTCTGGGGGGCGCAGGCGGCCAGGCGGCCCATGGAGGCCACCGGCAGCCAGGTAATGACCAGCGTCCGCCCCCGCCACTCCAGGGTCATTTCAAAATCACGCCCCGGTCGCCCTTCTGAAAGCCGCACGCATTGGCCTC
>DXTB01000022.1 GCA_019410105.1 Clostridiales bacterium | reverse complement strand
AGCTGGAGAAGCTGCTCCGCCGTCTGGCGGAGGCCGAGGCCCAGCAGAGCGCCGAGTTCATCAACATCTTCTACGGCCAGGACGTCAGCGAGAAGGAGGCCCAGAAGGCCCTCAAGCTCTTTACCGAGTGTTGTCCCAACGCCGAGATCACCCTGCTCTCCGGCGGTCAGCCCGTATACTACTATATGATCTCCGCTGAATAATCCGATCAGCGGCTAAAAACGCCGCCCCGGCACAGCCGGGGCGGCGTTTTTCATTCGTCGGTTCCCTTATCCTGGGGGCGGTCCGTTCAGCTCAGGGTACCGTTGACATCCTGGGGATTCAGGATTGTGATGCGCCCTTCCATGTCGGGAGCGACGGTACCCTGCTCCTGGATGTACCGGGAGATCACGGTGCGGTAGTAGTCGTTGGTGCGGTATACCAGCCTGCAGCCGGGCAGCTCCTGGGTGGCAGTCTCACTGTTGGAGGAGGCGCCGTCGGGGTTGAGCACATTAAGCATGGTGTACCCGTCACCGCCGCCACACATGAAGTCGTTGCAGGCCAGAGTGTACCAAGCGTCCAGATCCAGAGGGGTACCGTCAACCATGGTAACGGAGACGATGCGCTCGCCGACAGGCTTGGAGGCGTCAAAAGTATACTGGATTCCGGAAACCTGGGGGAACTTGCCGTTGAGCTCTGGATAGGCATCCACACCGTTCTCCAGGGCCTCCCACACGGTCTGGCCGGTGACCTCCACCAGGGTGACCTTGTTGTCGAAGGGCAACATGCCGAAGATGTCGCCCACAGTCACGTCACCGGCGGTTAGGCCAGCCCGGATGCCGCCGCCGTTCTGGATGGCGATGTCGGCGTCACAGTAGTCCCGCAGGGCATCGGCGGCCAAGTTACCCAGGGGGCTCTCCTGGGCGCGGACCAGGGCACTGGACCAAGGGATATCGGAGGCGCACCGGCCGATGACCACCTCCATCTGGGCATCCAGATCCGCCTGGTAGTCGGCGATGATGGTCTTGACCTCGGGATCCTCAGGCACATCGGAGGAGAGGATGATCTGGTTGAAGGTGTAGCCCAGTAGCTCCCCGTCCTTCACATTTAGGTTCGTCTGGTTGACACAGGTGCCTACGCCGCCGGGATTGATCACCACAGTGCCCTCGATGTTCAAGGGGCGGCCAAAGGTGTCGTTTCCGCCGCCGACCTCCATGTCGATGCCGTCGATACGGGTGGGTACCTCGTTGTTGGCACCGTGGAGATGCGCCAGCATGATAACCAGATCGGCCTCCTCATTGGCCTGATCCACCACTTGCTGCCCCACCTCCCAGTGGTCGTGAAAGTCAATGTCCTGGGTGTTGGAGTAGTGGGTGGTAGCCTTGCTGCCGTCGTCGGTCAGACCCACAATGGCCACATTCAGTCCGCCCACCTCCTTGACGATGTAGGGGGCGAACTGCTCAGGGTAGGTACCATCCTTCCAGTAGGTGTTGGCGGAGAGCATGGCGTACTCCGCCCGCTCCGCCAGGGAGAGCAGATTGTCAAAGGCATAATCGAAGTCGTGGTTGCCCAACACGGTGGCATCATAGCCTTGGGCGTTCATCACGTCCACGCTGGACTGGCCCTGGGACATGTTGGCCAGGTCGGTGTTGTAGGGGGAGTCTCCACCGTCCAGGATCAGGGTGTTGGGGTTGCGGCGCTCGGCCTCGTCAAAGAGCCAGGCCGCCTTAGCCGAGCCGCCCACCTCGCTGCCGGAGCCGGAGGGGGTATAGGACATCATGTGACCGTGGATATCAGAGGTTGACATGGTGGTGATGATGGTCAGATCCTTGATGGCGCTGTCCAGTATATAGGCCGCTTCGCCCCGGGTGATCGCCGTACCGTTCAGGGGCAGGTCGGCGGGCAGCAGGCCGTCCTCAGCGCCCTGGGCTAGGAAGTCCATGTTCTTGTCCGCGCCATAGACAGCCTTCATCACCGCCAGAGCGAAGTCGTCGCGGGTCATGGTTTGCTCACCGCAAAACTCCCCGTCGATCTGATCCATGAGACGGGCCTCTAGCACGGTGTTAGCCGCAGTCTCCGCCCAAGTGCCCACGGCATCGGGGGCGGCAGGCATGAGCACCGCAGCCAGGGTAGCCACGGTGGTGTCGGTAGAGTAGAACTGCTTGGTCACCGGCTCGGGCACAGTGCCGTCCTCATTGACCTCGGGGACGGGGGCCTCCATGAGGAATACCGGTACTAGATCAAATGCCTCATAGAGTAAGGAGGCCGCGTCAGAGCGGGTTAGGAGATCGTCGGGACGGTAGGCACCGGTACCGTCGCCCCGGATGACGCCCTCTTCGGCTAAGCGCTGGATACTCTCGGCATAGGTGCCGGAGGCATCGCTGACTGCGGCGGCGGCCGGCACAGCCAGCGATAAACTGATGGCCGTAGCTAGCGCTAGGACAGGAATACGGAAGTGCTTCATATCTGGGGTCTCTCCTTTCATCTCTGAGCGGACAGGGCAGTCCGTCCACATATCTGCATTGTAGCACAGCCGTCCCGCCACCACAAGTAAAACTCCTGTAATCGGTGTGTAAAAAAGGGCCATCCGATACAGCTGGCCGGCCCTTCTGCATATTTTTACAGCACCTTGGACAAAAACTCTCTGGTGCGCTCCTCCTTCGGATTGGCAAAGAAGGCGTGGGGCTCGTTCTGCTCCAGAATGTGTCCGCCGTCCATGAACAGGACGCGGGAGCCCACCTCCCGGGCGAAGCCCATCTCGTGGGTGACCACCACCATGGTCATGCCCTCGTCGGCCAGCTCCTTCATGACCTCCAGCACCTCGCCCACCATCTCGGGGTCCAGGGCGGAGGTGGGCTCATCAAAGAGCATGACCTTGGGCTTCATGGCCAGGGCCCGCACGATGGCGATGCGCTGCTTCTGGCCGCCGGAGAGCTGAATGGGATAGGAGTCCGCCCGGTCCTTGAGACCCACCCGGTCCAGCAGCTTCTCCGCCTCGGCATCGGCCTCCTCCTGGCTCATGAGCTTGGTCTTGACCGGGGCCAGGGTGATGTTTTTCCGAATCGTCATGTTGGGGAACAGGTTGAAGTGTTGGAACACCATGCCCATCTGGCGGCGGATGGCATTGATGTCGGTCTTGCGGTCGTTGATCACGGTCCCCTCAAAGGAGATTGTGCCGGAGGTGGGGGTCTCCAGCAGGTTCATGCAGCGCAGGAAGGTGGACTTTCCGGAGCCGGAGGGCCCGATGATGACCACCTTTTCCCCCTGCTCGATGGTCTCGGAGATATCGTCCAGAACCAGGTTCTTTCCAAAGCGCTTGGTCAGGTGTTCAACGGCGATCACTTTCCCTCAGCCTCCTTTCCATTTTGGCAAAGATGACGGAAAGTACCTTCGTAATGCAGAAGTAGACGACGGCAATGATAATCAGCGGCGGCATGGCGTCCATGGTACGGCTCTGTACCGTGGAATATGCCTTGGTCAGGTCGGTCATACCGATGTACCCCACTACGGCGGTCTCCTTCACCAGCACAATAAACTCGCTGGCATAGGTGGGCAGGCAGTTCTTGATGCCCTGGGGGAAGATGATGCTCCACATCGTCTGTCCGTGGGTCAGGCCCAGGCTGCGTCCCGCCTCCATCTGCCCCTTGTCCACCGCAAGGATGCCGGAGCGGAAAATCTCCGCCGTATAGGCCGCGGAGTTGAGGCCGAAGGCGATGATGCCCACCGCTGTCTTGTTGGTCCAGGTGACCAGCACCACGAAGTAAATAAACATGAGCTGCACCACCACGGGGATGCCGCGGATGACGTCGATGTACGCCTTGGCAGGGCCGCGCAGAATCCTGTACCGGGAAATTTTCATCAAACAGAGGAGCATTCCCAGCACCGTGCTGATGCAGATGGCGCCGAGGGTAATGGCCAGTGTGTTCCCCAGGCCGGAGAGATAGAGCTTCCAGCGGTCGGCGGCGACAAACGCCAGGTAGAAGCGGTCACCCAGCTTGGCAAGCTCCTGTAGAAACAGCTCCACCGAAAAACCTCCTTTTTCGTTTTTTCCAAAACACAGGGAGAGCCTGCGCCGCCCAATGCGGCGCAGGCTTTCCACTTTTTAGTTGGCCTTGCTTATTTCAGCACCACGATCGCCTGGGTGGCCTCGTAGTACTCGTTGGTGAAGTCCATCACCTGCTGCTTCTCCTCGGTGATAGAGATGCCGGCGGCCAGGAAGTCCACCTTGCCGCTTTGCAGGGCGCCGGGCAGGGCGTCGAAGTCCATGTTCTCAATCTCCAGATCATAGCCCATGGTGGCGCACAGGTACTTGGCGTAGTCGATATCGAAGCCCATCAGGGTCTCGCCGTCGTCGCCCACGTACTCAAAGGGCTCGAACTCGGCATTGGTGCCCATGGTCAGGGTGCCCTTGGACTCATAGGAGGGCAGCTCGGGCAGCTCTACATCCTCGTTGGAAATGTGCTTCTGCACCAGCAGGTCGTAGGTGCCGTTCTCGTTCAGGGTCTCCATGGCGGCGTTGAACTCCTCGGTGAGCTCGGAGCCCTTGGGCAGGCCGATGGCATAGGCCTCCTTGGTGTCGGAGGCGGCGAAGGGCAGGATCATCATTTTGTCGGCGTTGGCCTCCACCAGCTTCTGGGCGGGCAGGGAATCCACCACCACGCAGTCCACGCGGCCGTTGAGCAGCTCCATGCCGCAGGCAGTGACCGCCTTGAAGCGGCTGACTGTGGCATCGGGGTAAGTATCGCTCACCAGTGCGTCGCCGGTGGTGCCCTCCTGTACCGCGATCTTGGCGGTAGCCAGGGCGTCAGCGGAGGTCCAGTTGGCGGGACTGTCGGCGGCAGGAGCGCCGCTTTCTGTCACAGGGGGCGTGCTGCCGGCGGGGGTTTCGTTGGTGTCGTCGCTGCCTCCGGAGCAGGCGGTCAGCAAACCGAGGGACAGAACTGCGGTCAGGCCGAGGGTGGCCAGCTTCTTACTTTTCATAGTGCATTCTCTCCTATTCCTTGTGTGCCCTGCGTGGGCTTTTTTGATGTTCTTATTATACATCATATTCATAAAAATGCAATATTTATTCATTCGTCAAAGCACACAAAAAAGAAAGGGCGGAGCCATGCGGCTCCGCCCTTTTGTCCAATCAGAGAGGAATTTAACCCTTGGTAGCGTGGAAGAACAGGAAGTTGCCCAGCGGGGTGTAGTACATGCCGTGGACATCGTCCGCCACCATGTAAGGCTGAGAGTAATAATACAGGGGGGCAATGGCCTGGTCCTCGCCCACGAGCAGATCCTCGGCCTGGTGCATCAGCTCCATACGGCCAGCAGCGTCGGAGTCGCTCAGGACCTTGGTCATGATGGCGTCGTACTCCGCGTTGGAGTAGTGAGCGTCATTGTTGCCGTTGTCGGTCATGAACATATCCAGGAAGGACACGGGGTCGTTGTAGTCGGCAATCCAGCCGTTGCGGCAGATGCTGTAGTCGCCCTTGGTACGGGTCTCCAGGAACACGTTCCAGTCCTGGTTATTCAGAGTGACCTCAACGCCCAGGACGTTCTTCCACATGGACTGGAGGGCCTCGGCCACGGCCTGGTGCTTGTCGTCGGTGTTGTACAGGTAGGTGGTCTCGGGGAAGCCCACGCCGTTCTCATAACCGGCCTCGGCCAGCAGCTTCCGGGCCTCCTCGCAGTTGGCCTCGTAGTCGTCCTTGGACACGCTCCAGTAGCTGTCGCCCACAGTGCGGAAATCGTCGCCGGAGGTACCCTCGGCGTCTACCACGCTCACGGGCACCCAGGCGTCAGCGGCAATCTCGCCGGCCTGCGTCACCTGCTCCACGATGTAGTTGCGGTCGATAGCCAGGGAGAAAGCCTTGCGCACCAGGGGATCGTCAAAGGGCTCCTTGGTGTTGTTGAAGCAGGCGTAGTAGCTGCCCAGATAGTCGCCGGGGATCACGGTGCCGTCAGTCAGCAGCGTGGCCATCTCATCCGGGGGAGGATTCTGCATGTAGTCCAGGTCGCCGTTCTTGAACGCGGTAAGCTGGGCGTTGGCATCGTCCATCAGCTTGAAGGTCAGCTTCTCCAGGGTGATGTTGGAGGCATCATAGTAGTTCTCGTTGGGCACCATGACGATCTCGGCGTCGTGGGTCCAGGAGGCCATCTTGAACGCGCCGTTGGTCACATAGGTGCTGGGGTCCTGGGTCCAGGTGGCGTTGCCCTCCACGATGTCCTCACGCAGAGGCATGCAGTTGGGGAACGCGCAGATGTCCAGGAAGTAAGGGCAGTTGTAGGTCAGAGTGACCTCAAAGGTGTGCTCGTCGGGAGCGGCGACGCCCAGCTCCTCCTTGGGCAGCTCGCCGGCGATGATCTCGTTGGCGTTCTTTACCATGGCGATAATGGTGTTGTAGGGAGAGGCGGTGGCGGGATCCACCAGGCGGCGCCAGGAGTACACGAAGTCGTTGGCGGTCACGGGCTGGCCGTCAGACCACTTGGCATCCTCACGCAGCTTGAAGGTGTAGGTATAGGTACCGTCCTCATTCGGAGTGACAGTGGGCTCCTCGGCGGCCATGCCGGGCTCCAGCACGGCGGTAGCACCGTTGCGCCCGTCGCCGGAGGGATCGCTGTCCACCCACTTGTAGAGGCCCTCAAACAGGTGGGTAATCATAACGTTGCCGTCCACAGTACGGTTCATGCTGGGATCCATGGTCTCGGGCTCGGACGCGAAGCACACGTTCAGCTCGTTCGCAGCACCGGTGGTGCCGGTCTCCACGGGAGTGCTCCCCTCGGGAGCCGGGGTGGTCTGGGTATCTCCGGTGCCGCAGCCGGCCAGCAGGGACACGGACAGCGCAGCGGTCAGGCCCAGAGCAAGGACTCTGCTCTTCTTCATTCGCTTTGTACCTCCAATCAATTGTGATCCTCTATTTTGTACCAAAATGCCCAAAAGCATTGATACACTATGTATCGCTGCCCCGTTTCGGGGCAGCGGACAGGGGTACCCCTGTCCATTGCAAAAATACATTTGTCTTTAATAGTCTACATTATAGCACATGGCAGACGCTTTGTAAAGCCGCACTTTACCAGATACTGTCTGCTCCAAATCACGGCAAGGCTCTGAAATCAGCCCAGCAGATGACAGCCGGCCCAGTAAAGGCGCGGACATTTCCTGCGGGAAATGTGTCGCTTCGCTCCAAAGCCGCGCCTTCCAGGGGGAACCAGTTCCCCCTGGATACGCGCCTGCGGCGCGATACCCCCTCCGCTCTCCGAGGGGGACCGAAACCGACCGTCACGTAGGGCGGGGGCTTGCCCCCGCCGTTGGCAAAGCCACTGTGCCGGAACCTCGCTTACCCCAGCAGGTGGCACGCGGCCCAGTGACCAGGCGCGTGCTCCTTGAACTCCGGCACGGCCTCCTTGCACTTGTCGGTGGCGTAAGGGCAGCGGGTGTGGAACCGGCAGCCCTTGGGCGGGTGCATGGGGGAGGGAATATCGCCCTCCAGCACGATGCGCTGGCGCTGGCGGCTGACCTCGGGGTCTGGCACCGGAACGGCGGAAAGCAGGGTCTTGGTGTAGGGGTGGAGAGGATTCTTGTTGAGCTCATAGCTCTCGGCCAGCTCCACCAGGGAGCCCAGGTACATGACGCCGATGCGGTTGGAGATATGGCGCACCACCGACAGGTCGTGGGCAATGAACAGGTACGTCAGGCCCAGCTCCTGCTGCATGTCCTCCAGCATGTTGACCACCTGGGACTGGATGGACACATCCAGAGCGGAGATGGGCTCGTCGCAGACGATGAACTCGGGCTTGACTGCCAGGGCGCGGGCAATGCCCACGCGCTGCTGCTGGCCGCCGGAGAACTCGTGGGGATAGCGGTTTGCGTGCTCGGTGTTCAGGCCCACCATGCCCAGCAGCTCTTTGATCCGGTCGGTGCGCTCGGCCTTTGAGGAGCAGAGCTTATGGATGTCCAGAGCCTCGCCGATGATCTCGCCCACTGTCATGCGGGGGTCCAGAGAGGCGGAGGGGTCCTGGAAGATAATCTGCATCTTGCGGCGGTAGGGCAGCATATTGACCTGCCTGCACTTGGGAACCTTGACGTGCTGCTTCTCACCGTTCTCACCGGCGGGCCAGGGGTCCTGTCCCTCGAAAATGGTTTCGCCGCCGTACTCGATGCGGCCGGAGGTGGGGGTGTAGAGCTGGAGAATGGTTCGGCCCAGGGTGGTCTTGCCGCAGCCGGACTCGCCCACCAGACCCAGGGTCTCGCCCCGGCGGATAAAGAGGGACACGTCCTCCACCGCCTGGACGCCGGGCCCGTGAACGCCCTTGACCGGAAAGTATTTTTTCAGGTGGTCCACTTGAACCAGGATGTCATTCTTCTCACTCACGGCCGCTCACCTCCTGATCCTGTACCGGCTTCTCCTGTCCGGCCTTGTCGAGCTGATCCTGCACCCGCAGCCAGCAGGCGGAGCGGTGGCCCTCGCCCAGCTCCACGTAGGGGGGCATCTTCTGCAGGCAGATCTTCATGGCATGCTCACACCGGGGGGCGAAGGGGCAGCCCTCGGGGGGATTGAGCATGTCCACGGGCGTACCCTCGATGGGGATCAGCCGCTCATAGCTCTCGGCGTCCACGCGGGGCATGGAGCGCAGCAGGCCCACGGTGTAGGGGTGGCCGGGCTTGTAGAAGATATCGTCCACCGGCCCCTGCTCCACAATCTTGCCGGCGTACATGACGGAGACCTTGTCGCAGATCTCAGCTACCACGCCCAGGTTGTGGGTGATGAAGATAATGCCCATGTGAGTCTTCTTCTGGAGCTCCTTCATGAGCTCCAGAATCTGGGCCTGAATGGTCACGTCCAGAGCAGTGGTGGGCTCGTCGGCAATCAGCAGCTTGGGGTGGCAGATGAGGCCCATGGCGATCATGACACGCTGGCGCATGCCGCCGGAGAACTCGTGAGGGTACTGCTTCATCCGCTTGGCCACGTTGTTGATGCCCACCAGCTCCAGCATCTCCATGGCCCGCTTGGCGGCGTCGGCCTTGGAGATTTTCTTGTCGTGGGCCCGCAGGGCCTCGATGAGCTGGTTGCCCACGGTGTAAACGGGATTGAGGCAGGTCATTGGGTTCTGGAAAATCATGGCCACCTCGCTGCCCCGGAAGGAGGCCATCTCCTTCTTGCTGAAGGCCAGGACATCCCGGCCCTCGAAGGTGATGGAACCGCCGATGACCTTGCCGGGGGACTGGAGCAGGCCCATGATGGAGTAAGCCTCCTGGCTCTTGCCGGAGCCGGACTCGCCCACAATGCCCATGACCTCGTCGTAATCCAGGTCATAGCTGATGCCGCTGACGGCCTTGACCTCACCTGCGGGGGTAAAGAAGGAGACCCGCAGATCCTTGACTTCCAGCAGCTTGCCGGACTTTTCGTTCTGTTCCATTGATTGTCTCCTCCTCTCTTATTTCTTCAGACGGGGATCCAGGGCGTCCCGCAGGCCGTCGCCAAACAGGTTGAAGGACAGGATCATAATGCTGATGATGATAGCGGGAATGATCAAACGGTAGGGGTAGGTGCTGATGCCGCCCAGCGCGTCGGAGCACATGGAGCCCAAGCTGGTCAGGGGAGCCAGCACGCCCACGCCCAGGAAGGACATGAAGGACTCAGTGAAGATGGCGGACGGGATCTGCAGGCAGGTGGTGGCCACGATCTGGCCGATGCAGTTGGGCAGCAGGTGCCGCTTGATGATCCGGCCGCTGGAGGCGCCTAGGGCACGGGCCGCGGTCACGTATTCCTGTTTCTTGAGGGTGAGGATCTGGCCGCGGATGATGCGGCTCATACCCACCCAATACAGGCAGGCAAAGGCAATGAACATGCCCATCAGGTTGGGGCCCACCTTCTTAAAGAACTCCGCCAGGAAGAAGCCCTGGTGGTCGGTGATGAACTGGGTGACATGGGGGCCCATGGCCGTGGCGATGAGCAGGATGATCAGCACGTCAGGCAGGGAGTAGATAACGTCCACGATGCGCTGCATGACCACATCCACCGTACCGCCGAAGAAGCCGGAGATGGAGCCGTAGAGCGCACCAATGACCAGCACGATCAGCGCGGCGGTGAGGCCGATGATCATGGACACTCGGGTGGCAAACATGGTGCGCACCATGATATCGCGGCCGTAGCGGTCGGTGCCGAACACATGGGGGAACACCTTCTCGCCGTCGGCGATGCGCTGCAGCTCGTCGTTGGAGTAGCC
This sequence comes from Clostridiales bacterium, assembly GCA_019410105.1. Next base: position 6,657 of record DXTB01000022.1, on the reverse strand, counting down.
GAAGGGCTGGGCGGAGTAGCCCAGGGCCTTGTAGATCTCCTCCTCGCTCATACCCTCGTACTCGGCACCGCCGCCGGCCTTGGCCTGGGCGCGGATGAGCGCCTTGTCCTTGCTGCTGAGCTCCTCGCCGCGGGCGGCCGCCTCCGCTTCAGCGGCGGCAACGGCCTCGTCGGGGTCCTGGGAGGAGGTGGCCTCCTTATAGGCCTGTTGGGCCTCAAGGGAGTAATGCCAGGGGTAGAGGTTCTCTGCGCCGGCGTTGAACTGGTCGTATCCGTAGGGTACCAGCATGGGGCCAACAAAAGCGAACAGCACCAACAGTACAATCACGCCCAGGGCCACCATGGCCACCACGTTCTTGCGCAGGCGGCGCCAGGCATCCGCCCAGTAGGATACGCTCTTGCGCTGCTGGATGAAGTCCTCCTTCTCCCCGCTGGTAGCCGGGGCGAAGTCCGCCGCCGTCAGGTCGTTCAGCTCCAGCAGGGGGTCCACATCGGGCTGAAGGGAGCCAAAGACAGCTTTTTTCTGTTTCTCTGCCATTTTTACTCTCCTTTCGTCAGATCGATGCGGGGGTCCACCACGCGGTAGAGGATGTCAACCACCAGGTTCATGATGACCACCAGGGTCGCCAGGAAGATGGTGGTGCCCATGATGATGAAGTAGTCGCGGTTCTGCACGGACTGCACCAGATAGCGGCCCAGGCCGGGAATGGTGTAGACGGTCTCCACCACGAAGCCGCCCACCAGGGTGAAGGCGGTGAGGGGGCCCAGGTAGGTGATGACGGGGATGACACCATTGCGCAGGGCGTGCTTGAAGATGATCCTGGGAGTCAGCAGACCCTTGGCCCGCGCGGTCTTGATATAGTCCTGGCCCAGGGCGTCCAGCATGGAGGAGCGGGTCAGGCGGGCAATATAGCACATGGGGTAAAGGCCCAGGGCCAGACAGGGCATCAGGTAGGCCTTGGCCCCCTGGGAGGCGTCAAAAATAACGTTGATGCCCATGAATTTAAAGGGCGCCCCATCATTGCAGAAAAGCATCAGCAGGAAGGTGGCCACCACGAAGCCGGGCATGGACACACCCAGGGTACACACCACCCGTAAGACGCTGTCCACCCATTTTCCCCGGTTGTAGGCCGCCAGACAGCCCAATGGTATGCCCACCGCCACGGCCCATACCAGGGCGATGACGCCGATCTTTGCGGAGAGGGGGAACTTCTCCGTGATGATGTCCAGCACCGGACGGTCCTTCTGCATCTTCAGGGAGACACCGAAGTCCTGGTCCACGATGACTCCCTTGAGGTAGCGCAGCATCTGAACTCCAAGGGGGTCATCCATCCCGTACTTGGCCTCCATGGCCGCCTTCTGCTCCGGCGTAATCTTTTCGTCGTTGAACGGGCTGCCCGGCACGGACATCATCAGGACGAAGGTGACGCAGGCAACGACCAGAATGGTGATGAGGGCCATGATCACCCGTTTCACAATGTATTTTGCCATTCTTTCACTTCCCATATTATTCTCTGTTCACGCAATCGAAACTGCCCCATCGTAAGTGTTTCTCCATTTTATCGTAATTTGTCCCATGCGTCAAGAGTATGGCCCTCCAAATTTGATGGAAACTCCCCCTAATCTTGCATGTGTCCTTCATGCAAAGACAATTTTCCGCTTATCTGTCCACATATTATTTCGCTGTCAGACGCTTTTCGAGTTGTGCCAGCCAAAAAACCGCCTTTTTTCATAGTGTGGAATTTAAATATTCCGTATATTATTCACCTATTCGCCCTTTTTATGCAATTTCGGCCGGGCATGCAATTCCCACCGCTTGAATCGCTTTTCTGCATAAATTGCAAAAAGGCGGGCACGGACCGATGTCCGCGCCCGCCATGGGCTCCGCTCAGTCGAAGCCCAGGCCCATATAGCCGTGGGTGCCCTCCCCCCAGAGCGCCCGCTTTTCGGCGCTGTACCACTTAATCATACCGAAGGGCTGGAGGTAGCTACCCTTCATGCCATCCCACAGGGCAGGGGTGCGCACATAGCAGCGCGCCCCGGGGAGCACCCGTTCCAGCGCCGCCAGCCCGCGGCCCATCTTGTCCGGGGACAGCAGCAGCTCCTTGAACAGCACACTCTCCCCGTCGGTGTACTCGGCGGCGGCGCAGCCCTCCGCGCCGTCCACGCTCAACCGGTACAGCCCGCCCCCCGACAGGCGGCCCATGCCCTGCTGGTAGCGGATCAGCTCTTCCGGGTAGTCCACGGCGGGCGCCCCCTCCAGCAGGCGGCGCCGGATGGCGTTGTACTCCCCCGGCTCCACGGGTTCTGCCCGGTCGCCCTCCGCCGCGGGCTGGAGCATGCTCTTGAGCAGCTCCAGCTTCCGGGTGGAAAAGCAGGGCGCAAAGCCCACTGTGCCGAAGAATTTGAACAGGCTTGGCTCGGCGGGCACAGTGGTAACGCAGTCCGCTCCCCGCTCGGCCAGATAGCCGTCCACGAAGCGGAGAAGCTGCCGGCCGTAGCCCTTGCTGCGCGCCCCGGGGTCGGTGGCCAGGGCGTAGATATACCAGCCCGAGGCGGTTCCGCCGCCGGGCAGGGTCAACGTCTGGGGCAGCAGGGCCAGCATGGAGGCCAGCCGCCCCTCCTCCACCACCTCAAGAACGTCGGCTGAGGCCCCGCAGCACTCGTAGAACCAGTCGATATAGCGGCCCTCGTCCCCGAAGGCCGCCTTCCACAGCGCCTTCTGGGCCAGAACCTCCTCCGGACGGCCGGGACGCATCTCCAACATAAGCTGCTCCTTTCTTATCGCTTCAAAAACCGTCACTTCATAACCGCCGTGTGCTTTTCCACCATCAGGTCGGGGTAATAGCTCTGCTTGGCTTTGCGCAGGCCCTCCACGCCCATGTCGTCCTCCCGGTTGAGGTACCGGATCTCCGGGTGGCGGGCCCGCACCCAGCGGGCGAACTCCCGGTTGATCATGGCGTAGGCCCCCTGAAGCTCGCCGTAGGCCTTCTCGAAGTGCACGTCGTAGGTGTCGGCGGACAGCCTGTCGCCGATGGTGAAGGCCACCACCTCGCCGTATACCCGGATGAGGCCGCCCTCAAGGCCCAGCTCCTCATAGTGCTCCATGGCGGTGCGCAGGGCGATTCCCTCGTCTCCCAGATCCCGCTCCTCGGCGTCTCCCTCCCGCTGGAGGGAGCGGCGGTACCACTCCTTGTCCATCTCCAGGCACTCGGGCAGGGTGGCCGGGGTGATCTCCTCGTAGGTCCAGGTGGGGTTGTTCTCTACAAAGCGGTTGATGTGGTTGCGCTTGGCGTGGAGCTTCTTGCCCCCCAGCTCGGCCAGCCGCTCCACCTCGTAAAGGTAGTCGTAGCCGTCCCGGTCCGCGGTGTAGGCGAACCGGCCGGGGAAAAATTCCTCCAGCTCCGCCATCTGCCGGGGCGTGAGGCACACCAGGCGCAGGGGCTCCCCCTTCTCCGCCGCGTCGGCCTCCAGCGCACGGATGACGGCGGCAATGTCTCCGGAGCCCGCAGGGTACATATAGCTGCACCCCAGGCGGCCGCACACATGGGTCACCAGAAAATCGTCCACCCGGGCGATGCGCTGGTTATAGGCCCGGCTCCAGACGTAGAGATTGGTAAAGTTATAGTCGCACCCCCGGTAGTTGCCCCGGGCGAGCAGTTCATCCACCCAGGCCTTGTCCGCCGGGGTGGGCGCATGGAATTCGATCATGCAGGTTTCGTCTCCTTAAATTCCTAGTATGCCGAAATGATATCACGCCCGTCCGCAAATGGCAAGCAAAACCCGTCAGGCACCGTCCCACCGGCAGCCGCCCAGCTCCACCCGGCCGTCGGCGGTGAAGGGCACCCCCTCTGCCTCCAGCATCGCCCGCTGGACGCCGGGGCCAAATGCTGGGGTGGTGGAGCCGTCGGCACGCACCACCCGGTGGCAGGGCACGCCGGGCGTGCGGCAGGCCCGCATGGCGTGGCCCACCGCCCGGGAGGCCCTGGGATTGCCCAGCATCAGGGCGAGCTGCCCGTAGGAGGCGCACTTCCCCGCCGGGATGCGCCGGACCAGCTCATAGACCCGCTCATAAAAATTCATGTCAATGCCTCCTCCGAATACCGATAACAGAAGCACGGCGGCCGCCCGAGGGGCGGCCGCCGTACCGTATTTTCCGTTGTCCTCACCAGCCGGGGTAGACCTGGCTCTTCTTGGGCAGCAGCAAGGCCGCCGCCACATAGAGCCACAGCCCTGCGGTGCCCGCGAAGCACAGCGCCACCCAGATGAGGCGCACCAAGTTGGCGTCCACATTAAAGTACTCGGCCACGCCGCCGCACACGCCAGCCAGAGCGCCGTGATCCAGCCGGTACAGCTTTTTTGTCTCGTTCATCTGAAAATCCTCCCGAGGTGATTTCGAATTCTGGACATAGGATACCACGGGAGGGGTTAAAAAGTCCTTCGGGCTTTCTTAAAAATCCATGAAAATTATTTGCCGTCCTCCACCAGCATGAGGCAGCCGTCGGCGTCGTATCTGAGCCGCTGCACCTCCGCCTTGGTGTTGCGCACGATATCGTCCATGCGGATGCCCTCGGTGATGGTGGCGATGAAGGTGTAGGCCACGCCGTGGCGCTTGGCCCGGCCGGTGCGGCCGATGCGGTGGGTGTAGTTCTCCAGCTCGTCGGGCACGTCGTAGTTGAACACCGCGTCCACGTCGTCGATGTCCAGGCCCCGGGCGGCCACGTCGGTGGCCACCAGCACCTTGATCTCGCCCCGCTTGAACTTCTCCAGGGTCTTCTCCCGGATGCGCTGCTGAATGTCGCCGTGGATGGCCTCGCAGGAGATGCCCCGCATCTTCAGCAGGCCGGCCAGCCGGTCGGTCATGTTCTTGGTGTTGCAGAAGGCGATGGCCCGCTCGTACTCCCCGTGGGTGATGAGGGCCGCGATGGTGTCCAGCTTCTGCTCCCGGCCATCCAGATCAATGCGGTACTGGGTGATGTCCGGCTTGGACTCCTCCACCGGGCGGACGGTGATCTCCACCGGGTCCCGCTGGTACACCCAGGAGATGTCCATGACCTCCCGGCTGATGGTGGCGGAAAACATGCCCAGGTTTCTGCGGTGCTTGAGCTGATCCAGGATACGGGTCACGTCCCGCACGAAGCCCATGTCCAGCATCCGGTCGGCCTCGTCCAGCACCACGGTCTGCACCTTGTCCAGCCGGACGGTGCGGCGCTTCATGTGGTCCATGAGGCGGCCGGGGGTGGCCACCACGATCTGGGGCTTCTTTTTCAGGGTGTTGATCTGCCTGTCGATGGGGGCCCCGCCGTAGAGGCAGACGGTGCGCACCCCCTCCTTGAACTCGCACAGATCCCGCAGCTCCTCCTGGATCTGCACCGCCAGCTCCCGGGTGGGGGCCAGCACCAGGCCCTGCACGTCGGCGCATTCCGGGTCGATGTGCTCCACCATGGGGATGCCGAAGGCAAAGGTCTTGCCCGTGCCGGTGGGGGCCTTGGCAATGACATCCTTCCACTCCATGAAATAGGGGATCGCCCCCGCCTGGACGGGGGTGGCCTGGACATAGCCCTTCTTTTCAATGGCCCTCATGATGGCCTCGGACAGCCCCAGCTCCGCGTAGGTTTTGGTCCCGTTCACCTGCTCGCCGTTGATTTCCATTCGGGTACAAACATCCTTTCGTTTCGTTTTGCCTGATTCAAGGTCCCCACAGGCAGCCGAAACCCCGTTTCGTACCCAAACGCCCGCCTCACCGCGGGGGCGCGACCTCAAATCCATCGGCCGGAAGCGGCTCCGGCCTGTCTCGCGCCAATACTATATCATAGCCCCGCCCATTACGCAAGTGCGGCGCCGCTCCCGCCGTGCTCCTCCGCCCAGATCTCCAGGGCCTCCCGGGCCCCGTAGAGGCTCCCGCGGTAAAAGTAGTAGCGGCTGCTCCGGCGGGCATAGCGGCGGTAGACCTCCAGATACTCGTTCAGGAGGTAAACCCCCTCCGCCTCCAGCCAGGGCAGCAGCTTCTCCAGCGTGCGCTCCATCTCCGTCAAAAGGGCCGTGTCCTCGGGGCCATAGGCCCCCTTTCCCTCGCCGTAGGGCGGGCACGCCTCAAAGGCCGATTCCCAGTCATTCACCATCTTCCCCGTCCTCCTTCATATTCTCCAGCGCCACCCGCGTCGCCTCAATTACAAAGCGGGAAAACGTCACGTTTGTCCCCTGGATCACCTCGTCCACCTGCTGAATAATTTCATTGGGAAAACGTATGTTCTTGGGCGTTGTCTCCGGAATGGAGGGCAGTTGAAATTTTCTTCCCATACAAATCACCATCTCTACTGTATGGCAATCTGTGGGCTTTGTAAGCACTACATATTGTAAGGCAAATCGTAAAGCACGGCCGCTCCTCTCCGCGTAGGGGCGACCCTTGTGGTCGCCCGCGGGCGGCCATAAAGGCCGCCCCTACAAGGGCTTGTCACCACCGTCGGCCTTTCGTAGGCGCCGACGCCCCAGGGCGGCTTCTCTTGCCCCTCCGGGGCAATTCACCTCCTGCCCACATCGGCCCGCCCTGCACCGTGTCGGCGCGCCTTCCATACTCCCCCTCTTTATATCTGCTTTCTTGTCATGCCTCCGGCGGGCCCGCTTTCTTGCCGAAGAAAGCGGGGGGAAAGACGGGTCG
>DXTB01000021.1:2900-17306 GCA_019410105.1 Clostridiales bacterium | reverse complement strand
CTTTTTGGAGCGGCCCTATTGACAAAATGAGCAATATCTATATTTTGAGGACCAATTGATCGGGAAAACACCGCCTCTGAATCTCGTCCCTATTGAGCAGAGCGAAGGGCTGGAGGCCAACCTGCTCGGCAAACTCGAATACTTCAATCCCGCTGGCAGCATCAAGGACCGTATCGCAAAAGCCATGATCGACGATGCTGCGGCCAGCGGAAAATGAAAGCCCGGTTCTGTGATCATCGGGCCTACCTCTGGCAATAGTAAGGGGCTTGGTCAATCCGAAGGCGTTTTGGCTGGCATCTCTTCCGGTGCTGCGGTTTGGGCTGCGCTCCAACCCGCCAAGCGGCCCGAAAATAGAGGCAAGGACCATCACGGCATTGCTGCCGGATACAGGTGACCGTTATCTCTCTACTCCTCTTTTTGCGGACTAAGAAGATAAAAAAGATAGTAAGTCAACTTCATGACTTACTATCTTTTTTGTTTACCCGTACCGGCTGCGTTGTCCAGAGGTCGCATTGTGTCCCTAGAAGAATTAATCCCTGGTCCGGGGGGCTTCTGTGCTTAGTTGTGGGATTCTGTAAAGCGCATGAGAATGGCGGCCATCTCGGCACGGGTGGCGGTGCCGGCGGGGTTGAGCCAACCGCCGCCCTTGCCGGTCAGCAGACCCTCGTCCACCGCCCAGCACAGGGCATCTGCCGCGTAATCGCTAACCGCGTCTTTGCCGTTAAAGCCGTCCAGACTGCCCGTGGGCTCCGGCGTGCCCGCATAGCGGTACAGCATGGCCGCCAACTGCTCCCGTGTCACTGCGTCCTCCGGGCCGAAGGCCCCGGTGCTGTACCCGGTCACAATCCCCCGGGACGCCGACCAGTTGACCGCACCGGCGTACCACGCGTCCGACGGCACGTCGGTGAAGCCTGCCGTACCGGGGACGGCAGGGCTGTCCGCCAGGTTCCAGAGCACTTGGGCCGCCATGGAGCGGGTCAGCACTGTAGTGGGCGCAAAAGCGGCGGGGCCAGTGCCGTCCATGAGGCCGTTTTTATATACATAGACCACCGCGTCATAGTACCAGTCGCCGCTGCTCACGTCGGCAAAGGGGAGTTTGGGCTCGGTTTCAATTTTTGCGAAGCTCGCCTCAATCTCCACCCTGGAGGCGGGCATTTTAAAGGTGTATTTGCCGCCACCCTCGTTGGTGAGCTTGACTTCGCCGCCATTCTTGCCGGTGACAACCAGTTTGTCCAGCTCATAGCCCTCGTTGGGCTTCACGGTGATGGTTACGGTGTCGCCCTTTTCGGCCCGCTTGGGGCTGACGGTGACGGAGCCGTTTTTTCCGCTGTCCACACTGACGGTGAAACGGCTGGAGCTGGAGCCTCCGCCGGAGGAGCTGGGCCACACCACAGCCGTACCTGTGGCCTTGTTGTAGTGGTCAGTATCATCTGGGGTAAAGGTCCAGGCGTAGGACTTACCGCGCTCCACGGTCTGGTCGCCATCATCCCAGGAGAATGTACCCGCGACCTCAATACCCGCCGCGTTCTTCATGGAGCCGGACAGGGTGATGGTAGACAGCTCCACGCCGCTGCTGACCTTGTCAAAGGTAGGTTCGCCCTTGGGATTTCCCATGACGATGCTGTATCGCCGGGAGGCGTAACAGTAGGTCTTGGTGTCCTTGCTATACCCATTGATGACAAAGGAGTAGACGCCCAGCTCGGTGGGAGCGATGGCCTTGAGTGCATCGGCGGTCAGATGGGAGTTTGTCTGATTGTACAGGTGCGTTCCGCTAAAGGCGGTGCCCTCTTGTACTGCGTGGAAGTGGGCGGTGAAGGATGTGATGGAATGGTCAGTGCTTGTGCCCTTGGTGTACAGGGTGGTCAGGTTACGGGTGGTAGGAACGATGCCCTGGCCGGTGTACTCGTACACCCGGTCTCCCTCAAAGGTCTCCAGAGGCTTGTCATCTCCCTCCAGATAGAGGTCTACCTCATTCATGCCTTCCTCATAGCAGGTAACATAGAGGATGATGGTGTCACTCGGCTGCCAATTCGTGCCCACGGTGCAGAAACGGTAGTTGGGGTTTTTCAGCTTCAGCTCCACCCGGATGCTGTGGGGATTGCCGTCCGCATCGGTGGTGGGGTGGGTGGGCAGGGTGTCAGTTTGTATAATATTTCCGCTTACATCGTTCTGATAAACATAGTAAACATCGCTGTCATCACCTATGCCGGGCTTGAGGTCGATCTTGTCCTTAGTGATATCAGCCTCATAGGTCCCGTTCTGACTGCCCTCTTTCACCGGATAGAAGCCCAGCAGGTCACTGAACTTGGGCGCGGTGCCATCCTCATTCAGCGCGTAGGTGATGTACGGACGGCCGATGCCGTCGTCATTCTGCGTTGTGGCTGCCTTGCCGTAGATGATCCGCATGGGGGTGACTTCCACATTGACGGTCAGCGTCCCTGTGCCGCCAGCCTCCGTTCTGGCTGTGGCGGTGATGGTGGTTTTACCCACCTTGTTTGCCTTGAGCTGATCGTCCTCAATAGAGACAATGGTGCTGTCACTGGACTGCCAGTTGGAGAGGGTGACGCCCTCGATGGTCGGGAGCGTCTGGGTGGAGCCGTACTCCATGGAAATAGCATCGGATTTCAGCTCGATCCACTTGGCGTAGTAGGTCTTTCCTACTGTGGAGTTGGTCACAGCGGTACCGGTACAACCCTCGTTTTCGTACCAGCCATCAAAGATGCTGCCCTCTTTGATGGGAGTTGCCAGCTTGCCAGACTCAAACTTGGTGTCCGCCGCAAAGGTGCCGCCATCGGTAACGGCCAGAGAAGTTTTCTCTGAATCGAATCCATTGCTTGTTGAGGTTGGATCAGCCTTTGACTGCAACATCAAGGAAATTAAATCGCTTGAACCCAAATAAATTACACTATTATTTGCCATTCCTTTAAAAATTTGATTATTTTCTGGAATAGAGGAAAGCGATGCCGGAATATAGACACCCTCCATTAAAGATGCATCCTTAAATGCCATGCTACCAATAGTGTTAAGGTTGTTTGAAAGAACCACTCTTTTCAAATTAGTACATCCTTGAAAAGCACTCTCGGCAATTTCGGTAACAGAGCTTGGAATGAGGACTTCTTCCAGCTTAGTACACCCCTTAAAAGTCTCCTTGCTTATTTTTGTAAACTGTGGATTTTCTGGAAAAACGCAACTTTCAAGCTGTATACAGTTACTAAAGGCACCAGGAGCAATCGTCGTTACCGTATCTGGCAGAGTAATGCTTGTCAGAGAACTGCACCCCATAAAGGCATTAACTCCAATTTCAGTGACGGCTCCATTAAACTCAATGCTACTAATGCTCGTCGCTGCAAATGTATAGGATGGGATGGAAAATACGCCAACCGGAACAGAAATCGTTCCATTCAAAGAAGAACATTTATAAAATGCTTGTGGCTCAATAGTAGTCAGATTTGCTGGTAATGTGATGGAGGTAATTCCAGAACCATAAAACGAATCTTGCCCAATTTTAGTTATAGAGGCCGGAAGAACTACCGTCTTCAAATTTGTATAATTCTTAAACGATTTCGCGCCAACAGAGGTTACTCCGTCTTGAATTACTACTCGAGTAATCTTCTCGCGTGAGTAGTGCCATTCTGGCTCGCCACTACTCACATTGTCTTCCGTGATATAAGCATTTCCCATAGGACCATTACCGAAAATTGTGAGAGTATAACCATCCTCATCGTTCGCTGTAAGTGCCCATTTAACAGTATCGGTATATTCCTTGTTTATATAATCATATAGGCCGCAGTTACCGGACATCACATTGTCAGCGGGGGCGGGATCATCCTCCGTGGTCTCCGGTTCATCGGGCAGGACGCACTCACACTTATGCCCGGCCTGCAGGGTACAGCCCTCGGTCACGGCGCAGGCAACCGGCGTCTCGCTGCCCTTGTCTCTCTCGACTGCAAGGGCAGAAACAGGAAAAAGAGACGGTAACAGTACCATCGCCATTATGCTTGCTAGTAGTCGTTTTCTCATTTGCTCTATTCTCCTTTATACAAAAGTAGTACCTTTCTAAACTGTCCGCTTTGTAAAAGTGTACCTTTCTAAAGCGCAATTTTACTGTTTGTATTTGCTGAAAAAGTATTGAAAATCCTGGAAGACTTGTGTATCATACAAACAGGGATCGTTCTATCTGAAAGTTTGTAAAGGTACACCTTTTCAAACAATGCAGCGCCTCTGGAGAAATCCAGAGGCGCTGCTGTCTTCCTGTCGCGGACAAAATTGTTTGCTCTTATCAACTTCGTGATGGAAAATGCTCCCTTAACTGTTGCAAATTCGTGAATTATATGGTATCATTTTACATGAAAAGACATTGGAAGTAAAGGGTGTTGCACGATGAATGCAAAACTATCCAAGGTCAATCAGTCCATTGAAAAAACCATTCAGATTGTGGAGGTTATGGCCCGCGGTAAGGGCCCTATGCGGCTGCAGGACGTTGCTAAGAAATGTGGAATGCCGGCCAGCACGGTGATGCGGATGCTTAATACACTGCAGGTGTACGGCTATGTCAATCAGGATCCCTGTACGCAGCACTACTCTCTGTCGCTGCGGTTTGCGCGCCTGGGTTGCTTGGTCAGTGAACAGACCAATATGCGGGATGTGGCGCGGCCATTCCTGGCAGAGTTGGCGCAGCGCTGTCAGGAGACTGTGTGCCTGTGGTGTGAGGCAGAAATGGAAGTGGAGTGCACCGATGTGGTGGACGGCCCGGACGGAATCCTGATGGTGAGCCAGCGGGTAGGCGCACGCGCCCCGCTCCACGCCACCGGCGCGGGAAAGCTCCTGCTGCTCAATTACAGTAACCAGAAGCTGAACGAGTACATAGCAGTTAAGGGCCTGCGGGCCCTGACGCCCCATACACTGGTCACGCGGGAGGCGCTGGTGAACAGCTTGGAGATGATACGCAGTCGGGGCTATGCCCTGGAGGACGAGGAGCGGGAGCTGGGTGCCCGCTGTGTGGCGGCGCCGGTGCGTGATTACTCGGGGCGGATTGTAGGCGGGATCAGTGTCTCAGGTCCCACCACCCGTATGTCCAGGGCGCGGCTGGAGGCGCTGGCACCCCTGGTAATGGATATGGCAGCGGAACTCTCCCGCCGGCTGGCCTATGAGGAGTGGCCTGAGGAAGGGGATTGACTTTCCCGGTCGGGCGGTATATGATGGAAGCACAGTTGAATATCGAACTCCGGCTTTTGTGGCATTTACGCGACCCCGCCTGTCCGGGCGGGACACGTATTCTTGTTCGCTGAACAAGGGAATCAGGTGAAATTCCTGAACACGGCCCAGCTCCGCTCGGTGCGGATGGGTACGTAGCTGTAAGCACGGAGCGTATCCTCTTTCCGTGAAAGCGGGTCACTGGCTTGTGCTGGGAAGGCGGGGGATATGCGCTGGCGGCATAGCTGTCTGGACGTGTGAGTCAGAAGACCTACAAGGAGCAGTTTCTCCCCGAGTGGAGGGGAGAGGCATGGTGCGTGCAAAAGCGGTAACCTGAGGTTACCGCTTTTTTCGACTTGCTCCCAAGGTGGGAAAAAGCGGATACAGAGGTATCCGCTTTTTCATTTCGGGATCGACGGTTCCGCTTAACAGGTGAATTCCAGGACCGGCCAGGCGGCCGCCCGGACATTGGGGAGAATGGAACGGGGCCGCAGACTCCCGACGGAACGCGCAGGGCCTGCGAATGGGTTGGGGCGGGGAGAACAGCTCCCCGGACAGGCGCCCTGCCAGCTAAGCTGGCAGGGCGCCTGATTCATATTAAATAAAAACTCCGCAACCGAAAGGTTGCGGAGTTTTGGCGGAGAGAGAGGGATTCGAACCCTCGAGACGCTATTAACGCCTACACGATTTCCAATCGTGCGCCTTCGACCAACTCAGCCATCTCTCCATGGTGAGTGCTCTATCCTTGCTCGCCCATCAGCCGAGCAGCAGAGATCATTATATCAGCTTTTTCAAATACGTCAAGAGGAAAATTGAAAAAAATCAAAAAAAGAGGGAAGTCAGGAAAACATTGTGCCTTGCCAAGGGGGGGGGGAGAGCGGTTACAATCTGGTTACAAAACAAAGAAAGGTTGTGGAACCATGAAAAAGCTGGTACTGGCCGTGGCATTGAGTGCGGCTCTGGTGACCAACGGACAGGCGGCGTCCGCCGGCCCGCTGCGGGTCAACGGCGCACCGGTGGACGCCAGCGGCAGCTATGTCCATCAAAACACTACCTATGTCCCCCTGCGGACGATAACGGAGGCGCTGCGCCCCGATGCAGAGGTGGATTGGGTGAAAGACCGGGCTGTGGTCCGGGCGGAGGGGCTGAAGCTGACGGCCCGGCCGGGTGATGCCTACATAGAAGCAAATGGCCGTACGCTGTATGCCAAAGACGGCGTCCATTTGAAGGCGGGGCGTACGCTTGTGCCGGTGCGGGTGTTGGCAGAGGCGCTGGGCGCCACCGTGGACTGGAATCCGGCCACCGGCGTAGTGTCGGTCAACGGGGGAGGCAGCGCAACGACGCAGCCCGACTACAACCGGGAGGACAAGCTCTACTGGCTGTCCCGCATCATCTCGGCGGAGAGCCGGGGAGAGCCTCTGGAGGGACAGATCGCAGTGGGCAACGTGGTACTTAACCGGGTGGATTCCCCGGACTTCCCGGACACCATCTACGGTGTGATCTTTGACGACCGGTGGGGCGGGCAGTTTACCCCTGTGCGCAATGGCACAATCTATCAGGAGCCCACGGAACAGAGCATTCAGGCGGCCAAGCTCTGCTTGGAGGGGGTCAACGTGGCCAAGGACAGCCTGTACTTCCTGGCACCGGCGCTGACCAACAACCATTGGATTATGGAAAACAGAACTCACGTCATGACGACCGGCGCCCACTGGTTTTACCGCTGAGCGCGGTGGAGACACGTCCGGACAGCTTTCCGGACGTGTTTCTTTTTGTTATCATTTGTAGCCGAAGGAGAGCTGGAAACATCGAAAAATGTTCTGACGCGCAAAGAGAAGGGTGAATTGAAACCATTGCAGCACAATGGATTGAACAGTATCGACAAAACTTCCTCTTGACTTTTTAGGGGAGAATCGGTTACAATACGGTTACAAAACAGTGAACAACAAGTAACAGATTGTAACAGGAGGAATCCTAAGCATGAAGAAACGAGCCCTTTGTGCGCTCGTCAGCCTGGCCCTTTGCGTTACCCTGGCCGGGCAGGCGGCGGCGGCTGAGAGCAGCGTCAGCTTTGTAGTCAATGGGATCACCCTTGTGGCAGATGTGCCCAACCGTGTGGAGGCGCGCACTACCTATGTGTCCTACTGGCCCATCGTGAGCGCCTTGTATCCGAACGCGACGGCGGAGTGGGTCAATGGTCAGGCAGAGGTCAAGGCCGACGGCCTGACCCTCCACATCAAGCCCGGCACCCAGTATATCGAGGCCAACGGCCGCTACCTGTACGTGCCGGACGGAGTCAAGTGCGAGGGCTACAGCATCATGGTTCCCATCCGAACCCTGTGCCAGGCGCTGGGCGCCGGCGTGGAGTGGGACGGAACCCAGTCCACCATCCAGATCACCTCCGGCAGCGGGCCCATCCTCTCCGGTGAGCAGGCCTACCAGGCGGACGTGGTGTACTGGCTCTCCCGCATCATCTATGCTGAGAGCGGCAATCAGCCCTTGGACGGAAAGATTGCAGTGGGTAATGTGGTGCTCAACCGGGTGGCCAGCCCCCGGTTCCCCAACAGCGTCTACGAAGTGATCTTTCAGCGCAACCAGTTCACCCCCGCCGCTAACGGAAGCATCAACCGTACCCCCAGCGCTGAGAGCGTGGTTGCCGCCAAGCTGTGCCTGGACGGTGCCAACACTGCGGGCAGCGCCCTGTACTTTGTGAATCCCACCGTGGCCCCCGGAAGCTGGGCCTCCCGGAACCGCCCCTATGTGGCGACCATCGGGGCCCACGCTTTCTACGGGTAAGGCGCGGCAAAAAGCCGAGACCATTGGTCTCGGCTTTTTATTGTGCAAAAGCACAGCAAAATGGCCATGTATCGCCATATTTGCCTGTTGTCATGATATGTGCATCGTGTATGAAATGTCCCGACCGGGAACTGCGGGAGAAAAGGATGGAAATATCCACGCGCGTATGTTAATATAAATACGTATGTCCAAATGATTCAGCATGGAGGGAACTGACTTTGACTTATTTTATGTCCATCTTAATGGGGATTATCCAGGGCGTGGCGGAATTCCTGCCCATCTCCAGCTCCGGCCATCTGGCCCTGTTTCAGACGTTTTTCGGGATGGAGAACATGGAGGAGAAATACATGTTCTTTACCGTCCTGCTCCACTTCGGTACACTGATTTCTGTCTGTATGGTCTACTGGCGGGACATTGTGGATATGATCCGCGAGTTCTTCCTGGGCATTGCCGCCCTGGCCGGGCGGAAGGATACCGGCGTTGCCCCGCCGCCGGCCCGACGGATGGTGATGCTCATCATCATCGCGACCGTGCCCCTGTTTGTGATGGTGTTTTTGCAGGATGCGGTGAACCAACTGTTCTCCAACTCCATCATGGTTTCCTGCGCCCTGCTGGCCACCGGGTTTATCCTGTTTTTCTCCGACCGCATAGCCCGGGGCCACAAGACCGCCAGAAATGCGACGGTGGCGGACGCCTTGATCGTGGGCTGCGGCCAGGCGCTGGCGGTTATCCCCGGCCTCTCCCGCTCCGGCACCACCATCTCGGTTGGCATGATGCGGGGCTTTGACCGGGCCTTCGCCGTGCGCTTCTCCTTCCTTATGTCCCTTCCTGCCGTACTGGGCGCCAACGTCCTGGAAATTAAGGATGCGCTGGCCTCGAACTTCCCCATTGAGGAGCTGCCCATGTACTTAGTGGGCGTAGCGGTGTCCGCTGTGGTGGGGTACTTTGCCATCCGGCTTGTTAAGAGCCTGTCCGATAAGGGGAAATTCGGCAAGTTTGCTTACTACTGCTGGGCGGTTGGCCTGGGCAGCTTGGTAGCGGGCATCGTGAAGATGATGCTGCTCAAGTGACAGAAACCCGATACAAAAGAATGACCCTGGAAAGGATTTGATTTTCAATGGCCACAGCACAGAAGAAGAACGCGGGCGGAAAGCGGACGGCCTCGGGTACGGGAAGGACCGCATCCGGCTCCCGCGCTGCCGGCAGCCGGAAGAAGGCCCCGGCGCCCAGGCCCATCCGTCGGGAGGTGGGGGCGGTGGCCTGTCTGCTGCTGGCCATTTTCTCCGCCTTTGGCTACTTCCATATTCAGGCCATCTTTATCGACTTTTTCTGCGGCTTGGTCAAGGGCCTGATCGGCTACGGCTACTGGCTGCTGCCCCCCATGCTGCTGGTGGCCAGCGGGATCTTGGTCTTCCACCGGGGCCGCCCGGTGCGGCTGCGGGTGTGGTGCGCCCTGCTCACCCCAGTGCTGGTGGGCTGCCTGCTCCACCTGATTTTGACCAGGGGCTCCTATGAGTGGAGCCTGGAGCTGGTCAAGACCCTGTGGAGCCAGGGAGAGGCTCTCAAGAGCGGCGGTGTGGTCAGCGGCTCGATCGCCCTGGGGCTGACTGCGGTGTTCAGCAAGTACGGAGCCGGTGTAATCTTCGTCCTGATCGCGGCCATCATGCTGATGGTGGTGTTCCACGTCTCCCCGGTGGATATCGTGGACCGGATCCGTGAGCGGCCCCGGGTGGAGTACGAGGAGGAGGAACTGCCCGAGCCCAAGCCCCGTGAGCGCCGCCGTGCCCCCGAGCCGGAGAGCGCCGCCCGCCGCCAGCAGGTGCCTCAGATCGATATCCCCGTGGACGATGGTCCGCTGGTGGGCAAACGGCCCGAGCCCAAGCCCATTGAGAAGAAGGAGCGCTTTTTCAACCGGAAGCCCTCGGTGCCCACGCCGGACCAGGTATTGGCCGGTGCGGCGGCTGGGGATGTGCCTGAGGCAGAACCCATCGCCGTGTCCCCTCCGCCTGAGACGCCTCAGGAGGCAGCTCAGGCGGCGAAACCGGTGCCGGAACCCATCCCGGAGCCCGCCCCTGCCCCGCCGGTGCCGGAGATTGAGCGGGAGCCCGCTGTGGCCAAGGTGAAGAGGGAGGAGGCTGCCCAGGCGGCGGCCGAGGTGGCCCAGGACATCGCCCGCAAACTGGAGGAGGGGACTCCGGCGGCCTACCAGTATCCGCCGGTTTCGCTGCTGAACGAGGGGGCAGGCGTGTCGGGCGCCGACGTGGCCAGCGAGCTCCAGGCCAATCAGGCCCGCCTGTCCGACACCATCCGGTCCTTCGGAATCGATGCTACCATCGCCAATGTGACCCGCGGCCCATCGGTGACCCGGTACGAGGTGGAGCTGGACCAGGGGGTGCGGCTTAACAAGCTGACCAACCTGGCTGACGATATCGCCCTGGCCTTGGGGGCTACCGGCGTTCGCATCGCCCCCATCCCGGACAAGATCTCCATGGTGGGCATCGAGGTGCCCAACAAGCTCGTCTCCCCGGTCTATATCCACGATGTCATCGACTCCAGTGAGTTCCGGGACAACCCCTCCAAGGTTTCCTTTGCTGTGGGCCGGGACATCAGCAACCGCAATGTGGTGGGCAATATTGCCAAGCTGCCCCACCTGCTCATCGCCGGCACCACCGGCTCGGGCAAGTCGGTATGTACCAACTCTCTGATTATCTCCCTGCTCTACAAGGCCACCCCTGAGGAGGTGCGCCTCATCATGGTGGACCCCAAGATGGTGGAGCTGGGCATCTACAACGGCATCCCGCATCTGCTCATTCCCGTGGTCACCGACCCCAAGAAGGCGGCGGGCGCCCTCCAGTGGGCGGTGGTGGAGATGATGAAGCGCTACCGGGCCTTCTCGGAGATCGGGGTGCGGGATCTGGCCAGTTACAACGCCCACGCCGCCAAGACCGAGGGCATGGAGAAGATGCCCCAGATTGTGGTGGTCATTGACGAGCTGGCCGATCTGATGCTGGTGGCCGCCAAGGAGGTGGAGGAGTCCATCTGCCGGGTGGCCCAGATGGGCCGCGCCGCCGGCATGCACCTGATCATCGCCACCCAGCGGCCCTCCGCCGACGTGATCACCGGCCTGATGAAGGCCAATATCCCGAGCCGCATCGCCTTTGCGGTGGCCTCCTCCCTGGAGTCCCGCATCATCCTGGACACCACCGGCGCGGAGAAGCTGGTGGGCCGGGGCGACATGCTCTACTTCCCCCTGGGCACCGGCAAGCCCCAGCGGGTGCAGGGCTGCCTCATCTCCGACGAGGAGGTGGCCGCCGTAGTGGGCTTTATCAAGCAGAACAGCGGCTCGGCCGAGTACTCGGAGGAGATCATCCATGAGATCGAGCAGCACGCCGCCGAGAAGGAGAAGGGGAGCAAGGGCGTGGGCGGCTCCGCGCCGGACGAGGTGGGGGACGACTACGACGAGCTGCTCCCCGCCGCCATTGAAGTGGTGGTGGAGACCGGCATGGCCTCCGTGTCCATGCTCCAACGGCGGCTCAAGCTAGGCTACTCCCGGGCGGCCCGACTGGTGGACCAGATGGAGGAGAAGGGAGTCGTGGGGCCCTTTGAGGGCTCCAAGCCCCGCCAAGTGCTCATTACCAAGGATCAGTGGCAGGAGATGCAGTTTAAGCAGGGGATGGTGGACGCTGCCCCAGAGCCCGTCCCCGACGAGCTGGAATTTGAGGGCGACGCCATCCCCCAGAGCCGGGATTTGCCCCCGTTTGATATGGAGGATTGAGCGCGATGGAGCACTATGTCATCAAGCCCGCCGGGGAGGCGGGGGAAGCGGCGGTTCACGCCGGCCTGCGGGCCTATAACCGCACCTTTGTCTCCGATACGGCGGATCTCTCCCTGGTGGTGGAGGACGAGGCCGGACAGATCATCGGCGGCTGCGATGCCTTCCGGATGGGGGAGCTGGCCCTGCTGGACGTGCTTTGGGTGGCGGAGTCCCGCCGGGGCACCGGCCTGGGGGCCTGCCTCCTGGCCCAGCTGGAGCAGGACGCCGCCCGCCAGGGTGCGAAGCGCCTGGAGCTGAACACCTTTGGATTCCAGGCCCCCGGCTTCTATGAAAAGCTGGGCTACCGCCGTTTCGGCACAGTGGAGCCCGCCGTGGGGGAGTACGGCCACTACTTTTACGTGAAAGAGCTCTAACAGGACGCAGATAAGCCGGATGGGCGCGGTCAAACGACCGCGCCCATCCGGCTTATGATGTAGAAATGGAGGAAGGAAGTAGAAATCAGAATTCAGAATTCAGAAGTCGACCTCAGTGCCGTAGTAGATGCAGGTAAACAGCTTGGCCATGGTGGCGGGATCGATGGGGCGGGGGTTGGAGCCGGTGCAGGCGTCGCCCACCGCGTTGGCGGCGATGGCATCCAGCTTCTCCTTGAACTCGTCTTCAATAATGCCGAAGTCCTTCAGGGTGTTGGGGATGCCCATGGCATCGTTCATGGAGCGGATCTTGGCGCGCAGGCCCTCCACCAGCTCGGCGGTGGTGTCGCCCACGACGCCCATGGTGCGGGCGATGTCGGCATAGCGCTCGGCCACGCCGTCGGCCTTGGCGTTGTAGGCGATGACGTAGGGCAGGTACATGGCGTTGGCCAGGCCGTGGGTGATGTGGCCGGTGGAGAAGGCCGCGCCGGTCTTGTGGGCCATGGAGTGGACGATGCCCAGCAGGGCGTTGGAGAAGGCCATGCCGGCCAGGCACTGGCCGTAGTGCATCTCCTCGCGGCAGCCCATGTCGCCGTTAAAGGAGCGGAGCAGATCCTTCTCCACGATGTGGATGGCCTTGAGGGCCAGGGGATCGGTGAACACGGTGTGGAGGGTGGACACATAGGCCTCGATGGCGTGGGTCAGGGCGTCCATGCCGGTGTGGGCCACCAGCTTGGGGGGCATGGTCTCGGCCAGGGCCGGGTCGATGATGGCCACGTCGGGGGTGATATTGAAGTCGGCCAGGGGGTACTTGATGCCCTTCTGGTAGTCGGTGATGACGGAGAAGGCGGTGACCTCGGTGGCGGTGCCGGAGGTGGAGGGGATGGCGCAGAACCTGGCCTTCTGGCGCAGCTCGGGGAAGCTGAAGGGGGTGATCAGATCCTCAAAGGTGGTCTCCGGGTACTCGTAGAAGGCCCACATGGCCTTGGCCGCGTCGATGGGAGAGCCACCGCCCATGGAGATGATCCAATCGGGTTCAAACTCCCGCATGACTGCCGCGCCGCTCATCACGGTTTCCACAGAGGGATCGGGCTCTACGTTCTCGATCAGGCGGGTCTCAATGCCGGCCTCCTTCAGATATCCCAGGGCCTTGTCCACAAAGCCGAACTTCTTCATGGAGCCGCCGCCCAGCACCAGCACCGCACGGGAGCCCTTCAGATTCTTCAGATTTTCCAGCGCATTGGCGCCATAATAGATGTCTCTGGGAAGCGTAAAACGGGACATAACAGGTACCTCCGTGTATACGTGAATTTTAAATCGTTAAAAGTTTAACGATTTACCGGAACCTATTATGGCACATTGTTAATTCCCTGTCAATCGGTTTTGCAGAAACTGTACGTTCCAAACTTCGCGTTTCAGATTACCAGCGTCCCATTCTCGTCCTCCTGGAGCAGCAGAATGCGCTCCTGGCGGCCATCGGCGGCATCCACGTAGACCAGCACGTGGCCGCCGGAGGCGTTCTGGCACTTGAATTCGTGGCACAGCACCTCGTACTCGCCGCCGGTGGGGATCAGGGCGAGCTGGTGGGCCAGAACGGTGAGGGAGCCGTCCACCTGGGCGGCCGCCTCCGCCTCGGAGACGGCCGGGGCGGGGAGGGTACGGTCCCCGTGGTTCATGAGGTAGCCCTCCGACTCAAAGCTCACCACATCCCCGGTGTCCAGCGCCACACCCACCTTGACCAGATCGGGGTAGCAGTACACGCCGTCCTGGCGGGAGGCAAAGTGGACAGTGAGTATGCCGCCCTGCCGGATGGAGTAGCTGGGGTCCATATCCTGGTAGCCCCGCTCGGACAGAAACTCCGCAGCCCTCTGCCGCCCCTCTTGGGCGGAGAGGGACGCCTCGCCCACCGGCCGGGAGGAGAGTACCTGGAGCACCTGGCCGCCCTGCCGGGTGACCTCTACATAGAGCTCGCCGCCATTCACCAGGGCGGAGAAGCCCCAAGTGGGGAGCTGTCCCTCGCCCTGGGCGCTGAGGGTGAAGATGTCCTCCCGCAGCCCCAGAAAGGCTGCCGCGGCCCTGCGGGCCTCCGCCTCGGAGACCTGGGGCAGCCCCTCCAGCATCTTGGGCGTGCGGCCCGACAGGTGGTCGGAAAAGGGGCCGTCGTAGATCAGGGCGGGCACCTCGGGGAAGTCGGCCTCCACCGTCTGGAAGGCCGAGCCGGCGGGGAGTTCACCC